>NZ_CP029426.2:5812744-6419337 GCF_002266435.3 Bradyrhizobium amphicarpaeae
CGGGGCGCACGCCGACGGAGTTTGCCGGGAAGGACAGCTCGTAGGCACGCAATATCGAACCCCTGTTGATTGCGCTTCCTACAACCTGCGATCTGCCCAGTTCATGACTGCCTGTAGACGGACATTCAGCTTCTCGATCCAGTCGTCCTTCGTGTTCTCATTCCCGGCGGGACGATCGAACTGGTTCATGCAGGAGTATCGGTTTCTGTCCTCTACGAGCAATGGGTGATTCCCCGCCGCGTTGTGATTATGGCTAGCGCGGCGCATCATGCAGCCGCGATGACGGAGTTGAGCGGGACATCCAATGAGTACACGAACCCGGATGGCTCATAAGCGAGTTGAACCTGGCCACTCAATTGCTGTCCGAGAGTTTCCATCATCCGGGTACCGAAACTTCGTCGTGTCGGCACCTCGACCGCGGGACCGCCACTTTCGGTCCAGGTCAGCCGGAGGCGGTGCTTCGTCTCGTCAATCGTCCACACAACCTCCACGCGGCCGGCCGGGTTTGAAAGAGCGCCGAATTTCGTGGTGTTGGTACACAGTTCATTGAAGGTCATTGCAAGCGCAATGACGGCACCGGAGGTAATCCGAATGTCAGGCCCGTTGAAATGAAACCGCCTGCCGCCGTTACTGTCATACGGATCGGTTGCCCCGCTCAAGGTATGCGTGAGACTGGCGTTCGCCCAGCTGACTTGCAGGAGCAGATCGTGGGCGCGCCCCAACGCGATCAATCGGCCTTCCATGGCTTTCTGTCCGTGCTCGACACTCTTTGCGGCCCGGAAACTCTGCGATGCAATTGCGCTGACCGTGGCAAGTGTGTTCTTGACGCGATGATGCAGCTCCCCAAGGATGAGCTTCTGCAGCTTGTCGGATGCCTCGCGCTCCTTGGCGTCGATGCCGGCCTGGGTAAGCAGGGCACTGGCGTCTATTTCAGCCTGTTCAAGCAATAGCCGAAGGTTGTCATTTTCTGCCGTTAAGATGGCCTCATGCGCATTCGCACCCGCCATTGCTGCGTTTGGGACGATCCTCAATGCCCCCACACCGATCATCGCTTGCAGTTGGGCAGCCATTGCCTCGACTCCCAGCGGCTTTCCAAAGAAACGGCTTTCCGCCGGTCGTTCGGCCTCCGAAGGATTCACCTGACCGGAAACCAGAATGATCTTAATGGCCGGCCAGCGGTCGTGGACCGCGTGGGCGAGTTTCAAGCCGTCCATGCTGCCTGGCATCTGAATATCGGTAAACAACAACGAGATATCCGAGCGCGCTTCGAGAATGGAAATTGCCTGGTCAGCATTGACGGCTTCGACAGCGCTGAACCCCGCATCCTCGACAATGTCCACCGCGCGCATGCGCAGCACCATTTCATCTTCGACGACGAGGACGTTGGCTCGAGAACCGGTTAAATCCGATGACATAGGGGAACTCCTGGAAAGGAGCCAAAATGATTGCCCACGCCAATTGCTCAGTGGAGTCGGGCTGAACGACATTCTGCCTGTCGCAGACGCAAGGCAGCTCTGGAGGTCTGCGAGAAGCGCCTCTATCAGCGCTGCGCGATCAGGCGAGCTTCAGGCACCGGCATCCCTGATCTGACGTCGCGCAAGCAGGACGGATCGAGGTGCGGCCAAATCTGGCTCGAGCAACCTGGGACACCGGGCGGGATGGGAAGCCGATCCGCCTTCGCCAGGGCAGCTGGTTCGTCCGCGTTGGCTCGAGGCGCAACACCGGGCACCGCAATCACCGATGCGCCGAGCAGCGCCAGGATGGCGAAGGCCATGAGAGATTTGATCATTTGAGTTGTTACTTTGGCTGGTCGCCGATCCCGCTACGCTAGGGGATACTGGACTCCGCCAACAACCAAATCGATAAATGGTTCCATTCCACAACTTATGTTTGAGAAAACCATTTGCCGCGCCGTCGCCTTTGGTCAGACGAAGTCGCTGTCCAGGACTTGCGCTGCGGGGTCCCCGTGGCGGCGTTGTCGGAACGCATGAAAGTTTCCTCCAGGGACGAACGGACCAGCTCCGTTGCCAAAATCCCCCTAAATGATTGTGATCGGCTTCCGCCCAAATCCCGTGTAAACTTCTCGCAGCGCACAACCCGTTTTCGAAAGGCCAAGATGGCGAACGCCTTCTTCTCTGACCTGCTCGCCACTATTTCCGAGCGCGGCCGCACCCTGCTTCGCGGCGGCGATTCCGCCGGCACCAAGCGGGATGCCGACGGGCTGCTCGAACTCTGCGATGCCCTGCTGTCGGGCCGCGGCGAAGCATCGGGCATCGCCATCGCGCGTGAGGTGCTCGACATCTACCGGGAACTGGATGCGGCAGGACGCCGCGCCTTTTTTGACGGACTGGTGCGCGATTTCGGCCCCGATCGGGAACGCCTGTCCAAGGCGATCGAGAAGTGGCGCGCCAAGCCGAGCGACGAGGACGCAAGCTCGCTGCACTTCGCCTCGGAGCCCCGGCGGCAGGAACTGATCCGCCGCCTCAACCGTGCGCCCGGCGGCACCGGCGATCTCGTCGCCATGCGTGCCGATCTGATCGGCATGTCGAAGGGGCACAATGATTTCGCCGCGCTCGATCGCGACGTCTCGCATCTTCTCTCGTCGTGGTTCAACAGGGGGTTTCTCGTGCTGCGCCGGATTGACTGGTCGACCCCGGCCAATATCCTCGAAAAGATCATCCGCTATGAGGCCGTGCACGAGATTTCGGACTGGGACGATCTGCGGCGCCGCATCGATCCGGTCGACCGCCGCTGCTACGCCTTCTTCCATCCGGCGATGGTCGACGAGCCCTTGATTTTCGTCGAGGTGGCGCTGACCGAGACGATCCCCGGCGCGATCGCGCCGCTGCTGGCCGTCGATCGTCAATACCTTCCGATCGAGAAGGCGCGCACCGCCGTGTTCTATTCGATCTCCAACACCCAGCGCGGCCTGGGCGGCATTTCCTTCGGAAGCTTCCTGATCAAGCAGGTGGTGGAGGAGTTGCGCCGCGAAACGCCCAAGCTCGACAGTTTCGTGACGCTGTCGCCGGTGCCCGGTTTCATGCCATGGCTGAGGCAGGACAAGGATTTGCCGCTGTCGGACGAGGACCGGGAGGTGCTGAAGCGCCTCGACGACCCCAAATGGTTCGAGAGCCCCGAGACGACGGCGCAACTGCGCGCCGTGATCGAGCCGCTCGCGGCACACTACTTCCTGAAGGCGCGCACGCCCAAGGGCAAGCTGATCGATTCCGTCGCCCGCTTCCATCTCGGCAACGGCGCGAGGCTGGAACGCATCAACTGGCTCGGCGATCTCTCGCCGAAGGGGCTTCGCGAGTCGGCCGGCGTCATGGTCAACTATCTCTATCGCCTCGACGACATCGAGAAGAACCACGAAGCCTACGCCAACGAGGGCGAGGTCGTGGCCTCGAGCGCGGTGAAGAAGCTGCTGAAGAGCGAAGGGCGACGGTTGCTGGACATGCGGTTGTCGTAAGAAGCGCTCGATCCCGCGGCGCCGTCATTGCGAGGAGCCCTTGCGACGAAGCAATCCAGACTGCCTCGGTGGAAGGATTCTGGATTGCTTCGCTTCCGCCGTCGCTCTTCGAGCTATGGCGGACAAGCCGCTCGCAATGACGGAGAGGCCCCCCTACTCCGCCAGCGCCTTCATCTCCTTGTAGAGATCCGACTTGCCTTCGAAGCCGATGCCCGGGAGATCCGGCATGGTGATATGGCCGTTCTCGACGCGCACGCCGTCCGGGAAGCCGCCATAGGGCTGGAACAGGTCGGGATAGCTCTCGTTGCCGCCGAGCCCCAGGCCGGCGGCGATGTTGAGCGACATCTGGTGGCCGCCGTGCGGGATGCAGCGGCTAGGCGACCAGCCGTGCGTCTTCAGCACGTCCAGCGTGCGCTGGTATTCGCACAGGCCATAGGACAGCGCGCAGTCGAATTGCAGCCAGTCGCGATCGGGGCGCATGCCGCCGTAGCGGATCAGATTGCGGGCATCCTGGTGGCTGAACAGGTTTTCGCCCGTGGCCATCGGGCCCGGATAGAATTCGGCGAGCGCTGCCTGCAGCGCGTAGTCGAGGGGATCGCCGACTTCCTCGTACCAGAACAGCGGATAGTCGCGCAGCATCTTGGCGTAGGCGATGCCGGTCTCGAGATTGAAGCGGCCGTTGGCGTCGACGGCGAGCTGCGCGTCCTTGCCGATCTCCTTCAGCACCGCCTCGATGCGGGTGCGGTCCTCGGCGATATCAGCGCCACCGATCTTCATCTTGACGACGTTGTAGCCGCGATCGAGATAGCCGCGCATCTCGGCTCGCAGCATCGAGAGGTCCTTGCCGGGATAGTAATAGCCGCCGGCGGCGTAGACGAACACGCGCGGATTGGCTTTGACGCCGTGGCGTTCAGCGAGCAGGCGAAACAGCGGCTTGCCCGCGATCTTCGCCACCGCATCCCACACCGCCATGTCGATGGTGCCGACCGCGACCGAACGCTCGCCGTGGCCGCCCGGCTTCTCGTTGGTCATCATCGCGCCCCAGACCTTGTCGGGGTCGAGATTGTCGCAGGCCTCGTTGAGCAGCGACTTCGGATCGGCCTCCGTGATGCGCGAGGCAAAGCGCTCGCGGATCAGGCCGCCCTGCCCGTAACGGCCGTTGGAGTTGAAGCCGTAGCCGACGACCCGCTTGCCGTCGCGCACGACATCGGTGACGACGGCGACCAGGCTCGTCGTCATCTTGGTGAAGTCGATATAGGCGTTGCGGATCGGCGAGGAGATCGGCTTGGTGATCTCGCGAACGTCGACGATGCGGACGGACATGGGGGTGGCCTCTAACGGTTATGCTCGTCATTGCGAGCGAAGCGAAGCAATCCAGAGATGCATCCGCGGAGACAGTCTGGATTGCTTCGTCGCAAGAGCTCCTCGCAATGACGAGGAGAGAGCGCGACGCGCTTACTTCTTGTCCCTGAAATACGGCTCCACCGGGCCATGCACCTTGATGGTCAACGGATTGCCGTGGCGGTCCTTGGCATTGCCGGCGGTGACGCGGACCCAGCCTTCGCTGATGCAGTATTCCTCGACGTTGGTCTTCTCGACGCCCTTGAAGCGGATGCCCACGTCGCGCGACAGGATGTCCGCATTGTAAAAGGGGCTGTTCGGATCGACCGACAGGCGGTCCGGAAATTCGTCGCTCATGATTGTCTCGCTCATAACAGGGTCTCGATTTGATTGCGCAATCCTTCGGGCCGTGCGGTCGGTGCGTAGCGCGCGATCACCTTTCCGGCACGGTCCACCAGGAATTTGGTGAAATTCCATTTGATGGAGGCGCCCAGCAGGCCCGATTGCTGGTGTTTCAGGTACTCATACAGAGGATGCGCGTTGGTGCCGTTGACGTCGATCTTTTCGAAAAGCGGAAAGGTGACGTCATAATTGGTCGAGCAGAACGCCTGGATCTCACCCGCCTGCCCCGGCTCCTGCGCGCCGAATTGGTTGCAGGGAAAACCTAGCACCGAGAAGCCGCGCGGCGAGAGATCGCGATGCAGATCCTCCAGACCACGATATTGCGGCGTGAAGCCGCATTTGCTCGCGGTGTTGACGATCAGCAGCACCTGTCCTTCGAAACGTTTCAGTGCGACCTCCTCGCCGGCCAGCGAGTTGGCCTTGAAGTCGTAGATGGCGGACATCGCTAACCCACGGGATCGATCGGCGACGGCGGCACGCCGCCGGCCTCGATCGCCTCGCCTGCGAGCAGGCAGAGATCCTCGCGATAGCGGCCGGAGACGATGTGCACGCCGACAGGCGCCTTGCCGACCAGACCGGTGGAGACCACGAGGCCCGGCAGACCCATGAAGGGAATGGCGATCTGCGGCAGCTGCGCTTCCCAGACCCGCTTGAAGGATTCGTCGTCCTTGCGGTCGAGATGATCGGGGAACGGCAGTTCGCCGGACACCGGCGTCAGCAGCACGGCGTATTTTTCGAAGAACAGCATCCAGTCGCGGGTCAGGGTGGCTCTTCGGGTCAGCGCCTTGGCGTAATTGGCCTGATCCATCGGCGTGACCCTGGCGCGGTTGCCGCGCAGACACGCCAGCGCACCGGGATCGCCCTCGCGCTCGGCCATCTCGAGCTGCGCCTCATAGCCGTCGCCGAGCCAGAGCTTGATCTGCCACTCGACGGCTTCGCGCATCGACGGCGTGTTTTCGATCGTCTCGACCGTCCAGCCGGCACGCTCGAGCCGCTTGCCGGCATCGATCACCGCCGCCTTCACTTCAGGCGTGGTGGCAAGGCCGTCCGGATTGAGGCAGAGCGCGGCGCGCTTGTCCCGTGCGGGGCCTTCCAGCGGGGCCGGCACAAACCAGGGGTCGCGGATATCGCGGGCCGACATCGCGGCCAGCGAAATCCTGATGTCGTTGACGGTGCGCGCCAGCGGGCCCGAGACCGCCATGATCTGCGGCCCGATCGGCCGCTCCGGCAGCGCCGGGTTGAAGGCGGGAATGCGGCCGAGCGTCGGGCGCAGGCCGTGGACGCCGCAGGCATAGGCGGGATAGCGGATCGAGCCGGCGATGTCGGTGCCGTGGGCGATATGGCCGATGCCGGCAGCGACCGCCGAGCCGGCGCCGCCGGAGGAGCCGCCCGGGGTCAGCGAGGCATCGCGGGGGTTCTTGGTATCGCCATGGACCAGATTGGTCGTGAACCAGCGATAGGAGAAGGCCGGGCAATTGGTGCGCCCAAGGAGAATGGCGCCGGCCTTGCGGAAATTAGCGACCACCGGATTGTCCTCGCGCGCGATCAGATCGCGCTGCAGCTTCAGGCCGTTGGTGGTGGCAAAACCCTCCTGGTCGACATTGGCCTTGATGGTAACAGGCACGCCGGCGAGCACGCCGGGGTCCTCGCCGCGCGCGATGGCGGCATCGACGGCGTCGGCCTGCTTGAGCACGTCCTCCGGCCGGTGGTCGATCACCGCGTTGAGCTTGGGATTGACGGCATCGAGCCGGGCGAGACCGGCCTTGGCCGCCTCCCTGGCGGAGACCTTTTTGGATTTGACGAGGGTGGCGAGGTCGGCAGCCGACAGGCGCCAGAGATCTTGCATGGCTTGCTCCGTGTAACCGGCGTCTTTTAGCGCCGGGAACGCGGCAAAGCCATGCGGATTTCGCAGGGGCGAAGGGGGGAGGTGAGTGCAGCAAAGGTCTCGCCACGGGCACAACTGCAGCCTCTCCCGCGTGCGGGAGAGGCCGACGCGAAGCGGCGGGTGAGGGTTTTCTCCTCTCGGGGGTTCTCGATTGCGGAGACACCCTCTCCCCAGCCCTCCCCCGCAGGCGGGGGAGGGAGCGCACCTCGCGCGCCTCTAATGCCGCGTCGCAGACTTGTCGGGGATGTCCAGCAGGGCCTCGGTGAACGGGAACTCCAGTACGATCTCGCCTTCGCCGTCGGTCACCTCGATCACGGCATCCAGCAGGGCGCGCTGGGTGCCCTCGGACTTCACCACCTCCAGGATCATCTGGCGGGCCACCTCCCAGGCGTGGTCGGGGTTGCGCAGCTCTTCGCCTTCGGGATCCACGATCAATTCGTCGCCGATACGGGTGTTGAAGAAATATCTAGGCATCATCGAGATCCAGTTGGGTCGCCTGTACCGGAATGAAAGCTGCACTGCACTCACAACTGCTTTATCAGGACAGGGTTCGCGACCGAATGCGCCGGACGCAAGGCAGTGCCTCATAAGTAGTGTTCCCAGGGCCATTTTTCGCGGCGCAACATGGCTTTATCGGGAAAATTTCACTGGCGAACTTCTCAGCGCGCACTAACTTAACCCGTGGGCGGATACGTCCGAAATCGCGAAAAATGGAGTGCCAAAATGGCTTGGAAAGCCCCGAAGATCGTCGAAGTGCCCTGCGGCATGGAAATCAACATGTATGTGAGCGCCACCCGCAAGTAAGCGGTTGGTGAGTTTGCGTTCTGCGCAGGTGGATCTTTCGGCCCGCGTTCTTCCGGTCGCGACAGGTTTCCGGAAGATTGGACGTGTGTCGGCCTGAGGTCCACCTGGCGACGTTGCTTCCAGGAGACGGATCATGCTTCGCGTCGTCGTCCTGGGCGCCGCAGCCGGCGGCGGAGTGCCGCAATGGAATTGCGGCTGCGAGGGCTGCCGGGCGGCCCGTGCGAACGGTCACGAACTCCAGAGAACCCAGGCATCGGTCGCCTTCAGCGGTGACGGCGAGCACTGGTTCCTGATCAACGCCTCCCCTGACCTGCGCCAGCAATTGAATGCCACGCCGCAACTGCACCCCAAGGCCGGGGCGTTGCGCCATACGCCTGTCGCGGGCGTGATCCTGACCAACAGCGAAGTGGATGCGGTGGCCGGCCTGCTGTCGATGCGCGAGAGCTCGCCGTTCACGATCTATGCGCACGACAAGGTACTGGCGATCCTTGCCAGCAACAGCATCTTCAACGTGCTGAACGAGAAGCACGTGCGGCGCCAGCCGATCGGCATCAATGAGCCGTTCGAGCCGCGCCTCCCCGACGGTGCGCGCTCCGGACTGGAAGTGCTGCCCTTCGCAGTCCCAGGCAAGTCGGCCTGGTATCTGGAGGGCAAGGCGCATCCCGGCGGCGAGAGCGGCGACGGCGACACGCTGGGCCTGAAGGTCACCGACAAGGCGACCGGCAAATGTTTCTACTTCATCGCCGCCTGCGCCGAGGTAACCGACGCGCTCAAGGCCGAGATCGACGGCGCTTCGATGGTATTCTTCGACGGCACGGTCTGGCAGGACGACGAGATGATCAAATGCGGACTCGGCCAGAAGACCGGCAAGAGCATGGGACATGTCGCAATGTCCGGCGACGACGGTGCCATCGCACGGCTCGCCGATCTAAGTATCGACAGGAAGATTTTTCTGCATATCAATAACTCGAACCCGGCGCTGCTGCCTGCCTCGTCCGAGCGCAAGGCCGCCGAGGCGGCGGGCTGGCAGATACCGGCGGATGGAACGGAGATCGTGCTGTGAACGCGGCGTCAATGACTGGAATGACTGCACTCTCGATCGGCAAGGATATCAAGCTCAACTCGGCCGAGGAGTTGGAGGCGACGCTGCGCCATATCGGGGCGACGCGCTATCACAGCCTGCATCCCTTCCATAGGCTGCTGCATGGCGGCAAGCTCAACAAGGGCCAGGTGCAGGCCTGGGCGCTGAACCGCTACTATTACCAGAGCACGATCCCGATCAAGGACGCGGTGGTGATCTCGCGCTTCCGCGACCGTGCCACGCGGCTGGAATGGCGCCATCGCATCGAGGACCATGACGGCGATGTCGGCAGCGAGGGCGGCATCGAGCGCTGGATCAAGCTGACCGAGGGCCTCGGGCTCGACACGGCTTACGTGGAATCGACCGAAGGCATTTTGCCGGCGACGCGCTTTGCGGTGGAGGCTTACGTCCATTACTGCCGCGAGAAGAGCCCGCTGGAGGCGATCGCCTCCTCGCTCACCGAATTGTTTGCGCCGAACCTGCATGAAGAGCGCATCGCCGGCATGTTGCAGCACTACGACTTCGTCAACCCCGATATCATGAGCTACTTCAAACGTCGTCTGACGCAGGCGCCCCGCGACGCCAATTTCGCGCTCGACTATGTTAAGGCGCATGCACGGACGCCGGAAGAGCGCGCCTCGGTCTGCAACGCGCTGATCTTCAAGACCAACGTCCTGTGGGTGCAGCTCGACGCGCTGCAGCACGCTTATGTCGAGGGCAATATTCCGCCGGGCGCGTTCGTGCCCAAAGCGGGCTGAAGAGGAACTGGAATGGCCGGGCCGCGGAACATCAGCGTCAGCGAGGCGAGCCGCCCCGTGCTGCCGCGGCATGCCAAGCTGAAATATGACGAGACGCGCAAGGTCTGGGTCATCCTGGCGCCGGAACGTGTGCTGGCACCCGACGAGATCGCGGTCGAGGTCTTGCAGCTCTGCAACGGCGAGCGCAATGTCGGCGACGTCGCGGACCTGTTGGCGACGAAATATGCCGCACCGCGAGAGGCGATCCTCGCCGATGTCGTGGTCATGCTGCAGGATCTCGCCGACAAGGGATTCCTCACGGAAGCCCGGGAGAAGACGACATGAGCGATGTGCTCGGCAATCCCGGCATCCCCCCTGACGCCAGTGACAGCCTCGCGGTGCTGGAGAAGCAGCGCTCGACGGCGGAGACGTTTGGGATCCCACTCGCGGTGCTGCTCGAGATCACCCATCGCTGCCCGCTGCAATGCCCCTATTGCTCCAATCCGGTCGAGCTCGATCGCTCGGGCAAGGAGCTGACCACCGATGAATGGAAGAAGGTGCTGAGCGAGCTCGCCGAGATCGGCGTGCTGCAGGTGCATTTCTCCGGCGGCGAGCCGACGGCGCGCAAGGACCTCGTCGACCTCGTCAAGCATGCCAGCGACGTCGGCCTCTACACCAATCTCATCACCTCGGCCGTGCTGCTGACGCGCGAGAAGCTTGGCGAGCTCGCCGATGCCGGGCTCTGCCATGTGCAGATCTCTTTCCAGGGCATCGAGGAAGGCCTCGCCGATCGCGTCGCCGGCTACAAGGGCGGGCACCGCAAGAAGCTCGAGGTCGCAAAATGGACGCGCGAGCTCGATCTGCCGCTCACCGTGAACGCGGTGATGCATCGGCAGAATTTGCATCAGCTGCCTGATATCATCCAGATGTCCGTCGATCTCGACGCCGACCGGCTCGAGGTCGCCAACGTCCAGTATTACGGCTGGGCGCTGAAGAACCGCGCCGCGCTGATGCCGACGGTGGCGCAGCTCGACGCGTGCACGGCCATTGTCGAGGCCGCGCGCGAGCGGCTGAAGGGCCGGCTGACGATCGACTACGTCGTGCCGGACTATTATGCGCTGCGGCCGAAGAAGTGCATGGGCGGCTGGGGCCGGCAGTTCTTCAACATCTCGCCCGCCGGCAAGGTGCTGCCCTGCCACGCCGCCGAAAGCATCACCGGGCTCGACTTCGAATCGGTGCGCTCCAACCATTCGATCGCCTGGATCTGGCAGAACTCCGAGGCCTTCAACCGCTACCGCGGCACCGGCTGGATGAAGGAGCCGTGCAGGAGTTGCGAATTCCGCGAGATCGATTTCGGCGGCTGCCGCTGCCAGGCCTTCGCGCTGACGGGCGATGCCGCCAACACCGACCCCGCCTGCGCGCTGTCGCCGCTGCACGAAACCATCTTCAAGCAGGCGGAGCGCGAAGCCGAGGGCGAGACCAACCGCTTCCTTTATCGCAACTTCGCCGGCGGCACCCTGGAATCCGAGAATGGCGCCTGACGCCGACGCTGGGACGACCGCAAGACGCGCCGATCCCTTTGCGCCACTGACCTCCGACATGCTCGACGTCGGCGACGGCCATGAGCTCTATGTCGAGAGCGTCGGCCGCAGCGACGGTATCCCCGCGGTCTACCTGCACGGCGGCCCGGGCAGCGGCTGCCAGCCCGACCATCGCCGGCTGTTCGATCCCGAGCGCATGCATGCGGTGCTGTTCGACCAGCGCGGCTGCGGCCGCAGCCGGCCGAAGGGCTCGCGCGAGCACAACACCACGGCGCATCTGATCGCCGACATGGAAAAGATCCGCGAAAAGTTCGGCTTCGAACGCTGGATGGTGGTCGGCGGCTCCTGGGGCGCGACGCTGGCGCTGGCCTATGCGGAGGCCCATCCCGAGCGCGTCTCCGGCATTGCGCTCCGCGCGACCTTTCTTGGCACGCGGGCGGAGGTCGAGACGGCGTTCAACGAGCGCCTGCCGCAATTCTATCCCGCGCTCTACGAGGATTTTCTGAGCGTGCTGCCACCCGGGGAACGTGCGCATCCGGTGCAAGCCTATTATCGCCGCATCCTCGATGCCGATCCGGCCGTGCATGGGCCGGCCGCCCGCGCCTGGCACGACACCGAGCGAGCCCTGTCGGAGCACAAGCCGGCGAAGACGCGGCTGGACCTGGCGTCGCTGAACGTCTGGCGAACGCTGCCGGCGACGCCGTTCATGGAGGCGCATTACTTCATCAACGACAGCTTCATGAGCGAAGACCAACTGCTGCGGAATGCGGACCGGCTCGCCGGCCTTCCCGGCATTATCGTGCAGGGCCGCTACGACCTGCTGTGCCCTCCCGAGACGTCGCACGCGCTCGCGAAAGCCTGGCCGGGTTCCGAAATTCGCCTCGTGGAAGAAGCCGGACATTCGCTCTATGATGGCGGCGTGCGGGACGCGGTGATGAAGTCGATCGCCGACCTCGCGTCGAAGGCTGCGCGCTGACGCGCAAAAAAGGACAACAAGAAAATGCCGCTCGCCGGAAAGGGCATGCTGCTGACGTCGATGAACATCGACGCAGCCGATGAGGCCGATTTCAACCGCTGGTACGATCGCGAGCATCTCGAGGAGCGCGTCGCGATCGACGGCTTCCTGGAAGCGCGGCGCTATGTCGCGCATGCCGCCAACCCCAAATATCTCTCGCTGTATTCCACCGCGACGCTCGACGTGCTCGACAGCCCCGCCTATCGCGCGCGGCTCGCCAACCAGACCGAATGGTCGCGACGGAGCATGGCTCACTTCAAGGACATGCTGCGCGTGGTCGCGCGCATTACCATCAGCAAGGGCACCGGCCGCGGTGCCGCGCTCGGCGTGGTGCGGCTGCGCCCGACAGCGGACAACGCAGGGGCATGGCGTGACGCACTGCAAGAAAAACTGGCACCGGAGACACGCGACGGCATCATCTCCATGCATCTGCTGGAGAGCGAGCCCGAATTGTCCGTCGCGACGGCGGACATTCCGGCGATGCGCAACGAAGGCGCGCGCGACTGGTTCGTGTTGATCGACGGCACGCATGTCGGCGCGGTCTCGGCCGTGATCGCCGAGCGCTTTACCGGCCCTGCTGCATCGCCCTTCCCGCTGCCCGTCTCGGTCGGCACGTACAGCCTGATGTGGGACCTTGCGAAGAGCGACATCGCGCGCGGCTGACGCGCTCGGGCGCATCGCAGCATATTGCACCGCACGCACCTCGCTTGCGGCGTTAATGCTGTGCGCGCTTGGCTCCCATGAAAGCCGGCGATCTCGAAACTTTGCCGTTGTACTTCGGAAAGGTTCTAATAAGCTAACCCAATGACGTCATTCAGAAACCAGATCGAAGCGCGTTAAGCGCTCGCCAAGCTCAACAAAAGAGGCCGCCGGGTCTTTGAGCCTGCGCGGACAGGGTAGGAATGAAACCGACCGATATTGCGGCCCCCGACTACTTTCACAAAGTGGTCGATTGCCAATGGGCCTGTCCCGCACACACCCCCGTCCCCGAATATATCCGACTGATCGCTCAGGGCCGCTACAGCGACGCCTACATGATCAACTGGAAATCGAACGTGTTTCCCGGAATCCTGGGACGCACCTGCGATCGTCCCTGCGAGCCGGCATGCCGTCGCGGACGCGTCGAGGAGACGCCGGTGGCGATCTGCCGGCTCAAGCGCGTTGCCGCCGATTTCAAGGACGATATCGGGCAACGCCTGCCGCGTCCCGCCGCGAAGAACGGCAAGCGCGTTGCGTTCGTCGGCGGCGGCCCCGCATCGCTGACGGTGGCGCGCGATCTCGCGCCGCTCGGCTATCACTGCACGGTGTTCGACGCCGATCCCCGGGCCGGCGGCATGATGCGCTCGCAGATCCCGAAATTCCGCCTGCCTGATTCGGTCATCGACGAGGAGACCGGCTACATCCTGGGTCTCGGCGTCGAGTTCAAGGGCGGGCACCGCATCGAGAGCATGAAAGCGCTGCTCGCAGAGAAATACGACGCGATCTTCGTCGGCACCGGCGCCCCGCGCGGACGTGAGCTCGACATTCCCGGCCGCAAGGAAGCCGCCGGCAACATCCACATCGGCATCGACTGGCTGTCCTCGGTGTCATTCGGTCACACCGACAAGATCGGCAAGCGCGTGATCGTGCTCGGCGGCGGCAACACCGCGATGGATTGCTGCCGCACCGCGCGCAGGCTCGGCGGCGAAGACGTCAAGGTCGTCGTGCGGTCCGGCTTCGAGGAAATGAAGGCCTCACCGTGGGAGAAGGAGGATGCGATCCACGAGGACATTCCGATCCTCAACTTCATGGTCCCCGTCTCCTTCGTGCACGAGGCCGGCAAGCTCACCGGCATCACCTTCCAGAAGGTGAAGGCGGAATACGACGCCAAGGGCCGCCGCAACCTCGTGCCATCGGGCGAGCCGGACCAGACCATCGCATGCGACGACGTGCTGGTCGCGGTCGGCCAGGAGAATGCCTTTCCCTGGATCGAGCAGGATTGCGGCATCGCGTTCAACAAATGGCACATGCCGGAGGTCGATCCCAAGACGTTCGTCTCGACCAATCCGAAGGTGTTCTTCGGCGGCGACGCCGCCTTCGGCCCGAAGAACATCATCTGGGCGGTCGCGCAGGGCCATGACGCCGCGCTGTCGATCCACAAGATGCTCTCGGGCGAGGACATCACCGAGCGGCCGCTGCCCGACGTGCATGTCTCCTCGCAGAAGATGGGCATCCACGAATGGAGCTATGACAACGACATCTCCAACGACAAGCGCTTCAAGGTGCCGCATCGCGACAAGGTGATCGCGCTGAAGGACATCCGCACCGAGGTCGAGCTCGGCTACGACGTCAAGCTCGCGCTCGGCGAGGCCGAGCGCTGCCTGAACTGCGACGTGCAGACCGTGTTCTCGACCTCGCTCTGCATCGAATGCGACGCCTGCGTCGACATCTGCCCGATGGACTGCATCACCTTCACCGGCAACGGTGAGGAAAGCGATCTGCGCCAGCGCTTGAAGGCGCCCTCGCTCCATCCGGACCAGGAGCTCTACGTCTCCTCGGACCTCAAGACCGGGCGCGTCATGGTCAAGGACGAGGATGTCTGCCTGCATTGCGGGCTGTGCGCCGAGCGTTGTCC
The DNA here is from genome assembly GCF_002266435.3 of Bradyrhizobium amphicarpaeae. Taxonomy (NCBI): domain Bacteria; kingdom Pseudomonadati; phylum Pseudomonadota; class Alphaproteobacteria; order Hyphomicrobiales; family Nitrobacteraceae; genus Bradyrhizobium; species Bradyrhizobium amphicarpaeae. The sequence continues at coordinate 5,827,634 of NZ_CP029426.2, forward strand.
CACCGGAGCCTGGGACATGCAGAAATATCTCATCGAAATGACTCACGCGGGATCGACATGTCCGACAAAAAGCCGCTCAGCAGCGTAAACGACTTCGTCGTCCGCTTCGCCAACGTCAACGGCTCGGGCTCGGCCAGTGCCAACGAGATGTTCGCGCGCGCGATCCTGCGGCATGGCGTGCCGGTCAGCCCGCGCAACATCTTCCCCTCCAACATCCAGGGCTTGCCGACCTGGTACGAGGTGCGCGTGACCGAAGCCGGCCATCTCGGCGCCCGCGGCGGCGTCGACATGATGGTGGCGATGAACCCGCAGACTTGGGACAAGGACGTCGCCGGCATCGAGCCCGGCGGCTATCTGTTCTACGATTCCACCAAGCCGATGCCGTCGACCAAGTTCCGCGACGACATCACCGTGATCGGCGTTCCCCTCACGGCCATCACCAATTCGACCTATACCGATCCGCGCCAGCGCCAGCTGTTCAAGAACATCATCTATCTCGGCGCGCTCTCGGCGCTGCTCGACATGGACCCGAAGCTGATCGAGCAGCTGATCGGCGAGCAGTACAAGGGCAAGGAGAAGCTGCTCTCCTCCAACGTCCATGCGCTGCATCTCGGCCGCGACTGGGCACTCACGAACCTGAAATGCCCGATCGGGCTGCGCGTGAAGAAGTCCGACAAGGTCGGCGATCGCATCTTCATCGAAGGCAACAGCGCCGCTGCGCTCGGCGCCGTCTATGGCGGAGCCACCGTCTGCGCCTGGTATCCGATCACGCCGTCCTCCTCGGTGGCCGAAGCCTTCACTGCGCACTGCAAGAAGTACCGGCACGATCCCCAGACCGGCAAGGCGAAATACGCCATCGTGCAGGGCGAGGACGAGCTGGCCTCGATCGGCATCGTCATTGGCGCCTCCTGGAACGGCGCCCGCGCCTTCACCGCGACGTCAGGCCCCGGCATCTCCCTGATGACCGAGTTCATCGGCCTCTCCTACTTTGCCGAGATCCCAGCCGTAATCATGAACATCCAGCGCGCCGGGCCTTCGACGGGCATGCCGACCCGCACCCAGCAATGCGACATCATCGCCTGCGCCTATGCTTCGCATGGCGACACCAAGCATGTGCTGCTGTTCCCGGAAGATCCGGCCGAAGCGTTCGAGTTTGCGGCTGCCGCCTTCGATCTGGCCGAGCGGCTGCAGACCACGATCTTCCTGATGCTCGACCTCGACATCGGCATGAACCACCGGCTCTGCCGACCGCTGAAATGGGACGATGCCAAGCAGTACGACCGCGGCAAGGTGATGACCGCGGAGATGCTGGACGAGGGCCGCGACTTCGGCCGCTATCTCGACGTCGATGGCGACGGCATCCCCTACCGCACCTATCCCGGCACACACCCGACCAAGGGATCCTACTTCACCCGCGGCACTTCGCGCGATCGCTATGCGCGCTACTCCGAGGAAGGCTCGGTCTACGCCGACAACATGCAGCGCCTGATGCGCAAGTTCGAGACCGCGCAGGACCTGGTGCCGCGGCCGTTGCAAGCCAATGCGGAACGGCCGACCAAATACGGCGTGATCTATTTCGGCTCGACCTCGCCGGCGATGGACGAGGCGATCGGCCAGTTGGAAGCGCGCGGGCATCAGCTCGACCGCCTGCGCATCCGCGCCTTCCCGTTCCATTCCAGCGTGGCGAGTTTCCTCGCCGAGCACGACTTCGTCTACGTCGTGGAGCAGAACCGCGACAGCCAGCTGCGCCAGCTCATCGTCAACGAGAACGGCATCGACCCGGTGCGACTGGTGCCGATCGTGCATTACGACGGCTCGCCCATCACCGCCCGTTTCATCGCAAAAGCCATTGGCGACCACCAGGATCATCTCAAGGTGACCCCGCTGCGGAAGGCCGTGAGCTAGCTGCGAAAGCCAATCCCGGGGCCAGAGCATGGAGCCCGGGCTCCAGCCGACGTGTCAGGTAGAGAGCGAGGCAATCCCTCTCGGTGGCCTGGTTCGGCCAACTGCCATGACTCCAGGGGCTGGGCTCTTCTCATCTCGCAAGTCTTAGATCAGGCGCTTCCGGCAGGAGGCGACTGACCTGTCGCGCCATTTTGTCGCGGGGCCTGCGCGACGTTCGGCGATTCGATGCGAAATGCTTCACACGTGCCCCCGTTCGAAGGTGAGAGGATCGAACGGCATATCGTCCCTGCGCGCATCGAGGAAACTGATATGAAGGCAGTTGCACTTGCTTGTGTTCTTGGTCTCGTCGCGACCGGTCCCGCCGCGACCCAACCTGCCCCTTCACCCACACCGACCATCACCATCACGCCAAAGCCCCGCCCATCGACGCTGCGCCTTTTGAAAGTGACGGCGGCCATCAAGAACGACGCCCTGCGCCGCATCGACCGCGGCACCGTCGCTCGAAACCCCGGCGCTCCCTCGATGGCCGCGACAAAGCTGGTCGACACCCGGCTGGGAAGCGCGGTCGCGGGATTTCAGCAACAGTTCGAGCAAATGCGCTTGCGACAAGCCGCCGCAAACAAGCAGAATCCGCAATTCATCGGCGTCATCGATTCCATGAAGGTCGGCGAAACCGAGATCAGTCTCGAGCGCCGCAAGGTTCGCACCGGGCGCGGTGTCCAGAACCTGTTGCTGACCCGGTTCAACGGTCAGTATGTCTATGACGGCGACTTGATCGTGCCGTGGACCGCGATCGAAACGGGCAACGCCACTACCTTCTCCGCAGGCGTGGCCGGCACGTTCGGAAAGGGGTCGCTGTGGGATGACGCGATCATTCCCTTCGAGGTCGACTCCAACTTCTGCTGCAGGGACGCGCTTGCCGATGCGATCGCGTTCTACGAAGCGAATACCATCTTCCGTTTCGTCCCGCGCGACGGCCACGAGACTTATGTCCGCCTGGTCAACGCCGAGCCGTTCACCACCAGCCGGAGCGAACTCGGCAAGGCGCACGGCGAAAACATCATTCGCATTCAGGGCACCAGGCTCGACGGGTCGCCAGCGGATTCTTCCTCTCTGAGCACAACCATTCAGCACGAAATCGGACACGAGCTCGGACTGATCCACGAGCACCTGCGCTCCGATCGAGACAAGTTCATCGCCCGCAATCCGTCATGCGCGGTCAAAGACATATTCCAGGGCATCTATGAGGGCTGGATTGATGTCGGCCAGGTCGCCATTGTCGACGATTCGGCCGAACTCCTCACGGGCTACGATTTCGACTCACTCATGCACTACTCATTTGGGCTGGACACCAACGGCGACGGCTTCGGCGACTGCTCGACCTGGGTGCGCATCGCCACTTGCCCTGGCCGCGATCCGACGTCGCCCCGCTGCAACAGCACTTTTTCGTCCTTTCAGCTCACTCGCTCGGACATCGAAGGCCTGCACAAGCTCTATGGCCGCATACCCAACGACCCCGACATCCGGACCTTTGCGGGCGACAATGTGCGCTACCGCGGCCGCAAGGTCGATCACTGCCTGCAGGGGCTTCCGATCGGACAGAATGGCTGCTCGGCTGAATCGCGCGGCGCGGCCGCCGATGCATTCTGCAGGGCCAAGGGTTTCCAACATGGCGTCGGCATCACCAGCGAGAGCGCGTGGGGCGAACATTCCGGATATGATGTGGTGGTGGGCTGGAAGAACGTATGGGGGACTGACGTCATCTCCTCGGTCACCTGCGAGGGTCGAAGCTCCGATCCCGAGAGAGTCAGCAGCGGCGATCTCGAAGCCCAGGTTTTTACCGGGGATGAGATCAAGGTCGGCGGCCGGCGGGTGGATCGCTGCGTTCATGGCGGCGGGATCGTCGGTGACCGCTGCAGCGAGGAGAACCAGGAACGAATTGCAAACAGGTTCTGCGAGCTCAAGGGCTTTGATCGCTCCTCGTCCGAAAGCACGGACTTCGCCGTGGAGATCAATGCGACCGGATTCCACCCGTCGACCAACGACTTCAGGAACGTCAGCAGCCTCGACATCTTCAACGAGGTGACCTGCGTGCGGCGCCCTCGCGCGACAGCCGCGACAAGCCTCACTTTCAGCGGTGCAAATGTCGTGCATCGCGGCAAGCGCATTGATCGGTGCTTGCAGGGCACCAGCTTTGGCGAGGATGGCTGCTCGGCAGCTGCGCAAAGGCGCGTGGCGACGGAGTTCTGCCGAGTCAAGGGTTTCCGCGACGCGAGCAACATCCAGCTGCAAGGCGACGTTGGCGAACACTCGATCTTCGACAAGGTGGTGGGATGGAAGAATGCCTGGGGGACCGACGTCATTTCGGCCGTCACCTGCGAGAACGAGACGGAGGACGCTGAGGCCGTTCGAACCAACACGCTGGAAGAACGGAAATTCAGCGGAACAAGGGTTAAGCTCTCCGATCGTCATATCGATCGTTGCGTCCACGGGGACGGAATCTCGGGAGATCGCTGCAGCGTCGTCAATCAGCGGCGGATTGCGAACAAGTTCTGCGAGCTGAAGGAATTCGACCACGCTACGGTATTTGAGACGGACGGCAGCGTCGACTTGAACACGACGGGATTCCGGCCGAAAACCGACGACTTCCAGAACGTGAGCAGCCTCGACATCTTCACTCAGATCACATGCGTCCGGGCGCCGTCATAGCGACCCGCTCGCGCTTCCAAACCCGCCGGTGGATTGCTGCGGTGCAAGATAATCGGCGGCCAGACCGGTTGGTGACCGCGCTGGTTCGCTCGGTCCTGTATCAATTTTCCTGCAGATTGGGTAACGTGGCTGTCGCTTCCACGAGGGCGAGGTGCGCCGGCACATGACCTACATTGCAAAGCCGAAATTCCATCATCCGGGCCTCAAAAAGAACGAGCTCGGCTACACGCATCGCGATTACGAGGGCAAGATCTCGACGCTGTGCGCGGGCTGCGGCCACGACTCGATCACGGCCTCGATCATCGAGGCCTGCTACGAGTTGTCGATCGAGCCGCATAGGGTGGCCAAGATCTCCGGCATCGGCTGCTCGTCGAAGACGCCCGACTATTTCCTCGGCAATTCGCACGGTTTCAACACCGTGCACGGCCGCATGCCCAGCGTGCTCACCGGCGCCAATCTCGCCAACCGCGATCTGATCTATCTCGGCGTCTCCGGCGACGGCGACAGCGCCTCGATCGGATTCGGCCAGTTCGCGCATTCGATCAGGCGCGGCGTCAACATGACCTATATCGTCGAGAACAACGGCGTCTACGGCCTGACCAAAGGCCAGTTCTCGGCGACCGCCGACCGCGGCTCGAAGTCCAAGAAGGGCGTCACCAACACCGACAACGCCATCGACCTCGTCGCCATCGCGCTCCAACTCGGCGCCACCTTCGTCGCGCGCTCGTTCTCGGGCGACAAGACCCAGCTTGTGCCGCTGATCGCGGCCGCGATCGGCCACAAGGGCGCCTCCTTCATCGACGTCATCAGCCCCTGCATCGCCTTCAACAACCACGCCGGCTCGACCAAGAGTTTTGATTATGTCCGCGAGCACAACGACGCGGTGAACCGGCTCGACGTGCTGGTCGGCCGCGATCCGATCGCGGTGGACTATGCCCCGGGCACGGTGCAGGTGGTCGAGCAGCATGACGGCAGCAAGATCGCGCTGCGCAAGATCGACGCCGATTACGATCCGCACGACCGGTTGGGCGCCCAGACGTTCCTGGCGCGGCACGCCGCCAAGGGGCAGATCGTCACCGGGCTGCTCTACGTCGATCCCGATGCCGAAGACCTGCACGAGCATCTCAACACCGTCGAGACCCCGCTCAACACGCTGGAATCGGACACGCTGTGTCCAGGCTCGGCGGTGCTCGACAAGCTCAACGCCAGCCTGCGGTGACGGCCGGCGGTTGAACGCATCGCATCTCGAGCGCGACTAAGCTGCAACGGCCCTGCTCCGTTGCGGCGGGGCCCTCCGTCGCTCATCCCGTTCGAGGCGGTCATGAAACTCGCTCTTGCCTGTGGTCTCGTGCTTTTCGCCCTGGCCGGCGTCGCCCATGCCGACGAGGCTGACACGGTCCGCGAGACCACCGCTGCCGAAGCCGATGCCTTCAATGCGCGCATCTATGCGGGCACGCCCGGCAAGACCGCCTATGCCTGCTTCGTCCGCCATTACGATGCCGAGCACCTGGCGCGACACCCCAAGCAACGGGTCGCCGCGATGAAGCTGCTGGTCTCGGCGGAGACCTTTGAAGCTGACATGCAGCTCCACAACTCTTTCCGGCTCGGCTTCCGTTATCGCGACCGCAAAGGTGATTTCGACTCCAGCGGCTCGTGCCGCCACACGGTCTTCACCAGGGAGGGCACCGAGGTTCGCCTCGGCTGCGGCGTCGACTGCGAGGGCGGCGGCATCGGCATTGCGCTGTCGAGGGACGACAAGTCGGTCATCGTACGGCTCCAAAGCATCAGGGTCTGGCTGCACAACAAGCCTGATGACGAGGCCGAAAGATCGCTGGTCGCGGGCAGCGACGACGGGATCTTCCGGCTCGACCGGACCGACAACAGCGAATGCGCTGCACTCGTGACCGATCGCAAGGAACTCGCCGCACTGCGCCACAAATGATATGCCTTCGGCAAGTTGGAGGAGATCATCATGAACCGCCGCAACATCCTGTGGAGCACCGTCTCGGCGCTCGGCGCAGCGTTGGCCGCCTCGCGCGCCAAGGCGGCGGCCGAGCCGACCAAGTCGGACAAGCTCAAGGTCGTCTACCATCTCAGCGACGCCGACAAAGTCAATTTCGTGCTCGGCAACATCCAGAATCACATCGACGGCGTCGGCGGTCCTGATCACGTCACGATCGCGCTGGTGATCCACGGACCGGCGCTGAAGGCGTTCCACTTGGGACAGGCCAACCCCGACATCAGCAAGCGCGTCGGCGAATTCTCCAAGGACGGCGTCGAGCTCGCCGCTTGCGGCAACACGATGAAGGCGCAGAACGTCACGCTGAAGGAGTTGCTGCCGGGCTTCGTCAGCGCGGAAAAGGGCGGCGTGGTTCGTTTGGCTGAGCTGCAGTCGCAAGGGTATTTGTATCTGCGGCCTTAGCGTCTGCACTTGAGGCACCACCGTCTCCTTCGTCATTGCGAGCGCAGCGAAGCGGTCCAGAATCCGTCCGTTGAAGGCGGTCCGGATTGCTTCGTCGCAAGGGCTGCTCGCAATGACAGCGGCGAAGGTGCGCCAGCGGTGACATCCTCCCCTTCCATCCTGGCGCTTGACTTATCTATAACTCCAGGGTTATGAGTTAATCCATAACTTCCTAGTTATGGATCTTCCATGTCCCCCGCCCCCGATCTTCTGTTCCGGACGCTGGCCGACCCCACAAGGCGGGCGATCTTCGAGCGGCTGTGCCGCGAGGGCGAGCAAACCGTCGGGGCACTGACGGCGCGCTCCGGCGTTTCCCAGCCGGCGGTCTCGAAACATCTCGGCGCGTTGAAGCAGGCGGGCCTGGTGCGCGACCGCCATGAGGGACGGCAGACCCATTACAGCGCGCAGCCCGGCGCACTCGATCCGCTGATCGACTGGACCAGCCAGATGACCTCCTTCTGGCAGAGGCGGCTCGACGCGCTCGACGATCTCCTGAAGAGGATGGACCAATGACCGAAGCTTCCGCGGAGACCCGCTCCGTCGTGATCGAGCGCGAATTTGCCGCCCCGGTCGAGCGGCTCTGGCGCGCGCTGACGCAGCCCCATCTGATCGAGGAATGGCTGATGAAGAACGACTTCAGGCCATCAGTCGGTCATCGTTTCAACCTTCGCGGTGAATGGGGCGGCGTGCTGGATTGCGAGGTGCTCACCATCGAGCCACAGAAGACGCTGGCGTACAGCTGGAATTTCTCGCATGCGGACGCCGCGTTCGACCTCAAGAGCGTCGTCACTTTCACGCTGACGCCGACCGGCGCGGGCACGCATCTGCGCGTCGAGCAGGCGGGCTTCAGCCCGACGCAGAAGCAGGCTTACGGCGGCGCGCATGCCGGCTGGAAGCAGTTTTTGGCCAGGCTGGACGATCTGCTGGCGCGAGCCGCGTGAGCACGCCCGTTTCGATCATTGCAAAGGAGACCCGTTGAACATGTGGATTCGACAAACCCATCGCTGGTTGTCCATGGCGTTTACCGTCGCGGTGATCGCCAACATCGTCGCCATGGTCATGCAGCTCGATGCCGCCTGGATCGGTTTCCTGGCACTCGTGCCGCTGATCCCGCTGCTCGCGACCGGGCTGTATCTGTTCGCGCTGCCTTATCTCGGCCGGCGCGGCGCGCGGGGCGAGGCAAGGTCATGAAGAAGGCGGTGGCGAAGACGAGCGCCGCGAAGGTGACGGATGGACCCTTGCCTGCAACGCTGATCGACGGCCGGATCAAGGAGCTCGGCGACTGGCGCGGCGAGATGCTGGCGCGGGTCCGCGGCCTGATCAAGCAGGCCGACCCTGGTGTCGTCGAGGAATGGAAATGGCGCGGCGTTCCCGTGTGGGAGCACGACGGCATCATCTGCACCGGCGAGACCTACAAGGAGGTGGTGAAGCTGACCTTCGCCAAGGGCGCCGCGCTGGACGACCCGGCCGGCCTGTTCAATTCCAGCCTCGACGGCAATGTGCGGCGCGCGATTGATATTCGCGAAGGCGAGAAGATCAACGAGAAGGCGTTGAAGGCGCTGATCCGGGCGGCGGTGGAGTTGAATGCGAGCAAGGTGAAGAAGAAGGCGGCGAAACAATAGTGGAACAGCGAACCGAGGCACATTCCCGGCGGAGGTCTGAGCAAGCGCCTCGTCCTTCGAGACGACCGCTTCGCGGTCTCCTCAGGATGAGGCTGATCAGCGTCTCAGTATGAAGCTGCAGCCACACACTCCGTCCTCATCCTGAGGGCCCGCCAGAGGCGGGCGTCTCGAAGGATGGGCCGCGTGGGCGAGCTAGTCATGCGTCGGCACCTCACGCCACCGCCGCCGGAATCGGGCGCGGGCTCACGACGTATTCGCGCAGCACCTTGTTGTTGGAATCGACCTCGATCAGCGCAACGTCGTAGGTCCAGAGATCGGCCAGATGCTGCAGCACGCGCTTGGCGTCGGTTTCGTTGAGCTGCGCGCCCTTGATGACGTGGTGGTGCAGGATCAGGCGACGGTCGCCGGAGAGATCGACGTCGACCACCTCGATGTTGGCGTCGATGTAGCCGACATCGTGCTGCCGCGCGAGTTCGCGCCGCACGCGGCGGAAGCCGCGCTCGTCGTGAATGGCATCGACACGGATGCCGGCACGCTCCTCGGGATCGTCGTGCAGATGGAACATGCGGAGCTGCCGCATCAATTTGGGGCTCAGGAACTGGCCGATAAAGCTTTCGTCGCGGTAGTTGGCCCAGACGTCGCGCAGCACACCCATCACGTCGTTTTTGCCGGCGATGTCGGGGAACCATTCGCGGTCCTCGTCTTCCGGACTGGTGACGATGCGTTCGATGTCCTGCATCATCGCGAAGCCGAGCGCATAGGGATTGAAGCCGGAGAAGCGCGGATCGTCGAACTCCGGCTGGAACACTACGTTGGTGTGCGACCCCAGGAATTCGAGGAAATTGCCGTCGCTGATGCGACCCTGCTGGTGCAGCTGGGTCATGATGCGATAGTGGACGTAGGTCGCCGTCCCCTCGTTCATCACCTTGGTCTGGCTCTGCGGGTAGAAATATTGCGCGATGTGGCGGACGATGCGCAGCAACTCGCGTTGCCAGGGCGCCAGCCGCGGCGCGCTCTTCTCCAGGAAGTAGAGCAGGTTTTCCTGCGGCAGGCCGAGCAGCTTGCGGCGCCGTTCGAGCGAGATCGCGGAGCGGGTCTTCGAGGCGCCCTTGGGCACGGTGCGCCAGAGGTCGTTGAAGACCTCCTCCTCGTGCTGACGGCGACGCCCTGCCCGCTTCTCCTCCTCGCGCAGATCGAGCTTTTTCTTGCCGGGATAGCGATCGATGCCGTGCGACATCAGCGCATGCGCGGCATCCAGCGTGCGCTCGACCTCGATGCGGCCGTAACGCTCCTCGCATTGCATGACGTAGTTCTTGGCGAAATCCAGATAGTCCAGAATGCCGTCGGCATCGGTCCACTGCTTGAACAGATAATTGTTCTTGAAGAAGTGGTTGTGGCCGAAGGCAGCGTGCGCGATCACCAGCGTCTGCATCGTCGCCGTGTTCTCCTCCATCAGATAGGAGATGCAGGGCGAGGAGTTGATCACGATCTCATAGGCGAGGCCCATCAGGCCCTTGCGATAGGACGCTTCATGGTACGCGAACTGCTTGCCAAAGGACCAGTGCTTGTAGAACAGCGGCATGCCGACGGAGGAGTAGGCATCCAGCATCTGTTCGGCGGTGATGACCTCGATCTGGTTCGGATAGACGTCGAGCCCGAGGTCCTTCAGCGCCACCACTTCGCAGGCATCGGTGATGCGCTGCAAGGTGTGGAAATCCCAATCGGCGCCTTCGAACAATCGTTCCGTCATGGAGCGGCTTTCTCCTGTACCGTTTCGCGGCGCTGGAACAGATCGTGGAACACCGGAAAGATCTCGCTGCGCTCGCTGACCTTGCGCATCGAGAGCGGTGCGCCCGAGTTGCGCAGGCGCTCATAGAGGGTCCAGAGCGAGGAGTCGGAGAGATCGAAGGCACTGCCACCGGATTCCCCGACCTCGAGATAGGCAAAGAACTGGCAGACCGGCAGGATCTTGTCGGTCAGCAACATGCTGGTGAGTTCGCCGTCGGAATAGGAATTGTCGCCGTCGGAGGCCTGCGCGGCGTAGATGTTCCAGTCCGACGGGTTGAAGCGCTCGCGCACGATCTCGTGCATCGCCTGCAGCGCGCTGGAGACCAGCGTGCCGCCGGAAGCCGGGCCATAGAAGAAGGTCTGCTCGTCCACTTCCTCGGCGCGGTCGGTGTGGCGGATGAAGACGATGTCGACGTGCTTGTAGCGGCGTTTCAGGAACACGTAGAGCAGCATGTAGAAGCGCTTGGCGAGATCCTTCATGTGCTCGGACATCGAGCCGGAGACGTCCATCAGGCAGAACATCACAGCCTGCGCCACCGGCTTCGGCACCGTCTCGAAGCGGCGATAGCGGATGTCGAGCGGATCGATGAAGGGAATGCGCTTGGTCTTCGCCTTCAGCTTTTCGAGCTGGGCGAGAAGCACCAGACGTTCATCCTCGTCCGTGCAGGCGCCGATCGCGGCTTCGAGCTCCTCGATCTCTTCCTTGCTGGGACGCTTGAGCGCGATGCGACGCGCCATCGCGCGCCGCACCGTCCGGCCCACCGAAATATTGGCGGGCGAGCCCGACGTGGTGTAGCCCGCGCGCTGGATGCCCTCGCTTTCGGTTTGCGCGATCTTGCGCTTGGCCAGATCCGGCAATTCGAGATCGTCGAGGAAGAGGTCGACGAACTCGTCGCGGGAGAGCACGAAGCGGAAGGCGTCCTCGCTGTCGCCTTCGCCCGGGCCGGAATCCTTGGCGCTGCCCTGGCCGGAGCGTTGCAGATAGTCGCCCTCGATGAACTTCTTGTTGCCGGGCAGCACCATGTCGCGCGTTCCGCCTTCGCGGCGGAAACGCGGCTCGTGCATGCCGTCGAGGGGGATCGTGACTTCCCCTCCCTCCAGGACGTCCTTGATGTCGCGTTCCTGCGAGGTCTTCTTGACGGCGCCCTGCACCAGGGATTTGGCCCGACGCAAGAACCGCTGGCGGTTCTCAAGACTCTTGCCGCCCGGATTCAGGCGCCTGTCAATAATGTGAATGGGCACTTGACCATCCGCCTCCCATTCGCCTCAACCGGCCTGCTTCACGCGCATGTACCATTCGACGAGCCGGCGAACCTGACGCTCGGTGTAGCCGCGCTCCACCATGCGTGCGACGAACTCGCCGTGCTTCTTCTCCGTCTCGCCGTCCTTCTTCGACCCGAAGGAGATGACCGGAAGCAGGTCCTCGACTTGCGAGAATATCCTCTTTTCGATCACGTCGCGAATCTTCTCGTAGGAGGTCCAGGTCGGATTTTTGCCACCGTTCTGGGCGCGCGACCGTAACGAGAATTTGACGACCTCGTTGCGGAAGTCCTTGGGGTTGGCGATGCCCGCCGGCTTCTCGATTTTCGTCAGCTCCTGGTTCAAAAGCTCGCGATCGAGCAGCTGGCCGGTGTCGGGATCCTTGAAGTCCTGGTCCTCGATCCATGCGTCGGCATAGTCGACGTAGCGGTCGAACAGATTCTGGCCGTAATCCGAGTAGGATTCCAGATAGGCCTTCTGGATCTCGTTGCCGATGAACTCGGCGTAACGCGGCGCCAGATCCGCCTTGATGAATTCGAGGTAGCGCTTCTCGACCTCCTCCGGCAGCTGCTCGCGCTTGATCGACTGCTCCAGCGCGTACATCAGATGCACGGCGTCGGCGGCAACCTCCTGCGGATCGTGGTTGAAGGTGGCGGCCAGGATCTTGAAGGCAAAGCGGGTGGAGACCCCGTCCATGCCCTCGTCGACGCCGGCGGCATCACGATACTCCTGGACGCTGCGCGCCTTCGGATCGGATTCCTTCAGGCTTTCGCCGTCGTAAACCCGCATCTTGGCGAACACCGTGGAATTCTCGTGCTTGCGCAGCCGCGACATCACCGAGAACCGCGCCAACGTCTCCAGCGTCGAGGGCGCGCAGGGCGCGGCCGCGAGCTCGGAGCCCTGGATCAGCTTCTCGTAGATCTTCTGCTCCTCCGTGATCCGCAGGCAGTAAGGCACCTTGATCACGCAGATGCGGTCGATGAAGGCTTCGTTGTTCTTGTTGGCCTTGAAGCTCGACCACTCCGCTTCGTTGGAGTGCGCGAGGATCACGCCGGTGAAGGGAATGGCTCCGATATTCTCGGTGCCGATGTAGTTGCCTTCCTGCGTCGCGGTCAGCAGCGGGTGCAGCATCTTGATCGGCGCCTTGAACATCTCGACGAACTCGAGCACGCCCTGGTTGGCGCGATTGAGGCCGCCGGAATAGCTGTAGGCGTCGGGATCGTTCTGCGCGTAGGTCTCGAGCTTGCGGATGTCGACCTTGCCGACCAGCGAGGAGATGTCCTGGTTGTTCTCGTCACCGGGCTCGGTCTTGGCGATCGCGATCTGGCGCAGCCGCGACGGCTGGATCTTGGCGACGCGAAACTGGGAAATGTCGCCGCCAAAGGCCTCCAGTCGCTTGTAGCACCACGGGCTCATCAGACCGGTGAGACGACGGCGCGGAATGCCGTATTTCTCTTCCAGCATCGGCCCCAACTGATCGGGATCGAACAGGCTGAGCGGGCTCTCGAACACCGGCGAGAGCTCGTCGCCGGCCTTGAGCACGTAGACCGGATGCACTTCCATCAGCGACTTCAGCCGCTCGGCCAGCGAGGACTTGCCGCCGCCGACCGGGCCGAGCAGATAGAGGATCTGCTTGCGCTCTTCGAGGCCCTGCGCCGCATGACGGAAGAAACCGACGATGCGCTCGATGGTCTCTTCCATGCCGTAGAAGCCGGCGAAGGCCGGATAGGTACGGATCGTGCGGTTCAAAAAAATACGGCCAAGGCGTGGGTCCTTGGCCGTGTCAATCGTCTGGGGCTCGCCGATCGCCGCTAGTAATCGTTCGGCCGCGTTCGCGTATTTCATGGGATCGCTTCGACACGATTCCAGGTATTCCGCCATCGACATGTCGTGCTGGCTTCTCGCCTCGAACGACCGAGCGAAAGCGTTGAATAGAGAATCGTTGTACATGATCCCTCTCCGCGTGAGTTCCGCTACAAGCTGAAACGAAAGCAGTTACCGGACCGTTCCTCAGGCCGTTTCGAATCAGCGTGAGCACATGACGATCATTGGACACCCGGGTGCCGACACGACGCAACGCACAACGTAGGCACTCGCTGAGTTACGAACAGGCACCTGCCCGAATTTTGTGCGAATCTCTGTCTATATTGGCTCATTTCCAGAAAATGTCACTCGGTCGCAACATCCGGGCCTTACCGGGGATGAGACCATCCGGCGTTGCAGCATAGCGATCTGCGAACGGCGATCTTATGACGCTTGTACGGCGAAGCCTTGAGCGCCACCCTGGGTGCCGCGTTCATCTTCCTGCTGCAATGCGGCGCGCGGAGTGCTGGCGGCGTGAAAGTCGCGGCAAGCGCGCAGCAATGTATCAAAATCGGTCGCCAGGCCCTCCGACGGGATCACGATGCGATCGTTTCGCGCGCAACGGGCCAAATCGGGGACGCCGCGGAGCTGCCGCCGCAAGGCCGGCGTCGGCGTCAGCACGATCATGTTGTGGCCGCGGCTTTCCTCGACCGAAATCTCCGCAATCGAATCCCACGGCAGAAATTGATTGCCGATGCGGAGATCGCGGATGCCGTAGGGGGTAACGACCACCACTGCTCCCCGTTCGGCGGGGAGCATCCAGATCAGCCAACAGGTGACCAGGCCGAACAGTGCGACGCCGGCGTAGCCAAGCGTCGTGTCGTATTCGCCGAAACCGTCCCACCAGTCGAAGGCGAGGCTCGCGCTGAGCAGGGTCATCGCAAAGCCCGCCGCGACCAGCAGCCGCAACTGCGCCACGCATCGACTGATTTCAAGATCGCGGGATGCGTCGATGCCCGCGGCCGATTGCTGGCTGTCGGCGGCGGCAAACGCCAGACCTTCAGGATGTGCGTGCATGCTTGTCCCCAGCATGGCCATTCGCGACCGAGCCACGATGAACCAGACGGACCGGAATCCGCTGGTGGCACTCCACGCAGCCACTAGCTGACGACGAAGCGGCCGACGTTACGCAACCAGACCTGGCCGCACCTTCGGCCAATGACTTTTTACGCAACAACCGCTACTGCCGCATGGATCGCCATGATCGCGGCGGAGTTACACTGGAGGGTATGACGCCTGTACCCTTGATTGGTTCCCTCAGTTGCGCATGTAAGCTAGAGGATAGCGCGTCAGGACCGGCGCGGAAACCCCTCGCCCGCAGGCTTGGAGATAAATAAGCATCATGAATCCCGTCAAAGAACTGGAAAAGCACGGACAAGCCGTCTGGCTGGACTTCCTGGCCCGTGGCTTCATCGCCAAGGGCGACCTGAAGCGGCTGATCGAGACCGACGGCGTCAAGGGGGTCACCTCCAACCCCTCGATCTTCGAGAAGGCGATCGGCAGCTCGGACGAATATGACGCCCCGATCGGCAAGGCGCTGAAGCGCGGCGACCGGACCGTGGCCGATTTGTTCGAGGCCGTCGCGGTCGAGGACATCCAGAACGCGGCCGACGTGCTGCGCCCGGTCTATGACCGCCTCAAGGGCGGCGACGGCTATGTCAGCCTGGAAGTCTCGCCCTATCTGGCGCTCGACACGCCCGGCACCGTCACCGAGGCGCGGCGGCTCTGGAAGAGCGTCGATCGCAAGAACCTGATGGTGAAGGTGCCGGCGACGCCCGAGGGCCTGCCGGCGATCGAAGAGCTGATCGGCGACGGCATCAGCATCAACATCACATTGCTGTTCTCCAAGGCGGTCTACCTCCAGGTGGCGGAAGCCTACATCGCCGGCCTCGAAAAATACGTCGCCGGCGGCAGCGATCCCTCGCATGTCGCGAGCGTGGCCAGCTTCTTCGTCAGCCGCATCGACTCCGTGGTCGACAAGCAGCTCGACGACAAGATCGCCCGCGCCAACGATCCGTCCGAGAAGGAGCGGCTGGCCGCGCTCAAGGGCAAGGTCGCGATCGCCAACGCCAAGGTTGCCTACCAGGACTACAAGCGCCTGTTCTCGGGGCCGCGCTGGGACAAGCTCGCCGCCAAGGGCGCCAAGCCGCAGCGAATGCTGTGGGCCTCGACCGGCACCAAGAACAAGGATTACAGCGACGTCCTTTATGTCGAAGAATTGATCGGTCCCGACACCGTCAACACCGTGCCGCCGGCGACGCTGGATGCGTTCCGCGACCACGGCAAGCCGCGCGACAGCCTGGAGGAGAACGTCGAGGACGCCTACCGCGTACTGGAAGAGCTGGAGCGTTCCGGCGTCTCGCTCGATGCCATCACCGAAGAGCTGGTCAAGGACGGCGTCAAGCAGTTTGCCGACGCCGCCGACAAGCTCTACGGCGCGGTTGCTCACAAGCGCGCGACTGTGCTCGGGGCTGCGATCGACCGCCAGCAGCTTTCGCTCGGCGACGGGCTCGGCAAGGCGGTTGCCAAGAGCACCGAGGAATGGCGTGCCTCCGCCAAGATCCGCAGGCTGTGGCAGCGCGACAAATCGGTCTGGACCGGCGCGGACGAGGACAAATGGCTCGGCTGGCTCGACAGCGCGGCGAAAGCCGACGTCGCCGACTACGAGGACTACGCAAACCGGGTGAAGGGCCAGAAGTTCTCCGATGCCGTCGTGCTCGGCATGGGCGGATCGAGCCTCGGGCCGGAGGTGCTGGCCGAGACTTTTGGGAAAAAGGTCGGCTTCCCGAAGCTGCATGTGCTCGACTCCACCGACCCGGCGCAGGTGCGGGCGATGGAGGCGAAGATCGACATCGCCAACACCGTGTTCATCGTCTCCAGCAAGTCCGGCGGCACCACCGAGCCGAATGCGATGAAGGACTATTTCCATGAGCGCGTTGCGCAAGCGCTCGGCCCGAAGGCGAAGACCGGCTTCCGCTTCATCGCGGTGACCGATCCCGGCTCATCGCTGGAGAAGGCCGCGAAGAAACTGAACTATGCCCGCATCTTTCATGGCGAGCCCTCGATCGGCGGACGCTATTCCGTGCTGTCGCCGTTCGGCCTCGTGCCGGCGGCAACCGCCGGCATCGACGTCAAGACCTTCGTCAAGCATGCGCTCTCCATGGCGCGCTCCTGCGGACCGGACGTGCCGCCCAGCGAAAACCCGGGCGTGCAGCTAGGCCTCGCCATTGGCCTTGCCGGCCTCGAAGGCCGCGACAAGGTGACGATCCTGACCTCGAAAAAGATCGCCGATTTCGGCGCCTGGGCCGAACAGCTCATTGCGGAATCGACCGGCAAGGAAGGCAAGGGCCTGATCCCGATCGAGGGCGAGTCGCTGGGCGATCCCTCCGTTTACGGCAACGACCGGTTCTTCATCGACATCCGCGTCGAGGGCGAAGCCGACGCCGCCCATGATTCCAAGCTCGCCGCAGTCGAAGCGGCCGGCCACCCCGTAGTGCGCATCGTGATGAAGTCGATCGACCATCTCGGCCAGGAGTTCTTCCGCTTCGAGATGGCGACGGCGGTGGCAGGCTCGATCCTCGGCATCAACCCGTTCGACCAGCCGGACGTGGAAGCCGCCAAGATCAAGACCCGCGAGCTCACCGCGTCGTTCGAGAAGACCGGCAAATTGCCGGAAGAGCAGCCGGTGGTCGTTACCGACGAGGCCGATCTCTACACCGACGAGGCCAACGCGACGGCGCTGCGCGCCGCCGGCGCCAATGGCGACCTCACCTCCTGGCTGAAGGCGCATCTATCGCGCTCCAGCCACGGCGACTACGTCGCCCTGCTCGGCTATATCGCGCGGGACAAGGCAACCATCGACGCACTCCAGGCCATGCGGCTCGAAGTGCGCGAGAAGCGGCAGGTCGCGACCTGTGCCGAGTTCGGCCCGCGCTTCCTGCACTCTACCGGCCAGGCCTACAAGGGCGGACCCGATAGCGGTGTGTTCCTTCAAATCACCGCTGACGATGCCAAGGATCTCGCCGTGCCCGGCCAGAAAGCCTCCTTCGGCGTGATCAAGGCGGCGCAGGCACGCGGCGATTTCGACGTGCTCACCGAACGCGGCCGGCGTGCACTGCGCGTGCACCTCAAGGGCGGTCTCAAAAAGGGGCTCGCGGCACTCAATGCGGCGCTCAACGACGCGCTGAACTAAGGGAATATTGCTGATGCAACTCGGTATGATCGGCCTCGGCCGAATGGGCGGCAACATCGTTCGCCGCCTGATGCGCCACGGACATTCGACCGTGGTCTATGACAAGGACGCCAAGGCCGTCGCTGGCCTTGCCGCAGACGGCGCGGTCGGCTCGGCGACGCTGGAAGACTTCATCTCGAAACTCGAGCGGCCGCGCACGGCCTGGGTGATGCTGCCGGCGGGGCACATCACCGAGACCACGATCAATACGATTGCGGGCGTGATGCAGGACGGCGACGTCATCATCGACGGCGGCAACACCTTCTGGCAGGACGACGTCCGCCGCGGTAAGGCGCTGAAAGAACGCGGCATCCACTATGTCGACGTCGGCACCTCCGGCGGCGTCTGGGGCCTCGACCGCGGCTATTGCATGATGATCGGCGGCGAGAAGCAGGTGGTCGACCGGCTCGACCCGATCTTCGCCGCGCTCGCGCCCGGCGCCGGCGACATTCCGCGCACCGAAGGACGCGAGGGCCGCGATCCCCGCATCGAGCAGGGTTACATCCATGCCGGTCCCGTCGGCGCCGGCCACTTCGTCAAGATGATCCATAACGGCATCGAATACGGCCTGATGCAGGCCTATGCCGAGGGCTTCGACATCCTCAAGAACGCCAACATCGAGGCCCTGCCAGCGGATCATCGCTACGATCTGGATCTTGCCGACATCGCCGAAGTGTGGCGGCGCGGCAGCGTGATCCCGTCCTGGCTGCTCGACCTGACATCGACGGCGCTCGCCGACAGCCCGCAGCTTGCGGAATATTCCGGCTTCGTCGAGGATTCCGGCGAGGGACGCTGGACCGTCAACGCCGCGATCGACGAGGCCGTGCCGGCCGAAGTTCTGACAGCCGCGCTGTACACACGTTTCCGTTCCCGCCGGGAACACACCTTCGCCGAAAAAATTCTCTCCGCAATGCGCGCGGGTTTTGGCGGCCACAAGGAGCCGAAGCAGCCGGGCGCCGCGAAGCCCAAACAGTAAGCGTCCCCAAGCGAAGGCCGACAATTCGTGACAAAAGACCCGCAAGCCAAGCGCAAGCCGGAAAATTGCGCCTTCGTCATCTTTGGCGTGACCGGCGACCTCACCCATCGCCTCGTGATGCCGTCGCTCTACAATCTCGCCGCCGAGAACCTGTTGCCGGAAAAATTCTGCGTCGTCGGCGTGGCCCGCAAGGGCCAATCGGATGACCAGCTGCGCGACAGCCTGATGAAAGGCCTACGCGAGTTTGCGACAAGGCCGGTCGACGACGACATCGCCAAACAGCTGCTGCAATGCGTCACCTTCGTCGAGGCCGATCCGAAGGACCCGCCCTCGTTCGACCGCTTGCGCGAGCATCTGGACTCGCTGGAGTGTTCGCAAGGCACCGGCGGCAACCGCCTGTTCTATCTCGCAACCCCGCCCGCCGCGTTTGCGCCGACCGCGCGCGAGCTCGGCCGCACCGGCATGATGAAGGAGAACGGCGCCTGGCGGCGGCTCGTGATCGAAAAGCCGTTCGGCACCGACCTCGCCTCGGCGCGCGCGCTGAATGCCGAGCTGCTGAAGATCATGGACGAGCACCAGATCTACCGGATCGATCATTATCTCGGCAAGGAGACGGTGCAGAACATCCTGGTGCTGCGCTTTGCCAACGGCATGTTCGAGCCGATCTGGAATCGCAACCACATCGACCACATCCAGATCACGGTGGAGGAGAAGCTCGGCGTCGGCCATCGCGGCGGCTTCTACGATTCCACCGGCGCGCTGCGCGACATGGTGCCGAACCATCTGTTCCAGCTGATGTCGCTGGTCGCGATGGAGCCGCCGGCGCGCTTCGACGCCCATTCCGTGCGCTCCGAGAAGGCCGACGTGCTCAACTCGATCCAGCAGCCGAGCCGGGAGGAAGCGCTGAAGAATTCGGTGCGCGCGCAATATCTCGCAGGCCGCATCGGTGACGACGAGATCACGGACTATCGCAAGACCGAGGATGTCAAGCCCGACAGCACCACCGAGACTTTCGTCGCGCTGAAGCTGATGATCGACAATTGGCGCTGGGCCGGCGTGCCCTTTTACCTGCGCACCGGCAAGGCACTCGGCCACAAGCGGACTGAAGTCGCGATCAAGTTCAAGCAGGCGCCACTGTCGATGTTTTCAGGCACCGACATCGACCGCCTCTCGCAAAACTTTCTGACCATCGGCATCGCCCCGACCGAGACCATCGAACTGCAATTCAACGCCAAGATTCCGGGACCGAGCATCACCATCGACGGCGTCGAGATGAAGTTCCGCTATGGCGATTATTTCCGGGCGGATCCCTCGACCGGCTACGAGACGCTGATCTACGACTGCATGATCGGCGACAACATCCTGTTCCAGCGCGCCGACGGCATCGAGGCCGGGTGGCAGGCGGTGCAACCGTTCCTGGACGCCTGGAAAAGCGCCGGCAACGACGGCATCGAGACCTATGAAGCCGGCAGCGACGGCCCGAAATGCGCCGACGAGCTGCTGCGGCGGGACGGGCGAAGCTGGCGGAAGTATTCGTGATGGCAACGGCCGAACAGCCGAAGCTGATCGTTGCGGCTGATGCCGAAGCGCTGGCGCAGGCGGCGGCCGAGCGCGTGATGGCGCGGATCGCGGCAAATGCGGGCCGCATCGCGATCTGCCTTACCGGCGGCTCCAGCCCGAAGAAGCTCTACCAATTGCTCGGCGGCGCGCCCTGGCGCGGCAAGATCCCATGGGACCGCGTGCACTGGTTCATCGGGGACGAACGTTTCGTGCCTGACAGCGATCCCCTCAACAACATGGCGGTCGCGCGCGCGACGTTTCTCGATGGCAATGCGCCCGCCGGCCATATCCACCCGATCCCGACCACGGCCGACAATCCGGACCGAAGCGCCGAGGCCTATGCCCTCGAGTTGCAGGCTTTCTACGGTTCTGAAAGCCTCGATCCAGCGCGGCCGCTGTTCGACCTGGTCCTGATGGGCGCCGGCCCCGACGGCCACACCGCCTCGCTCTTCCCGGGCTTCCCCGCAATCGAGGAGACCGAACGCTGGGTCGTGGGCGTGCCCAAGGCCAATGTCGCGCCCTTCGTACCGCGGGTCTCGCTCACCCTGCCCGCTTTGGCGTCCTGCCGCGAAATGCTGTTCGAGATCGCCGGACACGACAAGCAGGCGATCTTGACGCGCCTCTTCAATGGCGAGACTCTGCCCGCATTACGCGCGCGCTCGAATGGTGAGACCGTTTGGCTGGTCGACAGGGCCGCGCTTCCGGAGGGAATTCGTGGGCCGCGTTGAAGCACCTTGTGCATTGATCGTGATGGGCGTGTCGGGTTCGGGCAAGAGCACGGTCGCGGAAGCACTTGGCGAGCGGCTTGGCTGGCGCTTCGAGGACGGCGACAGCTTCCATCCTGCCAGCAATGTCGAGAAGATGCGGGCCGGCCATCCCCTCACCGACGAGGACCGCTGGCCCTGGCTCAACGCCATCGCCGACGAGATCGCGCGGGTTTGCAACGAAGGCGGGCACATCATCATCGCCTGCTCGGCGCTGAAGCACACCTATCGCGACGTCTTGCTGCGCGGACGTGACGACGTCCGGTTTGTCTTCCTGAAGGGCACCAAGGAGCTGATCGCCGAGCGGCTCGCGCACCGCAAGGGCCATTTCATGCCGCCCGGGCTTCTGACCAGCCAGTTCGACACGCTGGAGCCGCCGGAAGCGGGCGAGCACGTCATCACCGTCTCGATCGACGAAACCGTCGAAGCGATCGTGGACGGCGTGATACGGCAGTTGAAGCCAAGCGGGGCGAAGCGCCGAGACCTGGAAACCTGAAGGTTCTGTCATGACGCAAATCTCACTGGTCGTCTCCGACGTCGATGGCACGCTGCTGACCAAGGACAAGACGCTGACGGACCGGGCGCGAGGCGCGGTGCAGCGGCTGCACAAGGCCGGTATCGGCTTCACCATCACCTCCAGCCGTCCCGCGATCGGCATGCGCTTCCTGATCGAGCCGTTGGCGCTGTGGCTGCCCGTCGGCCCGTTCAACGGCTCCTCGATCGTCGATCCCGAGATGAACCCGGTCGAGCAGCACCTGATCCCCGCCGGCGCGGCCGAGCGGTCTCTGCAGATTCTCCGGGACTTCGGCGCCGACATCTGGCTGTTCACTTACGACAAATGGCTGATCGATAACCCCGGCGGCAAGTACGTTCCCCATGAGCAGCACACGATCCGGTCGGAGCCGACCATCGTGACGGACTTTTCTCCTTACCTGTCGAGCGCCTGCAAGATCGTCGGCGCCAGCGCCGATGCGGCAGGCCTGGAGGCTTGCGAGAAGGCGATGCAGGAGGCACTGGGCAGCGAGGCCACCGCGGTGCGCTCGCAGACCTATTATCTCGACATCACCCCGCCCGGCTTCAACAAGGGCACCTTCGTCGAGGCGATGGCCAAGCGCCTGGGCATTGCGACCGGCGCTGTCGCCACCATCGGCGACATGCAGAACGACCTCGCGATGTTCGCCGTCAGCGGCGTCTCGATCGCCATGGGCAATGCCACCGACAACGTCAAGGACCAGGCGACGCACGTCACGGCGAGCAACGAGCAGGATGGATTTGCCGAGGCGATGGAGATGATCTTGAAGCGGAATGGGGTGTGTAGCTAGTGTCAGCTGACCTTGAGTCCGTTATTCGAGCCGCGGCCTTGCTTTATCTCTCCCGCTGCGGGAGAGGTCGCCACGGAGCGGCGGGTGAGGGCTCTCTCCTCTGGGGGTTCTCGCCCAGCGAAAACACCCACCCCCGGCCCTCCCTCTCAAGTGCAGGGGAATCGCATATAAGAAACCGTGGCGGGACTCTCGCCCGTAGCCATCCTTCGAGACGCCCGCCTCTGGCGGTCCCTCAGGATGACGGCGGAGTATGCAGCGGCCATTTTCCGCGGACCAACTGTAACTCAGCCTCATCCTGAGGGACCGCGAAGCGGTCGTCTCGAAGGACGAGGCGCTTGCTCAGGCCCCATCCGAAAGTCATATGCGATTCCTTGCGCGAGCGGGGAAGGGAGTGAACCTCCACTCCTCACTTCGACCGCTGCATCGCCGGCTTCTCGCTCTTCTGTCTCGCCGCCGACAAATTTTGCGCCGTGTTGATCAGGGCAATGTGTGTCAGCGCCTGCGGGAAATTGCCGGTCTGGCGACGTTCGACAGTATCGTATTCCTCGGCCAGCAGCCCGACGTCGTTCGCGACGGCGGCGACGCGGTCGAGCAGAACCTGCGCCTTGTCGAGATCACCCGCCAGCACATGGGCGTCGGCGAGCCACAGCGTGCAAGCCAGGAACGCCCCTTCGAGCGGTGGCTGCCCTGCAGGCAGCTCGCGCGGATCATGGCGCAGCACGAAACCGTCCCGCGTCGAACGTTTCTCCATCGCGGTGATGGTGCCGCGGATGCGCGGATCGTCTGCAGGCAGGAAGCCGACCGCCGGCAGCAGCAGCACGCTGGCATCGAGCAGCTTGGAGCCGTAGGACTCGACGAAGGCATTCTCCTCCGTGTCAAATCCCCTGTTGCAGACGTCTCGATGAATGGCATCGCGCAGCGCGCGCCAATGCAGAAGCGGCGCCTTGAAACCGAACGTCTCGGCGCTCTTGATGCCGCGGTCGAAGGCGACCCAGGTCATCACCTTGGAGAAGACGTAGTGCCGGGGCTGGCCGCGCCGCTCCCAGATGCCGTGGTCTGGCTGGTCCCAGACTTCGGCGAGATGCTGGAGCACCGCGCATTCGAGCGCCCAGGTTTCTTCGTTCAGCTTCAGCTTGGCCATGCGCGACTGGTGGAAGGCGTCGATCAACTCGCCATAGACGTCGAGCTGAAGCTGCGCATGCGCGGCATTGCCGACGCGCACCGGCTGCGCGCCCTCATAGCCGTCAAGCCAGCCCGCCTCCCATTCCAAAAGGCGCCGCTGGCCCCAGATCCCGTACATGATCTGCATGTTCGACGGCGAACCGGCCGCTGCGCGCAAGAGCCAGTTATGCCAGGCCAAGGCTTCCTCGGTGTAGCCCGAGTTCATCAGCGCCAGCAGCGTGAAGGTGGCGTCGCGCAGCCAGCAGAAGCGATAATCCCAATTCCTGCTGCCGCCGAGTTTTTCCGGCAGTGAGGTGGTCGGCGCCGCAACGATCCCGCCGGTGGGGGCGAAGGTCAGCGCCTTCAGCGTGATCAGCGAGCGCATGACGAGGTCGCGATAGTCGCCGTCGCGCGTGCTACGGCTGCACCACTCCTGCCAGAATTTTTCGGTTTCCTGGAGCGCGATCTCCGGATCGATCGGCGCGGGCGGATCGAGATGCGAGGGACCGTAGGTCAGCACGAACGGCACGGTGTCGCCGGCCCTGACCTCGAAGTCGGACACCGTGGTCAGGTCCTCGCCGCGGGTTTTGACCGGCGTGCGCAGCACGGTCATGTCCTGGCCGGCGATCGCCAGCAAAGAATGGTCGATTCGCCGCACCCAGGGAATGTCCACGCCGAAGCCGAAGCGGATCACGAGCTCCATCCGCATCTTCACCGTGCCGGTGACGCCGCGCACCAGACGCACGATGTCCGACGCCTTGCCGCGCGGCGGCATGAAGTCGATCAGCGCGACGGTGCCGCTCTTCGTTTCAAACCGCGTTTCGAGGATGAGGGTATCGCCGAGATAGCGGCGCGAAATTGTCGTGACGTCGTCGCCAGGCGCGATCAGCCAGCGACCATTCTTGTGGGTGCCTAGGATGGCGGCAAAGCAGGCGTCGGAATCGAAGGCCGGCCAGCACAGCCAATCGATCGAGCCGTCGCGTCCGACCAGCGCCGCGGTCTCGCAATCGCCGATCAGCGCATAGTCTTCAATTTTTTGGGTCAATGTCTTTCGAGCCTGGAAGGTCCCCGCCCAATCAACTCCCGCCATTCAGCGAACGTTCCCGCGTCGCCGCTCGCAAGGCCGTGAGGTCGACCTTCGAGGCGATCTGGTCGAGCGCGACGGGAAGTCGCTGGCGCCAGTTCGGATGCTCATCGATCGTGCCGGGGATGTTGGGCTGGTCGAGCACGCCGAGCAGATCCTCCATCGACACCGCCAATAGCCGCGACGGCGTGCGCGACAGGAAGGCGAGCACCGAATAGAGGTCGTTGGCGGTAATGCCGTTCTGACCCAGGATCTCGTCGAGCATGCCGAGCGCATCCCAGCGGTCCTGCTCGTTCTCACCGGGATCGAGCCCGAGCGAGCGCTTCACCCTGAGATCGCTGAAGGAGCGCCAGCCCGCATAGGTGCAGAGATCGTGCGTGTTCAGCGTCACCAGCGCGTTCGGCCTGTAGAAGTCGGCGCTGCGGAAATGTCCGGCATCGTCACGCTCGAACATCATGACGAGATAGGACCAGATGCCGAAATCCTGCATGGTTTCGCGGAAACCTTCCGGCACGGTGCCGAGATCTTCGCCGATCACGATGCACTTATGCGCCGCGCTCTCGCGCGCGATGGCTCCGAGCAGCGCCTCGAACGGCATCTGCACATAGGCGCCGTTGTCGGGCTTGAAGCCGCGCGGCACCAGATAGAGCCGCTTCAGCCCGAGGACATGATCAATCCGGATGGCGCCGGCGTGGCGCATCGAGGCCGCCAGCATGTCGGCAAAGGGCACGAAGGACTGCGCTTCCAGGCCACCGGCATTGAAGCCGGCGAGACCCCAGTCCTGACCGGCTGTGTTGAGCACATCGGGCGGCGCGCCGACCGCGAGATGCCGCGAGATTGCGATCTGCTCGTTCCAGGCATCAAAGCCATTGGACTGCACGCCGACGGCGACGTCGAGATACAATCCGACCCGCATACCGAGCTGGCTGGCAAGCTCCTTGGCGGCGTGAAGCTGGCTATCTGCCGTCCATTGCACGAATTCGACGAACTCGACCTCACGCCTGTCGGGACCGTTGCGCAACTCCGCGCATTTGGCATCGTCCGGCTGCTGCCATTCCACCGGCCATTCCCACCACGGCGACGCGAAACGATGGCGCAGCGCCTCGAAGCAGGCAAAGCGGGACAGCAGCGGCGCGCGGTCGGCGCGGAATGCATCGAACTGATTGCGGCGGACGCCGCTCGCCTTCGTCACGAAAGCGTCAAAGGCGGCGCGCAAGGCCCGCCATTTCAGCGCCGCCATGTCGGCATAGGGGACCCGGTCGCCCTCGCGCAGCCTAGCGGCGGTCGCTGCTGCATCCGGCACGACGTCTGCCGAGAATTCGGGGATCGCCTCGACGTCGATATAGAGCGGGTTGAGAAACAGCCGGCTGTTCGGCGAATAGGGGCTGCAATCGGCCGGATGGTCGTCGAACAGGACGTGCAGCGGATTGAGCCCGACGCCGTCTGCCCCGAGCTGCTTGGCAAGCCGGACGAGACCGGCCAGATCGGTGAAATCTCCGATGCCCCAATTCCGATCGGAGCGAATGCTGTAGAGCTGCACGGCAAGCAGCCAGCCACGATCGAAATCACCCCCGAAGGCCCGCTCGGGCGCCACGATCATCGGGACTTCTTCCGAAGCACCTTCGGCGTCGGTCAACGTCAGCCGGTGATAGCCGAGCGGCAGGTCACTAGGCCATGCGATCACGGGCTCGCGCGTCTCGCCTTGCGCGATGACCTTCGCGTTGCCGGTGATTGTCCATTTGAGGGGCACCCGGCCGGTGGCCGCCAGTTCGGTGCGCGAATGCCTCAAGGCGCGCAGCACCACCGGTCCCTCGACAAAGCGGTAAACCCGCTTCTCCGGCAGGGCATCGAGGATGGATTTGAGCGCCACGGGGTCGGTGACCCGCAGCTTGCCGAGGGCGTCGACAAATTCGGATTGAACGCCCTTGATCCGGGCTTGAGCTAAAAGATCCATTCGGCACGCAGCTTGCAGGCCATTCTCTGGCCGGTGGCATTGATTTTAACGAGGTCGCGGAAGAGGTTAGTCAGGGGTAACTCGCAAGCCGCACCTGCCGTTCCCTCGGGAACCAATGACACACAAGCGGCTTTCTATAGTGGTATCAAGTGTAGGTTCCCGGCAAGGGAAACGGGCTCCTGCTTTCTTGTCAATGGCATCACCGTGAACAAGACAATTCAAACTGTCGAGAGCGCCGCTGCCGGCAGCGCTTTCCTCATCGAAGACATCTACCCCCTGATCGATAGCGGCCGCTTCGCCGTGAAACGGATCGCGGGCGAACGGGTCGAGGTCTGGGCCGACATCTATCGCGACGGCGACGCCGTGGTCGGAGCCGCGTTGATCTGGCGACAGGAGCAGAACCGGGAATGGCAGAGCGAGCCGATGATCCATCACGGCAATGACCGCTGGTCCGCCGCATTCACGCCGGTCGAGCCCGGCCAGTATGTCTACGCGATCGAGGCCTGGACCGACGAGTTCGCCACCTGGTCGCATGGTGTCGCGCGCAAGCAGCGCATGGGTGCTGATGTCAGCCTGGATGCGATCGAGGGTGCGGGGCTCCTGACCAAGGCGCATGGCGCGCCACAGGACGCCGCGACGTTCATCGTCAAACAATGCGAGGATTATCTTCAGACCGGCGATGTCGCCCCGCTGCTTGCGGCCGAACTCGGCAATGCCATGGCGGAGAGCCAATCCCGGCCTGACCTGACCCGCTCGCAACTTTTTCCGCTGACCGTCGACCGCGACAAAGCGCGCTTCGGCGCCTGGTATCAGATGATGCCGCGCAGCCAGAGCCAAGTCGCAGGTCAGCACGGCACGTTGCGCGACTGCATCGCCCGCGTACCTGACATCGCCGCGATGGGTTTCGACGTGCTCTATTTCACGCCGATCCACCCGATCGGCCGCACGCGGCGCAAAGGCCTCAACAATGCGCCGGTGGCGACCGAAGGCGGACCCGGCTCGCCCTATGCGATCGGCTCCCCAGAAGGCGGCCACGATGCGCTGCATCCCGAACTGGGCACCATCGAGGATTTCCGTGCGCTGGTCGCAACCTGCCTCGAATATGGCCTCGAGCTCGCGCTCGACTTCGCCGTGCAGTGCTCGCCGGACCATCCCTGGCTGACGCAGCATCCGGAATGGTTCAAATGGCGGCCGGACCGCTCGGTGCGGACGGCCGATGGCCTTTATTCGGACATCGTGATCCCCGATTTCGCATCGGTCGACCGGGCTGGACTGTGGAATGCATTTCGCGACGCCATGCTGTTCTGGATCGACCATGGTGTCACCATCTTCGCCATCGACAATCACGACACCGCGCCCTTCCCGTTCTGGGACTGGCTGATCCGCGACATCCGCCGACGGCATCCCGAGGTGATCCTGTTCTCGAAGACGTTTGCCCGGCCGAAACTGATGAAGGGCCTCGCCAAGCTCGGCTTTGCGCAGTCCTTCTCCTATTTCCCGTGGCGCACGACAAAATGGGAGCTGGAGCAATATCTCGGCGAGCTGACGCGCTATCCCGAGCGCGACTTCTATCGCCCGAACCTGTTCGTCAACACGCCCGACCTGCTGCCCTATCATCTCCAGAGCGGCGAAGCCTGGGCGTTCAAGTCGCGCGTTGCGCTGGCGGCGACGTTGTCGGGCAGTTACGGCATCTACAGCGGGTTCGAGCTGCTGGAACACGAAGCGATCCCTGGGCGCGAGGAGTATCTGGATTCAGAGAAATACCAGATCCGGCAACGCGACTGGGACCGGTCCGGCAACATCAAGTCCTACATCGCTGTGCTCAACCGCATCCGCAACGACAATGCCGCGCTCCAGCAAACGGCGAACTTGCGCTTTATCGGCATTGAAGACAGCGAGACGATCGCCTTCGTCAAGGAGGCGACCGATCTCGCCAACACCGTCGTGATCGTGATCGCTCTGTCGCGCCATGTGCGTGAATTCTGGCTGCCGCTCGGCGACGTCACCGTTGACGCGGGCGGTCAGCGGCACCATGTCACGACACTCGAAAACCTTCTCACCGGCGAACAGTCCCGCATCGAATGGGGCGGGATCAGGTTGCGTATCGATCCCGACCGCGATCCCGCGCTCCTGTTCCGCTGCCTGGCGTAAGGGTCCACGCCATGAATGTTCTGTCTTCCGTCGACACCAAGAAAGCCGAGGCTGCCGAGATCGTGGATGAGCTCTGGTACAAGGACGCCATCATCTACCAGCTCCACGTCAAGGCCTTCGCCGACAGCAACAATGACGGCATCGGCGATTTCGCCGGCCTGACCGAGAAGCTGCCCTATCTGCAGGAGCTCGGCGTCACCGCGCTGTGGCTGCTGCCGTTCTACCCCTCGCCCGGCCGCGACGACGGCTACGACATCGGCGACTACGGCTCGGTCAATCCCGATTTCGGGACGATGAAGGATTTCAAGCGCTTCATCCAGGAAGCGCAGAAGCGCGGCCTGCGCGTCATCACCGAGCTGGTCGTCAACCACACCTCGGACCAGCACAACTGGTTCAAGCGCGCGCGCCGCAGCCCCGCAGGCTCGAGCGCCCGCAACTGGTATGTCTGGAGCGACACCGACCAGAAATATCAGGGCACCCGTATCATCTTCACCGACACGGAGAAGTCGAACTGGACCTGGGATCACGAGGCCGGCGCGTTCTATTGGCACCGCTTCTTCTCGCACCAGCCGGACCTCAATTTCGACAATCCCCGCGTGGTCAGCGCGCTGATCCAGGTGATGAAGCGCTGGCTGGACGCCGGCGTCGACGGCTTCCGGCTGGACGCCATTCCCTATCTGTGCGAGCGCGAGGGCACCTCGAACGAGAATCTGCCCGAGACGCATGCCATCATCAAGCGCCTGCGCCAGGAGCTGGATTCCTACTCCAAGGGCAAGCTGCTGCTGGCCGAGGCCAACCAATGGCCGGAGGACGTGCAGGAATATTTCGGCCGTGGCGACGAATGCCACATGGCCTACCACTTCCCGCTGATGCCGCGCATCTACATGGCGATCGCGCAGGAGGACCGCTTCCCGATCACCGACATTCTGCGCCAGACGCCCGACATTCCCTCGAGCTGCCAATGGGCGCTGTTCCTGCGCAACCATGACGAGCTGACG
Organism: Bradyrhizobium amphicarpaeae; assembly: GCF_002266435.3. Taxonomy (NCBI): domain Bacteria; kingdom Pseudomonadati; phylum Pseudomonadota; class Alphaproteobacteria; order Hyphomicrobiales; family Nitrobacteraceae; genus Bradyrhizobium; species Bradyrhizobium amphicarpaeae. The sequence goes on from NZ_CP029426.2 coordinate 5,857,443, forward strand.
CTGGAAATGGTCACCGACGTCGAGCGCGATTATCTCTGGACCACCTACGCCAACGACCCCCGCGCCCGCATCAATGTCGGCATCCGCCGGCGCCTCGCGCCACTGATGGACAATGACCGGCGCAAGATCGAGCTGATGAACTCGCTGTTGCTGTCCTTCCCGGGCACCCCGATCATCTATTACGGCGACGAGATCGGGATGGGCGACAACATCTATCTCGGCGACCGCAACGGCGTACGCACGCCGATGCAATGGAGCCCGGACCGCAACGGCGGCTTTTCGCGTTGCGACCCGGCGCGACTCTACGCACCGCTGATCATGGACCCGGTCTACGGCTATGAATCGGTGAACGTCGAGGCGCAGTCACGCAGCCTGTCGTCGCTGCTCAGCGCCACCAAGCGGCTGATCTCTGTGCGCAAGTCGACGCTCGCTTTCGGCCGCGGCACCATGACCTTCATCCGCCCGGCCAACCGCGCCGTGCTCGCCTATGTCCGGCAGTATCGCGACGAAGTGATCCTCTGCGTCGCCAATTTGTCGCGCGCAGCGCAGGCGACCGAGCTCGACCTGTCGCCCTGGAAGGACCGCATCCCCCAGGAGATGCTCGGCCGCACCCGCTTCCCCGCGATCGGCGAGCTGCCCTACATGATCACGCTGGGGCCCTACGGCTTCTACTGGTTCCAGCTTCAGGAGCGCGACAAGTCCGAGCCGGTGACGCCGCGCGCGGTGCCGGAGTTCGAGACGCTGGTGGTGCCGGTGAATTCCAACTGGGTGTCGCTCGCCCGCGAGCGCGGCGTGTTCGAGCGCGAGGTGCTGCCGGGATTCTTGTCGCGGACGCGGTGGTATCCCGAGCACGATCCCAAGCACATCAAGACCACACTGACCTCGGCGGTGCCGTTCTGCGACATCGGCGACAACAGGCCCTGGATCGCATTCTTCGAGTCGGCAGAGCAGGACGCCGCGTCACGCTACGTGCTGCCGATGCAGATCGAGTGGGTCCGCTTCGACCGCGAGCGCTTCAACCCGAGGGCTCTCGCCGCCGTGCGCCAGGGCGCGCGCGAGGGCACGCTGCTCGACGTTGCCACCGACCAGATCTTCATCGGCCTGTTCCTGCGCAATCTGTCGCAGAATCTGGTGGTGGAAGAGAACAATCTGCGGCTCGAATTCAAGGCGACCAGCCGCTTCACCGATTACACCATCAAGGAGCCCGAACGCATCCGCGCGATCGAGCAGGCGAACAGCACCGCGCTGGTCGACAACCAGTACGTCGCCAAGATCTACCGCCAGCTCGAAAGCGGCATCAACCCCGAGATCGAGATCGGCCAATATCTCACGGAGATCGCGCGCTTTGCCAATACGCCAGCACTGCTCGGCAGCGTCGAGCTGGTCGAGGGCGACCAGCGCAGCGCGCTCGGCGTGTTGCATGCCTATGTCGAGAACCAGGGCGACGGCTGGATCGTGACCACCGGCTATCTCGATCGCTATATCGACGAGCAGCGCGTGCTGTCGGCGGGCGAAGCCCCCCGCGAGACCCAGGAACAAGCGCCGTATTTACACTTCATCGCGCAGATCGGCAGGCGGCTCGCGGAGCTGCACGTTGCCCTCGCCGCGGCAAAGACCGACGATCTGGCCCCGGAGCCGATCGGCTCCGCGCACGTCAAGCGACTTGTGTCCGAGCTCAAGGCGCGGGCCGAGCGGGTTTTCGAACGGCTGGCCGACAGCCGCGACGGCCTGCGGGAGGCGCACCGGCCGTTGATCGACCGGCTCGCCGCCGTGCGCGCGTCCCTGCCTGATCACCTGAATGCGCTATTGCCTTCCGGGATCGGCGGGCTGAACATCCGTCATCATGGCGACTTCCGCCTCGGGCAGACCCTGATCGTGAAGGACGATATCTTCATCATCGACTTCGACGGCGATCCGCGCCTGCCGCTGGCCGACAAGCGGCGCAAGCTGCCTGCCGCGCGCGACGTCGCCGGCTTGATCCGCTCGATCGACCTTTCGGTCAGCGCGGCACTGAGCCGCGCACTCACCGGTGCCTCCGACGAGCAGGGCCGGATCACCGCCGCGCTCGACGAATGGCGCGAGCGGGCCGCCGCAACCTTCCTGTCCGCCTATCGCGAAGCCATGACCGACCGACGTCTGTGGCCGGAAGATCGGAAATCCGCGGAAGGCCTGTTAAGGTTTTTCCTGCTTGATCAAGCGTTCAATGAAGTAGAGTACGAGCTGTCCAACCGGCCTGAGGGGCTCCATGCGCCGCTGACCGGACTGCTTCGCATTCTGTCCAGCGCCGGGAGCGAAGCCCATGCCTAAACTACCTGCCGAGGCCTATGCGATCATCGAGGGCCGCCACTCCGACCCCTTCCACTATCTCGGGCTGCATCCCGAGGGCGATAAGAGCGTGGTGCGTGCCTTTCTCCCCGAGGCCTCGAATGTCGAGGCGCTCGGCGAGCATGGCGAAGTCGCGCCGCTCGACCGCGTGCATGATGCCGGGCTTTTCATCGGGGCCCTGCCCAACGGCTCGAAGCACTATCAGTTGCGTGCGAAATTCGCGGGCAATGTCGTCGAGTTCGAGGACGCCTACCGGTTTCCGCCGATCCTGACCGATTTCGACCTGTATCTGCTCGGCGAGGGCACCGATCAGCGCCTCTACGACAAGCTCGGGGCGCATCCGATGCGGCTCGAAGGCGTCGACGGTATCGGCTTCGTGGTGCTGGCGCCGAACGCACGGCGCGTGTCCGTGGTCGGAGATTTCAATTTCTGGGACGGGCGGCGCCATCCGATGCGGGTGCGCGGCGCCGGGTATTGGGAATTGTTCATTCCGCATGCCAAGGCGGGCGACCACTACAAGTTCGAGATCATCGGGCCGCATGGTCACCTGCTGCCGCTGAAATCCGATCCGCTGGCATTTGCGAGCGAGGTCCGTCCGAAGACGGCCTCCATCGTGTTCGACGAAGCGCATTTGCCACGGCCGCGCCCGGCGCCGGACGGCATCAACGCGCTGTCGGCGCCGATGTCGATCTACGAGATCCATCTCGGCTCGTGGCGGCGCAAGAACGGCGATGAATGGCTGACCTATCGCGAGCTTGCCGAACAGTTGCCGGCCTATGCGCGCGACATGGGCTTCACCCATCTCGAATTCCTGCCCGTGAGCGAGCATCCCTTCGACGGATCCTGGGGCTATCAGCCGACCGGCCTCTATGCCCCGACAAGCCGTTTCGGGACTCCTGAAGATTTCGCCGCTCTCGTCGATGCCTGCCACCGCGAAGGCGTCGGCGTGCTGCTCGACTGGGTGCCCGGTCACTTCCCCGACGATCCGCACGGGCTCGGCAGCTTCGACGGCACCGCCGTCTACGAGCACGCCAACCCGCTGCAGGGCCGCCACCTCGACTGGGGCACCTTGATCTACAATTACGGCCGCACCGAAGTGACGAACTTCCTGGTGTCGAATGCGCTATTCTGGCTGGAGCGCTATGCAATCGACGGCCTGCGCGTCGATGCGGTCGCCTCCATGCTCTATCTCGACTACAGCCGGCCGCCCGGCGCCTGGATCCCGAACCAGTATGGCGGCCGCGAAAACATCGAGGCGATCAACTTCCTGCGCCGCTTCAACACCGAGGTCTTCGCGCGCTTCCCGCAGGCGACCACGGCGGCCGAGGAGTCCACCGCCTGGCCGCAGGTCTCGCGCCCGGTCGAATTCGGCGGGCTCGGCTTCGGCTACAAGTGGAACATGGGCTGGATGCACGACACGCTGAACTACATCAGCAAGGATCCGATCCATCGCAAGCACCACCACGGCGACATCCTGTTCGGCCTGCACTACGCCTTCTCGGAAAATTTCATCCTGCCGCTCTCGCATGACGAGGTCGTGCACGGCAAGCGCTCGCTCCTCGGCCGCATGCCCGGCGACGAGTGGCAGCGCTTTGCGAATTTGCGCGCCTATTACAGCTTCATGTTCGGCCATCCCGGCAAGAAGCTTTTGTTCATGGGCGCGGAAATCGCCCAGAGCCGCGAATGGAATCACGACCAGTCGCTCGACTGGCACCTGCTCGAATACAAATATCATCAGGGCATCCAGTCGCTGATCCGGGACCTCAACCGGCTCTACCGCGCGGTGCCGGCGCTGCACCAGATGGACTGCGATCAGGCCGGCTTCGAATGGCTGATCACGGATGACGCCAACCGCAACGTGTTCGGCTGGCTGCGCAAGGGATTTGACGAGCAGGCGCGGTGTCTCGTCATCGTCAACTTTTCGCCGAACGTCTATCAGAACTACCGGGTTCGCGTGCCATTCGGCGACAAGTGGAAAGAGGTGCTCAACTCGGACTCCGCCCATTATGGCGGCAGCAATGTCGGCAATATCGGCGAAGTCCATGCCGAGGGCGGCGAGCTACGCCTCACCATTCCGCCGCTTGCCGCAATCTTCCTCGTTCCGGAAAGCTGACACATGCGCCTGACTGCTGGATCGCCTGCACGCCTCGGCGCAAGCTGGGACGGACGCGGCACCAATTTCGCGCTGTTCTCGGCCAACGCTCAGAAGGTCGAGCTGTGCCTGTTCGACAGCCAGGGCCGCCGCGAACTCGAGCGCATCGAGCTGCCTGAAAAAACCGAGGATGTCTGGCACGGCTATCTCAACGACGTCTCGCCGGGCCAACTTTACGGCTACCGCGTGCACGGCCCCTACGAGCCCGAGCACGGCCACCGCTTCAACGCCAACAAGCTGCTGCTCGATCCCTATGCCAAGCGGCTCGCCGGACGGCTGGTGTGGAGCGATGCGCATTTCGCCTATCGCACCGGCTCGCCCCGCGAGGATCTGTCGTTCGACCGGCGCGACAACGCGCGCGGCATGCCCAAGGCCGTCGTCGTCGACGAGACCTTCAACTGGGGCCGCCGCGAAATTCGTCCCCACATCCCATGGGAAGACACCGTCATCTACGAGGCTCACGTCAAGGGTTTGACGCAGAAGCGAGACGACGTGCCGCCGAACCTGCGCGGTACCTATGGCGGGCTGTCCTCGCCGGCGATGATCGAGCATTTGAAGAAGCTCGGCGTCACCACGGTCGAGCTGCTGCCGGTGCACAGCTTCGTCGACGACCGCATCCTGGTGGAGAAGAAGCTCGCCAATTACTGGGGCTACAACACGCTTTCCTTCTTCGCGCCCGAGCTGCGCTACGCCCAGGACAATGCCCTCGACTCCTTCCGGACCACGGTGGCGCGCCTGCATGATGCCGGCATCGAGGTGATGCTCGACGTCGTCTACAACCACACCGCCGAAGGCAACCATCTTGGCCCGACGCTGTGCTATCGCGGCATCGACAACGCCTCCTATTACTGGCTCAATCGCGAGAATCCGCGCTATTACGACGACTTCACCGGCTGCGGCTCGTCGGTCAACCTCACCCATCCGCGCGTGCTGCAGATGGTGATGGATTCCTTGCGCTACTGGGTCGAGGTCTGCCACGTCGACGGCTTCCGCTTCGACCTCGCCACCACGCTCGCGCGCGGACCGAACGGCTATGATCGCGGCAGCTCGTTCCTGACCGCGATCCGCCAGGATCCGGTGCTCGCAACCGTCAAGCTGGTTGCCGAACCGTGGGATCTCGGCCTCGGCGGCTACCAGGTCGGCGCATTTCCCTCGCAATGGTCGGAGTGGAACGATCGCTATCGCAGCGCCATGCGTCGCTACTGGAGCGGCGAAGGCAGCCTGATCGGCGACATCTCCAGCCGGATGACGGCGTCCTCCGACCTGTTCAACCACGACGGACGGCGGCCGCGCGCCAGCATCAACCACATCACCGTCCACGACGGTTTCACGCTCGCCGACCTCTTCAGCTACAACGAGAAGCACAACACCGCCAACGGCGAGGACAACCGCGACGGCTCCAACGACAACCACAGCAACAATTGCGGAGTCGAGGGCCCGACCGACGATCCTGATATCCTCAGCCTGCGCCGCCAGCTTCGCAAGAACGTGCTGGCCTGTCTGATGCTGGCGCAGGGCGTTCCGCTGATCCTCGCCGGCGACGAGGTCGGCAACTCGCAGTCCGGCAACAACAACGCCTATTGCCAGGACAACGAGATCGGGTGGGTCGGCTGGGACAATCTCGGCAAGGAGGGCGACGACATGGTCGATTTCGTCGGCCAGCTCGCCGACATCCGCCGCCGGTTCTCGCAGCTTCGCAGCCATCGCTGGCTCGATGGACGGCCCAAGGACGGGATCTCCTACGGCGCGCTCTGGCTGACCCCCGCCGGGGACGAGATGACGGAGAACGACTGGAAGTTTCCGGAAGGCCGGTTTCTCTCCTATGTCATGGGTCCGATGGAACCGGGCAGCGCTGCGATCTTTATCGTCTTGAACGCCGCCCCCGAAGAAATCGCATTCAAATTGCCCAAAATGACCGAATACAAAGGCTGGCAGCAGATCCTGAATACGACGGATGCCAAGCTGAACACGATCGACTTCCCACCCGGCAGCGACAGCAAGGCGCCGCCGCGCTCCGTGCTCGCCTTCGCGGGGGCGCTATGAGGCCGTCCTTCGGGGCGAAGCCGACGAAAGACGGCGTGTCGTTCCGCTTGTGGGCACCTGCCGCGCGCCGCGTCGACCTCCTGCTCGACCGGAGACACGCGATGCAGCGCCGGCAGGATGGCTGGTACGTGGCCGAGATTTCCGGCCTCGCCACTGGCAGCGCCTACAAATTCAGGATCGACGACGAGATCGACGTGCCGGATCCCGCTTCGGCTTTCCAGCCCGAAGACGTGTTCGGCCCGAGCCAGGTGATCGATCACGACGCCTTTGCATGGCGTGCCCGCGATTGGCGCGGCCGTCCCTGGGAAGAGACGGTACTGATCGAGACCCACGTCGGGACCTTCACTTCCGAAGGGACATACCGCGCCATGATCGACAAGCTCGATCATCTCGTCGCAACCGGCATCACCGCGCTGGAATTGATGCCGCTGGCCGATTTCGCCGGGCGCCGCGGTTGGGGCTATGACGGCGTGCTGTGGTACGCGCCCGACAGCGCCTATGGCCGGCCCGAAGACCTGAAGACGCTGATCGACGAGGCGCATCTGCGCGGACTGATGGTCTTCCTCGACGTCGTCTACAATCATTTCGGTCCCGAGGGGAATTATCTCGGCCGCTATGCGCCGGCCTTCTTCACTGATGCTCACACGCCCTGGGGCAGCGCGATCGACTATCGTGTGCCGCAGGTGCGTGCCTTCGCGGTCGAGAACGCGCTGTCCTGGCTCACCGACTATCGTTTCGATGGGCTCCGGCTTGATGCCGCCAACCACATCGTGGCGATCCCCGGCGAGATATCGATGCTGCAAGATCTCAGCGTTGCCGCCGGCGAGCTCGCAAAGGCGATGGGGCGGCACATCCATCTCGTGCTGGAGAACGGCGACAATCGCGCCAGCCTGCTCGATGCGGCGGAGGAGCCGCCAAACGGCAAGTATCGCGCGCAGTGGAACGACGATTATCACCATGCCTGGCACGTCATGCTGACAGGAGAGCATGCCGGCTATTACGGCGACTACCAGACGCCGCGCATGGACCTTGCGCGCGCGCTCGCTTCCGGCTTCGTCTACCAGGGGGAGTTCTCGGAATTCTGGGGCAAGAAGCCTCGTGGCGAGCCGAGCGGAAAATTGCCGCCCGCGACCTTCGTCAACTTCCTGCAGAACCACGACCAGATCGGCAACCGCCCACTCGGCGACCGGCTCGAGAGCCTGGCTTCGCCCAGGCAGATTGAAGCGGCTCTTGCGGTGACCCTGCTCGCGCCGATGGTGCCGATGCTGTTTCAAGGCGAGGAATGGGGCTCGACGGTGCCATTCCCGTTCTTCTGCGATTTCCAGGGCGGTCTTGCCGACGCCGTTCGCAAGGGGCGCAAGCAGGAATATGCCTGGGCCTACGAGACATACGGCGACGAGGTGCCGGACCCGCTCGATCCGGCCACGCTGCAATCGGCGTTGCTCGACTGGACCGACCGCTCGCCGCAGCAGGATGCGCGGCTCGCGCTGGTGCGGCAGTTGCTCGCGCTCCGCCGCAAGGAGATTGTGCCGCGGCTCCGCGGCGGGAGCTTCGGCGACGCCGACGCCACCGACAATGGCCTGCTCACCGCGCATTGGCGCATGGGTGATGGCACGGTGCTGCGTTTGACCGCCAACCTCTCGGATCAAGAAATCATTGCCAATGTCAGCGCGGGTACGCCGATCTGGGGCGGCGAAACCAACGGCCGGCTTCCGCCCTGGTCGGTGGTCTGGCGTCTCGGAGATTAGCATGCCTTCGGCCATCCCCCTCGCCACCTACCGGCTTCAACTCACCGCGGAGTTCGACTTCGACAAGGCCGCCGCGGTGGTGCCTTACCTGAAGGCGCTCGGGATCACCCATCTCTACGCCTCGCCGGTGATGAAGGCGCGCAAGGGCTCGACCCACGGCTACGACACCGTCGATCACGGCCAGTTCAATCCGGAGCTCGGCGGCGAAGCCGGCTTCGCCCGGCTGAGCGAAGCGCTGACCAAACACGACATCGGCCTGATCATCGACTTCGTACCCAATCATGTCGGCGTGCATTTCGCCGACAATCCGTGGTGGCTGGACGTGCTGGAATGGGGCCAGGCGTCCCCGCACGCGGTCTCCTTCGACATCGACTGGGACCTCTTGCCCTATCGCGCCCGCGGCGGCGTGCTGCTGCCGATCCTGGGTGCATCCTATGGCGAGGCGCTCGAGCACGGCGACATCGAGATCCGCTACGATGCCGACGAGGCCAGCTTCTCCGCCTGGTATTTCGAGCATCGCCTGCCGATCGCGCCGGAGCGTTATGGCGAGATGCTGCGCATGATCGTGAAGGAGGCCGACGCCGGCGAGACGGACGCGGGCAGACGTCTGCTCTCGCTTGCGGCGCGCTATACCGGATTGCGCCGTCCCAACCGCAAGGAAGCCCCCGCGTTCAAGGCCGAGCTCAGGGAGATCCCGGGTGCGGCCGAAATCATCGCACGCGGTCTTGCCGCCTATCGTGCTGCCGAGGATCGTCCGGCGCAGACGTTGGCGCTGCATCATCTGCTCGAACGCCAGCATTACAAGCTCGGCCACTGGCGGCTCGCCTCCAGCGATATCAACTACCGCCGCTTCTTCGACGTCAACGGGCTCGCCGGCCTGCGCGTCGAGGACGCGAGCACCTTCGCCGCTACGCACCGGCTGGTGAAGCAGCTCATCGCCGACGGCAAGCTGCAGGGCATCCGTCTCGACCACATCGACGGCCTGCGCGACCCAGCGCAATATTGCCAGCGGCTGCGCCGGCTGGTTCGTGACGCGCAAGGGAATACCAAGCCGTTCTACACCGTGATCGAGAAGATCCTGTGCGAGCACGAACGCCTGCCGCACTTCGCCGGCGTTCAGGGCACCACCGGCTACGAGTGGATGAACGTCATCACCCAGGTACTGGTCGACGCCAAGGGGCTGGAGCCGCTGGACGAAACCTGGCGGCAGATCAGCAACCAGTCGCCGCGACTCGCCCCTTACGTCAAGGACGCCAAGCGCCGCGTGCTGGAGACGCTGCTCACCAGCGAATTCACCGTGCTGACCCGCCTGCTCGCGCGCATCGCCAACGGGCATTACTCGACCCGCGATTTCTCCGCCGACAGCCTGCGGCAGGCGCTCGAGCTCTATGTGCTGCATTTCCCGGTGTATCGCACCTATCTGACCAACAGCGGCCCAACGGCGCCCGATCGCAAGCTGATCGACGACACCATCGCGCGCGCCCGTGCGGAATGGTTCGCCGCGGACGAAGGCATTTTCGACTTCCTGCGCGATGCCCTGACCATGGACCTGCTCAAGCCCGGCCGCCCGCCGCACAGCGCGCCGCGCGTGCGCCGCTTCGCGCTGAAGGTGCAGCAATTCACCGGGCCGATGATGGCGAAGTCGCTGGAGGACACCGCGTTCTATCAATTCCACCGGCTGCTCGCACTGAACGAGGTCGGCGGCGACCCCGCAAGCTCCGGCCTCACGATTTCCGCCTTCCACGAGACCATGCAGGCCCGCGCAAGGGAATGGCCGCTGGGAATGACGGCGACCGCCACCCATGACACCAAGCGCGGCGAGGACGCCCGCGCGCGTATCGCAGCGCTCAGCGAGATCCCCGGCGAGTGGACCAGCGCGGTTTCGCGCTGGAAGGTGCTGAACGCGCCGCACCTCACGCTCCACGGCAACTACCGCGCGCCGTCGGCGACGTTCGAATACATGCTCTACCAGACTCTGCTCGGGGCCTGGCCGCTGCAGGGACCGCTCGATGCCGGCTTCGTCGAGCGCATCCAGGCCTATGCGCTGAAGGCCGCGCGCGAGGGCAAGGAAGAGACGAGCTGGCTCAACCCGCATGAAGCCTATGAGAACGGCGTCAACAGCTTCATCGAGAAGATCCTCGATCCCGCACTATCCAGCGAATTCCTGGAGTCACTGCAAACGCTGGCGCGCCGCGTGGCGCTGCTGGGTGCGCTGAACGGTTTGAGCCAGCTCACCCTCAAGGCGACGCTGCCCGGCGTGCCCGATTTCTATCAGGGTACCGAGTTCTGGGACCTCTCGCTGGTCGACCCCGACAACCGTCGCCCGGTCGACTTTGGCGCGCGGCACGCGGCGCTGAACGCGCTGGACGATCCGGACTGGACCAGCCTGATGAAGAGCTGGCCGGACGGCTTGGTCAAGCTGGCCTGGACGCGGCGTCTGCTCAAGCTGCGCAATGAACTCGGCGATGTCTTCGCTCAGGGCGATTACCAGCCGCTGGCGGTACGCGGCGCACATGCCGACCATGTCATCGCCTTCGCCCGCCGCCATGGCCGCGCTGCGGCGATCGTCGTGGTCGGGCGCCAGTTCGCGCCGTTCACCCAGGCCGGCCGGGAATGGCCCGCGCCGGATGGATTTAACGCAACCGTCGATATCACAGGTTATGCCGTGACGGACCATGAGAGCGACGAACTGCACGTCACGCAGGCCTTCCGTGATTTTCCCGCTGCCGTCATCGAGGCCCGCACGGCGGGCGCCGTCAGGCCCTCGCGGCCACGCGCGCGCGGCTGAAGCTACTTTCCCTCGTCTTTGGTCAGCAGCAACTGCCCGCGCTTCCTGATCGTGGCCTGCGCAATCTCGGCAAAACGCTGCAAAAGCCAGGGCAGCACCACCTGCACATTGACATGATCGTCGGCGACATCGACTTGTCCGGTCGCGATCTGCCCGAGTGCGCGAATGCGAAAATTCATGCTGTCGCCGCTCCAGCGCTCCTCCTCAACCTGCATGACGGGAATGCTGGCGGCCGCCCGGCCAAGCCCGGTCTTGAGTCGGCGCACCGCCTCTTCGCGGCCGAGACGATGCGGAATGGAAACGACAAGCGGTGCTGACATGGTTCTGCCCCGTGGTGATTGATCCTCACATAGTGATGTCGACTGCGAGGATAAAGGTTCCATGCAAGTCGAATCCCTGGTCCGTGTTTCAAGGCGGGAACTTTAAAACCTGCGGCAAGTTGCCTCCACACAACGGGACAGGTTGCAAGGACCCTTTTGAGGAAGGGCTGGAGGAGTTTCGCATGTCTATCGGTACGATCATTCTGATCATTCTCGTCATCGCCTTGCTTGGCGGCTTCAGCGGCATCGGCGGCGGTCCGTTCTACGGCACCGGCTATTACGGCGGCGGCGGCCTCGGGCTCGTCATCGTCATCCTGCTGATCCTGCTGCTGCTGGGACGGATCTAGCAACAAGAGATGACGTCGTAGGGTGGGTTAGCCGCAAGGCGTAACCCACCTTTTTCGTTTCCGGCAGAAGCAGACGTGGTGGGTTACGCCTACGGCTAACCCACCCTACTTTGTTTTCCCCGCCAACCTCTTGATCGACGCCTTGATCGAAGCGGCCGCATCGTCATAGCCCTGCCACGCCTTCGACCGCGGCAGCAGGCCCGGCACGGTTCGCAGGGTGTAGCGCTTCGGATCGAGATCGCTCTTCACCTGCGCCCATGTGACGGGCATTGAAACCGTGGCACCGGCCCGCGCCCGCGGCGACAGCGGAGCCACCGCCGTCGACATCCGGTCATTACGGAGATAGTCGAGGAAGATCTTTCCCGTGCGCATCTTCTTCGACATGTTGAGCAGGTAGCGCTCTGGATCGTCGTCCGCCATCCACTGGCAGACGCCCTGCGCGAAGGCCTTGGCTTCCTTCCAGCTCACCTTGTCTCGCGCGCCGTGAAGCAGCGGCACCACCACATGCAGGCCCTTGCCGCCCGTGGTCTTGCAGAAGCTCTCCATCCCGACGTCGGCGAGCCGCTGCCGCATCTCCTTGGCCGCCGCGACGACCTCGGCGAATTCCACGTCCGGGGCAGGATCGAGATCGAACACCAGCCGGCCCGGCGTATCGTAGGCGTCTGGCGCGCAGTTCCACGGATGCAGCTCGACGCCCCCGATCTGGGCCACCGCAGCAAGGCCCTCGACGCGATCGATCTGCAGATACGGCTTGCGATCGCCGGAGACCTTGGCCAGTTCGAGCAAATTCGAGGTGCCTTGCATGGCGTGACGCTGGAAGAACGTTTCGCCGCCGATGCCATCGGGCGCACGCACGATCGAGCACGGACGCCCCTTCAGATGTTCGATCATCCAGCTCCCGACCGCCTCGAAGTAGCGGGCGAGATCGAGCTTGGTCACGCCCTCGCCGTCGCCGCCGTCCGGCCACAGCTCCTTGTCCGGCTTGGAGATGACGACGCCCATCACCTCGGCCGTGCCGGAGTCCTTCGATCGTTTCGCCGCCTTCGCTGCGCGCTTGCCGGCCTTGGGTTTGGCGAGCTCGGTGTCGACAGGCGTCTCCGCCTCGACTTCCTCGGCAGGCTTGTCCTGCCGCAAGCCCTTGAACGCGGCCTGGCGGATATTGCCGTCGGCGGTGAAGCCGGCGAACTCGATTTCGGCGACGAGCTCCGGCTTCAGCCAGTGCACCTCGCGGCCTTTCTTCGGCGCGTTCTTGCCGCCGAAGGGACTTTCCTTGGCCGCCATCGCCTTCAGCGACGGCATGATGCGCTTGACGTTGTCCGCGCCGAAGCCGGTGCCGACCATGCCGACGAAGGCGAGATGACCGCCGCGCTGCACGCCGGCCATCAGCGAGCGGAATTTGCCGTTGGTCGTCTTGTAGCCGCCGATCACGACCTCATGGCCGGCGCGGCACTTTGCCTTGGTCCAGCTTTCTGTGCGGCCGGAGCGATAGGGCGCGTCCAGCTTCTTCGACACCACGCCTTCGAGCTCAAGCTTGCAGGCCGATTGCAGCACCGCATCGCCGCCGCTCTCGAAATGTTCGACATAGCGGATCTGGGTCGATTTGCGCCTGCGCTTCTCCAGCAGCTTCTTGAGCTGCGCCTTGCGCTCGCCGAGCGGCAGCCGGCGGTAGTCCTGCCCCTCGGCGAACAGAAGGTCGAACGCAAAGAAGATCAGGTCGTCAGTCTTGCCATCGGACAACGCAGCTTGAAGCGAAGAGAAGTTCGGCGCGCCATTGTGGTCGAGCGCGACGATCTCGCCGTCGATCACCGCGTCCGGCAGCGCGGCTGCCTCCTCCGCGATGGAGCCGAACTTTCCGGTCCAGTCGAGGCCCTTGCGCGTCTTCAGCGTCGCCTTGCCATCCTCGACCCGGAGCTGCACACGATAGCCGTCGAACTTGATCTCGTGGCACCAGCCCTCGCCGGCCGGCGGCCGCTCGACCAGCGTACAGAGCTGCGGCGGGACGAAGTCCGGCATCTCCGAGACTTTTTTGGCATTCGTCGCGGTCGTGGCCTTCTTCGCCGACTTGCTCTTGACGATCTTGCCGCCCTTCAATGCCGTGCGGGGCGCCGGCTTGACCGTTTGTCCTTTGGCTTCCTCGGACCGGTTGGATTGCCAGACCGCATCGGCCTTGGTCTTGGCGCCCTTGGCCAGCATGAACGGCTTTGGCGCGCGGCCTTTGCCTTCGGCGATCTGCTCCATCGCCCGGCCGGAGGCGACGGATTTATCGTCATCGAGAATGTCGTTCTTGGCACCTTCTCGGACGAATTCGTCGCGGTGCTTGATCAGCAGCCAGTTGGCGCGCTTGCCGCCGGTGCGGTCGTTGCGCATGCGGACCAGCACCCAGCTGCCGTGCAGCTTGTCGCCATGCAGGGTGAACTTCAAATCGCCCTTTTTGAAGCCGCGTTCGGGATCCTCCGACTCCCAGGTGCCGCGATCCCACAGCATCACCGTGCCGCCGCCGTACTGCCCTTCCGGAATCGTGCCTTCGAAATCGCCATAGTCGAGCGGATGGTCTTCTACCTCGACCGCCAGCCGCTTGTCGTGTGGATCGAGCGAGGGACCCTTGGTCACCGCCCAGGACTTGAAGACACCGTCGAATTCGAGCCTGAGATCGTAATGCAGCCGGGTGGCGTCGTGCTTCTGGATCACGAAGCGCCGCTGCTTCGATGCCGCGACCTCCGTCTTGCCCGAAGGCTCCGGCGTCTTCTCGAAGTCACGCTTCTTTCGGTAGGTCGAGAGTTTCTGCAGCACGGCCAGTCCCGCTTTTCTTTCGGCGATTCAAGCCTATCACGGCCCATATCCCATCCGGAACCAAAACCCCACGGGGTGGTTGGGGTTCCAAATCGCCTTGAACACCGGAGAATGGAATGGCACCGCGCGCCTACTGGAAGGGAACGTTGAGGCTGTCGCTGGTCAGTTGCCCCGTCGTGCTTTATCCGGCGACAACGGCGGCCGAGAAGACGCGGTTTCACATGATCAACCGCGAGACCGGCAATCGGCTCAAGCAGCAGATGATCGATTCGGAGACCGGCGACGTCGTCGAGAGCGACCAGAAGGGGCGCGGCTACGAGTTGCGCAAGGGCAAATATGTCGAGATCGAGCCGGAGGAGCTCGAGGCGGTGCAGATCGAGAGCAACCACACCATCGACATCGAGAGCTTCGTGCCGAGCGAGGAGATCGACGAGCGCTATCTCAACCACCCCTATTACATCGCGCCCGACGGCAAGGCGGCGGTCGATGCGTTCGCGGTGATCCGCGACGCCATGAAAGACCAGGATCGTGTGGCACTCGCCAAGATCGTGCTCACCAACCGCGAGCACGTCATCGCGATCAAGCCGCTCGGCAAGGGCCTGCTGGGCACCACGCTGCGCTTCCCTTACGAGCTGCGCGACGAGGACGAGTTCTTCGACGACATCAAGAGCCCGAAGATCACCAAGGACATGGTCGAGCTCGCCGGCCACATCCTCCAGACCAAGGCCGGCCATTTCGACCCCGGCAAGTTCAAGGACGAATATGAGACCGCGCTGAAGGCGCTGGTGAAGCGCAAGGCCAGCGGCAAGACGATCGAGCTGCCGGAGCCAGGAGAGCGGCCGAGCAACGTCGTCAACCTGATGGATGCGCTGAAGCAGAGCCTGAAGGGACGCGGCGGCAAGAAGACGGCGGCGAAGCCGCATGCACGCCGTGGGACGGGACGGCGGCAGGCCGCCAAGAAGGCTCATCGGTCCACGGCGCGACACCGCAAGGCGGGATAGCTGTTCGCCGAGCGCGGGATATCGTAGGGTAGGCAAAGCGAAGCGTGCCCACGGCCTGTATCGGAATCGAGGGAGTGGTGGGCACGGCGCTCTGCGCCTTTGCCCACCCTACAGCTCTGTCGAAGCCGGAGCTCAATCCCCCGCCTTCAACCGGTATCCGATCCCCGTCTCGGTCAGCACAAATTGCGGCCGTTCCGGATCGGCTTCGATCTTCTGGCGAAGCTGGCGGACATAGACGCGCAGATATTGCGCATCGGTCAATTCGTCCCACAGCTCCTTCAGCAGGAAGCGGTGCGTCAGCACCTTGCCGGCGTGCTGCACCAGTACGCGCAAGAGATCATATTCCTTCGGCGACAGTTTGACATCGCGCTCGCCGACCTTGACGATGCGGCGGACGAGATCGACCGAGAGATCGCCGGTGCGGAACACCGGCCGCTCGCCCTGGATCTGGAGCTGGTGCCGCAGCGCGGCGCGCAGCCGCGCCAGCAGCTCTTCCATGCCGAACGGCTTGGTCAGATAATCGTCGGCGCCGAGATCGAGCGCCTGCACCTTGCCTGCTTCGTCACCGCGGCTCGACAGCACGACGATCGGCACGGCTTCGTTGCGGGCGCGGATCGTGCGTAGCAGCTCGTGTCCCTGCACGTCGGGCAGACCGAGATCGAGGATGATCAGCGCCGGCTCCTCGACCAGCTTCTCCAGTGCCATCTTGCCGTTCGACGCTTCCAGGATTTCATAGCCTTGCGTCGTCAGCCCCATCCGCAGCAATTTCCGGATCGGCGGCTCGTCGTCAATGACCAGGACCTTGATCGGGGCAGCACTCATGCGGCGGTATCCAATGCGCGGCTCCCTGCCGGGATGGGAAGACGGATGGTCAGGACAGCGCCACTGCGGTCGCTGCGGTTGGCGGCCGAGATCGTGCCTCGCATCGCCTCGACGAAGCCGCGGGAGATGGCGAGCCCGAGCCCCGTACCGGGACGGACGTGATCCCCCTTCTGTGCGCGGTAAAATTTGTCGAACACGCTCTCGAGCTCATCGGGCGGGATGCCGCCGCCTTCGTCGGCGACATCCAGCACGACCTGATCGCGCTCGCGCCTGCTCTTGATCGAGACCGTGGTGTCCGGCGGTGAGTATTTTGCCGCATTGTCCAGCAAGTTGAACAGTACCTGCTCGAACAGGACGGCATCGAGCTGAAGCATCGGTAAATCGGCCGCCAGCAGCAGCTCCACCTTGTGGGCGGTCAGGATCTTGCTGGCGCGCCGCAGCGCGCTGCCCACGATCTCGCCGAGATCGTGCAGCGCCGTGTTGGGCACGATCGCTCCGGATTCGAGCTTGGTCATGTCGAGCAGATTGGCGATGAAGCGGTTGAGCCGCTCGGACTCGTCGATCACGGTGGCGAGCAGATCTCGCTTCTCGCTGTCGGAAAGCGCGCCGGCGAGATCGCGCATGGTGGAAGCCGCCCCCAGTACCGAGGCGAGCGGCGTCTTCAAATCGTGCGAGATCGAGGTCAGCAGCGCGGAGCGCAGCCGCTCGGACTCGACGGTGCGCTTGACGCGGTCCATGTCCTCGACCAGCAGCACGCGCTCGATCGCCAGTGCGCCTTGGTCGACCAGCGCATCCAGCAGCCGACGCTGGTCCGGCGTCAGCAGCGGCCCGGTGCGATCGTTGTCGATGCCGATCACGCCGATCGGGCCGCGCCCGGTCCGCATCGGCAGGAACAGCCGTTTTGCACCCGGCAGCGTGTCCGAGCCGCGGCCGGCCGGGCGGTCGTTGCTCCAGGCCCAGTTGGCCGCGGCGAGGTCAGCCTGGTCGAGCTCGTCTTCGGGCGGGTAACCGGATTTGACCGTGAGGAGGCCTTCTTCCGGCAGCAGCAGCACCACCCGGACTTTCAGCATCAAGGCGATCTGGTAGGCGCTCGCCCACAGCACGTCGTCGAGTGTCGCGGTGCCGGCAAGCTTGCGGCTGAAAGCATAGAGCTGCTCGCTCATCCTGATCCGGCCGATGGCGGCGTCGGCCTGGGTGCGCACGCGCGCGGCGACATTGGAGACGATCATCGCCACCATCGTGAACAGCACGAAGGCGGCAACGTTGGTCGGGTCGGTGATCGTGAAGGTGTAGATCGGCGGGATGAAGAAGAAATTGTAGCAGAGTGACGCCGCCACCGTCGCCAGCAGGGACGGCCACAGACCATATCGCACGGCAACTGCCACGACCGCCGTCAGCAGAACGAGATCGACGTTCTCGATGCCGAAATAGGGCTGTATCAGCTCGGCGGCACCAAGTCCGATCAGCACGATCCCGAGCGCCTTGAGATGGGGCAACGGATTGAACGGCTCGGATCGCGCAGCGGTCTGGATCGCCGTCTTGGGAACGTCCCCGGCCGGAAGTTCCTCGCCGGGAATGACGTGAACGCTGATATTGCCGGCACGGCGAACCAGATCATGCACGACGGAGCCGCGCGTCATCTCGAACCAGCGCGAGCGCGTCGATTTACCGATCACGATCTGGGTGACGTTGTTGCCTTGCGCGAAATTGATGACGTCGTCGGCGATGCGGCGGCCAACCGCGGGAATGGTCAGCGCCTCGCCGCCGAGCGATTCCGCGAGCCGCAGCGTATCGGCCAGCCGGTCGCGCTGTTCGTCGGACAATTGCAGGGATCGCCGCGTCTCGATCGAAACCGCGGTGAACGGCGCGTGCAGCCGGTCTGCCAGCCGCTTGGTGTAGCGCACCAGGCTGGCCGCGCGCGGATCCTCGCTGACGCAGACGAGGATGCGTTCGCCGGCAGCCCAGGGCCCGGCAATGGCATTCGCCTGCATGTGAGTGAGCAGCTGTTCGTCGACCCGCTCGGCGGTGCGCCGGAGCGCAAGCTCGCGCAGCGCGGTCAGGTTGCCCGGCGAGAAATAGTGCTCAAGCGCCCGCTCGGCCTGCCTCGACACATAGACCTTACCCTCCTTCAGGCGCTGAATGAGATCGTCGGGCGTCAGGTCGATCAGCTCGATCGCGTCGGCGCGGTCGAACACGGAGTCGGGCACGGTCTCGCGCACCCGGACATGGGTGATCTGGGCGACGACGTCGTTCAGGCTCTCGATGTGCTGGATGTTGACGGCGGTGTAGACGTCGATGCCGTGGGACAGCAATTCCTCGACGTCGAGATAACGCTTGGGATGGCGGCTGCCGGCCGCGTTGGTGTGGGCGAGCTCGTCGACCAGTGCAATTTGCGGCCGGCGCGCGATCACCGCGTCGAGGTCCATCTCCTCGACGATCTGCCCGCGGTAGTCCAGCCGCTTGCGAGGGATCACCTCGAGGCCGCGCACCAGCGCCTCGGTCTCGGCACGTCCATGGGTCTCGACGAAGCCGACCACGACGTCGATGCCCGACTTGCGCCGGGCGTGGGCGCTTTGCAGCATCTCATAGGTCTTGCCGACGCCGGGGGCGGCGCCGACGAAGATCTTCAGCTTGCCGCTCGCACCTTCCTCCCGGCGCGCTGCTTCCAGCAGCGCCTCCGGCGACGGACGTTGTTCGGGATCGCGGCGCTGTTGAACCATCAGGCCAATATAATCATCCGGGCATTCCCAGCCTAGACCGCTACTTCGCCGACGCACCGTCCAGCGCGAGATTCAGCGCCAGAACGTTAACCCTGGGTTCGCCGAGCAGGCCGAGCATGCGGCCCTGAACGTTGGAAGCCACAAGCTGCCTTACGGCCTCTTCCGGCAGATTCCGCGCCTTCGCCACCCGCGGCACCTGGAATTGCGCCGCTTCGGGCGAGATGTCGGGATCAAGGCCGCTGGCCGAGGTGGTCACCAGATCGACCGGGACCGCGGCGCTCGGGTTCTCGGCCTTCAGCTTCTCCACATCTTCCTTGAGCCGGTCGGCCAGCGCCTTGCTGGTCGGGCCGAGATTGGAGCCGCCGGAATTGGCGGCGTTGTAGGGCGCCGGCACCGTCTTGGTCGAATCACTCGGGTCCGGCGCAACCGTCGCCGAGGGACGGCCGTGGAAATATTTGTCGTCCTTGAACTCCTGCCCGATCAGGGCGGAGCCGATCACCTTGCCGTCCTTCTCGATCAGGCTGCCTTGCGCCTGCGCCGGAAAGAGCGCACCGGCGATGGCCGTCATGGCCAGCGGATAGGCAAGGCCGGTGATGGCGGCGAGCACCAGCAGGAGGACGATGGCGGGGCGGATTTCTCTGAGCATGTTGGGTCTCCGATTTATTCGTCATTGCGAGGAGCGAAGCGAGGAAGCAATCCAGTCTGTCAGCCGTGGAGACATTTTGGATTGCTTCGCTTCGCTCGCAATGACGGGGTCAAGCCAGGTGCAAGGCGGTCACGACGAGGTCGATCGCCTTGATGCCGATGAAGGGAATGACGATGCCGCCGAGGCCGTAGATCAAGAGGTTGCGGCGAAGGAGCGCGCCGGCACCGACGGCGCGATAGGCAACGCCCTTCAGCGCGAGCGGGATCAGCCCGATGATGATCAACGCGTTGAAGATGATCGCCGAAAGGATGGCGCTCTGCGGGCTCGACAGGTTCATCACGTTGAGCACGCCAAGCTGCGGGTAGAACGCCAGGAACATCGCCGGGATGATCGCAAAGTATTTTGCGACGTCGTTGGCGATCGAGAACGTGGTCAGCGCACCGCGCGTCATCAGCAGTTGCTTGCCGATCTCGACCACCTCGATCAATTTGGTCGGATTAGAATCGAGGTCGACCATGTTGCCGGCCTCACGGGCGGCCTGCGTGCCCGTGTTCATGGCGACACCGACGTCGGCCTGCGCCAGCGCCGGGGCGTCGTTGGTGCCGTCGCCGCACATGGCGACCAGCTTGCCCTTGGCCTGCTCGTCGCGGATCAGCTTGAGCTTGTCCTCCGGCGTTGCCTGCGCCAGGAAATCGTCGACGCCGGCCTCCGCTGCGATCGCAGCCGCGGTCATCGGGTTGTCGCCGGTGATCATGATGGTGCGGATGCCCATGCGGCGCAGTTCAGCGAATCGCTCGCGGATGCCGCCCTTGACGATGTCCTTGAGCTGGATGACGCCGAGCAGCTTGCCGTCCCTGGCGACCGCCAGCGGCGTGCCGCCGGCTTTGGCGATCTCGTCGGCAATGGTCTGGACCTCGCGTCCGAGATCCGACAGTGCCGCCGGCTGGATCGCCCGCGCCGCAGTGCCCGAAGCAACCGCCAGGGGCGCACCGCCGCCGATGTAATTGAGCATCGCATCGACCGCCCCCTTGCGCACCGACGAACCGCCGGCATCGACGCCGCTCATGCGGGTCTGCGCCGTGAACGGGATGAAGGTCGCACCGAGCTCGGCCATGTCGCGGCCGCGGATGCCGTATTTCTCCTTTGCCAGCACCACGATGGAACGGCCCTCCGGCGTCTCGTCGGCGAGCGAGGCGAGCTGGGCTGCGTCGGCGAGTTCCTGCTCGGTCACGCCGCGAACGGGGCGGAACGCCGTTGCCTGCCGGTTGCCGAGCGTGATGGTGCCGGTCTTGTCGAGCAGCAGCGTGTCGACATCGCCGGCCGCCTCGACCGCACGGCCGGACATCGCCAGCACGTTGAAGCGGACCAGACGATCCATGCCGGCGATACCGATCGCGGACAGCAGCGCGCCGATCGTGGTCGGGATCAGCGTCACGAACAACGCGACCAGCACGATCACCGAGATCGAGCCGCCGGCATAGGCCGCGTAGCTCGGAATGGTGACGGTGGCGAATACGAAGATGATGGTGAGACCGGCGAGCAGGATGTTGAGCGCGATCTCGTTCGGCGTCTTCTGCCGCTCGGCGCCTTCGACAAGCTTGATCATGCGGTCGATGAAGGTCGAGCCCTGGGCTGCCGTGATGCGGACGCGGATCCAGTCGGACAGCACTTGCGTACCGCCGGTCACCGCGGAACGATCGCCGCCGGACTCGCGGATGACGGGCGCGGACTCGCCGGTGATGGCGGCCTCGTTGACGGAGGCGACGCCCTCGATGACCTCGCCATCGGAGGGAATGGTGTCGCCGGCCTCGACCAGCACGATGTCGCCGACCTTCAGGTTGGTGCCCGGCACCAGCTCGAAGGCATGGCCTGCGCCGGTCAGCAACTTCGCCTGGCTCTCGGTGCGGGTCTTGCGCAACGATTCGGCCTGCGCCTTGCCGCGTCCTTCTGCCACCGCTTCGGCAAAATTGGCGAACAACACGGTGAACCAGAGCCAGACGATGATCTGGAAGGTGAAGCCGAGGCCAGTGCCGCCGGTGACGACGTCGCGCAGGAAGATCAATGTGGTCAGCGCGGCCACGACCTCGACCACGAACATCACGGGATTCTTCATCATCAGCCGCGGATCGAGCTTGACGAAGGAGGCGCGGATCGCGGGCATCACGATCCTGGGATCGAGCATTGCCGAGACGGCAGCACGTTTTTGCAGTTTCATCGTATCCATGGAGGTCACTCCAGACTCTCAGAAGAGGTTGCCGGCGTTCATCGCCAGATGTTCGACGATCGGGCCGAGCGCGAGCGCCGGAAAGAAGGTCAGGCCGCCCATGATCAGGATGACGCCGACAACGAGGCCGACGAACAGGCCGCCAGTGGTCGGGAACGTGCCCGTGGACGGCGGGATCGACTTCTTCTCCGCGAGCGAACCCGCGATCGCCATGGCCGGGACGATCATGAAGAAGCGGCCGACGAACATCGCGCTTGCGAGCGTCAGGTTGTAGAAGAAGGTGTTGCCGGTGAGACCTGCAAAGGCCGAGCCGTTGTTGCCGGTCGCCGAGGTGAAGGCATAGAGCACCTCGGTGAAGCCGTGCGGTCCGGCATTCGCCATCGAGGCGACGGCCGCCGGATAGACCACGCCGACGGCGGTCCAGCCGAGGATCATCAGCGGCAGCACCAGGATGGCAAGCATTGCCATCTTGACCTCACGCGCCTCGATCTTCTTGCCGACATATTCCGGCGTGCGGCCGACCATCAGTCCGGCGACGAAGATCGCGAGGATGACGAACAGCAGCATGCCGTACATGCCGGCGCCGACGCCGCCAACGATGATCTCGCCGAGCTCGATGTTGATCAGCGGGATCATGCCGCCGAGCGCGGTGAAGCTGTCATGCATGGCGTTGACGGCACCACACGAGGCCGCCGTCGTGATCACGGCGAACAGCGAGGACGCGACGATGCCGAAGCGGACCTCCTTGCCCTCCATGTTGCCGCCGGTCAGGCCAAGCGCATGGAGCATCGAGGTTCCGTTCGCTTCCGCCCAATAGGTGATGGCGACGCCTGCGACGAACAGCACGCCCATCACGGCCAGGATCGCCCAGCCCTGGCGCTGGTTGCCGACCATGCGGCCGAACACGTTGGTCAGCGCGGCGCCGAGCGTGAAGATCGAAAGCATCTGCACGAAGTTCGACAGCGCGGTCGGGTTCTCGAAGGGGTGCGCCGCGTTGGCGTTGAAGAAGCCGCCGCCATTGGTGCCGAGCATCTTGATCGCAACCTGGGAGGCGACAGGCCCGACCGCGATGGTCTGCTTGGCGCCTTCGAGCGTGGTCGCCTCGATATACGGGCCGAGCGTTTGCGGCATGCCCTGCCAAACCAGGAACAGCGTGTAGACCACGCAGATCGGCAGCAGCACGTAGAGCGTGCAGCGGGTGACGTCGACCCAGAAATTGCCGACCGTTCGCATCGAGGCGCGCGAGAAGCCGCGGATCAGGGCCATCGCCAGCGCGATGCCGGTTGCCGCCGACAGAAAGTTCTGGTGCGTCAGGCCGAGCATTTGCACGAGATAGGACAGTGTGCTCTCGCCGCCGTAGTTCTGCCAGTTGGTGTTGGTGATGAAGGAGACCGCGGTGTTGAAGGAGAGATCCTCGGCGACCGCGCCCTGGCCTGCCGGATTGAACGGCAGCACGGCCTGGAGGCGCATCACGCCGTAGATGACGAGGAAGCCGCCGACATGGAACAGCAGCATGGCGACCGTATAGGTCACCCAATGCTGCTCGCGCTTCTCGTCGACGCCGGAGAACCAGTAGATGCCGGCCTCGATCGGGCGCAGCACCGGCGACAGGAACGTCCGCTCGCCGCCGAACACCCGCGTCATGTACCAGCCGAGCGGCTTCGCAAGCGCGACGATGATCGCGCAGAAGAGAATGATCTGGAGCCAACCGATCATAGTCATGGCATTAACCCTTCAGACTTTGTGTCCGCCGCAACAGCGGCAGGAGCAACGCAAGCAGGCAGGCGACGAGCGCAGCGTCGGCCAGCAGCAATTCGAGAAGCAGCAGCACGGGTCAGAACCGCTCGGGCCGCAGCAGCGCATAAGTGAGGTAAATCAGGAGGCCAAGCGACACGGCACCGGCGAGCGAATAATCGAAGATCATGATCCGCTCCGTCACAACCGTTCGCAGGCATAAGTGTAGCCGATCGCAAGGGCGAAGAAGGCGAAGCCCAGCGCCAGCATCAGAATGTCCATCATGGAAATGCTCCTTGTTGCACTCCGCCGAGGAGGCAACTGTGTCTTTGTTTCCCGGCGGACCGCTTGCGATGGATCAAGCGCAGCGCGGCTCCTGGCCGGAACTCTCACCGCGTTCAAGTGCCACCCCGGGCATAGGTTTTCGAGATGAGGGCTATGGTGGAGTTATAGGAATCTCATAAAGGCGGAGCTGGTGGCGCCGGCCGACCGCCGCGCGCGACGCGAGGCGGTCCATTTCGCCCCCTCCCCGCCCGGTCCGCACACTTATGAAATCCCTATACTTTCCATCCCGTTCTCATCTCGTTTTCAAATGCCCTTTCAGCCATTTTGGGGAGGCCGGCCGACTGACCGACGCCAATTCCGGGAGGCCTGACATGACCGCCGCTCTCCGACGCTATGATCCATCCTCACTCAGCGACCGTCTGCGCGATGCGCATGCGATGTCGCGCCCCCTGATGCACGAGATCATCAATACTGCCTGCCGGCGCTTCCCCTCACTCGGACAGAGCGAGCGCACCGCGCGAGTGATGCGCCTGGTCGATGTGGAGGCCTGGGCCGATGCCGCGCTGGCGCTGATGGAGCTCGAGTTGCCGCTGTGGCAGGTCCGTCGCATCGCCTATGACGAGGGTGAGTGGCATTGCGCACTCTCGCGCGAGCGCGAGTTGCCGGATTGGCTCGACGCCGCGGTGGAGGCACGCCACGCCGACCTGGCGCTCGCACTGCTGTCGGCCTTCCTCGAGGTCCAGGCATTGGCCGTTGAGACAGCGCGGCCTAGCGTTCCCACCGTGCGGCCCGCTCCGGACCCGTTCTACGAGCCCATCGGCTGCGAGAACTTCAGCTAAGCCAGCGGGAGGTTAGCACCTTGCCGCAATCTTCGGACATATCGCCGGTCCTGAGCCCGTCGCGGGTGATCGCACGCTTTGCCGTCCGCGTCGTGCTCCTCTCCGGGTTTGCCGCGTTCGGCAGCATCGGCTTCGGACGAAGCCTCAAAGCCCTGCTCTGGATGTCGATCATCCTGTGTGCGGGTGTCGCCCTGCTGCGGCGCGAGCCGCTGTTCGGCGCCGTCCTCAACCATTGGGACGAATGCTCCGCGTTCGGCGCGCTGTTCGCGCTCGTTCATGTCGTCGATGATCTGACCTGAACGCCGGCTTTTATGGCGCGCTTATGAGATCGCCGCGCAGCCTCACTCGAAATCATATCCGCTTGAAACGATATTGATTGGACGGTTGCGGGACACGCGCCCGCCACCTCCGTCAATCGGAAGGAACACGTCCGTGAAACTCGTCGAACCTCCCTCGTGCAGCTCGCCCTCGACCATCGTCTTCATCGGCCGCAACCACAGCGGACAGTGGATCGCGCAGGAACAGAACGGTCTCTATGGCGGCCTGTTCGTCAGCCGCGCCCAGGCCATCAAATACGCACTGTTCGAGAACGGTCGGCATCCCGAAACCATCGTCGAGCTGCCGCGCGAGATCGAGCTCGACATGGGCAAGAGCCCGAGCGGCAATAGCGCACGCCGCGCCGCCTGAGCGGGCGCAGACAAGCGAAAAGCCATGTTCACTCCCCCCTCAGCGTGGTTCACCGGCTTCATCCCGGACATGCCGACGCCGTTCGATGCGGCTGACGCGATCGACCTCAGGGCGTTCGCAGCTCTCTGCGAGCGCCAGGTCGCGGCCGGCGTCCCTGCGCTCGTGGTCTGCGAGACCGCCGGCGAGGCGCCGACGCTCTCGCCGGCCGAGCAGGAACTCGTCATCCGCACCGCGGTCGACGTCGCCCGCGGCCGCGTGCGGATCATCGCGGGTACGATGTCGAATGCGACCAGCCATGCCATCGAACTCGCGCGGCGGGCGGAAGCCGCCGGCGCGGATGCCGTGATGGCGGCGGTCCCCGCCTACAACAAGCCGATGCAGGAGGGTATGCTCGCGCATTTTCGGGCGATCGCCGGCTCGATCGGCTTGCCCGTGATCCTGCACGACGCGCCCTCCCGCACGCTTCGCCCGCTCGCGGACGAGACGCTCCTGCGTCTCGTCGAGTCCCGCCAGTTCGTGGGCCTGCGCGATGGGAGCGGCGACATCACCCGTCCGATGCGCCTGTCCCGGCACTTGTCTGCGGGCTTTCGCCTGCTGTCCGGCGACGACACAACCGCCTTCGGCTTCATCGCAAGCGGCGGCGACGGCGCGATCTCGGAGATCAGCAATATCGCCCCGGATCTCTGCCGCACGATCTTCTCGCAGGTCAGGCAGGGCCGCCTGCAATCGGCGCGCTACCTGCACAAGCGGCTCGTCCCCCTGATCACCTGCCTGTCGAAGGAGAGCCCGGCGGCGCTCAAATGCGGGCTGAGTGTGCTTGGCCTGATGCCGCCAGCAACAAGGCTGCCGATCGTGCCGCTGGACGCGGCTGCGCAGCGGGAGGTGGTACGTGCATTCGCCGCGATCGCCGACGAGGAGCTGATCGATAGCGTCGGGGCCTGACGGGTCGCGGGGCATCCGGCCATCTCATGCTGCAATCCGTCAAACAACCTCACAGGCTGCTCCGCACCTGGCAATTGGCGCTGCTGCGCTTTGCAGTGACGCTGGATGAGTCCGACAGGCTCAATGTCGCGGCGCTCGCGGCGGAGCTCGATCGTCCCGGCGGCCAGCGTGACCCCGACGACTCACTCCACTTCTTCCGGCGGACCAGTTCGCAACTGTGCGCCGCCATCAGGGGGCAGCACCAAAACGCGGATGCGATCCTGGATAGTTTCTGCGAGCAGATCGACGAACCACGGCTGCGGCTGGCCTTTGCCGCAGCGATCGGGAAAACGCATGCGGATCCTGAGCCGTCTCAGGCCGCCCGCCCGAAGCGGAACTCCGACCTATTCAGGGGACTGCCATCGCGTCGGCCGGCGTCCTTATGACATTCCTATAAGGGCACCCCGGCGCTCATCTCGCAATCCTACGCAGCGATGGACAACATACGAGACAGATCGGAGCGGCCGTCCCGCCGCCCGAGGGACAAGGACTTCCAAGATGTCGATCCTGACTCACGGCTTTGACCGGCCTTTCGGAGAGACCAAACACCCGGTGCGCATCTCGGAGGCGCGCAAGGCTCAGCTCAAGCGCGTCGCACTCGGCGCGCTGACCATGCTCTCGATGGGCAGCGTGCTCACCGCGCTGATCGCGCTCAAGACCGCGATCCATGTCTGGCATCTCCACGCCTGACCGTCATGGGAGACCATCATGACCTTGCAGATGTGTGAAGAGGCCGCCATGGCCGCGATCGCCCTCCAGGCTATCCTTCGCCTGCCGGAGGCCCGACAGGCAGTGGCATTCAAACCACTCGACCCGGATGTCGTCAGCGCCGCCATTCCCGCTTTTTTCATCGGGCGCAACGCCGCCGGTCTCTGGATCGCGCGCGAAGCCAATGGGCGCGTCGGCGGCCTGTTCCTGTTCAAGAGCTCGGCGATCGATTTCGCCAACCGGCAGAGCGCGCCGGAGCGATGCGCGCTGGTGTTTCCAACCGAGACCTTCGAGCTCGACATCGAGAACCGCGGCAATCCGCTGATCGTGGTCACCGTGCACGTGCTGGACGGGGTCAAGCGTCTCCTGAGCCGCAAGGCTGCGAGGTAGCGCGACATGGTCGAGCTCAAGATCATCATGCTGGTCGCGCTGATGGCCGCGCTCCTGTTCGGCATGCGCCTCACCGCAGCGCCGGCAGCGGACAACTAGCATGCAGCTCCTCAAGGGAAATCTGGAGCAGGCGGTCACCACGACCATCCTGACCATGACGCTCAGCCTCATCTGGGGCGCGATCCTGACGCTCGTGATCACGCTGCTCGCGCGCGGGCTCGGGGTTTAGCACTCCACGCCATCGAGCGCGGCTGACCATGGCTGCCCACGCCGGGAAGAAATCAGCTGCGCTCCGGTCGCGACGCGGGGCCAGGGCCGACGTATCCCTCGGAAAAAGCCCGGCCGATCTGGCGCAGTTTCACGGAACCGTGTAGATCGGTTTCATGAGCACAAGCAGCGTCAACGTCGTCGCCCATCCCCTGGTCCAGCACAAGCTCTCGCTGATGCGGGAGAAGGATCGCTCGACCAAGAGCTTTCGCGAAATCCTGAACGAGATCGGGATGCTGCTGGCTTACGAGGTGACGCGCGATTTGCCTCTGGAGCTGGTCGACATCGAGACGCCGATCGCGCCGATGCGAGCGCCCAAGATCGCCGGCAAGAAGCTCACGTTGGCGCCGATCCTGCGCGCCGGCGTCGGCTTTCTCGACGGCATGCTGGCGCTGATGCCCTCGGCGCGCATCGCCCATATCGGGCTCTACCGCGACCCCGAAACATTGCAGGCCGTGGAATATTACTTCAAGGCGCCGCAGGACCTGTCCGACCGCACCGTGATCCTGATGGACCCGATGCTGGCGACCGGCAATTCGGCCTGCGCCGGCGCCTCCCTGCTCAAGGCCCGCGGCGCCCGCGACATTCGCTTCGTGTGCCTGCTGGCCGCGCCCGAGGGCATCGCGCAGTTCGAGAGCGAGCATCCGGACGTGCCGATCTGGACCGCCGCGATCGACGAGCGGCTCAACGACCACGGCTACATCGTGCCGGGTCTGGGCGATGCCGGCGACCGGATGTTCGGCACCAAGTAGACAGGTTTGCGCGATCGGGTTACTCCCCTTGCCATGAGTGCCAACGCGTTGTCGCTGCAATCGCTGATCCGGACCGAAGCCGCCGCCGATCCCGCTTTCGTATCCGACGGCACGCCGATCTCGCGCGCGAAGTTCGCCGAGAAAATCGAGCAGACCGCGGCCTGGCTTGCGGCACAGGGCATCGGCAGGGGCGACGTGGTCGCAGTCTGGCTGGTCAACCGGATCGAATGGCTCGCGCTGCTGTTCGCCGCCGCCCGTTGTGGTGCGATCATCGCGGCCGTCAATACGCGCTACCGCAGCGCGGAAGTCGCGCATTTGCTCAAGCTGTCCGGCGCCAGGCTGATGGTGGTCGAGGCCGCATTCCGCTCGGCGGATTTTGCCGCGATCCTCGCCGACATCGCCAAGGACGAGGTGCCGGCGCTGCAGCGACTCGCGGTGGTCGGGGCGGATGCGATCCCGGCGCACTGGCCCTGCGTTCGCTTCGACGCGTTCGACACGCCCTATCCACCGGCGCCAACTCAAGATGACGTCGATCTTCCGGTGCTGCTCTACACGACCTCAGGCACCACCAAGGGGCCGAAACTGGTTGCGCATTCGCAGCGGACGCTGGCCACGCATGCCAGCTCCGTCGCCCGCGCGCTGAAGCTTGATCCGCAGCGTCATGCGCTGCTGGCCATGCTGCCGTTCTGCGGCACTTTCGGCATGACGAGCCTGCTCGGCTTCGTCGCGGCGGGCGCGACCGTTCACGTGCTCGACGCCTTCGAGGCGGCACCGGCCCTGGAGGTCCTCAGCACGCGAGGGATCACGCACGTCTTCGGCTCGGACGAGATGTTCCGTCGCATCCTCGCCCTCACCGATGCACCACGCCCCTTCCCTCATCTGGAAGTCTGCGGCTTCGCCGCGTTCCAGCCCGGCTGGCGCGAGCTGGCCACGGAGGCCGAGGCGCGCGGCCTGCCGCTGTTTGGCCTCTACGGATCGAGCGAGGTGCAGGCCCTGTTCTCGATCGCCCGCGCCAGCGACTCCTTCGCAGATCGGATCGAGGGCGGTGGCTGGCCGATGTCCTCGGAGGCGACGGTCCGCGTGCGCGACACCGAGACAGGCGAGCTTGCGGCGCCGGGCGTCTCCGGCGAGATCGAGATCAGCGCGCCGTCCCACTTCCTCGGTTACTTCAATAATCCCGACGCGACGCGCGATGCGTTCACAGCGGACGGCTTCTTCCGCACCGGCGACATCGGCCGGCTGCGCGGCGACGGTTCCTTCGTCTACGAGACCCGCGCCGGCGATGCCATGCGGCTCGGCGGCTTCCTCGTCGCGCCCGGCGAGATCGAGGACGAGCTCAAATCGTGCATCGGCGTGGCCGACGCCCAGGTGGTTGCAGTCGATCTCAAGGGCCAGGCGCGCTGCGTCGCCTTCGTGATCCCGGCGAAGGAGCCGCCGATGCAGGAGACGCTGATTGCGCGCCTGCGCGAGCGGCTCGCCGGCTACAAGGTCCCGGCCAGGATCTATGTCGTGGAGGCCTTCCCCGTCACCGACAGCGCGAACGGCGTCAAGATCCAGCGCGCCCGGCTTCGCGAGATGGCGATGGAGCGAATCGCCGCCGAAGGTTTGGCCCAGCGCTGAAGATCACGTCCCGCGAAGCTGCGCCGACAGCGCGTCGCGGTGCTCGGGCGCCGCGATCGCGATCATGCGGCGTGCCCGCTCGGCGAGGCCGCAGCCGCGCAACTCCGCGATGCCCCATTCGGTGACGATGGCATCGACGTCGGCGCGCGGCGTCGTCACGGTCTCGACATGGGCGACGATCCGGCTGGTTCCGTCGGACGCCGTCGCCGGCAGCGCGATGACGGCTCTTCCTCCGGGAGAGGCATTGGCGCCGCGGACGAAGTCGAGCTGGCCGCCGATCGCGCCGATCGCGACGCCGTTCAGGGTTTCGGAATTGACGCTGCCGTCGAGCCCGACCTGGAGCGCCGAGTTGATCGCGACCAGCCGGTTGATCCGCGCCAGCACGCTCTGGCCGTGCGTGTAGGACGTCGGCCGCACCGCGACCGCCTCGTTCTCGTGCACGAAGCGGTAGAGCCGCTGCGTGCCGATCACCTGGTTGGTGACCGTGATCCCGGGATCGATCCCCTTCTCCGCATTCGTCACCGCGCCGCACGCGATCAGATCGACGACGGCGTCGTTGATCAGGCCGGAATGAATGCCGAGATGGCGCAGGTGGGATAGCGACGAGAGAATTGCATCGGGAATCCGCCCGACGCCGAACTGAAGCGTGCTGCCGTCGACGATCAGGCTTGCCGCATGCGCCGCAATGCGCCGGGAGACGTCGTCGGGCGGCGTCGAAGCCAGTTCGACCGGTGACCGGCGCGCGGCTACGCGCATGTGGATCGGCACGCCCTCGGGCCATTCCGCGCCGAACGTAAACGGCGCATCGGGATTGATCTCGGCGATGACGAGGCGCCCAGCCCGGGCGGCGTCGATGACGTAGTCGTTGGAGAGGCTCGCGCTCAAGCGGCCGTCCCTGGCTTGCGCAAGTTGCACCAGGACGACATCGGCCTTGTGGCGGCGGACGGCGAAGTCGGCACAGAAGGCGCTGTAGTTGCTCGGGATCACGTCCAACCGCCCGGACCGGGCGAGCCGCCGCGCATTGCCGATCACGCCATAGCTCTGGAACGAGACGTTGGTTGCGCACGACGCGGGAAACGTTTCCGAGAACACCGGCCCGATCATCATGCGAAACGGCGGAAGCCGGGCCGCCTGCGCCATCAACGCTTCGGTCAGCGTGACAGGCTCCGCCGTCGCCTGCCCGCACACGACGAGATCGCCCTCGCGGATCAAGCCGTAGAAATCGATCGGCGGCGAATTCACGGACATTGCGGGCGCGAACTCAATACGACTTGGCGAGGCCCAGCACCTTTTCCGCGATGAAGCTGAGCGCGAGCTGCGGGCTGACCGGCGCGATCCGCGGGATCAGCACTTCGCGCAGATAGCGCTCGACGTGGAATTCCTTGGCATAGCCGAAGCCGCCATGGGTCATCACCGCCTGCTCGCAGGCATGGTACCCGGCCTCACCGGCGAAATACTTTGCCGCATTCGCGCCCGCGCCGCAGGGCAAGCCCTTGTCGTATTGCCAGGCCGCCTGCATCACCATCAGCCAGGCCGCCTCGAGCTCGACCCAGTTCACCGCGAGCGGATGCTGGATGCCTTGATTCTTGCCGATCGGACGGTTGAACACCACGCGCGTCTTGGCGTATTCGGTCGCGCGCGATAGTGCGAGCTTGCCGAGGCCGACCGCCTCCGCCGCGATCAGGATGCGCTCGGGGTTCATGCCTTCGAGAATGTACTGAAAACCCTTGCCCTCTTCGCCGATACGGTCCTCCATCGGGATCTCGAAATCCTCGAAGAACAGCTCGTTGGAATCGACGATCTTGCGGCCCATCTTCTCGATCTCGTGGACCTTGATCCTGTTGCGATCGAAGTCCGTATAGAACAGGCTGAGGCCGTGAGTCGGCGAGCGCACCTCCTCCAGCGGCGTGGTGCGCGCCAGCAGCAGGATCTTGTGCGCGACTTGCGCGGTCGAAATCCATACCTTCTGGCCGTTGACGATGTAGCGGTCGTTCTTGGCGACGGCGCGGGTCTTCAGCTGGGTGGTGTTGAGGCCGGTATTGGGCTCGGTGACGGCGAAGCACGCCTTCTCGCGGCCCTCGATCATCGGCGGCAGCATGCGCCTGCGCTGCTCCTCGGTGCCGAACACGACGACGGGATTGAGCCCGAACACGTTGATGTGCACCGCGGAGGCGCCGGACATGCCGGCGCCGGATTCGGAGATGGTGCGCATCATGATCGCGGCTTCGGTGATGCCGAGCCCCGAGCCGCCATATTCCTCCGGCACGCAGATGCCGAGCCAGCCGGCGTCGGCAAGCGCCTTGTGAAAATCGTGCGGGAAGCCGCCGTCGTGGTCCTTCTTCAGCCAATAGGCATCCGGAAAGCCTTCGCAGATCTTGGCGATGGCGTCGCGAATGGCTTCCTGCTGATCGGTGAGCGCGAAGTCCATGGTCTTGATCTCCTTCTTGGGAGCCGCGAGCTCCGATGCTAGCGCCCCATCTGCGAGGGCAGCCAGAGGATGATGGACGGAAACGCCACCAAAATCGCGATCGCGATAAGGTGCGCGATGAAATGCGGGAAGGTGCCGTGGAACACCTCCGCCACCGGCCGCTTGGCATAGCGGGCGACGATGAAGCAATTCAGCCCCACCGGCGGCGTGATCATGCCGACCTCGGCGGTGACGATCTTGATGACGCCGAACCAGATCGGGTCGAAGCCGAGCGTCTTGATCAGCGGCAGCACGATCGGCACGGTCAAGACCAGGATCGCGATCTGGTCCATGAACGAGCCGAGCACGATGTAGCCGCACAGGATCAGCGTGATGATCACCCAGCGCGAGGTCTGCAATGATCCGATCCAGGCGACGAGATCCTGCGTCACATGGGTGAGCGTGAAGAAATAGCCGAAGATCGAGGCGCCGACGAGGATCGTCACGATCATGCAGGTGCCGTGGCTGGCGCTCAGCAGCGCCTTGTAGAGCGTGCCGGGCGTCACCTTGCCCTTGGCGATGGCGAGCACCAGCGCTCCCGCGGCCCCGAGGGCCGAAGCCTCCGTCGGGGTTGCGATGCCAAGATAGATGGTGCCGGTGACGAGCGAGAACAGCAGCACCATCGGGCCGACCTGCCACAGCAATGCAAACCGCTCCCGCCACGACACCGGCTCCACGCGCGGGGCTCGCGAAGGATCCTGCCAGACCAGGAAGCCGATCGTCGCCATGATCGTTGCCGTCACGAGCATCGCCGGAATGATGCCGCCGATCAGCAACTGCCCGATGTTGACTTCGGCGAGCAAACCGAAAATGACGAGCGCCACGCTGGGCGGGATCAGCATGGCCAGCGTTCCCGAGATGGCCACGACGCCGGCCGCCATCTTGGGCTCATAGCCCTGTCGAATCATCGCCGGGAGGCTCGTCGACGCCAGCGTCGCTGCCGACGCCGTCGAAGTGCCGCAGATCGCCCCAAAGCCCGCGCCGGCAAGCGCCGTTGCCATCCCGAGCCCGCCGGGAATGCGGCCGACCCAGGCAGAAGCCGTCTTGAACATGTCGTCGGCGACGCCGGACAGCAGCACGAGATCCGCCATCAGCAGGAACATCGGGATCGTGATCAGCTCGTAGGATGACACCGTCGAAAGCGGGGCCGTCTGGAGAATGCCGAACAACGTGCCGGTGCCGCCGACCATGAGCAGGCCGACCGAGCCGGCAAATCCCATGGCGAAACCGACCGGCGTGCCGATCGCCAGCAGGACGAAAAGCAGTCCGAGCACGAGAATGACTGTCATCGCTGCCGCCGTTATTCGAAGGAATGGGCTTCGCCGGTCTCGTTGACACGCGGCAAAGGAAACAGATCCCGCCCGGAGACGAGGCTGAGGAGGTTACCCACGAGCTGCAGCGCCAGCCGCAGCACGAGCACGCCGCAGCCGAATGGCACCAGCGCGGCCGAAATCCAGGTCGGCCACGCAATGGCGCCGGCAAGCACGTCGTGCTGCTCGTAATTCTCCAGCGCGCGCTCGAATCCGACCTTGCTGATCAGGCCGAATACGAACAGTCCGGTGAGCGCGGTGACGATTTCCGAGAGGCGCCTGCCTGCCGTCGGAAAACGCGTCAGCAGGATGTCCACGCCGACATGCGCATGCACGCGCAATGTATCCGACAACGTCAGGAAGAACACGGCCGCCAGGAGATAAAGCCCGATCAGGTCGTAGGTGAAGGAGAACGGGCTGTTGAGGACGTAACGCATGAACACGTCGGCCACCACCAGCGCCATGATCGCGAACAGAGCGATCGTGGCGATCACCGTCAGCGCACGCTCCAGCGCGCCGAGCACATCCGTTGCCCGCCTGATCATCCCCCGCGTCTCCTCTTCCGCTGCAATCGTGTCGCGCTACTTGGCGCCGCCCGCGGCGAGCAGGCCGTCGAACTCCTTGAGGGTTGCGGAGGCCTGCTTGCCGCGGCTGTCGAGCCCGGCGGCCCATTCCTGCGCGACGCCCTTGAGCTTCTCCTTCATCTCCGCGCGCGTCGCCTCGGAGAGCGCGGTAAAGCTGATGCCCTGGTCCTTCATCTTCTGCCGCGTCGCGTCCTGCTCCTTGTCGACGTCGGCACAGGCCTTCGGCGTGATCGCTTCCGAGGCCGCGTCCATTGCCTTCTTCACATCGTCGGGCAGCTTGTCCCAGACCGATTGATTGATCGAGTAGGCGACGATGAAGCTGCCGAAGCTGACGCCGTCGGTGGCGTATTTGACGAGCTTGTCGAGGCCATAGGCGACGACGCTGTCCATGGGGAACAGCAGCCCGTCCATGGTGCCGCGCGACAGCGATTCATAGGCGTCGGGCGCGGCCATGCGCACCGGCACTGCGCCGAGCGTGCGCACCGTCAGATCCTGTGCGCCGCCGGTGGTGCGCAGCTTGAGGCCCTGCATGTCCTTGATCGTCTCGACTTTCGCCTTGGCGGTCCAAACCTGATAGGGCGGCAGCACAACGGCCATCAGCAGCTTGATCTTGTTGGGCGCGTATTCCTGTTTGGCGAGGATGCCTTCCCGCGCCGCCTTCCAATACGCAAGCGTACCCTGGCAGCTGGTCTGGAATGCGCCCGGCAATTGCGCGACCTCGGAGAGCGGCATCTTGTCCGAGACGTAGGACGGCCCGATATAGCCGATGTCGATCACACCGGACTGGGTCAACCGCAGCATATCGGTGGCCTTGCCGATCTGCTGATTCGGATAATGCGTGAATGTCACGGCGCCGTTGGTGCGCTTGGCGACATCGTCCATCCAGGGCTTGAGCATCAGGCGGACGAGATAGTGGTCGGCGGGGAAGCTGTCGGCGACCTTCAGCTCCAGCGCCTGTGCCGAGAGCGTCGAGACTGGCAGCGAGAGTGCGAACGCTGCTGCCACCCAGACCCAATTCCTCTTCATTTGGCTTCTCCCTGACGCGCCCTCACGCGGAAGGCGGCAGCCATTTGCTGCCTGCCGGTCCCGCTCCACTTGTTGCTTGTGGAAAATGTACATATATGTGAATTTATATGTCAAGTATATGAACTATGCATAGCGCTATGCACCGTTGCAAGGACGCATCGAATTGACACTCCCGCTTTCTGAACTCTAACTCCACCTATATGAATTCACACGAGGCTTCATGGGACCGCTCGCCGGCTTCACCATTCTCGACCTGACCTCGGTGCTGATGGGCCCCTACGGCACCCAGGTGCTGGCCGACATGGGTGCCGACGTCATCAAGGTCGAAAGCCCCGAGGGCGACATCGTCCGCCAAATCGGCCCCGGCCGCACGCCCGGCATGGGCGGGATGTTCCTCAACGCCAATCGCGGCAAGCGCAGCATCGTGCTCGACCTCAAGAAGCCGGAGGGGCGCGAGGCGCTGCTGCGGCTCGCGAAGCGCGCCAACGCGCTGGTCTATAATGTACGCCCGCAGGCCATGGCGCGGCTCGGCCTCGACTACGAGACGCTGGCCGCGATCAATCCCGCCCTCGTCTATGTCGGTGCGTTCGGCTACGGCCAGTCCGGCCCCTATGCGGCCAAGCCCGCCTATGACGATTTGATCCAGGGCGCATCCACGATTCCGACATTGCTCGCAGCCGCCGGCGACGGAACGCCGCGCTATGTCCCCGTCACCATCGCCGACCGCATCGTCGGGCTGATGATGGTCAACGCCATCATGGGCGGGCTGATGCACCAGCAACGCACCGGCATCGGCCAGCGCATCGACGTGCCGATGTTCGAATCCATGGCGGAGTTTGTGCTGGTCGATCATCTGGGCGGCCTCACCTATGACCCGCCGCTCGATCACGGCGGCTATGCCCGCCTGCTCTCGCGCTACCGAAGGCCCTACAAGACCAGCGACGGCTATCTCTGCGTGCTCATCTACAACGACAAGCACTGGCGCAGCTTCTTCGAGGCGATCGGCCGGCCGGAGTTTCTGGAACAGTCGCGCTTCGCCAACCATGCCGCGCGCACCAGGCACATCGACGAGATCTACGAGGAGATCGGCCATATCTTCGCAACGCGCACGACCGGGGAATGGCGCGAATTGCTGGAGCGCGCCGACATTCCGGTGATGCCGATGCATACGCTGGAAACG
This sequence comes from Bradyrhizobium amphicarpaeae, assembly GCF_002266435.3. NCBI lineage: Bacteria > Pseudomonadati > Pseudomonadota > Alphaproteobacteria > Hyphomicrobiales > Nitrobacteraceae > Bradyrhizobium > Bradyrhizobium amphicarpaeae. The sequence continues at coordinate 5,894,199 of NZ_CP029426.2, forward strand.
ATCATCGAGGACCCGCATCTCAAGGCGATCGACTTCTTCAGGACGGTGGAGCATCCCGTGGAAGGACGCGTCCGCCAGATGCGCGTTCCCTCCACCTGGAGCGTGACCCAGCCGGAACCGGCGGGCCCCGCACCGACGCTCGGCCAGCACGGCCGCGACATCTTGCGCGAGGCGGGCTTCTCGACTGAGGAGATCGAACAGCTCGCAGAGCAAAAAGCAGTTCACCTGGCCGCGCCCTCGTAACGGCAGCGCGGGCCCAATCGCACCAATACAGGGAGGAAACCGCGATGGCCGGACTTTATTTCGAGGACTTTTCCGTGGGCCAGGAGTTCAGGCATCCGCTGACCCGGACCGTCACGGAGATGGATAACACCATGTTCAGCCTGCTGACCCTCAATCCGCAGCCGCTGCATATCGACGCGCATTTCGCCGAAAAGACCGAATTCGGCCAGCGTATTTTCAACAGCCTTTACACCCTCGGCATCATGATCGGCATGACGGTCTATGATACGACCATGGGCACCACCGTCGCCAATCTCGGCATGACCGACGTGACCTTTCCAAAGCCGGTCTTCCATGGCGACACCTTGCGGGCGACGACGAAGGTGCTTTCGTTGCGGGAATCCAAATCGCGCCCGAAGGCGGGCATCGTCGAGTTCGAGCACCATGCCTTGAACCAGAACGACGAGATCGTCGGAAAATGCCGCCGCATGGCGATGATGCACAAGAGGCCGGTCTGATGCGTTCGATGCTGTTCGTGCCGGGCGATTCCCCGCGCAAATTCGAGAAGGCGAGCGAAGGCAAGGCCGACGCGCTGATCATCGATCTCGAGGATTCCGTCGTCACCGAGAAGAAGGAAGAGGCGCGCGGGCTGACGCTGACCATGCTGAAGGGCCGCCCCGGTCGGCACCAGCTCTATGTCCGCGTCAACGCGCTCGACACCGGCATGACGCTCGCCGATCTCGCGGCGGTGATGCCCGGCAGGCCCGACGGCATCGTGCTGCCCAAATCGCAAGGCGGCGACGACGTGCGCCAGGTCGCAACCTGGCTCGAAGCCCTGGAAGCGGCGGCCGGCATCGCGATCGGCACCACCCGCATCGTCTGCGTCGCGACGGAGACGGCAAGCTCGATCTTCGGCCTCGGCAGCTATAAGAACTGCTCCCCTCGCCTCGCCGGCCTGATGTGGGGCGCGGAAGACCTCTCGGCCTCGCTCGGCGCCACCGAGAAGGCGTCGGGCGGTGTGTTCCACAGCCCTTACCGTCTCGCGCGCGATCTCTGCCTGATGGCGGCGGCCGCAGCCGAGGTTGCGCCGATCGACACCGTCTATACCGACATCGACAACCTCACAGGTCTCGAGCAGGAGACACGCGCGGCGCGGCGCGACGGTTTTTCGGCCAAGGCGCTGATCCATCCGAAGCACGTCGATGTCGTCAACGCCGCGTTCGCGCCGACGGAAGCCGAGCGGACCTGGGCGGAAAAGGTGATCGCGGCGTTCGCGAGCAATCCCAATTCCGGCACGCTGCGGCTCGACGGCCAGATGATCGACAAGCCACATCTTCGTGCCGCAAAGAAGATCCTCGGCCAGCCCTAGAGAAGCAGGACGCAACGCCACCATGATCGTTCGCCAAGCCGCAAACGTCCTGGAGATCATGGAATTCTTCGCGCAAGTGAAGAAGCCGGCGACGCTTGCGGAGATCGCCGATCATTTCGGCTGGCCGCGTTCCTCGACCTTCAACCTGCTCGCGACGCTGTCGGAGAAGGGCTATCTCTATGAGCCGCGGCCACGCGCCGGCTTCTATCCGACGCCGCGATGGCTCGCCATGGCGCGGATGATCTCCGAGGTCGAGCCGCTGCCGCCCTGGACGCATCAATTGATTACCGATCTCTCCGCCGAGACCGGCGAGACCGCATCGATCGTGGCGCCGGCCGGCGTGATGGCGGTGTTCATCGACGTGGTCGAATCCCAGGCTGCGATCCGCTATTTCGCCACCATCGGGCACCGGGTGCCGATCCACGCCACCGCCAGCGGCCGCGCGCTGCTACTGCAATATTCGCCGGAGGAGCGCGACTCGGTCTATCGCAAGATCGAGTTCAAGCAGTACGGCGCATCGACGCCGATCAGCATCGAGGCGGTGGAGACCGAGCTGCGCAACTCGATCGCGCGCGGCTATTGCCAGAGCTTTGCCGATTACAGCCGCGATCTCGCCGGCGCCGCGATCCCGCTGCCGATCGGCGACCGGCGGCTGTCCGTCGTCGTCGCCGGGCCGGAATTCCGCATCGGCCCGAAGGTGGCGGAAGTTGCCGCCCTGATCGCGCGGACCGTCGACAGGCTGCGGCCGAAGGCAGCGGCGTAGGCCAATCGCATATGACTTTTCGGATGGGCCTGGGCAAGCGCCTCGTCCTTCGAGACGACCGCGGAGCTTGTCATCGGGCCGCGCTTTGCGCGGACCCGGTGGCGGTCCCTCAGGATGAGGCTGAGTTGCAGTCGTGTCCGCTGAAATGGCCGCAGCAGACTCCGTCCTCATCCCGAGGGCCCGCCGCAGACGGGCGTCTCGAAGGATGGCTACGGGCGAGAGTCCCGCCACGGGTCCTCATCTGCGATTGCCCTGCCCTCCAGGGGCGAGGCGAAGGCGATCAGACGATCTTGATCGACATGTCCGGCAAGCCCTCGAGCTTGCACAGCAGCACGTCGCCCTTGACGACGGGACCGACATTCTCCGGCGTGCCGGAATAGATGATGTCGCCGGCTTTCAGCTCGAACGCTTCCGACAGCTTTGCGATCTGCTCGGCCACGCTCCAGATCATCTTGCTGAGGTCCGAGCTCTGCTTCACCGTGCCGTTGATCGCCAGCGAAATGGCGCCCTTCTCGAAATGGCCGGTCTTGCTCGCCGGGTGGATCGGACCGAGCACCGCGGCGTGATCGAAGCTCTTGCCGATCTCCCATGGCTTCTTCTCGGCGGCCATGCCGTTCTGGAGATCGCGCCGGGTCATGTCGAGGCCGAGCGCGTAGCCATAGACGTGGTCGAGCGCCTTATCGGCCGAGATGTTGGTGCCGCCTGACTTCAGCGCGGCGACCAGCTCGACCTCGTGATGATAGTTCTTGGTCAGTGACGGATAGGGATGATCGGCGACCTCGCCGGTCGCGACATTCTGGATCGCGTCGGTCGGCTTCTGGAAGAAGAACGGCGGCTCGCGGTTCGGATCCGAGCCCCGCTCGATGGCGTGCGCGGCGTAGTTCCGCCCGATGCAGTAGATGCGGCGGACCTGGAACACCTGGCTTTCGCCGACGATCGGGATCGTCACCATCGGCACCGGAAAGATCGGCTTCTGTCCGGCCTGCGCCGCGGCGGGCGCCGCTTCGGCCATGCCCGCCGCGGTCATCACGGCTGCGGCAGTGAGCACGTCACGTCGAGACGTCTTCGTCATGGTTCTTTTTTCCCTGGCTTGGGGATTCGTTTCCTCAGAGGCGTTCTTAGGACCAAACGGTCGGCAGGCCAATGGCCGGTCGGCTACGCCTTAAGTCGAGACGCTCGACATCAGGATTTCAGCTCCTTGCCGCCGAAATGTCGGACAGCTAGCCGGCGGGTCACACGCCATCGTCGAACCAAGCCACGTCCTCTTATTCGCCATTGACAAATTAGTTTGCTTATATCTAATTTACCTCCGAACCAGCCAGCCGCGCCAAGCGGCCAATAAACAGAGGGAACAACCATGAGAGGGCATCTCGCCTGCGCCATGCTCGCGACCATGACTTCGGCTGCCATGATCACAGCGGCCACCGCGCAAGTCTCCGATGACGCGGTGCGGATCGGCGTGTTGACGGATCTGTCGAGCTGGGGCCGCGACAATTCAGGGCCGGGCTCGGTCGAGGCTGCCAAAATGGCGGTGGAGGAGTTCGGCCCGACCGTGCTCGGCAAGCCGATCGAGATCATCAGCGCCGATCACCAGATGAAGACCGACGTCGGCGTGCAGATCGTGCGCGGCTGGTTCGACAACGGCAAGGTCGATGCCGTCGTCGACATCCCGAATTCCGGCATCGCGATCGCCGTGCACAACATGGTGCGCGAGCGCAACAAGATCGCGCTGCTCTCCGGTCCCGGCGCGAGCTCGCTGACCGACGAGCTGTGCAGCCCGAACACCGTGCATTTCACCTATGACACCTACGCGCTGTCGAAGGTGACGGCGTCCGCCGTGATCAAGGAAGGCGGCAAGTCCTGGTACTTCATCACGGCGGATTACGCTTTCGGCCAGCAGCTCGAAAAGGACGCCACGCGCTTCGTCAACGAGATGGGCGGCAAGGTGCTCGGCGGCGTCAAGCATCCGACAAATACTGCGGACTTCTCCTCCTTTGCGCTGCAGGCGCAAAGCTCCAAGGCCGACGTCGTCGCCTTCGCCAATGCCGGCCAGGACACCGACAACGCCATCAAGCAGTCCGGCGAGTTCGGCCTCGTCCAGGGCGGCCAGAAGCTCGTCGGCCTCCTGATGTTCGACACCGACGTGCACGCGATCGGCCTCAAGGCCGCGCAGGGCACCTATATGACCACGGCCTCCTACTGGAACATGGACGAGGCGACGCGCGCCTGGTCCAAGAAATTCTACGAGCGTACCAAGGTGATGCCGACCATGATCCAGACCGGCGTCTACGGCTCGGTGCTGCATTATCTCAAGGCCATCAAGGCCGCCGGCACCGACGATTCCGCCAAGGTGATGGCCAAGATGCGCGAGCTGCCGATCGAGGATACATTCGTCCACGGCGGCAAGTTGCGCGAGGACGGCCGCGTCATCCGCGACATGTATCTCGCCAAGGTGAAGTCGCCCGAGCAGTCGAAGGAACCCTGGGATTATCTGGACATCGTCAAGACCGTGAAGGGCGAGGACGCCTTCCGACCGGTCTCCGAGTCCAAATGTCCGCTCCTGAAGAAGTGAGGCTGAGATGACCGGCAACGAGCATAGCGCAATTGAGACTTACGAGTGCGACGTGCTCGTGGCCGGATCGGGTTGCTCCGGCATGTCGGCCGCGATCACCGCGGCCTCTCGCGGCCTGAAAGTGCTGATCGTCGAGAAGGAGCCGCGCTTCGGCGGCACCACCGCCCGCTCCGGCGGGTGGCTGTGGATCCCCGGCACGTCGCTGGCGAAGGCCTACGGCATCGCCGAAACGCCGGAACAGGCCCGCACCTATCTGCGGCATGAGGCCGGCAACAATTACGACGCCGCGCGCGTCGATGCATTCCTCAGCGCCGGTCCCGAGGCCGTGGATTTCTTCACCAGCAAGACGGCGCTGCGTTTCGACATGCCGCTGGTGTTTCCCGACTATCACGCAGAAGCGCCCGGAGGCGCGCAAGGCGGCCGCTCCATGGTGACGCGCCCGTTCGACGGCCGCGAACTTGGCGACCTCGTCAAGACGCTGGGCATGCCGCTGCCCGAGCTCACCGTGTTCGGCATGATGCTGGGAAGCGGCAAGGAGATCATCCATTTCATGCGGGTGACGAAGTCGCTGACCTCGGCGGCTTACGTGGCCAAGCGCCTGTCGCGGCATCTGATGGACGTGCTGCGCTACGGCCGCGGCATGACGTTGACAAACGGCAATGCGCTCGCCGGGCGCCTGGCGAAATCCGCGCTGGACCTCAAGATTCCGATGTGGCTGTCCTCGCCGGTGCGCGAGTTGACGGTCGAGAACGGCGCGGTGACCGGCGCCATCGTCTCGCGCGAGGGACGCGAGGTGCGCGTCCGCACGCGGCAGGGCGTCGTGCTGGCCTGCGGCGGCTTCCCGCACGACGTCGAACGGCGCAGAAAAATGTTTCCGCACGCGCCGACCGGCAACGAGCATTTCTCGCCGGGGCCATCAGGCAATACCGGCGATGGATTGCGCCTGGCGGAATCCGCCGGCGGGCATGTCGAGGATCGCCTGCCGAACGCGGCCGCCTGGGTGCCGGTGTCGCTGACCACGCGCAAGGACGGTTCGAAGGGCGTGATGCCGCATTTCATCGACCGCGCCAAGCCCGGCGTGATCGCCGTGATGCGCGACGGCCGGCGCTTTGCCAATGAGGGCAATTCCTATCACGACTTCGTTCAGGCCATGATCAAGGCATCGAAACCCGGCGAGGAGATCGCCGCCTATCTCGTCTGCGATCACCCAACGCTGCGCAAATACGGCCTCGGCTGCGTGCCGCCCTTCCCGATGCCGCTGGGTCATCACTTGAAGACCGGCTACCTCATGCGCGGCGATACGCTGGAGGCGCTGGCGGCAAAGGCCGGCATCGATGCCAACGCCTTCGTGGAGACCGTCAGGCAGTTCAATACGACCGCGCCGTTGGGCCATGACGCGGCTTTCGGCAAGGGCTCGAAGGCCTATAACCGTTACCAGGGCGACGCCATGCATGGCCCCAACCCCTGTATCGCGCCGATCGAGAACGGGCCGTTCTATGCCATCAAGATGGTGGTCGGCGATCTCGGCACCTATGCCGGCATCGTCACCGACGAGAACGCGCGGGCGCTCGACGCCGAGGGCCGGGTCATTCCCGGGCTCTATGCCGCCGGCAACGACATGGCGAGCATCATGGGCGGCAACTATCCCGGCGCCGGGATCACGCTTGGGCCGGCGCTGACCTTTGGCTACATTGCCGGTCGTCATCTCGCCGACAGCGCCGCCAAGCGCGACGCGGCATAGAGCATGATCCGGAAAAGTGTGTAGCGGTTTTCCGAAGAGATCATGCTCAAACAAGAACTATAGCCGAATCGGAGGCGCATGAGCAGAGAGAGCCGCGGCATCCAGTCGATCGAGGTCGGCGGAGAACTGCTCCGGGCGCTGGCCCGCAGCGGCGAGCCGATGATGCTGCGCGATCTCGCCCGCGAGGCCGGCATGTCGCCGGCCAAGGCGCACCCTTATCTCGCCAGCTTCTCCCGCATCGGGCTGATCGAGCAGGACGAGACCACCGGTCGTTACGAGATCGGCGCGCTGGCGCTGGAGCTCGGCCTGATCAGCCTGCGCCGCCTCTCCGGCGTCCGTATCGCAAGGCCGAAGATCGCCGCGCTCGCGAGCCAGATCGGACACGCCGTGTCTCTCGCCGTGTGGGGCACGCACGGCCCGACCGTGGTGCAGCTCGAAGAGCCGGCCCAGCCCGTCCACATCGTCATGCGCGCGGGCTCCGTAATGGCGCTGCTCGAGACCGCAACCGGCCGGGCCTTTGCGGCCTTCCTGCCGGAAAAGACGATCACCGCCGCGCTCGAGAGCGGGCTCGATCGTCACGGCGTCGGCTACAATCCGAAGCGCACCGTGAAGGGCGCCAAGCTCGCCGAAATGCTCACGGAGGTCCGCAAGCACGGCCTCGCCCGCGCGCTCGGCGATCCCCTGCCGGGCGTCAACGCGTTCTCGGCGCCGGTGTTCGATCATTCCGGCCATGTCGCGCTGGTCATCACCGCAATGGGCCCGGAAGGCACGTTCGATGCGCGCTGGGACAGCCCGATCGCGCATGCGCTGCGCGATTGTGCCGCCGGGATTTCGAAGCGGCTGGGCTACGGCATGGCGGTTGCGGCGGAGTGAGCCCCCTACCTCTCCTTCACCGGCACCGTGTAATTCAGAACCAATCGCCCGCCATCCGGATAGATCGTCTGGCCCGTGATGTAGGACGCATCGTCGCTCGCCAGGAACGCAACGACGGACGCGACCTCGCTCGGCTCGCCGCCGCGGCCGGCGGGCGTCCGTGACATCACGGTCTTGCGGGCGTCCTCGGAGGTGTAGATCGACGACGCCACCATGTCGGTCAGGATCGTGCCCGGGCCGACCGCGACGACGCGGATGTCGTGCGGGGCGAGCGCGACGGCGGCGACCGACGTCAGTTGCTTCATGCCGCCCTTGGACATCGCGTAGGTCGCAAGCGCCGGGATCGCCAGCAGCGCATTCACGGAGGACATGTTGATGATGACCCCGCCACCGCCTTGCGCGATCATCTGCCTAGCCGCCGCCTGGACGCCGAAGAACGCGCCCTTCAGATTGATGCCGATGATCTCGTCGAACTCCTCCTCCGTGATCTCCAGGATGTCCCGGTTGCGAGCGACGCCGGCATTGTTGACCATGATGTCGAGCCGGCCGAATTCCTTCACGGCGGTGGCGACGAGCCGGTCGACGTCGGCGCGCCTGGCGACGTTGCCGACGACGGTGCGCAAGGCGTCCGCATGTCCGAGCTCGGCCGCCGTCGCGGCGAGGCTCTCGGCATCGACGTCCGAGATCACGATCTTGACGCCGTCGTCCAAAAATCTTTTCGCGCAGGCCTTGCCGATGCCGCGCGCCGCGCCGGTGATGGCGGCGACTTTGCCAGATAGCTTCATAGTTCACTCCAGAATGCTGTGCCCTCTCCCCTTGTGGGCGAGGGCATCACCGAAGGAAGATGCGAACCGGGGTGAGGGATTTTCTCCGCGTACGTACCGCATTCGCGGACACATACCCCTCATCCGGCGCTTCGCGCCACCTTCTCCCACAAGAGGAGAAGGAACAAGAGAACCTCAATTCGCCGTCGACCGCGTTGCCGCCGGCATGTAAATCTGCGCGTAGCCTTCCTTGATCGCCGCGGTGATGCGGTCGAGGCGGCGGTCGATGTGCTTCTCCAGCACGGAGACGCAAATCCCCTCGTCGCGGGCCTTGAGGCCTTCGACCACGGCGCGGTGCTCGCCTTGGGTGTTGGAGCGGTTGACGCGGTCCATATCGATCCAGCGCACGAAGCGGATGCGGGCGTTGACGTTGCGCAGCACGCGCAGCATCTCGGCATCGCCGGACATTGCCATCAGCCGCTCGTGAAAGGCCTCGTCGAGTTCGACCTGCTCCGGCGAGGAGCGCTCGCCGGGATCGGGGCCGGTGGCTTCGAGGAATTTCAGCAGCGAATCGATGTCCTCGTCCCTGGCGCGCTTGATGGCGAGGCGGATCGAGGCGATTTCGATCGCCTTGCGCAACTCGTAGAGATCGAAGATCTCGCGCGCGTCGAGCTCGCGGCAGAAGAAGCCCTTGCCCGGTGTGAAGCGCAGGAACCCCTCGGTGTTGAGACGGTTGAGCGCCTCGCGCAGCGGCGTACGGCTGACGCCGAGGCGTTTGGCGAGCTCGCCTTCGTTGAGCCGCTCGCCCGGCTTGAACGCGTAGCTCACGGCCATCGCCTTGAGCTGTTCGTAGACACGATCGACGATGCTGTCGGAAGCCAGTTCCACGTTACTGTTCACAGGTTGTATTTGCGATCAACACAGCCGACTATAGGAGGGACGCGGGCGCGATGGCAATGCGCGAGGCAGCGCTGGCAGAAGTTGTTCAAGCCTTTGCGACGATCGGAATCAGGCAAAGACGCGCGGGCGCAGTCCGGCGTGGAACCAGGTGATCATGGAATAGATGTCGTAGACGGGAAGCCCGACCTCGGCCTGAAGCGCGGCCGCATAAGGCGGCATGTTGGTGCATTCGAGCACGATCGCGCCGACATCGGGATTTTTGGCCACGAGCTCTTTGCCCGCCTCGACCACGTCACGCTCGGCCTGCGCGATGTCCATGTCGTCCTTCTCGGCCTTGATCAGCACGCGAAAGAACTCCTTGCCGTGCTCGGTGCCGACCAGCGGCGTGTCGAGCGGCACCCCGGCGCCTTCGAGATGAGCCGGCGTCAAGGTCGAGCCCGACACCGTGACGAGGCCGACGCGCTTGCCCGGCGGCAAGGTCGCCTGCACCCACGGCACCTGCATCAACGACGAGGTCGCGACCGGAACGCCGACGGCGGCCGCGATCTCCTTCTGAAACAGCGAGAGGAAGCCGCAATTGGTGGTGATGGCCTCCGCGCCGAGCCGCACCAGGTCTTTGGCGGCATCGATGAAGTCTGGCAGCAGGCCGGCCGCGCCCTTCAGCACCACCTTTTCGGGCGAAGCGCCGCTCACCACGCGATACAGCACCGGGAATGGCCAAGTCGTGCCGTTGCCCATGTCGCCGGGAATGCGGGGGAAGCGCGCTTCCAGCATCAGGATGCCGAGCGGCGCGCCATAGATGGCCTTGCCACCGCGGGCGATGCGTAGGGGCGAATTGGCTGAAACGGTCATGGCTGCGACCTCAGAGGAAGCGTTCGGGCGCGAAGGGAGTAAGCGAGATCTCCGGCGCCTTGCCGCTCAGGAGCTGCGCGACGAGCCGGCCGGTGCGGGCCGAGCCGACCAGGCCGACATGGCCGTGGCCGAAGGCGTAGACGATGTCGCGCGAGGCACGCGCATGACCGATGCAGGGCAATCCGTCCGGCATGCTCGGCCGGTGACCGAACCAGGTCTTGATACGCGAGGCGGGAATATCCTTCGGCAGTTTTGGAAACATGCTGAAGAGATGATCCCGCAGGATCTCGGCGCGCTTCCAGTTCGGCGCGGCCTCTAAGCCCGCGATCTCGACCGTGCCGGCGGCGCGCAGGCCCTTGTCGGTCCAGTTCACCACCATCTTGGCGTCGGACGCCATCATCGAGCTGCGCGGACCTGTTTCCGGATTCTCGATCATGACGTGATAGCCCCGCTCGGTCTCCAGCGGCAGCGGATCCCCGACCGATGCGGTGAGCTGTTTTGATCGGGCACCGGCAGCGACCACCGCGGCGTCACAAGCGATCTCGCCCGTCTCGGTAACGACGGCGACGAGCTTGTCGCCGTTCAGCCTCAAGCCGGTCGCCTTGGCGCGCACGTGCTCGGCACCGCCGGCGATCGCATGGTTGGCGAGCGCTGCGACATAAGCACCGGGATCGCGACAGCGGCCGGCCTCTTCCACCACCACGCCGAAGGTGTAACGCGGATGCAGATCGGGCTCACGCTGGCGCATCTCGTCGGCGTTGAGCTCCATCCACTCCACGCCGACCTTCCGGCGCAGGCGCCAGCCGAGATCGTTGTCGAAATTGCCGCGCGCCGGAAACACATGCATGACGCCGTTGCGCTCGACAAGCTCAGGCACGCCGGCTTCCTCGGCGAGCGTCCGGTGCAGCAGCGGCGCGTCCTTCAACAGGTCGCGCAGCGCAAACGCCGTCCTCTCGACCCGCGCCTCGGTCCAGCCTGCGAGCAGATATTTGACCAGCCAGGGCAGCGCCTTCGGCAAATAGGACCAGCGGATCGCCAGCGGCCCGAGCGGGTCCATCAGATAGCCCGGCACCTTCTTCCAGATGCCCGGCTCGGCCGGCGGGATCACCGAATGCGACGACAGCCAGCCGGCATTGCCGTAGCTTGCCGCCTGCTCGCCGCCGGGCTCGCCCGGATCGATCAGCGTGACGCGATGGCCTTCGCGCAGCGCCTCAATCGCGCTGATCACCCCGACCGCGCCGGCGCCGATGATCGCAACGTGCCGGCCGGTCGTCATCGTTTACGCCTTCACCGTAGGCGCAAAGTCCTTGCCGACCGACATCGCGCGCGGATCGATGATGCAGTGGAGGATCGACGGCTTGCCGGAGGCCAGCGCACGCTCGAATGCCGGCGCGAATTCTTCCGTGCGCTCGACGCGCTCGCCATGGCCGCCGAACGCCTTCGCGTACATCGCGAAATCCGGGTTCTTGAGCTGGGTGCCGACGACGCGGCCGGGATAGTCGCGCTCCTGGTGCATGCGGATGGTGCCGTATTGCGAATTGTCGACGACGATGACGACCAGGGCTGCGTCATACTGCACGGCGGTCGCGAATTCCTGGCCGTTCATCAGGAAGCAACCGTCACCGGCAAAGGCGACGACGGTGCGATCCGGATATTGCCGCTTGGCCAGCACCGCCGCCGGCACGCCGTAGCCCATCGAGCCCGACGTCGGCGCCAGCTGCGCCGCAAAGCTGTGGAAGCGGTGATGACGATGGATCCATCCGGCATAATTGCCGGCGCCGTTGCAGACGATGGCGTCCTTCGGCAGCCGGTCGCGCAGCCAGGTCATGACCTGACCGTACTGGAACGTGCCCGGCAGCTCGCGCGCCTTGTCGGTCCAGGCGAGATAATCGGCATGCGCCCTGGCGGCCTCGCCCTTCCAGGCCACCGCTCCTGACGGCTTCAGCGTCTCGACGGCGGCGGCGAATGCTGCGGGCGAAGCCTGGATCGCAAGTGTCGGCTGATAGACCCGGCCGAGCTCTTCGGAGCCGGGGTGAACGTGGATCAGCTTCTGCTGCGGGGTCGGAATGTCGAGCAGCGTATAGGACGAGGACGGCATCTCCGACATGCGACCGCCGATGAGAAGAACGACATCGGCGTTGTCGATGCGCGCCTTCAGGCCCGGGCTCGGTCCGATGCCGAGATCGCCGGCATAGTGCGAATGGTCGGCGTCGATCAGCGAGGCCCGGCGGAACGAGGTCGCAACCGGCAGGTCGAACCGCTCGGCAAAACGCGCGATGCTCCTGGTGGCTTCCTCGGTCCAGCGCGAGCCGCCGAGGATGACGAGCGGCGCCTTGGCGCCGGCGAGCATCGCTGCAAGCTTGTCGATATCCGCCGGCGCAGGCCAGCTCACGGCCGGCTCGATGCGCATGGCATCGGCAACGGCGGCGGTCTCGGTCAGCATGTTCTCCGGCAGCGCGATCACGACGGGACCGGGGCGACCCTGCATGGCGACGCGGAAGGCGCGCGCCACCAGCTCCGGAATGCGATCGGGACGGTCGATCTCGACCGCCCATTTCGCCATAGAGCCGAACACCGCCTTGTAGTCGAGCTCCTGGAACGCCTCGCGCTCGCGCATGCCGGTGTCGACCTGGCCGACGAACAGAATCATCGGCGTCGAATCCTGCATCGCGATGTGGACGCCGTGGCTGGCATTGGTCGCGCCGGGACCGCGGGTGACGAAGCAGACGCCGGGCCGGCCCGTAAGCTTGCCATAAGCTTCCGCCATCATCGCAGCACCACCCTCGGCGCGGCAGATCATGACGTCGATCGGGCTGTCATGCAGCGCATCGAGCGCCGCCAGATAGCTCTCGCCCGGCACGCAGGTGACGCGCTCGACGCCTTGGGCGACGAGCTGATCGATCAGGATCTGGCCCCCGGTGCGGGTGTTGCGGATGGTCATGTCGGCTCCCTCAGGGCTTTGGCAATGCGTCGCTGGTCGGAGACTGCGTAAGACAGCGCGGGAGAGCACGCAAGGTCGAAAGGCGATCAGAGCCTGCGCAGGCGTCATGCCCGTCCGTGCCGTTTGCACGACCGCCTGTTCGCGATGAGGTGACGGCTTGACTCCCACGCATGGCGCAACAGCTGGTCCTCCAACTTCCGCTATCGACGTACGACCGCCTCTTTCGTCGGATCGGGATGGCCGACACATGCGCCGAAACCGAACTTCGCTAAAGTGGAATATTTTCGTTCACGTGGATTGATAGAGGGCGACACGGCCGCGATGGCGTAGCCAGACGGCGAACCCGCTCGCCGCCACCAAGCGACGGCTACCGGGCTTTGGCGTTTTCGTTTACGGTCGGCGGACCACATCGTCGAGGACACCGGAATGCAGACCATCGGCCTGATCGGGGGCATGAGCTGGGAGAGCACGACGCTTTACTACAAGCTGATCAACGAGCGGGTCCGCGATCGCATGGGCAAGCTGCATTCGGCGCCGCTGCTGCTTTATTCCTACGATTTCGAGGACATCAAGCAGATGCAATACGGCGGCCGCTGGAGCGAGGCGGCGGCCAGCCTGGCGGAGGTCGCGCGGCGTCTCGAAGGCGCCGGCGCACGGGCGATCGTGCTGTGCACGAACACGATGCACAAGCTGGCGCCCGACATCGTCTCCAGCGTGACCATTCCGTTCATTCACATCGGTGACGCGACGGCGCAACGGATCCGGGCGAGGGGATACCGGCGGGTCGGGCTGCTCGGCACCAGATTCACGATGGAGGAGGACTTCTACATCGACCGGCTGCGCGCACATGATCTCGACGTGCTGGTGCCTCCTCCCGAGGCGCGCGCCGACGTCAACCGCATCATCTACGACGAGCTCTGTCTTGGCGTTGTCGCCGATCCTTCCCGCCGCCGCTATCGGGAGGTGATGGCGGCGCTGGTGGCCGCCGGCGCGGAGTGCATCATCCTGGGCTGCACCGAGATCACGATGCTGGTCGGCCCTGACGACACCTCGGTCGAGACGTTCGACACCACGGCCATTCATGCGGAGACGGCCGCCGATTTCGCGATCGGATGATCTTGAGCACCGCTCTCTCCACGTCATTGCGAGCCCAGCGACTTGTCCGCCGAAGCCTTTGGCGAAGGCGGGCGCAATCCAGCATCCCTCCATGGAAAGACTCTGGATTGCTTCGTCGCAAGAGCTCCTCGCAATGACGTGGATGGGGCGGTGGCCTTCACCGATGCTCGATCGCGCGGATCGCGCCGCGGAGCTCGGCAAGGCCGCGGAGGCGGCCGATGGCGGTGTAGCCGGGGTTGGTGCGCTTGGTCGCCGCGAGGTCGTCGAGCATGCGGTGGCCGTGATCGGGGCGGAACACGATCTGCTTGTCGGGCGAACGTCGCGCGTTCTCCTTCAACAGCGCCTTGAGCACCGCGACCATGTCGACGTCGCCGTCGAGATGATCGGATTCGTGGAATGACAGCCCGTCCGCCTCGCGCCTGGTGGCGCGCAGATGCGCAAAGGCGATGCGGGGGCCGAAGCGTTCGGCCATCTCGGGCAGATTGTTTTCCGCGCGCACGCCGAGCGAGCCCGTGCACAGGCAGATGCCGTTGGCTCTGGACGGCACGGCGTCGAACAGCGCCTGATAATCGTCCGCTGAGGACGCAATACGCGGCAAGCCGAACAAGGGGCGCGGCGGGTCGTCCGGATGCAGCGTCAAGGACACCCCGAGCTGCTCGGCCACCGGCGTCACGCGCGCGAGGAATTCAGCGAGATGCTGCCGCAGGATTTTTGGCGTGATGTCGCGATAGGTCTCCAGCCGGTCACGGAACTGCGGAATGGTCATCGGCTCGGTGGTCGATCCCGGCAGCGCGCTGGCGATGACCATGACGAGATAGTCGATATCGGCCCGGCTCATCTGCTCGAACAGCGCCTTCGCGCGCGCCTGCTGCTCGGGCGAGTATTCCTGAACTGCCGCCGGGCGCTTCAGGATATGCAACTCGAAGGCAGCAAAGCGATCCTGGTCGAAGCGCATGGCGCGGGCGCCGTTCGGCAGCTCCCATTCGAGATCGGTGCGGCACCAATCGACCACCGGCATGAAATTATAGCAGATGATCTTGATGCCGGCGGCCGCGACGGCTTCGAGGCTCGCGATCCACGCCTCGATCGACTTCGTCGCCTTGCCGCCGAGACGCTTGACGTCGTCGGGGATCGGAATCGACTCCACCACCGACCAGGTCAGCTGCGAGCGGCCGGGCTGGCCGTTCTCGATGAAGTTCTTGCGCTCCTCGACCGCCTTGCGTGTCCACGCCTCGCCGATCGGCACCTGATGCAGCGCCGAGACGATGTCGCTCGCCCCGGCCTGCCTGACATCGTCGAGCGAGACCGGATCGTCGGGCCCGTACCAGCGCCAACCTTCGAGCATCATGGATATCTCCCTTCAGTTCGCGGTCAGCACGACCTTGACGCTCTGTGAGCGGTCGAGCGCCAGCCGCAGCGCATCGGGCGCGGTCGACAGCGGTCGCTCGGCCGTGACCAGCGACAACACGTCGATGCTGCCGTTGGAGATCAACTCCACGGCGGTTGCGAATTCGAAGCCGAACCGGAACGAGCCGCGCAGATCGATCTCCTTGGCCATCACCGCATTCGACGGCGTCGGGATCTGGCCGCCCGGCAGATTGCCGATCTGCACCACCACGCCGCCGCGCCTGACGATGCCGATGGCGCTGGCGAGGCCAGCCGCCGTGCCCGAGACCTCGAAGGCGACGTCATAGGGGCGCGACGCGGCCTGCGCCTTCAGACCCTCCTCACCGGCCGAGACGTTCTCGACATGCGAGGCGCCGAGCCGGCTTGCAAACGCCAGCGGCGCCGGCGCAATGTCGGCGACCGTGATGTCGGTCATGCCGGCGCGGCGCGCGGCGAGCATGGTCAGAAGCCCGATCGGACCGGCACCGAAGATGATGCCGCGCTTGCCTTCGATGTTGCCGGCGCGCGCGACGGCGTGCAGGCAGACCGCCAGCGGTTCGGCGAGCGCCGCGGCCTGGTAGGACACGTGATCCGGGATCTTCACGCACTGCGCGGGGATAGCATCGAAATAATTGGCAAAGCCGCCCTGCATGTGCGGCGTCTTCGAGGCCGAGCCCATGAAGTAGATGTTCTCGCATAGGTTCGGCCGGCCCTCGCGGCAGGCGACGCAATGGCCGCACCAGCGCGACGGATTGACGGCGACGCGGTCGCCGACTTTCAGATTGGCGGCAGCGCCGGAAATTTCCACGACCTCGCCCGAAATCTCGTGGCCGAGCACCAGCGGCGACTTCACCACGAAGTCGCCGGTTCGCGCGTGCCGGAAGTAGTGCATGTCCGAGCCGCAGATGCCGCCGGCGCCGAAGCGAATCCGCACCATGCCCTGGCTGAGCTTCTCGAGCGGGTGCTCGACCATGCGGAGGTCTTCGGGGCCGAACAGGGTCGCGGCGAGAGCGGTGGAGGTCATTTGGAGAGTCCCATGTATTTTGGCAGCCAGAGGGTCAGTTCGGGAATGTAGGTGATCGCGATCAGCGCGAGCATCAGCGGCACCAGCCAGGGCAGGATCGCGACCGTGGTGCGCTCGACCGAGAGTTTTGCGACGCGCGCGAGCACGAACAGCACCATTCCCAATGGTGGATGCAACAGGCCGATCATCAGGTTCAGCGTCATGATCAGGCCGAAGTGGATCGGGTCGATGCCGAGCTTGAGCACGATCGGCAGCAGGATCGGCACCAGAATGGTGATCGCGGCCGTGGTGTCGATGAAGCAGCCGACGAACAGGATCAGCACGTTGGCGAGCGCCAGAAACACCCATTTGTTGTGGGTGACGCTGAGCATCCAGTCCGACAGCGTCTGCGCCGCCTGCGACACCGTCAGCAGCCAGGCGAAGATCGAGGCCGCGGTGACGATGAACAGCACCGAGGCCGTGGTCTCGATGGTGTCGAAGGTCGCCTTGGCAACGGTCTGGAACGTCATGGTGCGGTAGCGCACGAGGCCGAGGAACAGCGACCAGATCACGGCGGCGACCGCGGCTTCCGTCGGCGTGAACCAGCCCAGCGTCATGCCGCCGATCAGGATCACCGGCGCCATCAGCGCCATCACCGCCGAAAAGTCGAAATACCAGTCGATCACCAGCAACGTGCCGAGGCCGATGGCGACGGCGATGTTGACCGAGAGGCCGGCCATCACCATCAGCCAGATCGTCATCGGGAAGGACAGCACGATCAGGATCTCGAGCCCGGCCGAGCCGAGCTGCGGCCAGGAGAAGGGGGTATCGCTGCCCCATTTGTTCTTGTGCGCGAAATAGGTGACGGTCGCCATCATGAACAGCGTCAACACGATGCCCGGAATGACGCCGCCCAGGAACAGCGCACCGATCGAGACGTTGGCCATCATGCCGTAGATCACGAAGGGCAGCGACGGCGGGATGATCGGCCCGAGCGTCGCCGAGGCCGCGGTGACGCCGACCGAGAACTCGGTGGAGTAGCCATGGTCCTTCATCGCCTTGATCTCGATGGTGCCAAGACCGGCGGCGTCCGCGATCGCGGTGCCGGACATGCCGGAGAAGATCACCGAGCCGATGATGTTGACGTGGCCGAGGCCACCGCGCATCCACCCGACCAGGGCCACCGCGAACTTGTAGATGCGGCCGGTGACGCCGGCGATGTTCATGAGGTTGCCGGCCAGGATGAAGAACGGCACGGCAAGCAAGGGAAAGCTCTCAACGCCGGCGATCATGCGCTGCGCCAGCGTGACGTCGGGTGTCACCCCGCTGACCAGGATGTAGAGCAGCGACGACGCGGCCATGGCGATCGCCACGGGAACGCCGAGCAGCATCAGGACCAGAAAGCCTCCGAGCAACAGCAGCATGATTATATCTCCGATCCGTCGTAGGCGCCGGGTCGTTCGAGGACCGAGTAGCCTTGCCGCCAGTGTTGCAGCGCTGCCTGCAACGAACGCAGGAACATCAGCACGAAGCCGAGCAGCACGGCGTAATAGACGTAGTTCTTGGGAAAATTGATCGTGGTCATCTGCTCGTCGCCGATGATCTGGATGTAGACCCAGACCAGCTTGACGGCGTAGCCGAAGAAGACGATCCGGATCAGGTCGATCAATGTCGACAGCGCGCGCCCCACGGGTTGGGGCAGATAGCGGTAGACGAGATCAACCTGGATGTGGCGCGACAGCCGCACGCACATCGAGGCGCCGATGAAGACCACGCCGATCAGGCAATAGGTCGCGATCTCCTCGGTCCAGGCATAGCTGTCGTTGAGCACGTAGCGGGTGAAGAACTGGAGGAAGACGGCGAGCGCCATCACCCAGAAGATCGCAAGCGCCACCCAGTCCTCGAACGCGTAGACGCCGAGGTCGACCTTCGGCACCGCCTCCTCCTCGAAGGTATGGGCGATCTCGTCCGCGGTGATCTGCCGGTGGATTTCGGCGGTGGTCATGGGTTGCTCCTCTCCAAATCGTCGTTCCGGGATGGTGCGCTAGCACCAGACCGGAACCTCGATATCCCAGGTGCGCAATTGCGTACCTTGGGGTGCGGTCCTATGGACCGCCCCGGGATGACGACTAGGTCGTCATTTCACCGCCTGGATCTTTTCCCAGTCGGCCTTGCGATAGCCGAAGGTCTCGAACGCGACGTTCTTCAGCACGGTGTCGCGGAACTCGTTCTTGTCGACCTCCGTCACGGTCAGGCCCTTCTCCTTGAAGAAGGCGACCAGCTTGGCTTCGTTCTCCTTGATCTCCCCGGTGGCCTTGGCGGCGGCTTCCTGCGCCACGTCGGTGAAGATCTTCTTGTCCTCGTCGGACAGCTTCTTCCACAGCGCGCCCGCCACCACCGTGTTGAGATGATCGACGATGTGACCGGTCAGCACGATGTGCTTCTGCACCTCGTAGAACTTCTTGGCCTCGATCGTGGTCAGCGGGTTCTCCTGCGCCTCGACGGTGCCGTTCTGGAGCGCGAGATAGACTTCGGCGAACGCGATCGGCGCGGTATTGGCGCCGCACGCACGCGGCATGGCGAGATAGGCCGGAACGTCGGGCACGCGGATCTTCAGGCCCTTCATGTCGGCGCAGGTCTTGATCGGCTTGTTCGACGAAGTCTGGCGCACGCCGTAATAGGTCACCGCGACGATGTGGTGGCCGCTCTTGTCCTCATAGCCCTTGGCGAGCTCCTTGAAGATGTCGCTCTTGGTGTAAGCGAGCAGATGGTCGGCATCGCGGAAGGTGTAGGGATAATAGGTCACGCCGATCGGTGGGAAACTCTTGGCCGCGAAGCTCGAGCCGGAGATAATGATGTCGACCGAACCGAGCGAGAGGCCCTGGTTGATGTCGGCTTCCTTGCCGAGCTGCGAGGCCGGATAGACGTCGATCGCATAGCGCCCGTTGGTGCGCTTGCCGATCTCCTGCGCGGCCCACACCGAGGCGGTGTGGAACGGCTCCGAGGTCTCGTAGACATGGGCCCATTTGAGCTTGGTCTGCGCCATGGCGGCCTGGGTGGCGGCCAACAGCGCGGCGGCGGACATCACCGCGGCAATCGTCGTTTTCTTCAACATCGACTTTTCCTCCATCGTTCAAGTCTGCTTCTTGTTCACCCGCCCCGACTGGAAGCGGGCCGTCCAATCTCATCGCCGCCGCGCGCTGCCGCTTCCGGCCTGCTTCTTCTTCGACGCCGGTTTCGGTTTCGATGGCTTTGCCGGCGCGCGCGCCGAAGACGATGATGTCTCGGCACCGAAATTCTGTGCGAAGCGCTCCTGCGACCGCGCCAGATGGGCGCGCATCGCCTCGCGTGCGGCTTGCGGATCATGCGCCGCGATCGCCTCGCGCACGGCGCGATGCTCGTCGAGCGCGGTGCGCCAGGTGCCCGGGCTTTCGAAATAATGCGCAAGCTGCGCAAAATAGGGATTGAGGCGCTGGTCGAACAGCTCGCCGACCACCCGCACCAGCACGGCATTGCCGAGGCTTCCGGCGATCGCGACGTGGAACGCGCGGTCATGCACCATCGAGGCTTCGCCGGGATGCTCGACATTCTCCATCGCGATGAGCGAAGCGTCGATGCGGGCGATATCGTCCTTGGTCGCGACGCGCGCGGCCTGCTCGGCGATGGCGCTTTCGAGGAATTCGCGGGCGCGCAGCAGCTCGAACGGGCCCTCGATGACGGACGCTTGCGCGGGCGCGGCGATGGCGGCGGGCTCGATCACATAGATGCCGGAGCCGACGCGGATGCGCAGGCGTCCCTCGACCTCGAGCGCGATCAAGGCTTCGCGCACCGTCGGCCGCGAGATCTTGAGCTGCTCGGCGAGCTCGCGCTCGGTCGGCAAGCGGCTGCCGACCGCGTACTCGCCGCTGTCGATCAGGCTTCGCAATTGATCGGCGACCTGGCGATAAAGCCGTCTCGCCTCCACAGCTTCCAGCGGCACGCTGGTCCTCCCGAAAGGGTCACGCGGAGCACTTGAAATGCCCACGGCCCGCCAATTTTGGAAAATTGGTCTTACCAATTGACCGAAGCATTGACCTGATAAAGGCGCCATGTCAAGCAGCCGCAAAACAAGGGGAGACGTCTATGGACCCAAGTTCAATGCGCCTTGGCCTTGCCACTCTCGACCGGCTGGCACCTCGCATCCGTCGCCCGGCCTATGACCGGTCGCGCGTCACGCCCGGCATCGTGCATCTCGGTCTCGGCGCGTTTCATCGCGCGCATCAGGCCGTCGTCATCGACGATTGCCTTGCGGCAGGAGCCGCCCCCTGGGGCATCGTCGGCGCCAGCCTGCGCAGCCCCGACACGCGCGACGCGCTCGCCCCGCAGGATCACCTCTATACGGTTGCCGTGCGTGCAGCCGAAGGCACCGAGCACCGCGTGATCGGCGCGCTGCTCGACAGCGTCGTCGCCCGCGAAAACCCGGCAGCGCTGGTCGAGCGGATGGCCGATCCCGTTATTCGCATCGTTTCGCTGACGGTGACCGAGAAGGGCTATTGCCACACGCCGCAGACCGGCGATCTCGACGAGCGGCATCCTGATATCGTGCACGACCTCAACAATTTCGACGCGCCGCGCTCGACGCCCGGCTTCATCGTCGCGGCGCTGGCGCGGCGGCGCGCGCTGGGCGCCCTGCCCTTCACCGTGCTGTGCTGCGACAACCTCGCCGCCAACGGCCACACCGTGCAGCGCATCGTGACGCAATTCGCCGCGCTCCGCTCCAGGGACCTCGGCAAGTGGATCGCGGACAATGCCGCTTTCCCTTCCACCATGGTCGACCGCATCGTGCCGGAGACGACGGATAGCGATCGCGATGCGGTCGCCAACGCGCTCGGCCTGCGCGACGCCTGGCCCGTGATGACCGAGCCGTTCACGCAATGGGTGGTCGAGGATCGCTTCACCGCGGGCCGGCCGGATCTTGCCGCCGCCGGTGTCGAACTCGTCGCCGACGTCAAGCCGTTCGAGCTGATGAAGCTGCGGCTGCTCAACGCCAGCCATTCCGCGCTGGCCTATCTCGGCTACCTCTCAGGCTACGAAACCATTGCCGACACCATGCAGGATCCGCACTTTGCGCGTCTGGCCGCACAGGTGATGGAAGAGGCCGCGGTGACGCTGACGATGCCTGTTGGTACCGATCTTGCCGCCTATCGCGCCTCGCTGCTCGAGCGCTTCGCCAATCCGGCGCTGCATCACCGCACCTGGCAGATCGCGATGGACGGCTCGCAAAAGCTGCCGCAGCGGCTGCTCGGCGCGATGCAGGACCGCCTCGCGAGGGGCCTGCCGATCGCGACGCATGCGCTCGCGGTGGCCGGCTGGATGCGCTATGTCAGCGGCCTCGACGAGCAGGGCCGCGCCATCGACGTGCGCGATCCCCTTGCCGCCGAGTTCGCCGCGCTGGCGCGCGAGGCCGGGCCCGTTGCCGAGCGGCTGGCGCCCGCATTGCTCGGGGTTCAGAAGGTGTTCGGACCGCTGGGGTCGGAGCCGCGCCTGCGCGAGGCCGTGACCGCGGCGCTCGGCCGTCTCTACCGGGATGGCGCGCGGCGGACCGTCGAGATGCACGTGTCGGCCTGACCACCGAGCAGGCAATGCTGCACTGCAGTCCAAATCGGGCACAAAGTCGAACGGAAGTCGCGCTTGATTTTTGCCTGTCCTTGCCCCACCCGGGAGCGATGGCAAAGGACAGCAAGATCATCGCCGCCAACGCGGCCTTTTACGCCGCGTTTTCGACCGGCGATTTCGACGGCATGGAACGGATGTGGGCGGACGACGACGCCATCTCCTGCATCCATCCCGGCTGGCCGGCGATCATCGGCCGCGCCACGGTGATCGGAAGCTGGCGCGACATCCTGCAAAACCCAGAGCGTCCCCAGATCGTCTGCGCCGAGCCGCAGGTCATCGTCGACGGCGACAGCGCCCGCGTGCTTTGCATCGAGATCGTCGACGGCACCGCTCTGGCCGCGGCGAACCATTTCCGCCGCGTCGGGGACGAGTGGCGCCTGGTGCATCACCAGTCGAGCCCGATCGCGCAGATTGTCGAGCAGGCTGAAGACGATAGAGCAAGCCACCGCGTGCACTGACCGCGGCCGACACGCCGGCGTGATCTACTGTGCATGGGGTTGTTTTTCCATTTTTGGTTCGGCGGCAAGTTCCGACAGGTCATCCAGCACGCACTGCGCCGCGGAAAAATCATCATCCGCGAAGAACATGCTGCGGGTGATCAGAACCGGAATGCCGGCGCGCGAGGCCGCGATCAGCCCATTCGCGGAATCCTCGATGGCGACGCAGTCGGCGGCGCCCAGCTTCAGCCGCGCCAGCGCTTCCAGATAGACGTCCGGAGCGGGTTTCTTGTGCCTGACGTCGTCACCGGCGACGATGGCGTCGAACCCTGCAGCCCAACCCGGCCCCAGCGCCTGCGACAACAGCGCATCGATATTGCCGTGCGAGGTCGTGGTCGCAATCGCAAGCCGCTGGCCCCGCGCCGTCGCCGCATCGAGCAGCTCGGTCACGCCCGGTCTGAGGGGACAGCAGCCGGTCTCGATCAGCCCGGCATAATGCGCGGTCTTGATGCGGTGAAGTTCCGCGATGTCCACGTCTGACAGAGGCGCCGCGCCTCCCAGCCGGGCTTGATAGGCGCGCATGCGCTCCTTGCCGCCGGTCACCCGCAGCAGATCTGTGTAGACGGCGCGGTCCCACTGCCAGTCGAGACCCCGGCGGGCGAAGGCATGGTTGAAGGCCTGCCGATGCA
Source organism: Bradyrhizobium amphicarpaeae (assembly GCF_002266435.3). Taxonomy (NCBI): domain Bacteria; kingdom Pseudomonadati; phylum Pseudomonadota; class Alphaproteobacteria; order Hyphomicrobiales; family Nitrobacteraceae; genus Bradyrhizobium; species Bradyrhizobium amphicarpaeae. Next base: position 5,917,482 of record NZ_CP029426.2, read on the forward strand.
GCTCCTCGGTCTCGGCCAGGGTGCCGTCGACGTCGAAGATCAGCGCGGCCGCACGCCGGATCAGCTCATTGGCATCCGCCGGAGCCAAAGCGAGCGCCTCTGCCTGCATGATCAGTGCCTCCCTGTGACAGCCGAACATCGCCCGGGACATGAGGCGAGACAAATCGCAATATCTTTTGCCGGACCCAAAAATCTCTTATGAGCGAAGGACGCGCAGCTCGCGCGGGAACTTTTTGACCTGCACGGGAGACGCATGCGGCTCTTCATCCTCGGCCTCGGCTACAGCGCCCGGCACTTCGCCCGCAAACATGGCGGCAGCTTCTCGCATATCGCCGGCACCGTGCGCGATCCCGCACAGCGGGATGATCTGGCCGGCATCGAGGTGCACGGCTTTGCCGGCGCATCCCCCGCACGCGAGACGGCCAAACAGGTTCGTGACGCCGACGTGCTTCTGGTGTCGATCCCGCCCGGCATCACCGGCGATCCCGCCATCGCGGCGTTCGGGGACGTGCTGGCGGCGAGCCGCCGCAAGGTCGTCTATCTCTCCACTATCGGCGTCTACGGCGATCACGGCGGCGGCTGGGTCGACGAGAGCACCCCACCGCAGTCGACCCTCGACCGCGCCCGCATGCGGATCGCGGCCGAGCAGGCCTGGATCGACATTGGCGATGCCGCGATCCTGCGGCTTGCCGGCATCTACGGCCCCGGCCGCAACGCGTTGGCGACGCTGCGGGCGGGAACGGCCCGGCGCATCATCAAGCCCGGCCAGGTCTTCAACCGCATTCATGTCGAGGACATCGCAAGCGCGATCATGGCGGCCATTCAACACGGAAGCGGCGGCATCTGGAACGTCTGCGACGATGAGCCCACGCCGCCGCAGGACGTGATCGCCTATGCGGCTGAGCTGATGGGCGTTGCGCCGCCGCCTGAAGAGGATTTCGCGACAGCCGAGATGTCGGCGATGGCGCGCAGCTTCTATGCCAGCAGCGCCCGCGTTTCCAACGCGAAACTGAAGCGCGAGCTCGGCGTCGCGCTCGTCCACCCGAACTATCGGCACGGCCTCGACGCGCTGTGGCGCGCAGCTGAAGCACGATAAGGTTCCGGCATCTCCGACGCGTCCCAGACATGCCCCGCTCGCGCTTGACTTCGCACCGGTGCAGTCGTGATCTAGGCGTCCAGCGAGCCACTCACACAACGAGCTCGTGCGGGAGGACAGAATGAACAAGACGATCGCTGTGATCGCGGCGGCGGCTGCCGTCATCACATTCGGCACGGCCATCGCCGCGCCGCTGCCTGAAGCCAAACCCGACGACGTCGGTTTCTCCAGTCAGGGCCTTGCGCGCCTCGACAATTTCTTCGCCCGCGAGATCGCCGCCAAGCGCGTCCCCGGTGCGGTCGTCGCCGTCGCACGCGACGGCAAGCTCGTGCACTACAAGGCCTACGGCATGCTCGACCCCGACAAGGGCACGCCGATGCCGGTCGATGCGATCTTCGCGCTGGCCTCGATGACCAAGCCGATGGCGGCGGTCGCGGGCCTGACGCTGATGGAGCAGGGACGGCTGCCGCTCCAGGCCAAGCTGTCCGATTACTATCCCGGCTTTGCCGACATGAAGGTCGGCGTGACCGAGGCCAACGGTTCGCTCAAGCTGGAGCCGCAGGCCACACCGATCTTCATCCACGATCTCTACCGGCACACCTCCGGATTGATGTATGGCGGTCGCCCGGACTCATCGAGCCCGGTGGCGCGGCAATATCCCGACGGCACGGCGCCGGCGATCGAGGGCGATACCCAGGCCTTCATCGACCGCATCACCAAGCTGCCGCTGGCGCATCAGCCTTCGACCGAGTTCGAATACGGCTTTTCGATCGACGTGCTCGGCGCGGTCGTCGAGAAGGTGAGCGAGCAGAAGCTTGGCGACTATCTCGCCGCCAACGTCTGGCAGCCGCTCGGCATGAGGGACGCGACCTTCCATCCGACCGACGCGCAGCGCCCTCGCCTCGCCCGCCCCTTTGCCAAGGATCCGCTGACGGGCAAGCCGCAGGCGATCAAGCTCTTGGACACCCCGACCAAGTTCGACTGCGGCGGCGCCTGCTCGTTCGCGACGGTCGGCGACTACATCCGCTTCGGCCAGATGCTGCTCAACGGCGGCGAGCTCGACGGCCAGCGCATCCTCGGTCCGAAAACCGTGCATCACATGACGACCAACCACCTCGGCCCCGAGATCAAGAACAACGTGGCCAATGTCGAGCCGCATCGCGCCGGCTTCGGCTTCGGTCTTTCGGTCGCGGTCCGGACCAGCGAGGGCCTGTCGTCGGTCCCCGGCAATCCCGGCGAGTTCACCTGGAACGGCGCTTACGGAACGCAGTTCTTCTGCGATCCGAAGGAGCGCCTCGTGGTCGTCGTAGGGACGGCCGCGCCCGGCGAGCTCAGGAAGTATTATCGCGAGCAGGTCCAGGACATCGTCTATGGCGCGATGACGAAGTGAGACCGGCTTGACTTGAAAGAGAAAGGGCGGCCGATCGGGCCGCCCTTTGTTTGTCCAGGCGTCAGCTCAAGACGCCGTACTTCTTGAACCAGGCCTCGGCCTGCTTCCAGGCGTCCTCCGCGGCGTCCTTGCGGTAGCTGCCGCGATAGTCGGCATGGAATCCGTGAGGCGCTTCGGGGTAGATCTTGAATTCGGCCGTCTTCTTGTTCTCCGCCAGCGCCGCCTTCATCTGCTCGACCTGGGCGACGGGAATGCCGGTATCGGCGCCGCCATAGAGGCCGAGCACCGGCGCCTTCATCTCAGGCGCGAGCTGCATCGGGCTCTTGGGCCAGAGCGGATTCGCGGGGTCGACCACCGTGCCGTAGAACGCCACACCGGCCTTGAGCGTGCCGCTATGGGCGGCATATTCCCAGACCGTGCGGCCGCCCCGGCAGAAGCCGATGATGCCGAGCCTGGTGGCGTCGCCGCCCTGCGATCCCGCCCACGCCGCCGTGGCGTCGAGATCGGACAACAGCTCGGCGTCGGGCTTGGCGTTGACGACCGGCAGGAGCTCTTTGATATCCGAGACCTTGGTGAGGTCGACGCCCTTGCGGAAATAATAATCCGGCGCGACGGCGAACGCGCCGAGCTTGGCGAGGCGCCGCGTCACGTCCTTGATGTACTCATGCAGCCCGAAAATCTCCATCGCCACGATGATCACCGGCGCCTTGGTGTTGCCGGCGGGACGGGCGAAATAGGCGGGCATCTCTTCGGAGCCGACCTTGATCCTGGCGTCGCCGGCCTGCAGGCCATTGGTGTCGGTCGCGATCGCCTCGGCGCGCACGGGCCCGGCCGCAAGCGTGTAGCCGGCGGCGACGGCCGCGGTGGCGCTCATGAAACCGCGGCGCGAGACCGGGGCGATTTTCGTCAACCCGACGACGTCCGAAGTCATGGTGGTTTCGAAGCTCATCAATCTATCCCTTCCTGCTGCACATGGTGCCCCCCTGGGGCGACGCATTCGCCAATAATCGCCGGCGAAACGCAAATCACCAGCCTGCGAGCGCGCGCGCTTTCAGTCTGGGCCCGGCCGTTCTTCACCGGCACGGCCTCGGCCATCAGGCCCATCGCGACAAAGTCCGGCGACTGCGGCGCTGCTTGCTCGATGCCCAACGACAGTCTGAGATTCCGATCGCTGGTGTGCCGGACTTAACCGTCTAGCTGCACTGCATCGCAACATCCATTAACCGAAAAAACAGGGTTCTCTCCCGGCCGGCGGCACCGCCAAGTGCTGCAGGCGATGCGCATGCGTGCGGGTTCGACACGCTCACGCGCAACAAATGGGTACCGCAGCGATCACAATGACACATCATGTTGCTCGCGCACCGCACATCACCGTCAATCCGGCGCAAGCCGCAGCGATTTTGAATGAAATTTTCAGAGGACTTGAGCCGTGCGATTTACTCGAACTTTCTTCGCGAAGCCGTAGTTCCACGGCCGGAAGTTCCATCTCCGCGACGGAGAGCTTCTTCCAACGCGTGATCCGCCATCCGGCAACGGACGAAGAGGCACGCGAGAACTTCATTCTCGTCCACACAGATTGCGCACCCGAAGGCTCAATTGAATAAAATCTATCCGATCTGGAATTGAAATGAATTTGGCTCGCGAATCGATTGAACTGCTGGAACAGGTCGCACGAATCCTGTGGTTCGAAGGCACCAAGCACGGCTTGCGCGACCGCGAGTGGATGGCGCTGCGCTTCCTCTCCCGCGCCAACCGCTTTTCCCGGACGCCCTCGGCGCTCGCGAGTTACGTCGGCACCACGCGCGGCACCGCCTCCTTCATCATCGGGGAGCTCGAGCGACTCGGCTATATCGAGCGAAAACGCTCGGCGACCGACAAGCGCTCGGTGATGCTGAGCGTGACGCAGCAGGGCAAGAAATTCCTGGCGCGCGACCCCGTCAACGTTCTGGTCGAGGCGATCGCCGTCCTCGACGACGAGGTCAAGATCCGCTTCCGCGACACGTTCCGTCACGTGCTGGATCAGTCGGACGCGGCCGAGCAGCGGCACCACACCGACGTCTGCAAGCGATGCATCTTTCTCCGGGAGGAGCGCACCGCCACCGACAGCAAGGCTGCGGCCGAGTTCAGCTGCCGCCTGTTTCGCTCGCCGATCGCTGAAGCGGAGGTCGATCTGCTATGCACCAGCTTCGAGCATCACCGCCAATAGGGGACGGCCCTCGATCAGGGCGTTGCCTTGCGCGACGAATAGATGACACCGCCGCTCGCCTCCACCACCAGGCGTCCGTTCTCGCTCCTGATCTCCTCGATGCGGCCAAGGCCGGGCACCTGCTGTCCCAGCACCGCCTCGATGACGCCGTTCGGACCCTGCAGGATCGCAATGCCTTCGTAGGCCTGGCGGACCGTCCAGCCCTTGATCACCTTGCGCGGCGCCGGAACGCGCTCGGATGGCGACACCGAACCCGTGAACTCGGGCGCCGCGACCGAGGCCACCATCGCTCCTTGCTGTGGCGCGGGCGGCGATTGGACCATGGCCGGCGCCGGCGTCTGAACCTGTGCTTGAGCCAGCTTGTCGAGCTTCACCGTCGAGGACGAGCTCACCCGCTCGATACGGTCCAGATTTTCGGCAAACCTGCCGAAACGGTCATTGGTCGCCTTGCTCGACTGATCCACCGCGGTGCGCAGGCCGTCGAGATTTTCCGACACGCCGGACACCTGCTTGCGCAGATGCGCGACGGTCTCGCGCAGATTCCTGATCTCCGTATTGGCTGCGACGTTGTTCTGGGCGGGCTGCGTGGTGAGATAGGCGATCACGCCGGTGCAGGCGCAGACCACCAACATGGCGGCGACCGCCAATGTTGCGAGCGGCGCAACCCATGTCGGACGGGGCGGCGGGGGCTTGGCGACGATCATGGCCGGCTTGATCACGGTCGGCGCCGGCTTGGGAATCGCCATCTTGTCGAGACGCGCCTTGGCGCGAATGCGTTTCAGCCCCTCGAGTGCCTCCTTCGCGAGGACTTCGTCGCTCGTCGCGGCCGACACACGCTTTGCACCGGCAGCAGGCTTGGTCGCTCGCGCCGTATCGTCCTTTGTCTCGCGTGCTTCGGGAGCCGGCTTTGCCGTTGCGGAAACATCAGCGGTCGCGCTGGGACGAGCTTGTCCATCGGACAACATGTGAAAATGCTCCGTTCGGTTCGATCTGTCGAACGGTGACGTTATGTGCCGAAGCTTGCCTGAAACGTGCGCATCGAGAATCTTTCATCGCGCGCGGTGCGACGTCACATCAGTCAACCGCGTCATGCACGTGGCGAGAGTGCGACTCGAAAGACACACACTCGCCAAGATTTCGCCAAGCTGGAGTCTCGCCGCCACACGTGAGTCGAATTGTCGCATGTGGAAAACCGCGCACCAGAGTCAATCGCGGGTTGAAAACCGCTGGATATGCCTGATCCACAGCACCACCTGAAATAGCTGTAATTGTACGGGGATGCGGAACCTTAGAACCGTCGGGGTGCAGAACTAGTTTGATTTCCGAAGCAACTGATGCGTTCGAATACATCAAGAAACAACCCGAAACAAACCAACAGCATCAAGCACACGTAGCAAACGCTTTGTTACGCACGCTTGATCGGAAATCGGCAATTGTTACGGTCCTACTCAAGTGATTCTCGCCAGTTGGCGAGGAGATCGACACAGATTCAGTCGTGTTCGGACGCGATGAGCAACTTGGCGCAACTGTTCTAGGTCGTTTCTCAATCCGCTCCGCGAGGTGATCCGTAAGACACCCGCCGGGCCTCACGCAGTAAGCGTTCAGTATCGAGTTGAAGTACCAGGCCTGCGAGACGCAGGCACTGAATGCGTAGGGCTGCCCGCGAATATCGAAACCATAACAACGGTTCGCGGGAAGGAATGTCGTCAAACAGCATCGTTGCCGAGCCGGGCATCATAACAACCATCCGGCCGCGACAGGTGCGAAACAGGGGCGAAAGACTGATGTATATTATCGTTGATGATCGCGAGAGCGTCGCGAACAGCTATGTCGGAGGGCTCGTTCGCGAAGGCGTTTCGTCGATCGGCTTCTCCTCCGGAGAGTTCTGGGACTGGCTGCAATCCGCAAGTGAATCGGATCTGGCAGCGGTGGACGCCTTCCTCCTCGGGGACTGCGATGCCCGCGGAAGCCTGCCGCGGGCGATGCGCAAGCGCTCCTCGGCTCCGATCATCGCCATGAGCGGCCAGAAGATGCTCAAGAACACGCTGGAGCTGTTCGAATCTGGCGTCGACGACGTCGTGCACGTGCCGATCCACCTGCGCGAGATCCTGGCCCGAACGGCCGCGATCGCGCGCCGCCGGGTGGGCGAGCTGCCGAGGCCCTGCGAGAGCAGGATCCAGGTCTTCTTCAACGGACGTGACCCCGAGATCGCGGGCCACGCCCTCACCCTGCCCCGCCGCGAACTGCGCATCCTCGAATACATGGTCAGCAACCACGGCAAGTGGATCACCAAGACGCAGATCTTCAACGCTGTCTACGGCATCTTCGAGTCCACCTTCGACGAGAGCGTGATCGAAAGTCACGTCAGCAAGCTGCGCAAGAAGCTCCGCGACCGCCTCGGCTTCGACGCGATCGTGGCCCGGCGTTACGTCGGATACCGCCTCGACATTCCCGCCGGCGAGACCCTCGACGTGCCGATGCAGGAGCTCGACGAGGTCGGCATCATCCTGAACAGGGCACATGCCGTGCCGGCCGCGTACCCGGCCGGAAATTGAGCGGCAGACGCCTGCCGCGAATGAGCAACGGCCTCCGCAAAGAACCTTCGCGGAGGCCGTTGCAGTTTTTGGGGGTAGAAGCGCAAGCAGCCGTTCGAGCGCGCGCCTCGTCCTCCGAGACGGGCAGAGAAGAACTCCAACTTCGACCCGTCGCCTCTACGGCTTCGATTGGAATTCCTCTTTCGAGACGTAGTTGAAATCCTCGACCAGGACGTCCTGGACGACTTCAGCGTGCATGCGCTCGTTGACGCGCTGCTTGATGGCGGTCGTCAGGATGGCGAGATCGTAACGGGCAAGCTTCCTGAAGTCGAGGCGCTCGTCGGCATAGATCCTGCGGAAGGCCTCGTCGACGACGAACGGCTCCGGCGGAACGTTGAGCTGATGCAGGGTCCGCGCCTCGACGGTGTAGACGAAGCGCGCGACGATGTAGCCCTGCACGTTGCCGTTCTCGACCATGGGCACGCTCAATGCCCGCGTCTTCTGGTATTGCAGCCCGTCGAGATATTCGTCCTTCGCCGGCAGCAGGCTGCCGTTTTCCTTCCAATAGGCCACGCCATAGCTCGTGCCCGCGGTGAGAATGCATACCCAGAGCCCGGCCAGCACCAGTCTGATCATGTTCCGTCCTGCGCTGCGCGACCGGTATAGGTGCCGTCCGACTCGGCTTCCTTGATCGCCTTGACGATGACGCTCGCGATCTCCCGCACCGCGTCGTAGTGCATTTCGAGGATCGAGCGATTCCGCTCGAGCTTTTCGCGCAGCCGCTGGATTTCCTCGGTGACCTCGACGTCGCCGCCGAGATGCATCCGCGCCCGCATCAGGCGGACGAATTCGAGCATGCTGCGGCTCTTCCGCGCGCTGAAATCGTCGAAATCGATCTTCTGGCGCGTCGCGAGCGCGACCGTCTCCTCTTCGACGATGCTCTCGAGCCGGCGGATTGCCGCCAGCAGGCCGCGCACTTCATCCGATCTCGCCGCATCCGCGCCGTCGACCACGGCCTCGTCGCTCACGACCGGCAGCAGCACGGGCAGCAGCGCATCGCCCGCTGCTGGCTCCGTCGTCGTCACACCGGTGTCCGCGACCGGCTGCTCGATCACCATGGCCGCCGCGCTGTCTTGTGCCTGCATAGGAAATTCACCCTTCAACTTCTGTCACCCGTTCGCGGCGCATCATCCCGCCTTGCCGGCACCGTTCGGCCCCGCCGCATTCGCGGCGGCCAGCTGCTTGGCGATGCCAATGCCGTTGCCCTTTGCCAGCTGGCTGCCGAGCTGCTCCGCCAGCATCGACTTCCAGACGCCGCCGGCCGTGCCCTTGCCGAAGATCTGCTCGGATTCCTTCGGCAACATCGTCTCGACGAAGGTCTGAAGGATGAATGCCTCGAACTTCCGGTACACCTCTCCGGATGCCGGCGCCTTGATCATCCGCACCGGCGCCCCGTTCACCGCATCCGACGGCGCCTCGGAAACCTTCGTCGCCGGCTGCTCGGCAGCCGCCGCCGCCTTGCCGGCCTCCGCCTCCATGGTGGCGGCGAAATCCGCGTCGGATGATTTCAGCGCGTCGAGTTTCGCGGTCGCCGCGCGTTGCGTCACGGGATCGGCGGCATCGAGGACATCGAGAACGAGGTCGGGTGTCGCAGTCACGATCATGGCTTGTTCCGGTTGGCTGGCTGTGGCGTCCACGCGCGCACGGCAGGGCTTATTCCCGTCATCTCCTCGAGGACCCGCCTCTCGGCGTCGCGGTGCTGGTCGGCCAGCGCCGCCTTGGCGACCTGCTCGAGCTGCTTGACGCGGCGGCTCTCGGCGCGGACCTGGTCGAGCTGCTGCGCGGCCTGCGTCTGGATCTCGCGCGCACCGATGCTCGTCCTGTTCAAGCGGCGCGCGATCGAATCGCTCGACGATCCCGCCGGCGGCTTGCCCTCGTTCAGGGCTCCGACCAGCCGTTCCTGCTCGTCCTGCAGGCTTCTCTCCTGCTGCCGCAGCTGCGCGAGCTGCCATTCGGACAGCCGGAGCTGGAGCTTCACCAGCGACACCATCCGGCCGAGCTTGTCCGCGCGCGACGTCGTCACGGCGTCACTCCGCCAGCCAGGACGAGAGGCCGAGCATGAATTGCGTCAGCAGCTCGTCGCTCGTGAGGTAGAGCAGCAGGAAGCCGCCGAACAGCACGAAGGGCACGGAGATGAAATAGACCGGAATCGCCGGCGTCAGCTTGTTGATCAGGCTGACCGCCAGGTTGACGATCACCGAATAGACGATGAAGGGGCTCGCGATCCGCAGCGTCAGCACGAACGCTTCCGACAGGCGGCCGACGAGCAGGTCGAGCGCCATGCCGCCGCCCAGCCTGTCGCCGGGACGCCAGACGTCGTAGGAATTCATCAGCCCGCGCAGGACCTGCCAATGCTGGTCGGTCATGAAGAACAGCGTGGTGACCGATACCATGATCAGCGGCACCAGCGCCGGCGCCGGATCGCTGTCGGCGACCGGCGTCCCCGGAATGTTGCTGAGCCCGATCGCGCTCGCCATCACGGTCGCCATGGTCTGGAGCGCGAGGAAGAACACCCGCCCGCCGAGCCCGATGACGCTGCCGACCACGAGCTCGGAGCAGATCAGGAGCGCCAGCGTGAGCGGCGCGGCGTTGTCGGTAAGCGGCTTCAGCACCGCGATCAGGATCGGCGTCAGCGCGAATGTGGTGACGAGCGCGACGAACAGGCGGACCTGGGCCGGAACGTTGACGCTGGAAAAGCCGGGCACCAGCATCAGGCAGGCGCCGATGCGGCAGAACACGATGAACGTCACCAGCACGCTGTCGGCGAGGCCGCTGATCACGACACGGCTCCGAGCGCCCTGATCTCGGCGCTGCGCGCGACTTCGACATGCGACAGGATCGGCAGGGTCGGGAACACCCGCTCCAGGATCATCCGGACATAGGGCCGGGCTTCCGGCGTCACCGCCAGCACCACGCTGGTGCCGTTCTCGGTGAACTTGCGGATCGCGGCGCTGGCTTCGGTCGCGAACTGCTCGATCAGGCGCGGGTCGGCATCGAACTCGACGACGTCGCCCTTGCCGTCGCGCTTCAGGCTCTGGTGGAACGCCAGGTCCCAGCGGTTGCCGAGCCTGACGACGTTGAGCACGCCGTTGTCGGAGAGGTCGCCGCAGATCTGCTGGGCAAGCCGCGTCCGCACGTGCTCTGCGACCTGCTCGGAGCGCCGCACATGAGGCGCGATCTCGGCGATCGCCTCGAGGATCAGGTGAAGATTGCGGATCGAGACGCGCTCGGCCAGCAGGATCTTCAGAATCGCCAGCAGGCCCGAATAGGAGATCTGCGACGGGCAGAGATCCTCGATGAGGCGCTTGTATTCGGGATCGAGCCGGTCGAGCAGCGCGCGCATGTCCTTGTAGGACAAGAGCTGGGCGAGGTTCGCCCTGAGCACTTCGCTCAAATGCGTGAGCAGCACGGACAGATTGTCGACCGGCTTGCAGCCCTGCCGCTTGACTTCGTCCGTGAAAGCTTCCGTCACCCACAGCGCCTTCATGCCGAAAGCGGGTTCGACCACCTCTTCGCCCGGCACATCGGGCTTGCCGTCCTTGTCGACCAGCACCAGCACCTCGCCGAGCCTGAGCTCGCCATGGGCGATGCGGGTGTCGTGGATCCGGATCTGGTAACCTTTGGGGTCGATCGACAGATTGTCGCTGAGCTTGATCTCGGGAATGACGAAGCCGTACTGCTTGGCGAACTTCTTGCGGATCTTGGCGACGCGGTGAGCGAGCTCGGTGCGCGAGCCCAGCAGATGGACCGACAGATGGCCGCCGAGCGCCAGCTCGATCTCGGCGGTCTTGAGCTGGTCCTTGACGGATTCCTTGGCCTCGGCCTGGGCGCGCTCGTCGGCCTTGCGCGCATCCTCTTTCCGCTCTCTCGCCGCTTGCCGCTTCGGCAGCGAATAGCCGACGAAGGCCATGACGCCGCCGAGCAGCACGAAGGGGCCCATCGGCAGCCCCGGCATCAAGGCGAGCACGAACATCATTAACGACGCCGCCGACACCGCGCGCGGATAGCCGCCGAGCTGCCGCAGCACGGCCTGCTCCGCCGAGCCCCTGGTGCCGCCCTTGGAGACCAGCAGGCCCGCCGACAGCGACACGATAAGCGCCGGCATCTGCGTGACCAGACCATCGCCCACGGAGAGCTTGGTGTAGACGTCGGCGGCGCGCGACAGCGTCAGGCCGTGATGGGTGACGCCGATGATGATGCCGCCGAAAATGTTGATCGCGGTGATGATCAGGCCGGCGATGGCATCGCCGCGGACGAATTTCGAGGCGCCGTCCATCGCGCCGAAAAAGGAGCTTTCCTCTTCGAGCTCGCGGCGCCGGCGCTGGGCTTCCTTGTCGTCGATCAGGCCCGCCGATAGATCGGCGTCGATCGCCATCTGCTTGCCGGGGATGGCGTCGAGGGTGAAACGGGCGCCGACTTCGGCGATACGCGTCGCGCCCTTGGTGATCACGACGAAGTTCACCGTGACCAGGATGGCGAAGATGATCAGGCCGATGACGAAGTCGCCGCCCATGACGAACTTGGAGAAGCCGGCGACGACGTGGCCGGCGGCCTGCTCGCCTTCCCCGCCGCGGGACAGGATCAGGCGGGTGGTCGCGACGTTCAGCGCCAGCCGCAGGATCGTCGCGATCAGCAGAACGGTCGGGAAGGCCGAGAAGTCGAGCGGTCGCTGGATCCACAGCGCGACCATCAGGATGAGCGCCGACAGTGCGATCGAGAATGCAAGGCCGAGATCGATCAGGATCGGCGGGATCGGCAGGAACAGGATCGTGAGCATGGCCACGATACCGCCGGCGAAGAAAGCGTCGGCCCCCAATCGTCGTGGGGTCGGCAGGCTAGCAGCTAACGTATCGGCCATGGGTCACCGGCAGAGGGTCCACCGCTAATCTGCCCCGCAAAGCTTACGCGGGGGTGGTGGAAGATCGCCGGCGCGGATCAGAAGCCGTGCTCGATATGCGAATAGACCATCTCGGTGAAGGTGGAGAGATGCGCGCCGATGAAGGAGCCGGAGATGGCGACCACCACGAGAATGACGATGATCTTCGGAACGAAGGTCAGCGTTACCTCCTGGATCTGGGTCAGGGCCTGGATCAGCGCGATGATGGTGCCGACCAGCATCGCGGCCCCGACCGCAGGCCCGGAGGCGACGATGATGGTCCAGATCGCCGCCTGTACGATGTCGAGAGCGTCCCGTTCGTTCATGACTGGCTGATCGTGAGTCCCGGCCCGACCGCGACCTTGGTGCCGTTCTCGAGGGTCGCGATGGAGCCGTCGGCGTTGATGGAGACCGAGACGACCTTGCCGCTGAAGCTCGCGCCGGTGGCGTCGGTGAAGCTGACGGTCTTGCCGATCAGGCCGTTGGCCTGCGACAACGACTGCGAGGACAGCAGCGCATCCAGCTTCGAATTGGTCTGCATGGCCTGCTCGACCGTCGAGAGCTGCGCGAACTGGCTCATATATTGCGAAGTATCCATCGGATTGGTCGGATCCTGATTCTTCATCTCGGCGACGAGAAGCTGAAGAAACGTGTTGTAGTCGACACTGTTGCTCGCGGTCGGATTGGGGGAGCCGGTCGAACTGGATTTGTCGGTCGCGCTGGTGACGTTCATGTGCCTCTCCGCTGTCAGGCAGCCTGGAATGGGGACTCGGTGATAGTGCCGGCCAGGATGGCCTGCTCCACCGGGAACAGGGCCCGGATCCGCTTGAGCGCCTCGAAGTAGCGGGTCGCCCCGACCAGCTCGTCGACAGCGCCCAGTCCGTCCAGCATCTCGCGGCTTTCGCACACGGCGCAGAGGGCCGCGTGATGCTGTCCATAGAGCGCGGCGGCGTCGCGGACATCGGTCGGGTTCATCAGCATGAGCTGGACGATGAAGTAGAGCTGCCGCAGCGCCGTGGTGGCGTCGGAGGCCTGCATGACCTGCCCTTCGAGCAGGAACATCACGTCGTTGACGAGCTCGACGGAGACCTTGCGGTCCACGCGCAGCACCGCGCCGTTGATGTAGATCCGTTCGCCCGCGCGCAAGGAGATCTTCATCAAAGAGCGTCTCTGATCAGGCGGTTGATTTCGATGAGCTGCATCACATCGTTCGACCTCTCCTCGCGAAGGCGATCGGCTTCCTTGACGACCCACAGGCCGATCGAGATGATGTCGGCGCGCAGCTTGTCGGGGAGCCCGTTTTCCGGATGCGAGAGATCCTCGATGAAGATCGTCCACAGCCGCCGCACGTAGAGCAGGCTCTCGACCAGATCCTCGAGGCCAAACACGCCTCTCTGAAGCCGCTCGAGCCGGTCGATGCCGAGACTGAGCGCCTGACGCTCGCGGCCCCGCGCCTCGTAACCGCTCTCGTCGACGACCGATTCATAGGCTTCAAACGTCATCAGCATCACTCTGGGCAGGAGACCGGATAACAGGACGAGGCTGCGAGCCTCGGCTCTAGAGATAGTTGATCAGGCTGATCTGCTGGAGCTGCGAGGTCAGCGCCAGCGCCGTCTTGATCTGGGTCTGCAGCGTGCTGACTCGGACCGAGGCCTCGGTCGGATCGACCGCCTCCAGCTTGACGATCTGGTCGTTGAGGATGTCCTTCTGGATCTTCAGCTTCTCGGTCGCGCCGCTGACGCGTTGCTGGATCGAGCCGACGGTGCCGCCGAGCACGGCGAGATCGTTGATCGCACCGCTGACCAGACCGATCGCCTTGTCGACGACGACCTGAAACGTGTCCTTGCTCAGGCTCGTGTTGCCGAGATCGGTGAGCATGGTGTAGGCCTCGGCGAGCTTGCGGAAGCCGGGCTGGTTGGCACTGACCGAGCTGTCGACGACCTCGGTCGTGGAGATGCGGCTCGACAGCGTCTGGTCCGTGGCCGACGACCAGTTGGTGTTCCAGGCCGGGCTCGCGAACTCGGCGTCAAAGGTCGTGTCGAGGAAATTCTGCATCTGCGCCGGCGTGATCGTGCTCACGCCGGGGGCGGACTGCGAGAAGCCGAACGAGGCCAGGAAATCCGCATCGACCTGGTTCTTGCTGGCCGAGCCGGCCGCGTAGTTCGTGATGGGCACGGTCTGCGTATTGATACCGCCGAACAGATACGACCCGTTGTAGGAAACGTTGAGCGCGCCGATGACGTCCTGGAGGTTCGCGGACGCGCTCGGCAGGATGATCTTCGCGCCGCTCTCGGCATCGCGGGCCGCGATCAGGTTCTTGAGGAAGTCCGACGCGGTCTTGCCGAGCTGCGTGATCCGGTTCTGGGTCACGTCGAGCCGTCCCGCAACCAGTTCGTTGGTGTCGACGAGCTGATCGGCGAAGTTGAAATCGGCCCGCAGCGCCATGTCGCGGCCCGTCCCCGTGCCGAGCTCGAGGCCGACATCGGCGAAACGGCCCGTGGTCGCCTCCTTCGAGGCTTTGGTCAGCGCGCTCTGGTTGTTCGTGATCGACGACCTCAACGACGAAGACAGCATCAGGGTCGAGATGTAGTTCGCGCTCATCATGACTTAGTTCCCCACGGCAGCCAGCAGGCTCTGCAGCATCTCATCGACGGTGGAAATGATCTTCGACGACGCCGAATAGGTGCGCTCGACCTGGAGCATCAACGCCATCTCGTCGTCCATATTGACGCCGCTGACGTTGGACAGCGCCGCGGTGCTGCGGTCGAGCAGCGTATTCTGGTACTGGACGTTGTCGTCGGCGGTCTTGCGCTGGCTTTCGATCCAGCTCGCCGAGGAGGACGCGAACTCGATCACGCTGCCGCTCGGCTTGCCCTGAGCCGTGGCGTCGAACGGCTGCGGGGCGCCCATGTTGTTGATGAGCTGCTGGAGCCGCGTCGAGAAACCGGCATTGCCGGTCGTGTTGTAGTTGAAGGCCGGAAGGCCGCTGATGGCGCCGTCGCGCAGCAGGTTCGGGTTTCCGCCCACGGCCGGATCGACCGAGGCGGCGACCGCGATCTGACCCGCGAGGCCCACCGAGATCGTGGCACTCGCGGGCATCGCTGGCGCGCCGGGATAGGTGAACAGGCCGGGCCTGTCCGCCAGCGTCGGAACGGCTGACTGGTCGCTTTCCTTGAAGGCGTCGATCAGGCCGCGCGCGATTTCGTCGAGCTGGCTCTGATAGGTGACGGTGTCCTTGTCGCGCAGCTGGGCGAGGCCGGCGAGCTTGCCGGACTTGAGCGGCATGACGGAATTGGCGCCGGTCACGGGCACGCCGTCGATGAAGACGGCATTGCCCGTGGTACCGGCCGTGTAGGCGTTGGTCGGCGCAAAGCTCACGGTGCGCGCAATCTTGTCGAACAGCACGACGCCGCTGTCGGTATAGAGCGCAGCGTCTCCATTGGCCCGGATCGACATCGAGACCCCGGTCTCCTGCGACAGCCTGGAGACGATGCTGTCGCGCTGATCGAGATAGTCGGTGACGTCGTCGCCGGAGATCGTGCCCTTCACGATTGCCGTGTTGACGGTCTGGAACTGGGACAGCAGCTGGTTGATGTTGGCGACCGAATTCGCCATGTCGGCGTCGGCACCCTCGCGCACCGACTGCACCATCTTGGTGGCCTGGTTGAGCGCGGTTACCATGTCCTTGGCGGACGTGACGGCAGCCTGCGCCAGGGTCGCGTTGTCGGTGGAGTTGGCGTATTGCTGCAGCGCCTGCTTCAGCTTGTTGAGCAGGGCGGTCGGCGACTGCTCGAGCTCGGGATCGTCCACCGTCGCGGCCGCGATCTTCTGAAGACCGTCATAAATCACGCTCTGCTTGGCCGACGACGAGGTCGCGGTCAGCACGTTCGAATAGAGGCCCGAACTGGCCGCGCGCTGGATCGCTGCGACATAGACGCCGGTGCCGGGAAGGTTGTCCAGCACGGCGATCTTGCGCGAATAGCCGGTGGCGCTGGCCCCGGCGATGTTGCGCGAGATCGTCGACGACTGGATGCCCGACGCCATGAGCGAGGCGCGAGCGGAGTCGAGAGCGGCGGTGAGGGACATGATCTGCTCTTGCAGCGAATGAGCGCCAAATAACTCAGCGCTTCAGGTTGACGACGACGTCGAGCAGGTCGGCGCCCGTCTGGAACGATTTCGAGTTGGCGGTGAAGCCGCGCTGGGCCTCGATCATCCCGGTGAGTTCGTCCGCGAGATCGACATTGGAGTCCTCCAGCGCGCCGGACTGGACCGTGCCGAGCCCGCCGGTACCGGCATTCCCGGCCTGCGCATTGCCGGAGTTCATGTTGGTCGAATAGACGTTGCCCGGCTCGGGCGTCAGATTATCGGGGCTCGCGACGTCGGCGAGCATGATCGTGTAGAGCGTCGTCTGCTGCCCGTTCTTGAGCACCGCTGTAACGTATCCATTCTCGTCGACATCGATCTTGTCGATCGCCGAGGGGACGCTGCCGTTCACGGTCGCCTTGAAGCTGAAGTCGGTGCCGACCTGCGTCATGTTCGACAGGTCCATGGTCAGCGCGGCGCCGCCCGGGACGGTCACGGTGAGGCCCGTGGGGCTCGCGGCGGCCAGCGCGCCCTTTCCGGCCGCGGTGGTATCGAAGGTGAACGTGGTGGCGGCGCCGAGCGAGGTGCCGGTCGCGGAATCGTAGACCTGAAGCTGCCAGGTGTCGGAGCCGGCCGCCGTCGCGGTGTGGGACATATAGACGTCGAGCGTAACGGCCTGACCGATATTGTTGTAGGCCACGATCGAGCTCTTCGATGAATACGACGCCGGACCGGGCGGACCGGCGATGACGGCCGCCTTCGGATCGAGATTGCCGGTCGTCAACGTGCCCGCCGTCGACGGCACCGGCACCTGCGAGACCTGGGCGATGTTGACGATCTGCATTCCAGCCAGGCTGTTCTGCGAGAAATTGGTCACTTTACCGGGCTGGCCCAGAAGGTAGTAGCCGGCCGCGTTGACGAGGTTGCCCTGAGCGTCCGGCACGAACGAGCCCGCGCGGGTCAGGAACTGCTGCGTATTGTTGGCGTTCGAGACCACGAAGAAGCCGTTGCCCTGCACGGCAAGGTCCGTGGACGACGTCGTGAATTGCGTATGCCCGGCGTCGCTGATGGCGTAACGGACGGTCGTCTCGACAGCGCCGGAATCGTAATTGCCAGAGCCGCTCTTCAGGATCAGCGAGGAGAATTCGGTCGAAGCCCGCTTGTAACCGGTGGTGTTGACATTGGCGATGTTGTCCGAAACCGTCGACAGCTTGTTGGACTGCGCGCTCATGCCGGAAACGCCGGTGCGCATAACACCATACAGGCTCATGAAGTGGGCTCCTTTGGTAGGTTGCGGTTACAATGAGGGATCTTGCTTGCGCGGGGCTGATGGTTCGGAACCATGCACAACTTCAAATCGTCATGTCGCTTTCGGCTGACAGAACGAGCGCGCCTTGTCGGTCCAGGCGCCGAAGCCGCTCGACACGAGGTGAGCCACGATGTGACAGACATAGCGCTTCTGCGCCGGCTGGTTGTTGGGGCCGGCATTGTAGCGGGCCACCGCCATGGTCCAGCTGCCCTCGCGCTGCTTCAGCTCTTTCAGGAAGCGCGCGGCATATTCGACGTTCTTGGCGGGATCGAACATAGCGCGTACGGAGTCGAACTTGTCGCCGTGATAGTAATGGTTGATCTGCATGCAGCCGAGATCGATCAGCTTGATGCCCTTGCCGCGCATGGCCTGGAAATTTGCGATCGCATCATCCATGTCCCTGGCGAACACGGTCTGGCCGTCGGCGCCGAGGGCGTAAGGATGCAGCGCGCCGCGACGCCCGGTCTCGGTGAGACCGACTGCATAGAGAATGCCGAGCGGAATCCCGTGCTGCTGGGCCGCGCGCGCCATCTCGCGCTCGCAGGGACGCGCGCCGTCGGCGGCCGCGTCCGCGGCACCCGCGTTACAGATAAACAGGGCCGCGACGAAGATGCGGCGCCACGTCCTGGTCATGACGCGTCTCCTGGCTGGGCTGGCGCTCCTGGCGGGCCTGCTTCGCGCCGCCGTCGGATTGTCCCGACGACGTGCCTGCGCCGCCGAACGTGCCTTGTGACTGCGACGAGGGCTGTTGCTGGCCCGAGAGCTGCGGCTGCGACTGGCCGGAGCCGCTCTGAAATCCGTCCAGCGAGCCGTGTTGCACGGGCGCGACGTCGGCGACATAGCCCGCCGACTGCATGAGATCGCGGATCTGGTCGCGCTGCTGATCCAGCATCTGGCTGGTGTCCTTGCGCGCGGCCGCGAGGTGGACGGACACTTCCGTGCCGACGAGACGAAGGCGCACGGTGACGTTGCCGAGCGCGGGCGGCTCGAGATTGATGGTCAGGATCTTGAGCGGCTGATCGGGCGCATTGGTCTGGGATGCCGACAGATCGGGCGCAGCTGACGCCGCCGGGCCTGCGGAGTCCTTCAGTTCGGCGACGACCGCATTGGCGACCTGTTGCGGGGCGTTGAACTGCGCCGGAGGCAGATGCGTCTCCTGCCGGACCACGGTGATCTTGGTGGTCTCGGGCAATGCGTCACGCGTCGACGCCTTGGCGGCGCGTTCGACATTGGCCGTGACGGCCTCGAAGCCCGATGTCGCGGGCATGGCTTTGGCGGAGGCATCGCTGCCTGGCTGTGCGGCCGAGGCTTGCGAGGCCCCGCCTTGCGCACGCGCGCCGCCCGGAACGGCAGCGGATGACGCGGAATCCGCCGTCGTTGGCTTCGCCGTGCCGGTGGCCGGAACTTCGCGCCTCGCGCCGGATGAGCGCTCCTCACGCGCGTCTTTCTTGTCACCCAATTGCGACTGCATTGGCGGCTTTGCAGCCGATGCAGCAATGAGATCCTGTCCCACGATCGCGGCAACGTTCGGGCGGTTGGAGACGTCAGGCTGGGGGTCAAGGCCGACCGGACGTTGCGTATCCGAGGATTTGTCCGTCGCCAGGTCGCCAGGCTTGAGCCCGTCGATCGCCTCGCCAAGATCGTCCGTCTCGTCCTTCGACTTGTCCTTGTTCGCCGGGTGGGCAAGCCGCGTGCGCGGCGTTCCGGCCTTCGCGGTCGTGTCGCTGCCCTCATCGTTCAGTGCCTGCTTGGCCAGGCTCGAAACGGTGTGGAGCAGATCGTTGAACGACGAGCCGCCCTGCGATTTGGCCCCGGCGCTCTTCGCCGACCGCGACGTCCCGCGGATGTTGAGGCTCTCGGCGAGACCCGAGAAAATTTGTCCGGAGGTTCCACTGAGCTTGGTCATGGACGGCGGTCCCTGGTCAGGAGTTCGAGTTCGCCGAGTTGCTTGTGCGCGCGCGCGAGCGTCACGGTCGATGACGCCAGATCGAGACGCGCCGGCGTTGCCGGAGGCTTGTCGGCAGCAGTGGCGGATCCGCCCGGAAGCGGCTTGCGAACATCGAGCGCGAGCTGCACCGTGGCATTCAGAAGGGGGACGTCCCGCTCGGGCAGCTTCGACCGGTCGAGGGCCTTCAGCTCGGCAAGACCGCCGTCGTATTCGTCGGTGAGCGCCCGCGCGACGCCACGGAAGAAATGCGCCCGCTCGCGATCCGCGGAGGCGTCGGCGCTGAGCGTCAGCGCCCGCTCGCCGGCAAGCCGCGTCACGGCCAGCTGTCCGCGCAGCATCGCCGCGCGCGCGATCACGAGATAGAGCTTGAGGCGGCCCGCGCGCTCGATCTGCTCGAGCAGGGCAGCGATCCGCGCGAAGCGACGCTCGTCGAGCGCGAGACTCGATTGCGCCAGGCCCGTGGAGAAGCGCTGCCAGAAATCGCCGGCATAGATCGAGTTGCGGTAGTGGCGGATATAGGCCAGCGTCAGGAACTCGAACTTGTCGAAATCCTCCGCCTGCCCCACCAGCAGGATCTCGCGCCGCAAGGCCGCCTCCTCCACCAGCGTGCCGGGCAGGAGCAGGCGGGCGTCGTCGAGACGTTCGATCGCGAGCGATGCCTCGGCACGCGCGAACAACGCACCCTGGACCAGCGCGACCTGTCCGCCGAGGCCGGAGGACAGCGTCCGCGGCTTGACGTCCTTGAGCAGCTCCCGCGCTTCCTCTTGACGACCCTCGACATAGGCGAGCGCACCGTTGAACAACCGCTCGTCGATGTTCATCTTGTCGCGCGGCAGCTTGCGGACGATTTGCGGCGCGCCGCCGCTGAGCAGGTAGATGACTGCAGCCTGGCTGTTTTGCGCGTTGCTCCACACGCCCGGATCGGCGGCGAGAAATCTCTCCCCGATCTGCCGGATCAGCGTGATGTGGCTGCCATGCGCGGCGGTGTCACCGTTGGCGATGCCGTCCTGTACCGCCTGCAACCCGCGGACGAGCTCATAGGGCTCGCCCGACTGGCGCGCGGGCTCCGCAAGCGCGTTCGCTGCCGCGAACGGCAGGAGCAAGAATGCGACGCAGAGGAGTGGCCTGATCAAGGGCGCTTCTCGCGGATCAGGATCTCGATCCGGCGGTTCTGCGCGGCCGCCGGATCGTTCGGGAGCTTCGGCCGGCGGTCGGCATAGCCTTCGACGTGCTCGATTCGCAATGCGTCGACGCCGGAGCGAACCAGCATGTAATAGGCCATCTGCGCACGCGCGGTCGACAGCCGCCAATTGTCATAAGTCTCCGAACGATACGGCCGATTGTCGGTATGACCGCGGACGATGATCATGCCCTGGCGCTTCGTCAGCAGCGGCCCGATCTTGTCGATCACGCGGATCAGCTCGGGCCGCGGCTCGGCCGAGCCGACCGCGAACATGCCGAAGCTCGCATCGTCGGTCAGGCTGATCAGGAGGCCCTCCTCGACCTGACGCACCTCGGCCGCCGGCCCGGCGCCCGCCTTGATGTCGGACAGCGCCTCCGCGACGGCGGCTTGAAGCTGCTTGACGGTCGGCTGCTGGGTTTGCGCCGCATCGCGCGGCTCGGACTCCTTCGCCGTATCGTTGGGACGCGCCTGCGCGGCGGCGTTAGCTTGAACGTTGGCTTGAACATTGGCTTGGGCGCTGCCCTCGCGCGGGGCTTGCGCCGGTGCGGCCCCCGGCGGCAGCAGCGGCGACAGGTTTGCCGACGACGCATCCGCGTTCGGCGCCAGGCTTCCGCCGGCATCGTCGGCCTTGGCACGACGCGGCTGCGGCTCGCCCTGGTTTGTGCCCGACGCGCCGTCGCGCGCGGAGGCATTCGGCCTGGATTCGCTCTCGATCATGCGATCGGCATCCTTGGACGCTTGCGGCGCGAGCTTCCAATAGCCGGGGTCGAAGGGATCGCGGTAGGCGTCGCCGCCCTTGAAGCCATCCTCTTCTGCGGATGTCAGCGCGCCGGCGCGGCGCTGTCCCGAGGACTGGTTCGCACTGTTCGCGATCTCGGCGAGCGTCGCATAGGGATCGCGGAACAGGACCTTCTCCTCATACGAGGCCGGCTTCTCGGCCGTCGGCGAGTCACCGCGTCGTTCTTCGTTCGAGCCAGCCGGCTGACGCTTGCCGTCCTGACCTTCGAACGACGTCTGCTCCTTCTTGGAGAGATTCTTCAGGCCCTTCGGCGCGGGGGCATTTTCCGCAAGCTGGATCGGATTGAAATAGCTCGCGACGACCTGCTTCTGATCCTGGTTGAGCGCGTTGAGCAGCCACATGACCAGGAAGAACGCCATCATCGCGGTCATGAAATCCGCATAGGCGATCTTCCATACGCCGCCGTGATGCGCCTCCTCGGCGAAGGCACTGCGCCGGCGGACGATCACGAGCTCCTGCTTGACCTCTTCCATGGCGGGTTACCGGCGCGCTTCCTTCAGGCGTTCGCTCCAGGCCGTGATCTGCGTCTCGATCACGGTCTGGTCGGCCACGACGCGAACCTCCAGGGTATCGGCCGCCTCGTACGCGATACCGGTTCGCCTCGACGCCTCGAGCTGCGTCTTTACGAGGTCGAGCAACTCGCTCGGTCCGGTGACCTTGAACACCGGCACCGGCGAATTGCCGGTCAGCGCCGCAACCTGCTCCACCAGCGATCCGATCGCCTTGTCACGGACCGCCTCGGTGAGGAACGGCAGCAATATCCGCGCCACGGAGCTTGCGATGTTGGTCTCGATCTCGCGGCAAGCGGTCTCGAAGCCGCCGACGATCGCGATCGCCTGCTGATCGGACCATTTGGCGCGCTCCTCGCCGAGCCGGATCGCGCTGCGGACGCGTTCCTCGGCGAGCCTGGCGTCGCCGTCCGCGACGCCGGCCGCATGGCCGCGACGGTAGGCATCGTCCAGGAGATTGGCCGGCGGGGCTTCCGCCTTCGGTGCCGGAGACGACGGCAGCGGTTGCGAATGGGCTTGAGGCTGCGGCGGGGGCTCGCGCATGCCCTCCTTCGACCTCGTCAGCACGTCCTGGATCCTGGGCGGCGGAGCCGGCGGTGATTTGGCCCGGCCGTTCGCGTCGAACTGCGTCAGGAATTTTCCGATTGCCGCGTTCATGCCGCCTCCTCGCGTCGCATCCAGTCTTTAAGGATCGCTGCGGCCTGCGCCTGGTCGAGCCGAACGATCTGCTCCAGTCGCTTCTGCGGCGTTCGCTGCATCTTGCCTTCGAGGTCTTCGACGAGATTGAGCTCGGCCTCCTCGCTGTCCGGCAGCGCAAGGGCGGCGGCGGCTTCGAGCTCGGCGACCTCGGCAGCCTCCGCCTGTTCCTGCTGCGCGCGATGGGTCAGAATGCCGTTGACCGCGGGCCGCAATCCGAACCAGACCAGCATCGAGGCGACGGCCAGGATCGTCACCGCGTTGATGACGCTGCCGAGCTGCTTGTTGACCATCTCGACGAAGCTGATCGGGGGCACCGGCGCCAGTTCGCGCGAGCCCTCGATGAAGTCGACGGCCGTCACCTGGATCTGGTCGCCGCGCGTCTTGTCCAGTCCGCCGGCCGTCGCCGCCAGCTGGCTGATTTCGGCGAGCTTGCTGTCGACGATGGCCTGGTTGGTCTTGTCGCCGAGCTCGGCGACCAGCCGCGCACGATTGACCAGCACGGCGATGAAGAGCTTCTTCACAGAGTAGCCGTCGCTCACCGTCGTCGTGGTCTTGGACGAGACCTCGAAATTGGTGACGTCCTCGCGGCGGGTCTTGTCCTCGCTGGAGTTCTTGCCGCTGCCGGCGTTGACCTGCTGATCAGGAAGATTCTGCTGCACCGTGGTCGGCGTCGAACGGTCGGCGTTCTGCGACGACTCCTTCTCGCGTACGTTCCGCACCGAACGCTCGGCGCGGCTCTCCGGATCGTAGACAGTCTCGTTGACCTGCCGCTTGTCGGTGGAGAGCTGCGGCGAGACGCTGACCTCGAAATTGTCGAGGCCCAGATACGGCGTCAGCGCTTTGCGGATGTTCTCCTGCACCATGCCGCCGACGGTCTTCTGGAGGCTCGCCATCCTGGTCGGAGCGGCGCTCGCCTCGTCCTCTTCGGCGAGCAGCATCGAGCCGTCGGCATCCAGCACCGTCACCTTGTCGCGGCTCATGCCGGGAATGGCGGCGGCGACGAGATGGCGGATCGACTGCGCGGTACGGGCCTCGATCGCGCCATCTGTGCGCAGCACGACCGATGCGGAAGGCGGCTGCTGCGTCGCGCGGAACGAGCCGCGCACCGGCAGCACGATATGCACCCGCGCCGCCTTGACGCCCTTCATCAATTGTACCGTGCGCGCGATCTCGCCTTCCAGCGCCCGGAGCTTGGTGACCTCCTGCATGAACGAGGTCAGCCCGAGCGAGCCGATCTTGTCGAACAGCTCGTAGCCGGAATTGGCGCTGGTCGGCAGCCCCTTCTCGGCCAGCAGCATCCGCGCCTGCATGGTCTGGCTCGGGCGCACCGAGAGCGCGTCGCCGGCCGTATTGACGTCGAAGGTGATGTTCTGCTCGCGCAGCGCCGCGCCCATCCGCGTCACGTCCTCGCGGGTAAGGCCGGTATAGAGCGTCTCGAATTCAGGCCGGCTCAGATAGTACGCGCCGCCGACGACGGTCACGAGAACGGCAAAGCCGATCAGGCCCAGGGCCATCAGGCGTCGCGGCCCAAGCTCCAGCAGATTGTTGAGCAGTTGCTGTACCTGCGCACGACTGAGCATATGACCTCGTACCGATGCGAACGTACCGGACACTCCGCTGCCAACCTTGTCTGAAGGTTGCGCGAGGACACAAATGTGTCAGTTCGCAGGCGAGGCGTTGTAATTTTGCAGAAAATCCGGGCGACGCAATCGGGTCGGCGCATGACACGTCGGGACGCACGACCGTGCGATCGGCTGCGGGCGTGTCACATGAAATTCAACGTTTGGGAATCGATTGCGGGCACCTCATGTGCCGCTAGCTCCGCCGGTCACGGCGGGGACCGTGCTCCCTCAGGGGGGCACGGTCGTTTTCGAAAGCGCCGCTTAGCCGCGGAACAGCGACAGGATGCTCTGGCTGTTCTGGTTGGCGATCGAGAGCGCCTGAACGCCGAGCTGCTGCTGGGTCTGCAGCGCCTGCAGCCGGGTCGATTCCGCGTTCATGTCGGCGTCGACGAGCTGGCCGATACCGCGATCCACCGAGTCCATCAGCGACTTCACGAACTCCGTGTTGTTCGAGATGCGGTTCTTGATGGCGCCGAGATTGGCGGCGGACTGGCTGACCGTGTTGATCGCTGCGGTGACCTGCGCGATGTAGCCGTCGATGATGGTCTGATGGGCCGTCGAGTCGGTCAGCGCACCGATGTTGAGGCTGTCGACCGAGGCGCTGCCGCTCACCGTGTCGAGGATGCCGCCCGTGGTCGCGGTGTAGAGCGAGTAGTTGGCCACGGTCACCGTGATGGTGCTGATCGTCGGCGTGGCGCCGACGCGCGAGAACGACGACACCAGGTTGACGGTGGCCGGGGTGGAGGCGTTGGTGCTCAGCCAGTTGACGCCGTTGAAGGTCGCCGCGTTGGCGACGTTCTTCATGTCCTGCTGGATCTGGGTGATTTCAGCCTGGATCTTGGTGCGGTCGATACCGGCGGTCTTGGCTTCGACCAGCAGCGCCTGGAGCTTCGTCAGGCCGGAGTTCTGGTCGCCGATGACCTTGTTAAGGGCGGTGTACTCGGTGTCGACGGTCGCGGCCGACAGACCGAGCGAGTCGGAGACGGCGGAGAGCGCGGCGTTGTCGGCGCGCATCGAGGTCGCGATCGACCAATAGGCCGAGTTGTCCGAAGCGGTCGAGACGCGCTGGCCGGTGGAGATCCGGTTTTCGGTCGTCTGCAGGCTGGCGCTGACATTCCGGAGGGTCTGGAGCGCAGTCATTGCAGCGGAGTTGGTAAGCAGGCTGGAAGCCATCTTTGATGTCCCTTTGAAAGCAGATTGGATGGGGACATACCGGACTTGCACCGGTACGACCGGGCGGCGTCATGCCTTTGGGCTGCGGAAATGCGCGTGGGCCCAACCTGTCGTAGCGGCGAGGATAGCCAGCGAAGCTTGTGCGGGGCTTGTGGCGCTGTGACCTCGCTGCAACGGGGCCGCCGAAATCACGGTGCGCGCGTCAGGCAAACGAAAGGGCCGCGCTTCGCGAGAAGCGCGGCCCTCCCGATGTCGTCTGCAGGCTTAGCGGAACAGCGACAGGATGCTCTGGCTGTTGTTGTTGGCGATCGAGAGCGCCTGAACACCGAGTTGCTGCTGGACCTGGAGGGCCGCCAGGCGGGTGGATTCCTGGTTCATGTCGGCGTCGACGAGCTGGCCGATACCGCGATCCACCGAGTCCATCAGCGACTTCACGAACTCCGAGTTGTTCGAGATGCGGTTCTTGATGGCGCCGAGGTTGGCGGCACCCGAAGACACCGAGCCGATCGCTGCGGTGACCTTCGCGATGTAACCATCGAGAATGGTCTGGTCGGCCGTCGAGTCGGTCAGCGCACCGATGTTGAGGCTGTCGACCGACGCGCTGCCGGCCACCGTGTCGAGGATACCGCCCGTGCTGGAAGTGTAGAGCGAGTAGTTGGCGACGGTCACGGTGATCGAGCTGGTGGTCGGCGTGGAGCCGACGCGCGAGAACGACGACACCAGGTTGACGGTCGTCGGCGTGGAAGCGTTGGTGCTCAGCCAGTTGACGCCGTTGAAGGTCGCCGCGTTGGCGACGTTCTTCATGTCCTGCTGAATCTGGGTGATTTCCGACTGGATCTTGGTGCGATCGATACCGGCAGTCTTGGCTTCGACCAGCAGCGACTGGAGCTTGGTCAGGCCGGAGTTGCTGTCGCCGAGGACCTTGTTCAGAGCGGTGTACTCGGTGTCGACGGTCGCGGCCGACAGACCGAGCGAGTCGGAGACGGCGGAGAGCGCGGCGTTGTCGGCGCGCATCGAAGTGGCGATCGACCAGTAGGCGGCGTTGTCGGCGGCCGTGGCCACGCGCTGGCCGGTGGAGATCCGGCTCTGCGTGGTGGAGAGTTGCGAGCTGACAGACCGCAAGGTCTGGAGCGCGGTCATGGCGGACGAGTTCGTGAGCAGGCTTGACATTGCGAATGTCCCTTTATGTACGCGTTACATTTTCATCAGGGGACATACCGGACTTGCACCGGTACGGAGGGGCGGCATCATGCCTTTGGACTGATAGGGGTGGGGTCCAACCCGCCGTGCCGCATTGCTAACACGCCGAATCTTGCCTCCGGATTAAAATCGGCTTGAATTCCATAGCAATATCATATGGTTAATATTACTTTCTGCTAACCATAAGGGATTGCCCGACGGTCGCCGCCGCTACGAGAACGAGCGCACCAGTCCGGAGGCGAGCAGATTCCAGCCGTCGATCAGCACGAAGAACAGCATCTTGAACGGCAGCGCGAGGATCGTCGGCGGCATCATCATCATGCCCATCGACATCGTCAGCGTCGCCACGATCATGTCGATCACGAGGAACGGCAGGATGATGAGAAATCCGATCTCGAACGAACGCCTCAGCTCGGAGATCATGAATGCCGGGATGATGACGCGCAAATCGACGCGCTTGTCGTCGAACTTCTTGCGAAAGCTCTCCGCGGCAAGCGACTCGAAGGTCTGCAGATCCTTGTCGCGGACATGGGCCAGCATGAACTCGCGGAACGGATCGGTGATCTTCAGATAGGCCTGCTCTTCCGAGATCTCGTTCTTCATCAGCGGCTGGACGCCGGTCTCCCAGGCGCGATCGAAAGTCGGCGCCATGACGTAGAAGGTCATGAACAAAGCGAGGCTGATCAGCACCAGATTGGCCGGCGTGGTCTGCAGACCGAGACCGGCGCGCAGGAACGACAGCGCCACCGCAAATCGCGTGAAGCTCGTCACCATGATGAGCAGCCCCGGCGCCACCGAGAGCACCGTGATCAGCGCCATCAGCTGGATGATCCGGCCGCTGGTCGAGCCGTTTCCGGGCGGCAGCAGCGAGTTCAGGTCCGGAATCTGGGCGAGCGCCACTTCGGGCAGCACGACCAGAGCCAACGCGAGCAGCAGGGTCTTCACTCTCACTGAATCACCAGGGTCTCAATGATCAATTCGCGCACCTTGCCCGACGAGCGGATATTGGCGCGCTCGGTCAGGTCGTCGCGCAGATGCTGAAGCCCGCGCGCCCCTTCGAACTGCGTCACGGTCGCCGACCGCAGATAGGTGACGATGTCCTCGCTGATGTGGGCGGCGAGGATTCCGGCATCCTCGTCGCTCATGCTCTCGGTCACCATCGAGGCTTCGACGCGGGCCCAGTTGTTGGCCGGCGCGGCCAGATTGGTCACGATCGGAGACAGCTTCCTGAGCCGCGCGCTGCCGGCGTAGCTCGAGGCAAGCGGCGGCGGCGTGGCGGTTTTCTTCGCGTCGGCGACGCGCTCGGCCGCCGCGAACAGATGCAGCCCGGCCAGCGCGCCCGCACCGATCGCGACGAGGGTCAGGACCACGATGGCCGCAATCAGGCGCATCACGTCCCCTGCCCCCGCGGCGCCGCCAGGCCGGCGCGGACTTCAGAATGGTGCCACGGCGTCATAGATCCGATGTCCCCATCCAGGCTGTTGCACGTCGGAAAGATTTCCGCGACCGCCATAGGACACGCGGGCCTCGGCGATCTTCTCGTAGGAAATCGTGTTGGTGCGCGAGATATCGCGCGGCCGCACGATGCCGCCGACATTGAGCACGCGCATCTCCGTGTTGACGCGAAATTCCTGCGAGCCGCTGATCATGATATTGCCGTTCGGCAACACGTCGGTGACGATGGCCGCGATCGACAGCTTGATATCCTCGGTGCGATCGATCTGGCCGTTGCCCTTGATCTGGGTGTTGGTGCTGAGGTTGGCGTTCGCCGATCCCTTGTCGTTCCATCCAGCGACGTCCATCAGCCAGTCGAGTCCGAACTTGATCTGCGAATCGCGCGAGCGGCCGGTCTTGTTGTCGAGCTTGGCCTTGTCCTGCATCGAGATGATCACCGTCACGACGTCGCCGGTACGCCGGGCGCGGGGATCGCGATAGAGATCGGTGCCGTCGTCCCAGGTCGAGCGATAGCTGACAGGCGTGCGCATGCGCGGCGTCACCGGGATCGGATCGGCCTGGGTCCTGAGGCCGCTGCCGACCGGCGACATTTGCGGGCCGGTCAGGACCTCGGACGGATCCTGGAAGCATCCGGCCAGGAGCACTGACGCCAGCACGAGCGAGAGGATGAGGAGCGGCTTCTTCATCTATTTGGTCTTTCCGTCATCCACGCGACGCATCCCGCCAAGCAGGTCGGCGAGGTGCGCCGCGCGCGCCGTATCCATCTCGTTGAAGATCGCGCTCGAGTTCCTCGGACTGAGCTTGGCGAGGACGGCGGCGGCGGTCTCGTCGGCCATGCCGGCAATCTGGGTCGCCGCAGCTTCGGGCTTCATGCGCGAATAGATCTCGACGACGCTGGCCTCGGCCTTCTTCAGGAAGTCGTCGCGCAGCGCCATCCACTGTTCGTATTCGGCGCGCTTGGCTTCGACCTCGGCAATCCGCTCGCGGAGCAGGCTCTCGGCCTTTTCCAGCTCCTTGAGCTGCCAGGCCAGCCTCGCGTCGACGGCGGGATCGGCGACGTTGCTGCAGAACAGGGCGACTTCGTTGTCCGCGGCGACCGCGGCCTGCGGCGGCGCAGGTTTCGGCGGCGCCGTGACGCTGCCGGGCTTGGCCGGACGCGCCGGAGCAGATGCAGGTGGTGGTGCAGCTGCAGCCGCTGGCGCTTCGGAAGCGGGCACCGCGCCGGTGGTCGCAGGTCCCTGGTCTTCGGCCGCCCATGCCGTCGTCCGGATCGAGGCATTGTCGCTCGGTATCGCCGTGACCGGCTGCGGCTTCTGCGGGCCGGAGGCACGGGCGCGCGCGAAGGAGAGCAGGTTGAGCGGCTTCGACGGCCTGGCCTCGTCCAGGGCCAGCACGGGCGACGCGACCGCGAGCACTGAGACCGCGACCAGCAGGAGGAGTTTGGCTTTGTGATCCAGCTTCAGCATCGGGCCGCGTGCGATTCTCGGT
Source organism: Bradyrhizobium amphicarpaeae (assembly GCF_002266435.3). Classification (NCBI taxonomy): domain Bacteria; kingdom Pseudomonadati; phylum Pseudomonadota; class Alphaproteobacteria; order Hyphomicrobiales; family Nitrobacteraceae; genus Bradyrhizobium; species Bradyrhizobium amphicarpaeae. The sequence continues at coordinate 5,947,112 of NZ_CP029426.2, forward strand.
CGAGACCCGAGCATTGAGCGAGCAAGCTTGCACGACGCTTGCGCATCATTGCACGATGACATCGGCCTGGAGCGCACCAGCCGTCTTGATCGCCTGCAGGATCGCGATGATGCCCGACGGCTTCAGGCCGATCTGGTTCAGCCCGCGCACCAGGCGCTGCAGATCGACCCCGCTGAGGATTGCCACCTGCGATCCCGCCTCGTTGGCCTCGACCACGGTCTGCGGGACCACCACGGTCTGCCCGCGCGAGAACGGCGCCGGCTGCGACACCACGGGCATCTCCGTGACACGGACCGACAGATTGCCGTGGGTCACGGCGACGGTCGATATCCGCACGTCGCGCCCGATCACCACGGTGCCGGTACGCTCGTTGATCACCACCCGTGCCGGCGTATCCGGCTCGACCGTCAGCTCGCCGATCTCGGCAAGGAAGCGGACAGGGCCGATGTGGCGCGGCTTCGACAGCACGATGGTGCGATAGTCGCGCTCGAAGGCAATTTGCGCGCGGTAACGTCCGCCGGCGAAGCGGTTGATGGCGTCCAGGATGCGCGTTGCGGTGACGAAGTCGGGGTTCTTCAGCTGCAGCACCAGGAACTCCATCTCGTGGAGACTTCCCTGCACCTCGCGCTCGATCAGCGCACCGTTCGGGATGCGCCCGGCCGTCGGCGTGCCCTGGCTGACGTTCTGCGCCTGGCCTCCGACGCTGTAACCGGCGACCGTGATCGCTCCTTGCGCCACCGCATAGACGGCGCCGTCCGCCGCGCGCAGCGACGTCATGACCAGCGTACCGCCGAGCAGCGAGGTCGCATCGCCGAGCGACGACACCGTCACGTCCATGCGCTCGCCGGGCCCGATCGACGGCGTCAGGTCCGCAGTCACCATCACGGCCGCGACGTTGCGCGTGCGCAGCGTCGTCGGACGCGGGGGATTGTTGGTGCTCGTGGTCTCGTTCCTGACGTTGATGCCCATGTTCTCGAGCATCGATTGCAGGGACTGCTCCGTGAACGGAGCGTTGCGCAGCGTGTCGCCGGTCCCGTTCAGGCCGATGACGAGGCCGTAGCCGACGATCTGGTTTTCGCGCAGACCCTTGATGTCCGCGATGTCCTTGATGCGGACGGCGGCATGGGCGCAGGCGGCCGAAAGCAGCAGGACGAGCGCAAGCAGGATCCTGGTCATGACCCGTCCATGACCTTCACGGTGCCGTCGGGCTGGACCACGCCCCTGATGATCACCCCGGTATCCGTGTTGCGCACCGGGATGAGCGCGCCGGCCGCACCCGATTGCATCGCCGAGCCGTAAGTGACGATGGACAGGCCGCTGTCTTCCACCACGACCTTGACCATGGCGCCGCGGGCGACGGTCCAGGGGTCCTCCACCGCGTTGGTCGGAATGGGCTGGCCGGGAAACAGCGCGCGCCGCGCCATGCGGCCGACCAGGACCTGACGTCCTTCGATGAACATGGCGACGCCGAGTACGTTCGACGCGAAGGCGCGCTCCGCTATCATGTCGTCGCGGATCAGCTCGCCGGCGCGGATCGATACCGCCGGCACGGGAAGCCGCTTCTCCTCGGCCACGGCAAGGCGCACCGAAGCCAGAACCAGCAGCACGGCGGCCAACCCGCGCACGATCAGGCCCACCCTGTTCAACATCGCGACACCGGAACTAGCGCATGCCCTTCGATACCGTCTGGGCCATTTCGTCCGAGGCCTGGATGACCTTGGCATTCATTTCGTAGGCGCGCTGCGCCGAGATCAACTCGGTGATTTCCTTGACCGGGTCGACGTTCGAGGCTTCGAGCCATTTCTGGTTGATCTTGCCGTATCCGGAATCGCCCGGAAGGCCGACCACCGGCGTGCCCGACGCAATGGTCTCGCGATAGAGATTGCCGCCCAGCGGCTCGAGGCCTGCTTCGTTGGCGAAGTTGGCGAGGTTGAGCTGGCCGATCTGACGCGGGTTCACCTCGGTATCCAGCTTGGCGAATACCTGCCCGGTCTGGTTGACCGTGACCTCGACGGTTCCCTGCGGGATCGTGATGGCGGGATCCAGCAGGTAGCCGTCCGTGGTGACGAGCTGGGCGTTGGCGTTGGGTGTGAACGAACCCGCGCGGGTGTATTGCACCTCGTTGTTCGGGCCGAGCACCTGAAACCAGCCGCGGCCGTTGATCGCCATATCGTAGGGGTTGCCGGTCTGCGTCAGCGCGCCCTGGATGTGGAGCTTGCGGATCGCCGCCGACTTGACGCCGAGACCGAGATTGGCGCCTTCCGGGATCGGCGAGGAGCCGTTGACGTTGGCAACGCCCTGCATGCGGTCCATCTGATAGAACAGATCGGTGAACTCGGCGCGCGCACGCTTGTACGACGTCGAGTTGATGTTGGCGATGTTGTTCGCGATGACTTCGATATTGGTCTGCTGGGCGTTCATGCCCGTGGCCGCAATGGCGAGCGATTTCACTTATCCCACTCCTTCAGATCAAATCGACATCCGAACGACTTCCTGGTAGGCCTGCACGACCTTGTCGCGAACCGCGACCGCCGTCTGCAGGGCCTGCTCGGCCGACATCAGCGCCTCCACGACCTTGCGGGTCGATTCCTTGCCCTGCATCGCCGAGATCGACGCCGCCTCGCCCGTCTTCAGCGTCCCGATTGCGTCGGTCGTCACCTGCTTCATCACCGATTCGAAGCCGACATCGTCGGTGGACTGAATGGCGGTCGGCGCCGTCGGCGCGATCGCCTGCGCCTCGGTCGCGCGGCTCGCTGCCTGCCCTGCGGAGACCGCCGTGGATGAAATCGCTTCAAGCATTGTCAGCTCCTCAAGAGATCGATGGTCATGCCGAGCATCGACCTCACCTGTTTCACGACCTGGAGATTGGCCTCGTAGGACCGGTTGACTTCCCGCATGTCGGCCATCTCGATCATCATGTTGACGTTCGGCATCTTGACGTAGCCGGCCTTGTCGGCGGCGGGATGCCCCGGTTCGTATTCGACACGAAACGGCGTGGTGTCGACCCCGATCTCCTTGACCTTCGCCAGCTGCGAGCCCGAAGCACGGTCCATCTCGGCATCGAAAGTGATGGTCTTGCGCTGATAGGGATCGGCGCCCGCTGTGCGCCCCGTCGAAGTCGCGTTCGCGAGATTTTCCGAGACGATGCGCATACGCGTCGACTGCGCTTCGAGCCCGGAGCTCGCGACCGTCAATGACGCCTGCAGTGAATCCAGCATGTCAGTTCACCTCAGGCTTTCGCACTGGACAGGAGCATGCGGTGGAACGACCGCACGATCGCCGAGTTCATCGAATAATCGCGGCTGACGTCGCTGCCCTTGATCATTTCCTGCTCGAGGCTGACCGAGTTGCCGGAATGAACCACTTCCCAGCTGTCCTTCTTCGCGGTCGCCCGCGTGTCGGTCTCGGCCGCGGCCAGCTGCATGTGCGACGGCGACGTCGTGGCAAGCCTCACTGGCATGCCGTCGAGCACCTTGTTGAAGGGCTCGACGTCGCGCGCCCTGAAGCCTGGCGTGTTGGCATTGGCGACGTTGGCGGCAATGGTCGACTGGCGGAGCTCGAGGTACCGCGCCTGCGACGATGCGAGTTCGAAGAGATAAAGCGGTCCCACGACAGCCCCGTTCTGGTCCATTCGGGTGCAGCCTAGGGCGTTAAGCTTTCGTCAAGCTGTTGGGCAGGACGTCGTCCTCGGAAATCTACTGGACCTTCTCGGTCCGGGGCGCCTGCTTCGACTGCAGAAAGTAGATGATCTCGGCCACGGGCCGGAAGAACTCCGCCGGAATCACCTGATCGACCTGGACCGCCTCGTAGAGTGCGCGCGCCAGCGCTCTGTTCTCGATCACGGGAATCCGGTTCTGCTCGGCGACCTCGCGGATCTTCAGCGCGATCACGTCCATGCCCTTGGCGACAACAAGAGGCGCAGGGTTTTCATCGCGGTTGTAGCGCAGTGCGATCGCAAAATGCGTCGGGTTCGCGATCACCAGCGTCGCGCGCGATGCGGACGCGATCATCCGCTGCCGCGAGCGGTCGCGCGCCAGCGAGCGCAGGCGCGCCTTGATCAGCGGATCGCCTTCCGCCTGCTTGTGCTCGTCCTTGATCTCCTGCTTGGTCATGCGCAGACCGCGCCGCCAGTGGAAGCGCGCCCAGGCGAGATCAATCGCCACCAGGACGATGGTCGCGATGCAGATCGCCGAGACGATCCGCATCGCGATGTTGAGAATCATCTCCGGCAGCGCAACCGGATCGGTGTACATTGCCTCGAACGCCTTCGCCTCCGACGAGCGCAGCACGAAGGCGACCACGGAAGTCACCGCGGCCAGCTTGAACAGCGACTTGGCGAACTCGACCAGCCCCTGCGATCCGAACAGCCGGCTCCAGCCACTGATCGGTGAGATTCGCGACAGGTCGGGCTTGATGCGCTCCAGCACCAGGCGCGGGGCGTTCTGCAGCAGCGAGGCGGCGAGCCCGAACACGCCGAGGGTGACGACCAGCGGCACCAGGAAGCGCAACGCCTCGAGGCTGACCACCGTGAGCAGGTTCTGCGCGTCTGCCCCGGTGGAGAGCGGGAAGCCGTTGGGATCGTCCAGCAGGTTCTTCAAGGTCGGCGTCAATTGCTGCACGCCCTGGCCGATCAGGAAAGCCTGAATGACCATCAAGGCGGCCATCGAGGCAAAAATGGAGGCCTCCCGAGAGACCGGGATCTTGCCCTGTTCGAGCGCATCACGGACTTTCTTCTCGGTCGGCTCTTCTGTCTTGCTCTCCTGATCGGATGATTCTGCCATGCCCGTTCAGCGGTCAGCGGAAGACCAGCTCATCCTCCTGGTCGGGGTTGAGCTCGATTTCGCCCTTCTCCGCGAGGTCGAGCGCGAGGTCGGTGATGACGCGGCGCGCCTCCAGCACGTCGCGCTGGTTCGACGGCTCGCCGATGGCGAGCTCGTGCTCGACGACGCGGCGGACGCGCGAGGCGACCGCGGACAGGATCAGCTCGCGGAAATGCTTGTCGGTGCCCTTCAGCGCGACGACGATACGATCGGTCGGCACCTGGTCGAAGATCATGGTGCGCGCCTTCGGCGCCAGGTTGATGACGTCGTCGAAGGTGAACAGCAGCTCCTTCAGCACTTCGGCCGATTTCGGCCGTTTCTCCGACAGGCTCTTGAGCATGTCCTCGATATGTCCGCGCTCCATCTTGTTGATGATGTCGGCGACGCGGGCGTAGGTGTCGGCGCCGAGGTTGCGGGCGAAATTGAGCGTCAGATCCTCATGCAGCGTCTTCTCGAGAACCTTCATCGCATCGTCGACGATCGGCTTGAGGCTGAGCACGCGCCGCATCAATTCGTTGCGCAGGCTCGAGGGCAGCTGGCTCATGACCTTGGCGGCGCAGGCCGGCTTGACCTTGGACAGGATCAGCGCGGCGGTCTGCGGATGCTCCTTGGACAGGTAGGTCGCCAGCGAATTTTCCGACACCGACGAGACGCGATCCCAGACCGATCGGCTCGAATTGCCGAGCAGGTCCGACATGATCGCCGTGACCTGATCGGCAGGAAGCACGTCGCCGAGCACAGCCTCCAGGCCACCGAGGGTACCGAGAATGTTGGCGCCCATCGAGAACTGCTGGGCGAACTCCTCGACGATGGATTCGAGTTCCTGCGCCGTGATCGGTCGCAGTTCGGCCGCCGCCTTGGTAACGATGCGAATGTCCTGCGGCTCGAATTGCGCGAGCACGCTCGCGGCCGCCTGCCGGCCCATGGCCAGCAGAAGCGCCGCGACTTTTTCCGTGCCGCCCAGCGTGGCAACGCCTCGCTGCTTGACGGGAGCGATGCCGACCTGTGCCGCCATGGTCAGCTGTCACCCTGCCCCAGCGGCCCGACGATCTCGGTCAGCGAGACGCCAAACCGGGAATTGTCCTCTTCGACGACGACCACTTCGCCGCGGGCGACGATGCGGCCGTTGACGACGACGTCGACGGGCTCGCCGACCCGGTGGTCGAGCGGAACCACCGCGCCGCGCCCGAGCTTCATCAGGTTCGCCACCGGAATGGTCGCCGATCCCAGCACCACCTGCATGGTGACCGGAATGCGCAGGATGGCATCGACATTGGCGAACTTGCCGGCCTCCTCCGCCGTGCGCGCGGCGATCTCCGCGAGCCGCTCCAGCGGGGTCGTGTCGGCATGCCCCTCGTCGGCGGCAGGTGCTCGCGTGGCAGAGTCATAGTCGAAGGATTGCGCCATCTGGTCTCGCCTCTTGGTAGTTCCGCTCCCGGAGCGCCCTCGCGTTCCGCACGTATTGGTTCTGTCGGCTCTCGCTTCAGTGCTTGTTCACCTCGGCGCCGCCTGCAGTCGCGGGCGCAAGCCCGTTCCTCGCATCGAGCGCCGCGATCGCCTCGTGGGCCTGATCGATCTTGGTGCTCAGCACGTTGGCGAGGCGCCCGAGATTGGCGGTGGAATCTTGCGCCGCGGTGATGACCGTGTCGAAGGCGCCCGCCGTCTCGTGGACGATGGTGGAGAATTCGCCCTGGTAGCTGCGCAGCCGCGCCAGCTCGCGGTGCATCCGGGTCACCCGCATGCTGGTGAAGGCGAGCGCGATCAGCAGCACGGCATCAACGAGATAGGATATCATCGACGAACTCCCGCTTCTGATCGACGGGATCGGCCACCTGCATGGCGTAATAGCCATCGAGCTGGCCGATCTGACACCAGAACAGCACCTGGTTGTTGCTTTCGAGACGGGCCAGCGTGCGTGGCGTGGCCTCCAGCTCGATCACCTGTCCGACCCTGAACTTCACGACGTCCTCGAGCGAAATCATCTTCTCGTCGAGCACCGCGCTCAGCGTCACTTCGGTACGATGAACCTCGCTCTCCATCTGCTCGCGCCAGCGCGGATCGGTCGCGCGGCCGTCGCTGACGACGACGTGGGCGAGCTTCTGCCTGAGCGGGTTGAGCGCGGAGTGCGGAATGATCAGGAACATCTGGCCGCCGCGGTAGAGCGCCTGCACCATCATGTTCGCGCAGATCGACATGTTGCTGGCGCGCCCGATCGCCAGCGAGGCCATCGCCGTCTCGACCCGCTCCACGCGGAAGGTGACGTTCGACGTGCCGGCGAAGGCGCTCTGCAGCGCCTTGGCGAACCGCTCGAACAGCGCCTGGACCAGGCGAATCTCGATGTTCGAGAAAGTACGTTCGACATCGAGCGGCGGTTCTGCCCCGTCGGATCCGAACATCGCCTCGACCATGGTAAACACGAAGTCGCGGTCCAGCACGATGATCACGCGCGAGTCCCACTGCTCGGCATAGAGCACGGCCGCAACCGCGTTGCCCTCGTAGTCCTTGATGATGTCGCCGAGCGGATCGTTGGTGATGCCGTTGACCGAGAAATAGCACGGCGTTCCCGCCATCGGTTGCAGGCTGTCGGTGCATGATGCCGCCATGCGATCGAAGATCACATTGAGCATCGGCATGCGCTCGATCGATATGCCGGCGGCGTCCAGCAGATAGTTCGGCAGCTGCTTCTTCTGATCGACCTCGACGTCGTCCATCATCATGCGCGGGCGGCCTTGGGTTCGGGCTCGGTCACGACGGCCTTGGGACCTGCGATCGTCTCGTTCTCGACGACGTCGATCGAAGGCCGCTCGGTGCTCGCGATCATCTTGCGGCCGTGCTCGACGGCGATCTGCGGCATGGCGCCATTCATGAACGCCAGCAGCGTCTGCTTGACGATGATGTAGGGCCGGCACTTCTTCTCGCGCGTCATCTTGATCTTGATCGCGAAGGGCGAAAGGACACCGTAGGACAGGAAGATGCCGGCGAAGGTGCCGACCAGGGCCGCACCGATGAAGCCGCCGAGCAGCTTCGGCGACTGGTCGAGCGCGCCCATCGCCTTGATGACGCCGAGCACTGCCGCGACGATGCCGAGCGCCGGCAGCGCCTCGGACACCGTCACCAGGGCATGATAGGGCGCCAGCTTGCTCTTCACGATGGTGTGGATCTCCTCGTCCATCAACGCCTCGATCTCGTGCGTGCGCGCGTTGCCCATGATGATGAGGCGGACATAATCGCAGATGAACTGGAGCAGCGAGGGATCTCCGAGCACGCTCGGAAACGCCTTGAAAATCTCGGAGGACGCGGGATCGTCGATATGCGCCTCGACCTCGTTGCGGCCCTTGCCCCTGAGCTCGCGCATCAGGGCGTGGAGCGCACCGAGCAGATCGAGGTAGTAGCGCTGGCCGGGCACCGCGCCGGTGACCGCCTGCATGCAGGCAACTCCGGTATCCACCACCGTCTTCCACGGATTGGCCACGATGAAGGTGCCGACCGCGGTCCCCATGATGATCACGAACTCCCACGGCTGCATGAGCACGGCCAGATGCCCGCCCATCGCGGCGAATCCGCCGAGCAACGCCGCTACCGTGATGAAAATCCCCACGAAACTGCCCAACGCGCCGCTCCATCGCCGATCCCTCCGGGAACATCTAGTCGGCGAGCCTTGCGCGAGGCTGGCTTCCCGGCTCGCCAGCCCCGCGCAAGCAATCGGCGGCAGCTTGGGGTGACGTCGCAACAGCGGCCAGAGAGGCGCGTGTCATGCTATCCACGATCGCGGACTACACCAGGCTGACCAAGGACATGGGCAAGTCGCTGACGCAGGTCGCAACACAGCCGGATGTCAGCCGCGAGACCGACTATTTCCTGAGCCATATCGGCAATGTGAAGACGATCGACGACTTCCTGAAGGACTATCGGCTCTATTCCTACGCGATGAAGGCCTTTGGCCTCAGCGACATGACCTATGCCAAGGCGTTCATGCGCAAGGTGCTGACCGAGGGCATCGGGAACAAGAACACGTTCGCCAACAAGCTGACCGATACCCGCTACCGGGAATTTGCCGCCGCCTTCAATTTCGCCGCGCTCGGCAGCAACGCGACGAAGACCGCCCAGGCCACGACCGGGACGGCGACCCATTATGTCACGCAGACGATGGAGCAGAAGGCCGGTGACCAGAACGAGGGCCTGCGGCTGGCGCTCTATTTCACCCGCAAGGCCTCCACGATCACGACCGCCTACCAGGTGCTCGCGGACAAGGCGCTGACGCAGGTGGTTCAGACCGCGCTCGGCCTGCCGGCGACGATCAGCTCGGCCGACATCGACGCCCAGGCCAAGCTGATCACCAACAAGGTCAAGCTCACCGATTTCCAGGACCCTGCCAAGGTCACCAAATTCGTGCAGCGCTTCGCGGCGATGTGGGACGCGACCCAGGCCCAGAGCGACAGCTCGACCAATTCCGCGCTGATCCTGATCGGCGGCGCATCCTCGGCCAGCATGGATACCAACATGCTCGCGACTCTTCAGAACATCAGGTTCAACAGGTAAGTCATGCAATCGGCCCTCTATGTGGGTTTGTCGGCCCAGGTCGCCCTCGAAAAGCGCCTTCAGACGATCGCCAACAACGTCGCCAACGTCAACACGGCGGCATTCCGCACCGACGTGGTGAAGTTCGAGACCGTGTTGTCCAAGGCCGGCGCGAACCCGGTCGCGTTCTCCTCGCCCGGCGACAACATCATCTCGCGCGAGCAAGGCAACATCACCGAGAGCGGCAATCCGCTCGACGTCGCCGTGGTCGGCCAAGGCTGGATAGCCTTCGCCGGTCCCAACGGCACGGTCTATACCCGCGACGGCCGGCTCCAGATCGGCGCCAACGGCGATCTACAGACCGTGAACGGATTTCCCGTCGTCGATTCCGGCGGCGCGCAGATCACGCTGGACCCGAACGGCGGACCGATCTCGATCGCGCGCAGCGGCGCGATCACTCAGGACAACAACGAGATCGGCACTATCGGCCTGTTCAGCATCCCTGCTGATGCCAATCTCGAGCGCTACGGCAATTCCGGCGTGACGCCGGACCGGCCAGCGAGCGCCATCGCCGATTTCTCCCGCGACGGCTTCAAGCAGGGCTATGTCGAGGGCTCCGGCGCCAACCCGATGATGGAATTGACCAAGCTGATCGCGGCCTCGCGCGCATTCGACGGCACCAATTCGATGATCGAGGGCACCGAGAGCTCGCTGCAGAACGCGATCCGGACGCTGGGCGAACCCGGCAAATAGTCTGCGCCCCGCGCGCATCGAGATTGAGGTTGGACTGATACCTTGAACGCTCTTCGGCAACTCGAGTGGGCGCTGCTGGAGCTTCAGCAGAGCACTCCCCTGGCAAGCGTCAGCGGCGCGATCTCCGAGATCGCGCCGACGCATTTTCGTGTCTCCGGCCTGTCGCGCTTCGTCAGGCTCGGCGAGCTCATCGGCGTCAATTCGGGCGGCAAGCCGCAGATCGGAGAGGTGGTGCGAATCGACAGCGAGGGCATCATCGCCAAGCCGTTCGACCGCCAGTTCGCAGGCGGACTCGGCTCGGTCGCCTACCGGATGCCGCCCCTGGCCTTCGCGCCCGATCCGAGCTGGAAAGGTCGCGTCATCAACGCCCTCGGCGCGCCGCTGGACGGATTGGGGCCCCTTACGCCGGGCCCCCAGGCGGTCTCGGCGGAGGCTGAGGCGCCGTCGGCCATGAAGCGCGCACGCGTGCACAAGCCGCTGCGCACCGGCGTCCGCGTCATCGATCTGTTCGCACCGATCTGCGCCGGCCAGCGCGTCGGCATCTTTGCCGGTTCCGGCGTCGGCAAGTCGACGCTGCTTGCGATGCTCGCCCGCAGCCAGGGTTTCGACACCGTGGTGCTGGCCCTGGTCGGCGAGCGCGGCCGCGAGGTGCGCGAGTTCATCGAGGACGTGCTGGGCAACGATCGCCAGCGCGCCGTCACCATCGTGTCGACCGGAGACGAAAGCCCGATGATGCGGCGGCTGGCGCCGAAGACGGCCATGGCGGTCGCGGAATATTTCCGCGGCCGGGGCGAATCGGTCCTGCTCATGGTCGATTCGATCACCCGCTTCGCCCATGCCGCCCGCGAGGTCGCGCTCGCCGCCGGCGAGCCTGCGGTCGCGCGCGGCTATGCGCCGACGGTCTTCACCGATCTGCCGCGCCTCCTCGAGCGCGCCGGGCCCGGCGAGGAAGGCTCCGGCACCATCACCGGGATCTTCTCGGTGCTGGTCGACGGCGACGATCACAACGAGCCGATCGCCGACACCATCCGCAGCACGCTCGATGGGCACATCGTGCTCTCCAGGCACATCGCCGATCAGGCGCGCTACCCGGCTGTCGACGTTCTGGCCTCGGTCTCACGTCTCGCGCATAACGTCTGGGATCCCGAAGAGCGTGAATTGGTCAGCAAGCTGCGTGCCTTGATCGCCAAATACGAGGACACGCGCGACCTTCGCCTGATGGGCGGCTATCAGCCGGGACGTGATTCGGGCCTCGACCAGGCGGTCGAGATGGTTCCGAGAATCTACGGCGCGATGCGGCAGGACGCTTCGGCGCCCCCGAGCGCCGATCCCTTCCGCGAACTGCGGGACATGCTCAAGGGCGAATAGCTGAACGAGATAGGCCGCCATCCCGTTCCTGCTCGATATTTCGACAGGAGATTGCGCATGCCGCCACGCCGCCGGCGCATGCGCCGCACCACCGTCGCCGGTCTTTCGTCCTGTGGCCTCAACCATCCGTGTGAGAGCAGCGCGCGGCCGTGCCGCAAGCGACCGCACGGGCGATTTGGCGGGCGTCACGATTAACAACCGACACGTGCAATTCCTGCGAGTTCCCTTGTCGATTCTGCGCCTCCACGCACAAGTTGTGGATGACGCGCCGAACTCCCCGTCGTCATGCACAAGCATCGATCAATCTGCGTCGATTACGGACAGCGGGATGCCGTGCAATCATGGCGTCGCAGAGTTGAGTGCATGTTGCTTGTCTGACAGCGTATTGCGTTCACCACCATGTGTCCCGATCAGCGAGATTGTCTTGAACTTTACATTCGCCTGCAACGACATCCGGGCTCCGCGAGCGTCTCTACTTGATTTTGTTGAGAAGCTCATTCATCGTTTCGACGGAACATAAGAAACGTCTGCGTGTAACTTGAACTCAGGGGCTTCGGTTGAACTATTCCGATCCATCGTCCGTTGACGACGACAACTCGGGCTCCCGCGCGACGACGACGCTGCTGGCATGTCAACGACGCGGTTTCTCACTCCGGAGCACGCGAGCCCCGGCGGTCCAGGCCGGACGTGCTGCAAGCCCTTCGTTCGAACGAGAGCTCGACACGATTCGCTCGCCGGACAGCAGCCGATCGATGTCTTTCTATGGATCAGCAGGCCGGAGCGCAAAGCGGCTCCGGAGCGCCGCAGACGAAGTTTCGGGGGCGGGGTAAATTCATGCCATTGGCACGGGAAGCCGTCGAGCTGCTGATCCAAGCGGCGAGGGTTTGGTATTTCGAAGGCAACCAACATGGATTGCGCGATCGGGAATGGATGGCGCTTCGCTTTCTCGGCCGCGCCAACAGATTTTCGCGCACGCCTTCCGCGCTCGCCGGCTTCATCGGCGCCACCAGAGCGACCGCATCGCAGATCGTGAAGACGCTGGAGGGCAAGTCCTTTCTGGTGCGCAAACCGTCGCAAGAGGACAAGCGTTCCGTCGCCCTGCACATCACCGCCCAGGGCGAGAAATGCCTGAGCCAGCACGACCCGATCAATCACGTGGTCAATGCGGTCACCTCGCTCGGGAACGACGAATGCGTCAGGCTGCGGGATTCGCTCCGCGAGGTCCTCAATCATCTCGATGCGGCCCATCAGCGGCTCGACGCCAGCATCTGCCGTGACTGCATGTTTCTCGCCGAACGCAGCCCGGCGACCTCGAAGGGACGCACGAGCGCCGAATTCATGTGCCGGCTGTATCGCGCTCCGATCTCGCTCGAGGAGACCGAACTGCTGTGCACCAGCTTCGAGCGCACCCGCGACCGCCCGAAGATCGAGCAGCATCTCGACCGCGCGCGGGTCGCAAGCCAGGGCTGAGGCGGACGCAATTTCCGCGCGAGTGGCTGCGGCGGAGCCTGCGGACGGCTGGCCGCGCCTGTCTTTGAACGACGCCCTCCATCCTCTCGCGCCCCGAAGACATGCGCCGAAACCGAATTTCGGAAACTAAGAACATTTTCGCGACGAGATTCTCGGAGCACGGAGACAGGCTCGATCCTGTAGCCCGGATGGAGCGCCAGCGTAATCCCGGACAGTCGAGATGCCGGGCAGCGGCCCCGGATGCGCTGGCGCGCCCCGTCGGCTCCATCCGGGCTACGGGGTCGTCAGACATCGCGCAGGATCGCGCACAAAAAAACACCCGGCGGTTTCCCGCCGGGTGTTCGTCAGATGGTTCGAAAGATCTTACCAGTTGCGCTGGGCGCGGAGCAGCAGGGTGATGCTGTCCTGATCCTTCAGCTCGTACAGGGCGGCCGGCTTGGCCGTCGTGCCGGCACCGGCGTAACCAACCGTGCCCGAGTACTTCTGGTCGAGACGGGTCCAGTTCAGGTCGCCCGAGAACGTCAGGTTCTTGACGGGGGTCCAGCGGGTGATCACGCCGATCTGGCCGACGGCGAAGTCAGGGTTACAACCCGTGACACCGGCGAGACCGCCGAACACGCCGCCTGCACCGCCAGCGCCGCAGAGAGCGGTCTTGGCAGTCGAACCGTACTGCGCCTGAGCGTAGGCACCGTACAGCGCGGTGTTCCAGTAGGCATCCCAGTTATGGGTGTAAGCACCACGGAAGCCCCAGGTCTTGACGGTTTCCTGCTGGCCGCCCGTGACGAACACGGTGTCCGGAGCATAGGCGAAGCCGACGCTCTGATAGGCGACGCCCGAGCTGCCGAACATCGAATAGCTGCTGCCCGCCAGGTTCTGGAAGTTGTAGCGGGTCGCACCGTCGGTGTAGACGCCCTGGATGTTGATCACGTCACCCGCACCGGTCGGGATGTTCTTGATCGACAGAGCGAGCTGAACCGCCCAGCCCCACTTGTCGTCGGGGTGGCCGGTGGCTTCGGTGGCACCGTAATAGGCGACGTGGTTGTCATGCGCGGCAACCGACGCCTGGAACATGCCCCAAGCCTGGTCGACACGGACCATACCGACGAGGTTCGGCGAACGCGAACCGCCGATGGCGTTGGTGCCGTACGAACCACCGATCATGCTGCCGGCGGTCGCGCCGGTCAGGTTGACATTGCCGGCCTGGTAATAGGCCGTCGCGTCTTCAGCCGAGAACGACGCCGTCACGCCCTGACCGAAGTCAGCGGTGTAGGTGAACTGGTTGACGCCGGTGACCGTGCCGGAACCGCCGACGAGGCTGTCGATGTTGTTGCCGGGATAGTTGGTCCAGGGCGCGTCGAACTGCGACACGGCCTTACCCATGGTGAAGCCGGCGAACTGGATGAAGGCGTAGTACACGCCGAGCGAACCGCCCGAGGTGTTGCCGTCGGTGCCGTTGATCGACGAACCAACGAGCGCCGGGGTGGCGCCGGAGGTGTTGAGGCCGAGGTTGCCGGTATAGACCGTGCCGCCCGTTGCCGAGCCGGAGCCCTGATAGCCACCGGTGGTCCAGGTGAACACGCCGTCGAAGAAGGTACGGACGACGCCGTATTCGGTCGCGGTGCGCGTGTCGATGTTGAGATCTTCACGAGCGCGCATCGAGTAGGTGTTGCTGAGGCGGTTGTGCGCACCGGCCGGCGAACCGTTCGAGATGCCGTACAGGCTGTTGGTGTTGAACGCGACTTCAGCGCGCAGATAACCACCCAGCTTGATGCAGGTGTCGGTGCCCGGGATGTAGTAGAAACCGGCGCCGTAGAGCGAGCAGATCTTCACGTATTCGACCGCCTTGGCCTTCACGGGGAGATCGGCAGCGAACGCCCCGGAGGCGGCCATCAGGCCGGCAGCCGAGCCGAGCAAAAGCGTCTTCGTCAACTTCATTAGGTAAACCTCCAGGTCGATTCAGGGGGTTCGGCTTCCTCGGCGGACACCGCGTCACCCTCACAATTTCCGTTCAATTCAGATCCGCACCGAAGGTCCGGACTGAAACGACAGTGAGGTGCCCCCCCTCCGTCGTGCCTCACGTATAGTTTATAAAAACAACGGCCTCAATTTATTGATTTAATGAATCGTAACTTCGGCCGGAGATGTTGCTCAAGGGCAACAGAGGCGAGCGGCGCGGTAACTAAGCATTTAATATAAAAAGAAAAAGCCCTCAGGGGGCATCCCGAGGGCTTTCTTGGAGGTCTCACATCGCTGTCCATCGACAGGGTCAAGAGCAGCAAAGATTGAGTGAGAGGAGACGTAATTTAATTAATTGTTTTTTGCAAGCACTAAACCGTCAAGCCGTGTCCGCGGCGTAGTGTCCGCCACCATTGTCTATGCGTGATATGCGAGACGCTTCCCCAATATCCCATTAAAAGACTGAACCGAGGGAAACGGGGGGCAGCCGCATGATCGAGAAAAAACTCGACAGGGCGATTACGGACTTCATCTGGAACGTCGTCGAAATTCACTCGCAGCTGGAGGACATCCATACCAGCTGGGCCGGACTGCTCGGCATTACCGAGCCGCAATGGCTGATCCTGATGGCCATCACGGAACTTGACGAGGGACGAGGCGTCGCCGGGATCGACATCGCAAACAAGCTGCGCGTTCACCCGGCTTTCGTGACCAACCAGACCAAGAGCCTCGAAAAGAGCGGCTTTCTATCGCGCCGGCCGGCAGCGGACGACGCACGCTTCGTCCTGATGTCACTGACGGCGAAGGCCAGGACGGAAATCGAGAAGCTGTCGAAGAGGAAGCTCGCCTTGAACTCGACCATGTTCAACGAGCTCGACGAGAAGTCCCTGGCTGAGTTGAACGCCGCGCTTGCAACGATTGCCAAGAACGCGCGGCTGGCTGCCCGGTTGCTGGCGATCGACGCGTCGTGACCCGCCGATGCGCGGCTGACGCTGCTAGAGGCGGGTTACGGAATCCAGCTGGCGGCCGCCTCCCAGCTTGTTGTCGAGCCATTCGAGAATGAAATTGTCGACAGCGATGAAATTCTCGACCTCGCCCAGTGGATGGGGGATGCAGTTCGGCACAACAGTCGAGCAGTCAGCTCCGGCCTGCCGATAGCCGGCTTGCAGCGCGAGCGCGTCCTCTTCCCAAACCATCGAGCGACTTCCGACGACCACGAGAAGCGGGCAAGGTATGCGACGCGACGGCTGCAGCCAATCCGGCGGGGTCGCGGCCTGCTCGACGCCACTCTTCCGGCGCAGCCAAGCCCGGCGCATGATCGGTGTCGCGATGCCGCCGTCGCACACGGCTGCAGCAATCCTGCGATCCGACATGGCGAGACGGGACGCATGGCTGGCGCCCGCTCCTTCGCCATAGACAGCAATCCGTCGCGTATCGACGTCCGGGCGAGCCGCGAGATAGTCGAGCCAGCATGCAAGCATATGCTCGGCTTTGAATGGGCGACGGATGGACGCATTGCCCGCATGAACGAGCAGAAGCGACATGTTGCGGTGGCAGTAGGCCGGCGACAATCTGCTCATCATCGCGCCCAGCGTGACCCCTTCGTCGGCGATGCAGATCACGACGGGAGAACGCTCCTGATGGAACGCCGGCCGAAAGAGGCCCGTCAACGGTCCTCGATCAAGGCCGTCGATCGTCACATGCTGGATCGCCGGACCGACCTCATTCTCCAGGCCCCTCAGGCCGATATCGAGCCTGTCGGAGAGGTCGCCATCCGCGATATCTCCCGGTGAAGACAAACTTCGCGCGACTTCGAGCGCCGTCAGGGAGCACAGCCATGCTTCCAGGGCAATCGGGGCGGACTCGTCCCTGCGCGCAGATTCGGCGGATATCCGGTAGTCGTCTGCGACCCTCAACCAGTCCGAAACCCACAGATGCCTGGACCTCTCTCGCACCAGATCCGCGACGGACAGGCTGTCGAAAAATTCGGACGCGCGGTGGCGCAAGCGCGCCAGATTTGCACCCGCGCCGTCGCACGAGCCGTGAGGCCAATGATCACCTTGCATGTCAGTCCCCCGACGGCGCAGTCAGCGAATACCAAGACTTGAATCAGGGCTTGGATTCCCGAGACTTGCCGGCTGCACTTTCAGCAGAGCGCTAGACGAAACTGCGGTCGTCAAACGAGCCGGGCCGGATACGAAATCCAATCGGGCTCAACTCAATCGTCACGCTGCAGCTCCATTGCTGATAGTTGGTTAGGGCCCCACGCCATTCTGCCATTTTTGCGGCTCCGAGTTGTAGTTTTTGTGCAGTCAAAAGAGAGAGTCTGGATTGCGTTTGATGACGAAGGAGGCTCAAACGTCTCAGCATCCTCATGAATTTTCATGACGACAGTATCCTTCCCGCTCATCACGATCTCGCGAGAGTCAGGCCGTTGTCCCTTCCGTCGGTGCCCACTCTCGTCGGTCACGCAAGTTGAGCGGAGACCGCGCAACAAATGTGATCTTTTCGAATTTCTGCCGAAACGAATAGTCTTGCAGAGCTGGCGGAGCATGCTCTCTCATCCCGTCTGGTGGATGGCAGTATTCCCTACCCCGGCGGCGCTCGTTCCTCACGTTAAGCGGGCCCTCCGGCACCGCCTTGTATGCATTATCCCAGTTGCCATCGCGGCGAACTTCGCCTTACATGCCGGCAACTCGCCCGCGGATGACGGCCGGGGCCAAAAAATCACAGACATTGTCAAAGGGACGGAATATGGCGCGCAACATATTGATTCTCGGGGCTTCTTACGGCTCGCTGCTGGGCACGAAGCTGCTGATGGCCGGGCACAATGTGACCTTGGTCTGCCGCGCCAAGACTGCCGAGCTGATTAACCGCGAAGGTACCGAGGTGCGGATCAAGCTGCGCGACGAGGCGGTGCACCGGGCGATCTTCTCGCGCGACCTGCCTGGCAAGCTCGACGCCGTGACCCCCGCCAACGTCAACCTCTCCCGCTACGATCTGGTCGGCCTTGCGATGCAGGAGCCGCAATACACCAACCACACGGTGCGGATGCTCATGGTGAAGATCGCCGCGGCGAAGCTGCCGTGCCTGTCCATCATGAACATGCCGCCGCTGCCCTATCTGAAGCGCATCCCGGCGCTCGCCGGCATGGATCTGGAGGAGGCCTACACCAATGCGCAGGTGTGGGAGCGGTTCGAGCCGGGCCTGGTGACGCTGTGCTCGCCCGACCCGCAGGCCTTCCGTCCGCCGGAAGAAGCCGCAAACGTGCTTCACGTCGGCCTGCCCACCAACTTCAAGGCGTCGGTGTTCGCCGACGAGAAGCACAACAAGGTGTTGCGCGAGCTGGAGGCCGACATCGACGCGGTGACGCTCGACGGCCACGACGTGCCGGTGAAGCTGAAAGTGTTCGATTCCCTGTTCGTGCCGCTGGCGAAATGGTCGATGCTGCTCACCGGCAATTACCGCTGCATCACACCGCACGAGCCGCAGTCGATCCGCGACGCCGTGCACGGCGACCTGAAGCGCTCGCAGACGATCTACGACCATGTCGATGCCATCGCCCGCAAGCTCGGCGCCGATCCGCAGGACCAGGTGCCGTTCGCAAAATACGCCAAGGCCGCCGAGAGCCTGCTCAAGCCGTCATCGGCCGCGCGCGCGGTCGCGAGCGGCGCGCCCTTCATCGAGCGCGTCGACCTCCTGGTGAAGCTGATCTCGCATCAGCTCGGTGTGCCCAACGCCGAGATCGACCGCACCGTCGAGACCGTCGATCTCAAGCTGAACGAGAAGATCGTGCAGGGCGGATCCGGCGCGCAATAGCGCGCCGCATCCAGCGACGCCGGCGGCGCTGCGGCCGAACGTTGAGCCCCGGGCTGATCCGCGCGGCGCCAGCCGGGCCCCGATTTGCGAAAAATTTGCATCCATGCAAGGTCTGGCATTACGTAACGGAAGTTGCCGAACTGCCTCGAGCAGCTATTTTCGGATGCCGGTTCCGGGCAGCAGGTTCCAGTCTGCTCGCGCCAGCCGGATGACGGGCGAAAGAACAAGTCAGCGAAGATGGATCAGTTGACGTTGCAGGTCGCTCGCGCGGTGGAGGCCGGCGCGACAACCATGAAGGGCGTCATCGACGCGACCGGATTGTCCCGGCTCAAGGTCGAGCGCGCTTTGAACACGCTGGAGAAGCAAAAGCTGCTCGCCCGCGACGGCCAGGGCTTTCGTGCCATCGGCCTGCCGAAAGCGGCGCCGCTGGCCCGGCAGTGCGGATCGTGCAACGCCTGCTGCGATATTCTGGAAGTGGCCGCCGTCGACAAGCCGGTGAACCAGCTCTGCAAGCACTGGCAGACGGGCACCGGCTGCACCATCTACGACCGCCGCCCCCAGATGTGCCGCGCCTTCGTCTGCGCCTGGCTGCAAGGCCATCTCGACGACGACTGGTTCCCGGCGAAGTCGGGGATCATCGTCCATTTCAGCCAGGATGCCGTGAACGTCACGGTCGATGACCATTGCCCCGATCGCTGGCGCGAGGAGCCGTATTTCAGCAAGCTCGCCGAATGGTCGCTGAATGGCATCAGGCGGATTGGAAACCGAGGCTATGCGACCCTGATCGTCTCCGGCGCCGACCGCTTCCTGCTGCTCGGGCGCACCCTCGTTCCCGAACCGACGCTGTTCGGCACGGCGTTCGTGCCGCTCACGGCCGACACGTTCCGGTTCTGGCGGGCGACGTCGCCGGAACATTTGCAGCGATTGCACGAGCGCATCGCCGAGATGGACCGGATCAGGCAGGAATTCGGCTCCTGCGTCATCCCGGAGAACGAGGACGACGATCCGCAAGCCCCCTATCGGCCCGCACTTTTACGGCTATCGAATCATGCCTGAACGCCGCCGTGGGCAACGCGGCCGCACCAACGCCGTGCCGCTCGACGCGCCGCGACGGGATTGATAAGCCCCTGTCCGCGAATGACGGGGACTTGAGTCGGGCATGACGGTTGCGATCGAGATGGGGCAGACCACGGCGGGCGCCCCGGCCGCCATGGACCTCGAGGAACTCCTGGCGACCCGCCTCCTCGTGCAAGGCAATTCGGGCTCCGGCAAGTCGCATCTGCTGCGACGGCTGCTGGAGCAGAGCGCGCCCTGGGTGCAGCAGGCGATCATCGACCCCGAAGGCGATTTCGTCACGCTGGCCGAGCGTTTCGGCCATCTCGTGATCGAGGCCGAGGATCACACCGAGCGCGGCCTTCAGGTCGCCGGCGAGCGCGCGCGACTGCATCGCGTCTCCACCGTGCTCAATCTCGAAGGCCTCGACGCCGAGAACCAGATGCGTCGCGCCGCCGCGTTTCTCGGCGGGATGTTCGAGGTCGACCGCGACCATTGGTATCCGATGCTGGTGGTCGTCGACGAGGCGCAATTGTTTGCGCCGGCGGTGGCCGGCGAAGTCTCGGACGAAGCGCGAAAATTGTCGCTCAGCGCCATGACCAATCTGATGTGCCGCGGCCGCAAGCGCGGGCTGGCCGGCATCATCGCCACCCAGCGGCTGGCGAAGCTCGCCAAGAACGTCGCGGCGGAAGCCTCCAATTTCCTGATGGGCCGCACGTTCCTCGACATCGACATGGCGCGCGCCGCCGATCTGCTCGGCATGGAGCGGCGGCAGGCCGAAGCCTTCCGCGATCTCGAACGCGGCCAGTTCATGGCGCTCGGCCCCGCGCTGTCGCGCCGGCCGCTGCGTTTGCATATCGGCCCGACCGACACCTCGCCGCGCAACTCCACGCCGCGGCTGATGCCGCTGCCGGAAGCGGCCACGGAAGATATGCGCGCCATGATCCTGGCCGCGCCACCGCCCGACGCCAGCAGGCCGCAGCGACGGCCCGCACCCGATCTGCTGGAGCAGCTTCGCGCCGCAAAAGCTGCCTCACCGGTGATCCAGCCGGACGTCGACGAGGTGCCGGTCAGCGCCGAGGAACTCGCCGAGCGGCGCGAACGCGTCGATCGCACCCTTCGTGCCGTGCTCGCCGCACCCGACGCCGGCTTTCGCGCCGTCGGCGTGCTCTATCAGGAGTTCGTGGTCCGCTGCCGCATCGAGGGACTGGGCTCAGCCGTCCCTGATCTCACCGAATTCCGCCGCATGCTGACGCGCGCGCGCGCGGGGCTCGGCGCCGAACATGCCGAAGACGACGCCTGGCAGGACGTGTCGCTGCGCGCCTCGATCCTCCCCGACGACATGCAGGGTGTGTTCATGATGATCGCGCGCGCGGCCAAGGAAGGCTGGCCCTGCCCCGGCGATGCCGCGATCGCGCGCGCCTACGGCTCGCATTCGCTGCGCCGCGCGCAGCGGCTGCTCGGCTACATGGAGGAGCAGGGCCTGATCGTCGTCCAGCTCGACGGCGGCGGCCGCCGGATCGTGACGCTGGTCGAGCTGGCCTGGGCCACCGCACCTGGCGATCCCAATGGCGATGATCAGCCAGCGGAGCCGGTCGCGAGCGCGGCCTCGGCTTGAGCCTTACGCGGCCTCGGTACCGCCGAGATAGGCGTCGCGGATTCGAGGATCGTTTTTCAACGTGCGTGCCGAGCCGGACAGCACGATCTTGCCGGTCTGCAGCACATAGGCATCGTGCGCGATCTCCAGCGCGAGGCTGGCGTTCTGCTCGACCATGAACACGGAGACGCCCTCCTGGTTGATGGTGCGGATCAGTTCCAGCACGCGGTCGACATAGAGCGGCGACAGGCCCATGGTCGGCTCGTCCATCACGATCATCCTGGGACGGCTCATCAACGCGCGCGCCATCGCGACCATCTGCTGCTCACCGCCCGACAACGAGCCCGCGCGCTGCGACAGCCGCTGGCCGAGCTTCGGGAACAGGGTCAGCATCTTGTCGAGATCCTGTGCGATCGCCTCGCGGTCATTGCGCACGAACGCACCCATCAGGATGTTCTCGCGCACACTCATGTCCGCGAACAGCCGCCGC
Source organism: Bradyrhizobium amphicarpaeae (assembly GCF_002266435.3). NCBI lineage: Bacteria > Pseudomonadati > Pseudomonadota > Alphaproteobacteria > Hyphomicrobiales > Nitrobacteraceae > Bradyrhizobium > Bradyrhizobium amphicarpaeae. The sequence goes on from NZ_CP029426.2 coordinate 5,968,956, forward strand.
GCCTCAGGCACCGAGGCGATGCCGCGGCGGACGATCTGCGGCGTGGTCAATCCGATGAGCGAGGCGCCATCGAACGTGACATCGCCGGAGCGCGGCTTCACCAGACCCAAAATAATCTTCATCGTCGTCGACTTGCCGCTGGCATTGCCCCCGAGCAGGCAGACGATGTGACCGCGCGCGACCGTGATCGACAGGTCGAAATGCACCTGGGCCTGGCCGTAGAAGGTGTTGACGTTGGATAGCGCCAGCAGCGGTTCTGGTATGCTCGCCGTCATGCCGCGCTCTCCTGCTCCGACGCCCCTGACAGCCCGTGGCCGAGATAGGCCTCGATCACCTTGGGATCGCTCCGCACCGCTTCGCCCGGCCCTTCCGCGATCTTCTTGCCCTCGTCCATCACGATGACGCGGTCGGACAGGCGCATCACCATCTCCAGCTTGTGCTCGATCAGGAGGATAGTGAGGCCTTCCGCCTTGAGCTCGGCGACGAGCGCCTGCATCTCCGCAGTCTCGGTCGGGTTCATGCCGGCTGTCGGCTCGTCGAGCAGCAGCAGGCGCGGCTGCAGTACCAGCGCGCGCGCGATCTCGACACGGCGGCGGTTGGCGTAGGACAGACTATAAGCAGGCTGGTCGATCCGCGGCAGCAGCCGCTCGCCGAAGCGGGCGAGAATGGCTTTTACTTCCTCGCGCAGCCGCTCCTCTTCGTTCCTGACACTCGCCGGCCGAAGCAGCGCCAAGCCCAACTCCAGCAGCGGGCCGATCAACGGCACGGCCGGCTTCACCGCACGGAGCCGCGTGTGCGCGCCGATCAGGACATTGTCCATCACGCTGAGATTGCCGAAGACGCGGCCAAGCTGGAAGGTGCGTGCGATGCCCTGGCCCGCAAGCCGCTCCGGCGAGAAGCCCGTGACGTCCTGGCCTTCGAAGTGAACTGTACCCGCGTCGGGCCGGTCGAGCCCGGTGACGAGATTGAACAGCGTGGTCTTGCCGGCGCCGTTCGGGCCGATGATGCTAACGAGCTCGCCCTTGGCGAGATCGAGGTCGATGGCATCGACAGCGGTGAGGCCGCCGAAGCGGCGCGTCAGCCCGCGCAGGGACAGCATGGTCGTGTGCTGCTCCGCCATCACATCGTCCCCAACAGGCCCTGCGGCCTGAACCGCACCAGCAGCAGGAGCACGATGCCGTAGATCAGGATGCGGTACTCCGCCGCGATCCGGAAGACTTCGGGCAGGCCGACCAGCGCCACGGCGCCCAACATCGCGCCGACGACATTGCCGAGACCGCCGAGGATGACGACCGTCAGCGCCAGGATCGATTGCTGCGTGTTGAAGGTTTCGTGGTTGATGTAGGAATAGAGATGCGCGGCGATGCCGCCGCTGACGCCGGCGGCAAAGCCGCCGAAGATGAAAGCCAGCGATTTGTAGCGGTTCAGGCTGAGGCCATAGGCGCGCGCGGCGATGTCGTCGTCGCGGATGGCGCGGAAGCTGCGGCCAAGATGCGAGGTCAGAAGTCGCCCCTGCAGCAGCGCCAGCACGACCATCACCGCGAAGCTGAACCAGTAGATCGCGGTCGGGCTGATCAAATCGTAGCCAAACAGCGACAGTGGCGGGATGCCGGAAATGCCGATCGGGCCGCGCGTGACGCTCTCCCAGTTCAGGATCACCAGCGACACGATCTCGCCGATGGCGAGCGTCGCGATCGACACGTAATGCCCGCGCAGCCGGAACGACGGCGAGATCAGCAACGTGCCGAGCGCAGCACTCATAAGGCCGCCGCCGATGATGGCGAGGCCGACCGGCACGTTGAGAGTCAACGACAGCAGCGCGGAAGTATAGGCCCCGATGGCAAGCAGTGCGGCGTGACCGAGCGAGACCTGGCCGATCGTGCCCGCCACCAGCGTCAGGCTGAGCGCGAGCATGCCGAGCAGCCAGGCATTGATCAGGGTCTGAAGCACGTAGAACGACACCGGGAACAACGGCAGGATCGCAAAGATCGCGCTCGCAGCCAGCAGCATCCAGCGCGGAATGCGGACCGGACGGCTCGGCGCGATGAATGTGCCGGTGAGCGGCTCCGGCGGCGCCTGCCGCGCGCTGGCGAACAGGCCGTTCGGCCGCAGCACGAGCACGACGACGAGCAGCAGAAAGGCGAACAGGTTGCGATAGCTGGTGCCGAACACGGCGACACCGTAGCTCTCCACCAATCCGAGCAGCAGGCTGCCGATCACGGCGCCCGGCACGTTGCCGGCACCGCCGACCACTTCCGCAACGACGCCCTTGAGTGTCGCCTGCAGGCTCATCGCGGTGTCGATCTGGTTGTAGTACATGCCGACCAGCATGCCGGAGACGCCGCCCAGCGCAGCGGCGATGCCGAACACCGCCTGATTGACCCGATTGACGTCGACGCCCATTTGCATCGCGGCGTCGCGGTCCTGCGCGGTGGCGCGCACCGCCCAGCCGAGCTTGGAGTAGCGCAGGAACACGAACAGCAGCAGCGCGCTGGTAAGACCGACCCCGGCTATGAGCAGGTCAAGCGGCCCGATGGTGCCGCCGCCGACCTGGAAGCGCACATCCGGCAACTGGCTCGGCAGCGCACGCGGATTGGGCGAGAAGGTCAGCATCACCAGCTGATCGAGCACGAAGCTGATGCCGATGGTGGCGAGCAGCGGCGCGATCCGCACCGAGTTCTGCAGCGGCCGCAGGCCGAACCGCTCGATGATCAGCCCGACGATGGCGGCCGCCACCGCCACCACGATGATGGTGAGCGGCAGCGGCGTATGCAGCTGCACCACTGCGACCCAGCCGATATAGGCGCCGACCAGGTAGATCGAGCCCTGCGCGAAGTTGATCAGCCGGCTGACGCCGAAGATCAGCGCGAGCCCGACCGCAACGAGGGCGTAGACATTGCCGACGATCAGGCCGTTGATCGTGTAATCGAGCCAGGAAGACACGCAGCGTTCCTACTGAAGGGAGAACGGGCCGGGGCGAAATGCACCGGCCATCAGGTCAGGTCGGTTTGCCGTCCCACAGCGCGAACTGGCCCTTGCGCACGACAAGCTCGGCGTTCATGGCGCCCTTGACGCGGCGGCTCGCGACGTCGAACGTCGCCGAGCCGAAGATGACGCTGGAGACGTCCTTCACTTTCGTGAACGCATCGCGGATCGCGCGGCGGTCGGTGCCGCCGATCTTGACCACGGCGGCGGCCATGTTCATCGCGTCATAGGAATAGGCGTTGAAGGCATCGGGCTCCTGCCCGTTATATTTCTTCTTGAATCCCGCGATGAACTTCTGCACCTCGGGCCGCGTATCCTCGGGGAAGTAGCGCGTGCCGACGTGAACGTCCTCGACCGCCTCGCCGCCGAGCTCGATGAATTTCGGCGAGTAGACCGAGCTCGCAGCGCAGATGACCTGCTTCAACCCGACCTGACGCGCCTGACGGGCGATCAGCGCGCCGTCGGAATAATAGGAGATCAGGATCAGCCCGTCCGGATTGGCGTCGCGCACGCGCACCAGCGTCGAGCGGAAGTCGCGCTCCTCCGCGATGTAGCCCTCGGTCACCACGATCTCGGCGCCGTATTCCTTGGCCGCGTTGGTGAAATAATCGCGGCTGGTACGGCCCCAATCGGTGTTGAGGTGCAGGACCGCGAGCTTCTTGAGGCCGAGGCGCTTGACGGCATAGGCAGCCAGCAGCGGCTGCTCGTCGGCCTGGCTGACCGAGGTGCTCCACATGAAGTCGCCGCCCTTGGTGAAATCGGGATGCGAATTGGTAAAGCCGAACTGCACGAGGCCACCGCGCTGGTAGATCGGCGAAGCCGCCATCGAGGCCGGGCTGGAGAAGTCGCCGAGCTCCATGACGATGCGGGAATCGGAGACGAACTTCTGGGCGATCGCCACCGACTGGCGCGGGTCGCTCTGGCTGTCCTCGAACTGATAGACGAGCTTGCGGCCGTTGATGCCGCCGGCCGCCATGATCTCGTCGAGCGCGAGATCAAAACCCTGCTTCCACTGCGTGCCATATTGCGCATTCGGTCCCGTCAGGGGGCCGCTGACGCCGAGCAGGATCGGCTCGGAGGTATCAGCGAGGCCGCCGCGCGAGAAGGTCGCGCCCGCCATCATGACGGCAAGCGAGCCCTTGACCAGTTTACGACGATCGATGTTGCTCATGCACGGCTCCATCCACTCAGGTGTTGAAACGCCAGTTCAATCAGGCAGCAATTCTCGTGCCGGTGTGATTGCCTATTTCGAGGGCTCGCCGAGCGACAGCATCAGCCGGTTCGCCCAGTTGAAGAACGAGGCGCCGTTGATGACGTCGACGATCTCGGCATCGTCGAGACCGGCGCGGCGCAGCTCCGCGATATTGTCAGGACCGAACGCGATCGGGGTTGCGGCCAGTGCGACCGAGGCCTTGACCACGGCGTTCCAGCGCTCGCCGAGATCGGCCTTGACGCCTTCGTCGAGCAGACGTTGCACGTCGTCGCGGCGCTTGGAATAGGTGCTGGCGAAGCGCGCATGCACCGAGGCACAGTAGATGCAGCCATTGTAGCGCGAGGTGGCGGCGGCCGCGAGTTCGCGCTCGGCGCGCGGCAGCCCGTCGGCGACGTTGTAGAAGATGTCCTTGTCGGTCTTGGTACGGGCTTCCAGCACCTCGGGATCGCGCACCAGCAGGCGGAAATATTCCGACTTGGCGCGGGAGCGATCGACCAGGCCGGCGTAATGCCGCTCGGTCAGCTCGGCCTCGGGCAGCGGATCGATCCAGGAGACCCAGCCAAGCTCGTCCTGGGTGAAGACGACGGGTGGATTGACGGTGGCGCTCATGATGCAGTCTCCTTTTGTGCGTTCGCGGCGGCGAGCGTGCGCAAGCCGCTGACGACACGCACCTGGAACGACAGGAACGCGACGAGCTGGGAGAACGTGACGATGCCGGTGGTCGACCAGCCGGCGTCGAGCAGGGCCTTCATGTCGGCGGACGCGGCATCGCGAGGCCGGAATACGAGCAAATGCGCGTGTTCGAGCGCCGCTGCGAGCCTCGTACCAAGTGCCGATTTGCTCTCTGCACCGACGCGAAAAATCAGGCCGGCGGTGTTCTCGACCGACAACGGACCCGCGGGATACGATCCATACGGACCCGACGTCCTGCCACGCGCGATCTCGGCGTCGATCGCTCCAAGCAGAGCCGCGCCGCCCGTGCTCGCCGCGAGCTTTTCGCGATAGAAGGTGGCAACCGGGGACCCGCCATGCAGCCCGGTCACGAAGGCGGCGACTGCGGCGCGTTCGAGCAGCGAGACATCGCCGGCGTCGATCGGCTCGAACAGGGAGAGATAGCTCTTCTGCGCATTCTCGCGCGCCTGCAGGCGGCGGGCGCGGATGGCGTCCAAGGCCGAGCCCGGCTCGATCCCGGCGAGCGTGTCGATGATATCCCGCGTACTCATCATTCAGCCTCGTGCAACGCGATGCTCTTCATGTCCGATCAGCCTGCCAGCGCCACATCGGGCGCCGTCCGCGTCCAGCCCAGCGCCGGCGCGACCTTCTCCGCGACCAGATCGATCGAGCGCAGGACTTGGGGATGCGGAGCATCGACCGAATGCACCTGGAAGACGAGATCGGTCACCCGCTCCAGCGTCGCATCGGCGCGGAGCGAGGCGATGACGTGGTCGGCATCGCCGACATGGGTGTCGAACGCCGTGATCATCTCCTCCAGCGTCTCGCCAGGCGGAAGGTGGCCGCCCTTCATGAATTGCGGCAGCGCGCGGCGCAGCCCGATATCGGCAAGACGCAACGCCTCGGCATGATCGTCGGCGGCGAAGATGCTGCGGGAGGCCATGATGCGCGGCTCGGCTCCCTTGGGCAGCGCTTCCAGATAGGCATCGATCACCGGGTTCTGGATCTCGGCCAGCGTCGCCTTCGGCGCCTCCCTGGTCCGCGGCTGGGTGCGTGACAGCAGCAGGCCATCGCCGGCCTTGCCCGCACGGGCGCCGCCCGCGACCGAGAACGTGGCCTGCCAGATGCGTTTGTCCAATTGCGGCCGCTGCGGATAGATCGTATCGCCGCCTTCGAGCGGCTTGCCGACCAGCGCGGTGCGGACGACCTCCAGATTGCGCGCAAAGATCTCGTTGCGCTGGGCGCTGTCGAGGCCGAAGGCGGCGAAGGCCGAGGGATTGCCGCCGGTGCCGACGCCGAGCTCGAAGCGGCCGTTGCAGAGGAGATCGAGCACCGCGGCGTCCTCCGCCACCCGCACCGCGTTCTCCAGCGGCAGCGTGACGATGCCGGTGCCGAGCCTAATGCGCGAGGTTCGGGCTGCGACATAGCCGAGGAAAGTGAAGGGCGACGGCAGGCCGCCTTCGCGTTCGTGGAAATGATGCTGGGCGATCCACGCGGAATCGAGCCCCGCCTTTTCGGCGCGCACGATCTGCTCGGCCGCGAAGCGATAGCGCTCGGCGGGGGGCGCCTCGTCGAGCAGCCGCGTGAAGAATCCCAGGCGTTTCAGATTTGCAAAGCGTTTCATGCGACCCCTGTCGGACCGGGATGACCAGGCTGCCGATGATGTCGGTTACTTCAGCTCCAGACAAGCGGGCATTGCGCAAGGCTCGTACGCAACGACGTCCGCCGGGAGCGCTGCTGCGCTGCAGCTGGGCAGATTGCCTACCAGCTCGGCAGCACCGCGCCCTTGAATTTGGCGAGGACGAACTCCTTGACCTCCGGCGAGTGGTAGCTGTCGACGAGGGTCCTGACCCAGGGCTTGTCCTTGTCGGCGGCGCGCACCGTGATCAAATTGACGTAGGGGCCCTTGGGGTCCTCGCGCAGGATCGGGTCCTTGACCGGATCGAGGCCCGCCTGGGTTGCATAATTGGTGTTGATCGCGGCGGCATCGACGTCGTCGAGCGCACGCGGCGCCTGGGCGGCGTCGACCTCGATGAATTTCAGCTTCTTCGGGTTCTCGGTGATGTCGAACACCGTCGGCTTGAAGCCGGTGCCATCCTTCAGCTTGATCACGCCCTTGTCGCGCAGCAGCAGCAGCACGCGGCCGCCATTGGTGGGATCGTTCGGGATCGAGACCTTGCCGCCCTCGGGGATGTCGGCGAAGGCCTTGTGCTTCTTCGAGTAGACGCCGATCGGAAAGTTCACGGTCAGGCCGACGGCCTCGATCTTGTAGCCGCGGTCGGCTTTCTGGTTGTCCAGATAAGGCTGGTTCTGAAACGAATTGGCCTGGATCTCGCCGGCATCGAGCGCGGCGTTGGGCACGACATAGTCGGAGAATTCGAGCAGCTGGATGTCGAGCCCTTGCTTGGCGGCGATCGGCTTCACCGCCTCGAGGATCTGCGCATGCGGGCCCGGCGTCACGCCGATCTTGATGGTCTCGGCGGCGGCTGCTGCCGACCAGGCGGCGAGCGCGGTTGCGACGATCAGGCGGAGGCGAAACGACATTTTGGTCTCCATGGAACGGCACGAAAGATGGGAACCGTATTCGCTTCTCCGTCGGATCAAATCAATGAAATGGAAAACCATATTTGCCGCCCGGTGCGGACGACGCTTCTCCGTTCGATGCGATGTGGGGAATGAACGCGCCTGGACAAGCGTGAGGCGCATCACGGCATGGCCGTGCTCGCCGGGCGAGATTGCCGGCACAACCAGCCCGGAGTTTTGCCATGACCACCCTCGCCGCTCCCAAGCTCACCGGCCGGAACCGGCTCGAATGCTTTGCGCTCTATGCCGTGCTCCAGGGCCTGCCGATCTATTCCGGCGTCGCGCTGCTGATGAAGCTGATCAACGCGTCCGAATTCGCCGGCGAGCCGTTCGGTGCCGCGATCTTCGTCGCGACGGTGGCGACCTTCCATGGCCTCGTGACGCCATGGCTCGGGCCGAAATTCCCGCATTTCTTCAGGCACAATTTCGAGCCGGTGTTCGCCGATCCGACGCTGTCCTTCTCCGAAAAGGTCTCACGCTGGCTGGCGCAGCCCAAGTCGGCGCTGCAGCTGCTGAGCAACGCACTGCTGCTGTCCGCGCTGGCGATCGGCGTTGCCGGCATGGGCTGAACCGGCCCGCAAGCGCTCTCCCCGTCGTCATTTCGTCGCATGGCCCGGCGGCCACGCCGGCATTGCCGCCTCGTGCATGATGCAACATGATGGCCGCCGGCGACGATTTGTCTTCGCAAGCGTGGAGGGTGATCCGATGGACGAGAACGAGATCCAAGGCCTGGTCACGGAGGTCAAGCAAGGCACGCTGTCGCGGCGCTCTTTCATCGGGAAGGTGGCCGCGTTCGGAATCGCGGCGCCGATCGCCAGCCAGATCCTGGTCTGGCACGATGTGGCGATGGCGGATGCCACGCTCGACTACAAGCCGACCAAGGCCGGCGGCGGCGGCCCGCTGAAGATCCTGCTGTGGCAGGCCCCGACCCTGCTCAATCCGCATTTCGCGCTCGGCACCAAGGACCAGATCGCCTCGCGCATCTTCTTCGAGCCGCTCGCCGGCTGGGACAAGGAGGGCAACCTCGTCCCCTGTCTCGCCGCCGAAGTTCCGACCAAGGCGAACGGCGGCCTCGCAGCCGACGGCATGAGCGTGGTCTGGAAGCTGAAGCAGGGCGTCAAATGGCATGACGGCAAGCCCTTCACCGCCGACGACGTCGTCTTCACCTGGCAATACGCCGCCGATCCCGCAACCGCGGCCTTCACCACCGGCTCCTACAAGGACATCAAGGTCGATAAGATCGACGACCATACGGTCAAGGTGACCTTCAAGGCGCCGACGCCGTTCTGGGCCGACCCGTTCGTTGGCGGCCAGGTCGGCCAGATCCTGCCAAAACACCATTTCGGCGACTATGTCGGCGCCAAGTCGCGCGAAGCCCCGGGCAATCTGAAGCCGGTCGGCACCGGGCCGTACAGGTTCGTCGAATTCAAGCCGGGCGACATGATCCGGGCCGAACGCAACCCGGATTACCACGTCAAGAACCAGCCGCATTTCGACACGCTCGAGGTCAAGGGCGGCGGCGACGCGGTGTCCGCGGCACGCGCCGTGCTGCAGACCGGCGAATACGACTTTGCCTGGAACATGCAGGTGGAGGAGGAGGTGCTCAAGCGCATGGAGGCGAGCGGCAAAGGCAAGCTCGACATCACGCCTTCGGGCAATGTCGAGTTCATCATCCTCAACACCACGGATCCCTGGACCGAGGTCGACGGCGAGCGTTCCAGCGTCAAGACCAAGCATCCGACGCTGTCCGATCCCGCCGTGCGCCGCGCGATCAACCTGCTGATCGACCGCGATTCGATCCAGAAATTCATCTACGGCCGCGGCGGCATCGCCACCGCTAGCTTCGTCAACGCACCGAAGCAGTTCAAGTCGCCCAAGCTCAAATACGAATTCGATATCGACAAGGCCAACAAGATTCTCGACGAGGCCGGCTGGACCAAAGGCGCGGACGGCATCCGCGAGAAGGACGGCAAGAAGCTCAAATACGTATTCCAGACCTCGACCAACGCCCCGCGCCAGAAGACGCAGGCCATCATCAAGCAGGCCTGCCAGAAGGCCGGCATCGAGATCGAGGTCAAGGCGGTCACCGCCTCGGTGTTCTTCTCCTCCGACGTCGGCAATCCCGACACCTACTCGAAATTCTATGCCGACATGGAGATGTACAACACGACGCAGCCGCAGCCCGATCCGGAGCGCCTGCTGAACCAGTGCGTGTCCTGGGAGATCGCGACCAAGGACAACAAATGGCTCGGCCGCAACAACTCGCGCTGGTCCGATCCCGAAGCCGACAAGGCCTACAAGGCCGCGCAGAGCGAGCTCGACCCCGTCAAGCGCGCCGCGCTGCTGATGAAGGTCGACGAGATTTTCTGCGGGGCCCACGTGTTCCTGCCGCTGCTCTCGCGCCCCATCGTCAACGCCGGCGTCAACAACCTCGTGGTCGACATGTCGGGCTGGGACACCATCACGTGGAATCTGGCGGCGTGGTATCGGGTCTGAGGGGCGAAGGAGCGCGGCGAATGCCGGCATGACATCGTCACGCCCCTTGCGCGCGCATCAGCCGCGGGCGTCGAGCTGGCCCTTCCGGCCGGACGCGGCGGCCTGCTGCGCGGCGTAGGCGGACGCCGCGTTCGATGCCGGCGAATAATGCCCGAGCGATTCGGCGAGCTCTTCGGCGGCGTCGGTGAGCTGCTTCATGATCGCGGCACTGTCGGTCGACGTCTTGCCTGCGGAATGCAGGATCTCGAACGAGATTCCGTTGGGAAGATCGACATGGATCTTGTCGATCCCGACCGCGCCCGGCGTTCCGTCCTGGCTAGCCTGATCGGCGCTCGTGGCCAGCTGTCCGAAGTTTTGCTCGTCCGCGAGCCTCCGCACGAAATCCTCGATGGACTTGAGCGCCTCGCTGTCGAAACCGCCGCCGCCGAAATGGACGATGCCAACCGACATGCCGTTCGGCAGATCGACCTTGATCTCATCGTAAGGCGCGCCGTCCTGCAGCATCGACGAAAAGGCCGAGGCGTCGTCCTGCGCGCCATCGGCCGGCTTGGATGAACTGGCGGAGAATGGCGAACCCGCCGCGCTGCCGCCACCGATGCTGCTCATGCTGCCGACACTCATACCCGAACTCCACTGCTCATTTGCGAACGCAGCTCTTGCGTGCAACGCGCATGCCAGCTCGCGGATTCATGTTCATCAAGGACTTATCGCCAATTGCGGATAGCAGCTCGGTCACGCCGGCAAATCCGTCCCGGCAGAAACTGCCGATCTGCGATGGACGAGATCGTGCCACGCAGCTCACTCTCGTGTCCCGGACAAGCTGCAACGCGCAAGCGTTGCGGCGCAGAGCCGGGACCCAGGGCAACATGGCACGGCGCCGATAGATGGGCCCCGGCTCTGCAGCGCACCGCTGAACCGGACGATGCTTCGCATCGACGGGATAGCGCTACGCAGCGTCCGGGGCACGAGACCATCTTTCATCGATTCCCAAATCGCAAACACGGCTTCGCGTCCTCGCGGCGCGTTTCGCCCGAGCTTTGCTTGATCACTCCGCCCTCCAATCCAAGAGGGCACAGGGAAGGCCGGGTGCCGACTGGCACCCGCGGTCCGCTGCGCGAAAATGCACACGCAGAAAGAACCGCACAGCAGCATACAGGTGTCGCCGATCACTCGGCCTTCCCTGCGCGATGGTTGCACGGCTTATGCCGTGATCTCCCGGGAGCCGAACTTTCCTTCTGGCCTCCCTCGCCCCGCGAATTTGGATGATGCAGTCCGCCCGGTTGGGCTCGCTCGCACCTTCGCGGAAACTTGACCGTGGCAACGACGGCCAGGACCACACGGTTTTGCCGTACGCACGGCCCGCCATTTCACCCGCAGTATTCCCAGACTCCGTCGACAGAGCCGGAAACTTACGAACGAGACGAACCTAGCAGCGCCGTCGTCCGCACGCGGTTACGAGCTCACAGGGACTACCCGCCCTGCCCGCACCTCTCATGCCGACGCTGCCGCGTCCACCGCAACCCCGGCTCGCGAACATGACGACTGCAAGTCGCCCCTCTTGGGTGAGCCGGGATGAACCATCACATACGCCGAAACCGAATTTCGGTAAAGTGGAATATTTTTGTCGGGAGGGGTTGACGGAGGGCGAAACAGGGCTGGTGGGCTGCGGGTGGCGTATCTGCGCCTCTTTTGATCCACAGCAATTTGCTCCTCAGTCAACCAAATAACTCACGCCAACTCATCAAGAACCTTGTATCCGATTTCTTCGACGGTCACAAAGTCAGTCAACATTTGAACGTGAAACACCGGGCGACCAGTCGTTTCCTTGACCGAGTGCGCGATGAGGGGCTGAAACACCAATAGCTTCTCCACTTCGAAGCTCAACATCTCATATTCCGATACATCCTCCCTTGAGTAGAGAGCCTCCGTCATTCGACGAGAGAGTGCATTGTATTCGTCAGTGTCCTTTAAGCGCACATTTCCAGGTGGAATGTAGAGAGGAATACGATGCGCAAGTGCGTCCCTATATTCGATGAGATACTCAAGCCACGGATCAATGCTCTCTAGATAGAGTCGAAATTCGTGGCTGAGGGCTGCGCGCAGCTCTTTGTTATTGGACCGAAACCCCACCCGAGCCCTAGGAATGCTACTCTCCAACCCCCGTTCGTAGACCCACACCCAAGCAAGATTATCAATGCAGCCGTAAACATTCGCGTAGAAGGCCTGAATGTTGATCTGAGCATCGTGCAGCACGTTTCGATCTGGCACTGCGCTCTCATCTGGAGCAATCAGAGTAAATACATTCTCTATGCATCGCTTGATGGTACCGAGTCGGCGGCCATAACCGTGCTGCGCATACTCCCACGACCGCTCAGTACCATACCGACGGTGAGTGACCGCAAACATCAACCTATTGTACTTTGGCTCTATTTCACTAAGAGTCTCTTTGATCTTTTCTATTTGATCGGGTTTCAGGTAGCTTGCTGCACTTTGCTCTTTGGCCATTCACCGCAGCCTTCAGTTGTTAAATTTGCCGTATCGCAAAGAGGGCCAGACGACTAGAGCGAGCGAAGCACGACGAGGCGCTGTCTAGCGACAGGGCATCTTAGACGCGTAGAATGAGGAGAACGAAGTGAAACCCATCGAATTTTCTCTGCCAACCTACGGCACGATGGGATTCGCAAATGCTCTCCTCATCTACGCGCAAAAAGAGTTAAAGCCACTGCTGTGACTTTTAGCGCCTTTTCAAAGATCAAGGCTCGCGATCCAATATGTCCTTCAAAGCTTTGCTTACTTCGTCGCAAAGTTGCCTGAGTTGCGTCAATTCCGCTTGCACCGAGCTGTCGATCGACACCTTCGGTAATCCTCGCCCTTGCAATATCGCATTGAAGTGATCAATGCGTAGAAGCAATTCCCCGATTGAATTGCGCACATGCCTGTTCATCAGCACTAGCACGCCGCCCGCTGATCTTAGGTCGGGCGAAATATCGATAAGGGCCCTCTCCAGATCAACGAATGCGTTCGGCCCCATCTGGAGCCTGCTCAGCGCGACTGCATCTACGCGGCTGATTTCGATAAATAAGTTGAAAGCGGCTCCAAACTTTCGCCCGTATTCGATGCCACGGCGCATGAGGTCGCGCACATCATTGTCCCGCATCGGCTCTGACTTAAAATTGAACCGCTTGTAATAGCGATTATCTGGTGCTTGATGCGGGGCTCGGGATCTTGCCGCGGGGACGTCTAGCACGTACACCACATTTCCGATCCCCTTGCTGGTGAGCGTTACCGACTTGATTAGCAGGTCTTCGATCTGCGGAACGATATTTGACATGAGAAGGTTTTCGATTTGCTCACGCGATACCAGTTTTGGATCTAGCCCATCGTCAGTGCCGTCCGGTTTATTTCCCACTTCCTTCATACCGTAGATGATGATGCCGCCGGATGCGTTGGCCATCGCGGACACGTCTTTGAACAACTCCTTCCGTTGCCCAGGGTCCTTCATCAAGGCTTCTGAGCGCTTGTACTCTAAGGTTAGGCTTTCCTCTATTTCCCCCTTGTGCAGATCATCGATATCCTTTTCTTCCCATTCGCTCACCGGCCGCATCACTTATCTCCGAACTTGCCTGCCCTCCTGGGGGCCTCTCATCCACGGCCGCTTCGATCTGCTATCAGCTAGCAGTAGTGCGAAACGAGACTCATCAAGACGTTCCCAATTCCGACGCACGACGGGTTTCGCAAGTGCTCCACCCATCCTACCGCGCTTGGTCAGAACATCGGCGCGTCCTCATGCCACATCACAAGCGCTTCCATGTCCACCAGAACGATCTTCTCGGATAACGCTGCCGACTCGACCGCTTCGTCAGTAAATGTCGAAGTGGTGACAACGTAGCCACGATGGGCATTCTGCTCTTCGACAACGCCCTTGAACTGCTGAATCGTTGGCCTCCCGATCTTGTTACCTGACGCGTTTCGCTTGCATTGAACGACAACCAAGCCTTCAGAATGGACAGCGAAACCATCGACGCCAAAATCATTTGATTTTCGGGTAGCCCATGCATTGAGGCCCGCAGCGTCGAAGAAACTCATCGTGTGGCGCTCGAACTGGCATGGATCCATGTTCAGCAGATAGGCGCGAAGCGCCATCTCTTCTGGCGGAGTCGCGAAACGTGTCGGATCCATTGGCTGCTCCCTCATAGCAGCCTTCATTTGCGCGCTGGCGCGGCGCAAACGTTCGTCCTGAACTATGACATCGATGATCTCGGCAATATGCGGTCGCACCTCGGGGGTGGTCACGACGGCCTCGATGATCGAGGTGATACCCGCCGTTCCCAAAAAGATCAGCAACAACACAGGCACGCCGAGGGCACCGCCAAACACAGCGATACCGGCAGCCTGTCCGCCAACCAACGGGATGGCCGCCAACGTTGCGGGAAGAGCGATCTTCACCGACAGGGGGAGATCAGAGCTCCGGTAATTCGAAACAGCTTCAGAAACGTTCTTTGCAACCGCAACGATTGCGGTCCGCGCACTCATGAGCGAGTTCAGCTTCTTGAGCTTCTCTGTTGGGCTCAAGTCACTTGCGATGACAGTTCGAGACTCGCTAAGCCACCGTATCGCGAGCACTCGATCCTCTGCCCGTGTGCGCTTGATGGCGGAAGCAAATCGAGCGACCAACCATTCTTTAATGCTACCCTTAATTGCATCAAACATGATAGATTCCTAATGGTCGCAATCAGTTTTATAGTGAAATGGCAAAATTTTGGCTAGGGTTAATTGATAATGAGAGCATTGTTGACTTCGATTTTGTTGATCGTCATTCCTTCCATGTGCCATTGCGAAGATGCTTCTGCTCCGAGCCGAATCGAGAGCATTACGAAGTCGGCCGAGAGCTAGTGCCCAGCATTCCACCTCTCCCATCTGTCTCGCTGCCTTCAATGCCCGATCTCTCCCTGCCCGACTTTTCCGACGCGACAGGCAAGGTGATGACGGAATTCAATGCTTTCACGCAGCAAGTCGGCGACGCTTTGCCGATGCTCGAGCAGATGGGATACGAGGTCACGACGTTCAAAGTAACCTGGGGCCTTCCTCCGAAGGCTGGACTACGTTTGAAATCGACCGGCACGGCTGACCTTCCAAGGTTAAACAGCATTGCCGCGAAGGCTCCGAACGGAGGCGTGCTAGTTTCCGCACTCGTCACCAGCGCTGTGACGGCAAAACGTATTCAGGGAACGATGCGACTTGGAACTGCATACTTGGATGTAGATTTCGCGGTACCTCCTCGCGTGAGCATGAAATTTGTCAACGCGAAGGTGACGGAGAAGGACGAATCGTTTCGCGATCCTGACGAACTGGAGATCGCGTGCAGGTGGCACGCCGCAAGATTTATGTAGCGGGACGAATTCCGATAGTTGCTCGAGTATGCTGAGTGGTTGCGGTATCCGATCGCGGCTGGGAAATGTTCTAAGCCCGTAGGATGGTCGAGCGAGGCGAAGCCCATCATGACATTCCCGCCGAGTCATGATGGGTTTCGCAAGGGCTCTACCCATCCTACGACTGCGTCTGGGGCACGAGAGCGCGTGAAGGCGCCCTCCCTCCACGCCGTCGCGGCGAGCGAAGCGACTTGCCTGCCGAAGCCTTGGCGGAGACCGAAGCAATCCAGAATCTTTCTGCGGCGGCAGTCTGGATTGCTTCGTCACAACAGCTCCTCGCAATGACGGAGCAAGTTCAACGCGCAACGGAAGCTTGAATTCCCGGTCTTTGTGAAGCTGCCGCAGTGATTTCCACCGCGCAACAAACGATCGGGGCACAGCGACTGTCGCCGCTGTGCCCCTTTTCGCAAATCGCATTGGCGCGTTACAGCAAGCCGACCTTGTGCATGATCTCCCGGATCTGGGCCGGATCGGGATCCATCATGGTGGGGACGAATGCTTCGCTCGCCGTCTGTGCGGGACCGCGGGCAACGTAGCTCGAGCCGCTTTGCGTGGGATCGACGGACTGGGGCGCCATCGCGCCTGCCGTTTGTGCCGGACCGCGCGACACCGAACCGGCGGCGGCCTGCACCGGCGCGGCGGATTGCGGCGCCGGAGTGCTCGCCGGGACCATGCTCGGTGCTTCGGCCGGCGGCAATCCGAGCAGGCGACGCAGCGTCGCCAGCGCAGGATCGGTCGCGGACGCGGCCGCGGCAACCGGGGCGATTCCGGTTTCGAGGCCGAGCGCCCGCATCGCGTTCGGCAGTCCCGCGCCGGTCCGGTTGGGGTCACCGAATTGCAGCGGCGTCGCGGTTTCCTTCAGGATCTGGAACAGCCGCTCGACACGGCGCGCATCGCGATTCTGGAAGTTGCCCTTGGTGAAGTCCGGATGATGCGCCAGCACGAGCGCGGCGAGGCCGGTGACATGCGGCGTCGCCATCGAGGTGCCGTCCCATGCACCGAAACCATCGGCGGGAAGCGACGAGACGATGCCGACGCCGGGTGCGCAGACGTCGACCTCCGGTCCGAAGCAGGAGAACTTCGCCGGGAAATATCCGTCGCGGCTCTGGAAGCCGTCGAGCGCCTGCTGCGAATGATAGCTGTCGTCGGGAAACTCGCCCCATTTGCCGAGCGCGGCGACCGCCAGGCAATGCGGCGTCGACGCGGGAAACTGCACCGGCCCCGAAGAATTGCCGGCAGCGATGATGCAGGCCATGCCCATCTGCTTGGCGCGGATGATGCGTTCCTCGATGATCTGCGAGGGATCGCCGCCACCCAGGCTCATATTGGCGACGTCGATGCCGTGCTCCATGCAGTAATCGAGCGCGGAGACGAGATCGCTGAAGCGGCCGCCGGGGAAGATGCGGCACACATGGATTTCCGCCGCCGGCGCGAAGCCGCGGATTCCGCCACCGGGGCCGACCGGACCGCCGGCGATGATCCCGGCGCAATGCGAGCCATGGCCGATCGTGTCGACGGTCCACGCGGCCTTGTCGTTGCCGACGATACTGGTGCCCACCGTGATGCCGTGCAGGTTGCGATGAGTCGGTGCCAGGCCGGAATCGATGATCGCGATCTTGATGCCGGCGCCATTGAAGGACGGCGGCAGGCGATCGAGGCCCATCGCGCGCTCGCCCCAACCCGTCAATTGCTGGCCTGGGAAGTTGCGCAAGACCGCACCGAGCGCCCTCACGGCGATCCGGTTGACACTGTTGGGAACGAGCTGCGGACGATCGAGCCAGAAGGTCCAGTAGTCGATCTTGGGCTTGACGAGGATCGAGCGGATGGTGTCCGGCGTTTCGCCCTGCAGGGTCACCGTGGCACGGCCGGTGGCGTCGGTGATGCCCTGTGCCGGCCACATGCTGCCGAACACATAGACCTCGGCTTCGGCCAGCGGGCCGTCCTGGCCCAGAACTTCGATCGTCGCGGTGAAGCCGTCGGCCAGCGGCGTCAGCACGCCCGGATTGGGAAGCTGCGGCGTGGACGGGTCGAGCATGTAGGCCAGCCGCTCGTCACGCTCCACCGCGCAACGCCCTTGCGCCTGGGTCTTCAGCAGCTTGGCCTTGTCGGGGGTCATCTTGGCGAGAACCAGCGGACTGAGCGGCACTTGTCCGAGCTCCGCGCTCTGAAATCCGAACAGGCGCGGTGGAGAAACCGTTTTCACCACTTCGATGTCGGGGCTGTTGGTGAGCTGCTGGGTCAGGAAGTCGACGCTGAAGGTCGCAAGCCCGGGCTGCTGCTGCGGCGCGATCATGAATTGCGATCGGCGCGATGCGATCGTGACGGGCCCCTGCCCCGGTGCCGGCGACTGGCCGGCATCGAGTGCGGGATGCGCGCCGTTGCCGTTTGCCGCCGGTTCGGTCGCATTGCTCTCACCCTGCCCGGACGTTCCTGGTTTGCCTCTCGTGGCCATTGCAGCCTCCTTGATGTTTTGCGTGTCCAATGTTTGCCCACCGAAACGAAATCAGCCGGCATCGAATGGCTTCAGCGCTGAATCCGGTTCGACCACGAGCGTGGCAAACGTCGATTTCAGGCGATCGGCCTGTGTCTTCGTCATCGACAGGATGACGACGTCGGGAGCGACCTGCGCTATTCGTGTCACGCCGGGTTCACGCCGCAGGTGTTCGTTGAGCTGGCCGGACCGGACCGGGTCTCCCTGCACGATGAATTGTTGCGACGTGTTCGAATCCGCCATCGGGTTTCCCTTCATTCTGTGTGCAGGGGCGGGCTTGCGCCCGCCCGCTGCGTGTCGGGTCTAGTGCATCGTGCCACCGGGCTGGCCGGCGTTGAAGACGCCGAGCTGGCGGCCGATATCGAGACCGGTCTGGGCGCCCTGGCCGATCTTCTTCAGCACGCTCCAGAAGCTCTGCAGCTCCATGTCGGTCGGCGGTGCGCTTGCTGCCGGCTGCAGGCCGGGCTGGCCGGCGCTGAACACGCCGAGTTGGTGACCGATATTCACACCGGTCTGCACGCCCTGGCCGATCTTCTTCAGCACGCTCCAGAAGCTCTGCAGCTCCATGTCGGTCGGTGGCGCGGCCGCGGCCGGCTGCAGGCCGGGCTGCGCACTGAACACGCCGAGCTGATGACCGATGTCCAGGCCGGTCTGGGCACCCCGACCGATCTTCTTCAGCACGCTCCAGAAGCTCTGCAGCTCCATGTCGGTCGGCGGTTCTGCCGCAGCCGGCTGCAGGCCGGGCTGGCCGGCACTGAACACGCCGAGCTGATGACCGATATTCACACCGGTCTGAACGCCCTGGCCGATCTTCTTCAGCACGCTCCAGAAGCTCTGCAGCTCCATGTCGGTCGGCGGCGCGCTTGCTGCCGGCTGCATGCCGGGCTGATCAGCACTGAACACGCCGAGCTGGTGACCGATGTTCACACCGGTCTTCACGCCCTGCCCGATCTTCTTCAGCACGCTCCAGAAGCTCTGCAGCTCCATGTCGGTCGGCGGCGCGGCTGAGGCCGGCTGCATGCCGGGCTGATCGGCGCTGAACACGCCGAGCTGATGACCGATGTTCACACCGGTCTGCACGCCCTGCCCGATCTTCTTCAGCACGCTCCAGAAGCTCTGCAGCTCCATGTCGGTCGGCGGCGCGCTTGCTGCCGGCTGCAGGCCAGGCTGGCCGGCGCTGAACACGCCGAGCTGGTGACCGATGTTCACACCGGTCTGAACGCCCTGGCCGATCTTCTTCAGCACGCTCCAGAAGCTCTGCAGCTCCATGTCGGAAACCTGCACCGAACCTTGCTGCATGTCCGGACCGGCGGAAAACGGCAGGAAACCTCCGCCGATGTTTCCGACGATACCGCCGATGTTCTTTCCCTTCTTGCCGCCGAGCAGTCCACCGATAACGCGTCCGGCCGCACCGCCGAGGATGGAGCCGAAAATCCCCTGCGGGTCCAGTTGGCCGTAATCCTCGTACTGCTGCTGTGTTCCAGTCATGATCAAAATCTCCTGATGAAGTGCCTGACCCGCGAGCGACACGTGCTTCCCGAGAGTCGGGATCACTGATGCGAGCAGCTGAGGCTACGACAGGGATCGTGATGCAGGCGTCAGGTCGAGCGTGAAAGTTGCGTCAAAGTTTTTGGCACGAGGCAATTTGAGTGAGACAGTTCTCGGAGACGCGCAGAACATGTTGCGAATTTCGCGCTGCAGCTGTTCGGTCTCCTGCTCCGGTACTGCGCGAACGTCCCGCCACAGCACGGAGCGGCAAAGATCGTACTGACGCAACGCATCGGCACGGCGACCTTGCTGCGCATGACAGCGCATCACGATGCGATGGACATTCTCCTGAAGCGGGTCGATTGCGAGAATACGCAGCGCGAGTGCGATCGCGACGTCCATGTGTTCGCGCTTGTCGACGTCCAGCAGGCCTGCAAGCGCGTGCATCGCCAGTGTTCTCAGTCGCTGGCGCTCGGCAGAGAGCCAGGCCTCGAATTGGCAAGAGGTCGAGCCGACGCCGTCGAGAAGGTCGCCGCGGTAAAGCATCGCCGCACGGGCCAGCCGTTCGGGATGGCCCTCCCGGAGCAGGCGCTCGAATTCCCCGACATCGGTACTGATGGCGGCCGGGCAGATCCGGATGTCGTCGCGGTCGGCCGCGATCACGTCCGGATATTGCGGCAGCACGCGCCGCAACGTGAGCAGAGCTTGTCGAAGGCTGGCGCGCGCGCGATCGCTGAACTGACCGTCCCATAACAGGGTCGCGAGCCTGCCGCGTGAAATGGCCCGTGGGGAACTGAGCGCGACATAGCCCAGGAGAGTTGCAGCCTTGCGGCTGGGGATCGGCACCGACTCGCCGGAAGCAGAAACTACCTCGACACCGCCGAAGAGATTGATTTGGAGCAGCGACATTGTCCTTGTCCTTCGGTCATTGTCCTCTGTCCCTCATTTCATGCACTCGCGAACATTCCTATTCTGACCATGATCGCCAACGATGCGAACGGCACCCACCGCCCACGCGTCATCGACCAGGTCGAAATGCTCGCGGCCACCATACAACCTGAATTAGACAAAGCAACGAATGACGCTTGGCAGCGCGTCAGCAAAATGTGAGGCCGCTAATTCTCGATGTGTGAGATAGCCCATAGGCAGATTGCGAATTGCAGGCGCGGCAATCGTTCGCATTTGATGCAT
Source organism: Bradyrhizobium amphicarpaeae (assembly GCF_002266435.3). Taxonomy (NCBI): domain Bacteria; kingdom Pseudomonadati; phylum Pseudomonadota; class Alphaproteobacteria; order Hyphomicrobiales; family Nitrobacteraceae; genus Bradyrhizobium; species Bradyrhizobium amphicarpaeae. Next base: position 5,989,504 of record NZ_CP029426.2, read on the forward strand.
TGCTGAACTTCGACGACGGAACAGCCGCGCGGCTCTCATGACATGTCACGCTGAATGCTCTGCAAATGTCGTTGCGTCGCTGCGAAGGTTGCGTGCGGTGTTCGACGCACGCGAGCATGCTGTGCACTCGCCCTGCGCGGGCTCGAACGGCGACGCCAGCACCGCGCACCAGGACGTGCGTCAGAAAGCCGCTGCGCCTGCGTCAGCCACGGTCACCGATCTCGTCTGGAATGGAAGCGCGGACGACGGCGAGGAGGGAGCGGTTCCCTCATTCCGAGCACAGTTTCGAACTTCAATGCCGCAAGCAGCGCCGCGCGCTGGCCGATGCTTCGCATCGCCGGGGCGCTGCGACCGGGCAAGACAGCAGCTATGAGCCATTCGTGCCCTTCCGCTCCTCGCGCTCTGCCTCTATCTGCCGTTCCGCTTCGAGCCAGAACTCCAGCTCGCGATGGCTTGGCCGGCCGGCATGCTCCCAGAGCGCGTAGGCACGCGTGCGCACCTCGCCGCGCCGCATCATGCGGCGGAGCTTTCGCTTCAGCTCTTCGGCAAAACTTCGGAAGCGCTGGCCGGTGCTTTCGTCCCTGACGAGCGCGGCCGCTCGCGTGGCGAGTTCGATCTGGTGTTCCAGTTTCTTCTGCTCGTCCACCGCCGCACTGCCGTGGGAAAGGATCGTTGTCAGAGCCCGTGCCGTTCGGAGATTGAATTCGCTTCGGGCAGGGTCTGTTCCCTCGGCAATGACGACGGGGACAGTGAGGCGAAGCCGGCCGGGTTCAGCCGAGACGACGCCGCTCAGTGCCACGTCGTGTCGGCTTCGACGGTCACCACGCGCGTTTCCGGATCTTCAGTCGCTTTGCCGGTGCAGAGCATGCCCTCACCGCAGCGGCAGCCGACGAACTGCTCGTCCAGGCCGGAGCGGATGGTTTTCGCAGACCCATCCCAGCCCCTGGCAGAACGGGCAAGTCTTGTCGGTCACAGCGTATCCGGCGTCCGCAGCGTGTTCGACCTGTCCTCGTTGCGCAGCTCCTGCTCGGCCGCATTCCAAAACTCTTCGTCACGGCCCTCGGGCCTGCCGGCTTGCTCCCACAAGCGGTGCGCGCGTTCTCTGATGTCTTGCTCGGTCGGCTCGGTCAATTTTCGTCTCCTCTGGTGAAGCACGGCCCCCCTGGGGGGCATGGGGGCTTGGAGGCGGGGCCGTGCAGGCCAGCGATCGACGGCGATTCTGGCCCACGGATTCAAGCGTCGATCAGGCGCGGGAGTTCCAAGGCGCGCGCGGTCAGGCGGCGAGAGGCAACGGCATCACTCTGCCCCGGCCGCCTGGCCGATCTCCGGAGTGTGCGAAGGCTGTTGGAAATTGTTGGTAGCGGGAGAGGGACTCGAACCCCCGACCCCAGGATTATGATTCCCGTGCTCTAACCAGCTGAGCTACCCCGCCACAGGGTCGCGAGGGCCGATACAGCCGATCTCGCGAACGCGCGGCATATAAGGAAGGGGGCGGCGGGCTGTCAATCCGCGTTTGCCAAGGCTTCAGCAAATATGTCGGCGGGTGGATTACGCCATTTTGGGCGCCTAATCCGTCATGGCCGGGCTTGTCCCGGCCATGACGATAAGATTGGGGATGCAATCAGGCGTTACTTCGGCCGGACAGTCGGGTCGCCGCCGGGGCTGCCGGGAGGCGGGATCACCGGGGTGTTGCCGCCGGTTTCGGGCGCCGGGGCGTGCATGTCGGGATCGACGCCGGAGGGCGGGCAGAGCACGCCGTCAGTCTTGGCCAGCTTGTCGCCGAGCGGTTCCCGGGACTGGCCGGTGGTGGTGCCATCCTGGGTCGTGCTCAGCCGGTCGGATGGGGCACAGCCGGCGGCGCGTTGCGGGGATGGCGGCGCGGTCGCTTGCGGCGGCGTCGCCGGGGCGGGCGGGGCCTGCGCGATCGCACTGCCGGAGGCGGCGATCACGAGGCTGGCCAGGATGATGTTCAATGTCGTGCGCATGGGAGGGAAACGCGCCGATCACGGCGCGTGTTCCCGCGAAATGATCACGATTTGTGGTAGCGGATCAGCGAAAAGTGCCCCATCGGCGGCATCGGCCTCCGCTCGGCCAGCGTGACTCCGCCGTGCCTGGCCGCCCAATTGACCAGGCGGGCCCAGGGGAATTCCGGGCGCCAGCCGAGACGGCGGGCGACCGGCGCGAAGGCGAGCTCGAACAGCTTGCGCGCACCGCTCTCGGCGCCGATGTGGTTGACCAGGATCAGCTCGCCGCCGGGCTTCAGCACGCGCACGAACTCGTCGAGCGTGCCTTCGGGATCGGGCACGGCGGTGATGACATATTGCGCCACCACCGCGTCGAAGAAGTTTTCGGGGAAGGCGAGGTTCTTCGCGTCCATCACCGAGAGCACTTCGACATTGGAGAGGCGAAGCGTGCGCACGCGCGCCTGCGCCTTGCGCAGCATCGGCTCGGAGATGTCGACGCCGCAGATCTTCGTGGTGCGCGAATAGTCGGAGAGCGAAAGCCCGGTGCCGACGCCGACGTCGAGGATGCGGCCGCCGATGCGGTCGGCCTCGGCGATGGTCGACTGCCGTCCGGCGTCGAACACCTTGCCGAACACGAGATCATAGACCGGCGCCCAGCGGCCATAGGCCTTCTCGACCCCGGCCCGCGAGATGTCTGCTGCCATGCCCCTGCCCTTACGCGAAACGTTCGAAAGAATTGACGATTGGTGAGATCGAAGCCAGCCCGGAAAATGGTCCAGCGCCTCTCCCGCTTGCGGGAGAGGTCGACACGCTCGCAAGAGCGTGGCGGGTGAGGGTTCTTTCGGCACGCGATATATCGCGTGTGGAGAGAGCCCTCTCCCCAACCCTCTCCCGCAAGCGGGAGAGGGAGCGCACCGCTGTCGCGGCCACATTCGGGCTCGATCTCATGATCCTCAGCCGCGCACGGCTTCCGCGAGCGGGCGCGATGTCGCAGTGCCGACCTTTGCGGCGGCGCTCTGGATGAAGCCGCCGCCGAGCACGCGCGCCTGCCCCGAGGGCGCATCGTAGAACACGCAGGCCTGGCCGGGCGAGACGCCCTCCTCGCCGCCGACGAGCTCGACTTCGTAACGGCCGTCGCTGCCGCGCAGCCACGCCGGCTGCGGCGCGCGCGTCGAGCGCACGCGCACGAACAATTCGAGGCCGGCGCCGACGGCGCGGTCGATATCGCCGCCGCCGATCCAGTTGACGTCGCGCAGGGAGATGCGGTGCATCTTCAGCGCATCGCGCGGGCCGACGACGACGCGGCGGGTGGCCGCCTCCAGCCGCACCACGAACAGCGGCGCGTGAGCCGCGATGCCGAGGCCGCGGCGCTGGCCCACGGTGAAATTGGCGATGCCGTTGTGCCGGCCGAGCACGTGGCCTTCGAGATCGACGATGTCGCCGGGGTCCATCGCATTGGGACGCAGCCGCGTGATGATGTCGGTGTAGCGACCGGTCGGCACGAAGCAGATGTCCTGGCTGTCGTGCTTGTCGGCAACGGACAGACCAAAGCGGCGCGCAAGCTCACGCGTCTCGGGCTTGGTCATGTCGCCGAGCGGGAAGCGCAGGAAGTCGAGCTGCTCCTGCGTGGTCGCGAACAGGAAATAGCTCTGGTCGCGGTCGGCATCTGCCGCGCAGACCAGCGCGCGCGAGCCGTCGTCGCGGCGGCGCGAGGCGACGTAATGGCCGGTGGCGAGCGCCTGCGCGCCCAACTCACGCGCGGTCTTGAGGAGGTCGCGGAACTTGACGCTGCGGTTGCACTCGATGCACGGCACCGGCGTCTCACCGAGCGCGTAGCTGTCGGCGAAATTGTCGATGACGGATTCGCGGAAGCGATCCTCGTAATCGAGCACGTAATGGGGAATGCCGAGTTTTGCCGCGACGTCGCGGGCGTCGTGGATGTCCTGGCCGGCGCAGCAGGCGCCCTTGCGATGGGTCGCCGCGCCATGGTCGTAGAGCTGCAGCGTGATGCCGACGACGTCGTAGCCTTCCGCCTTCAGAAGCGCAGCCGTCGTCGAGGAATCGACGCCGCCCGACATGGCGACGACGACCCTGGTGTCCTCAGGACGGCCTTCGAGATCCAGACTGTTGAGCATGGGCCTTTGAGGGTTGTGACGGGGGCGTGCGGCGATCCGCGATTTCATGCTTCTCGCGGGACGTCGTCGATCCCCGGGAACTTTGGTTCCCGCAAGGCACGACTGCCCGGTCGAAAGCGGCTGAGAGTAACCTCTTTAATATAGGCGGCATTCCGGTGAAGCAATCACGCACCCCGCCGGCTTAGGGCAATTCTTGCCGGGGAGGCAGAAATGACGGGGTTGCGGCCGGCCCCGCGGCGGCAGGCCAAAATCAGCAACATATTGATTTTATTATATAAATCTACATAGAGCGGCACTGGCCCGCTCCTTGCTCCCTTGGATGCCGAAGTTGTTTCCAAGGGGTCGCCTGTGGTCAGTCGTACGTCAGATGTCGTGGCCAGCGTGCCAGTTCCGAGCGCGCAGCAAAAGCCTGCGCGGTCGCAGGGCACCAAAGAGCCGTCCGCGAACGACGCCTTCGGCTCGCTGGTCGACAGCAACACCCAGGCGGTCAACGCCAATGCGGCCACGCAGGCCCAGGATAGCGCGCCGCGGCGGAGCGATTCGTCCTCCGCTGACAAGGGCCCGCGCGACACCTCGTCCACCGATCAATCCGCGCAGAGCAGGGCGAGCGACGACACCTCCGTGTCCGCCAAGGACGACAAGGCGAACGACAGCACGAACGACACGACCACCGATCCGGCAAAGGACGCCGGCAAGGACAAGACCAAGGACAAGGCCGAGGCATCCGACGCCAAATCGGCTGATACCTCCGGGAAAACCAAGGACGACAAGACCGAGGGCACCGACACGCTCACCGCCGCCGTCGATGCCGCTGCGACCGCGCCGGCCGACGCGGCGCAGGCCGCCGCGCCCGATCCGAACGCCATCGTGATTGCCGCCCCGGTCGTTCCGACCGATCCCAACGCGGCTGCCGACCAGGCCGCCACCGCCTCGCCGCTGGCGATCGCCGCGGCCGGCATCGCCGCCAGCGCCTCGACCGCGGCGCAGATCGCGGGCACCAAGACCGACACCGCCACGCCGGCCGACAAGAGCGCCAAGACCGCCGGCGCCAAGGTCGATGCCGACACCTCCGCGACGCTGGCCGATGCCGCGACCGGGGCAACCGACGCGGCCGCGACCGACGCCAAGCCGAACGGTGGCCTGATCCCCGTCAATCAGGGCACGCCGAAGACCTCGTTCCAGGCCGCCGTTGCCACCGCGCAAGGACAATCCGACGTTTCCAATATCGGCCAGGACGCCGGCCAGGCGAACGCCGCCCCGACACAAGGCCCGGGCACTGCGACCGCCAACACCGCCGCGCATCCGCAAGCCGCGAAGCCGCAGGCGGATGGCGCAGCGGCCGCGACCGAGGCCAAGGCCTCGGACCGCACCGCCGATGCGACCCAGGGCGCGCCGACCACGCTTCCTCATGCGGGCGCGCAAGGCGCGGTCGCCCCGACCGACACCAGCGCGCAGGCCGCCTCCGCCGTGCAGGCGCCGTTCACCAATACGACCTCGACTGCGTCCGCTTCGACCGCGACGCTGACCGCAACCGCGGCCACAGCGACGACGGTGCCGATCAACGGCGTTCCGGTGGAGATCGCGGCCGCGATCCGCTCCGGCAAGTCCCGCTTCGATATCAGCCTCGACCCGGCCGAGCTCGGCCGCATCGACGTCCGCATCAATGTCGACCGCAACGGCAACGTCACCTCGCATCTCACGGTGGAGAAGCCGGAGACACTGCAGCTGCTGCGCCAGGACGCGCCGCAATTGCAGCGCGCGCTCGACGATGCCGGCCTCAAGTCCGGCAGCAACGGGCTGTCTTTCAGCCTGCGCGACCAGAATTCATCGGGCCAGAACTCCGGCCAGAACAACGACAATGGCGGCAATGCCCGCCGGCTGATCATCAGCGAGGACGACACCGCTGCCGCCGCACCCGTCGGGCGCGGCTATGGCCGCATGCTCGGTGCGAGCAGCGGCGTCGACATCAGAGTGTGAGGAGTATTCGATCATGACCACCACGAATGCCGCCACCGCCCCTTCCGTCGTTTCCGGCACGACCGACCTGCCGAAATCCTCTTCGTCGAACTCGCTGAGCTCGACCACGGGATCGACGCTCGCCGGCAATTTCCAGACGTTCCTGACGCTGCTGACCACGCAGCTGCAGAACCAGAACCCGCTGGATCCGCTCGACACCAACCAGTTCACCCAGCAGCTTGTGCAGTTCGCCGGCGTCGAGCAGCAGCTCAAGACCAACGATTCGCTGTCCCAGCTCGTTACCCTGCAGCAGACCACGCAGGCGACCCAGGCGCTGGGCTTCGTCGGCAAGACCGCTCTGGTCGACGGCTCGACCGCGGCCCTGACGAACTCGTCGGCGACCTGGCATCTCAACGTGCCGACCGATTCCACCGTCGACATCACGATCGCCAATTCCACCGGCCAGACGGTGTTCACCGGCAAATACAGCTCCGCTGCCGGCACCGACATTCCCTTCACCTGGAACGGCATGGGCAATGACGGCACGCAATGGCCGGACGGCAAGTACACGATCTCGGCCACCGGCAAGGACGTCGCGAACAACAATGTCGGCATCGCCGCACAGGTGCAGGGAACGGTGGCGTCGGTCGACCTGACCCAGTCGCCTCCGCTGCTGAACATCGACGGTGTCAGCTACACCCTCAGCCAGGTGAAGAGCATCATCGCGACCAGCAGCAATTAACGAAGCAAATTGCTGCAGCCACAGATTGAGCGTCCTCCCGCGAACGCGGGATCCATAACCCCAGGACGACATTTGACGAAGATCGGGAGTTGAGAAGTTATCTTGATACTGCGACCCGCGTCCCGTCGAGAGATCACGCGGCATGGATCCCGGCGCCCCGTGCGCAATTGCGCACCAGGCCGGGACGACGGCTGAGAGAGCCCGTTACGGGCTCAATTCGTTAGTAAAGTATTTACGAAGACCCCCTCGACCGGCCCGGATATCACCGTCCCGCCGGCCGACACGGCGCCGTTCCAGCCATTTTCAACGAGAATTGTATTGAAGCCTTAGGCTTAGCGGATTTTTAAGCCGCCGCGCGTAGGGTTATGGCGTGAGTTCAGTGGTTGAGAGTTTGTGAGTACGCCATGACAGAACCCCATCGCCCGAGGGTAAAATACGTCATCGGGCCGGACGGCAGTCCGTTGACGATCGCGGACCTGCCTGCACCCGGCACCAAACGCTGGGTCATCCGCCGCAAGGCCGAAGTCGTCGCCGCCGTCCGCGGTGGACTTCTCTCGCTCGAGGAGGCCTGCAGCCGTTATACCCTGACGGTCGACGAATTCCTATCCTGGCAGTTTTCCATCGACCAGCATGGTCTGGCGGGACTTCGCACCACCCGCATCCAGCAATATCGCCAGTAGGCGATCCGGAAATCTGCGGCTTTTGACGAAAATCGGCCCCGCTCTGCGAGGCCGATTTTTTTCATATCCGTCTTTTGCGCGACTTTTGTCCGACCTCTTAACCTTCGTTAACCATATCGAAACCATCACCTAGGCAATAATTGCCCAGTCGGCCTTTCCGGTGAAAGCGGCCGAATCTGTTGGGGCGGTTGCTTGCAAGGTCTTGCGGACTTTTTGAAGAGTATCGGCGCCGCCCGGTTCGCGGCGATGATCGCGGTCACCGCCGCGCTCGTCGGCTTTTTCGCGTTCGTCATCATGCGCGTCACCACGCCGCAGATGACGACGCTGTTCACCGACCTCAGCGTCGAGGATTCCTCCGGCATTATCAAGGACCTGGAACGCCAGGGCATCCAGTTCGAGATCCGCAACGAGGGCAGCATCATCATGGTGCCCAAGGACAAGGTCACGCGCCTGCGGATGAAGCTCGCCGAGGGCGGCCTACCCAAGGGCGGCGGCGTCGGCTACGAGGTGTTCGACAAGTCGGACGCCCTCGGCACCACCTCCTTCGTCCAGAACATCAATCACCTCCGCGCGCTGGAAGGCGAGCTCGCCCGCACCATCCGCGCCATCGACCGCATCCAGGCCGCCCGCGTCCATCTGGTGCTGCCCGAGCGCCCGCTGTTCGCCCGCGAGGCGCCGGAGCCGTCGGCCTCGATCGTGGTCCGGGTCCGCGGCGCGCTGGAAGCCCAGCAGATCCGCGCCATCCGTCATCTCGTTGCCTCCGCCGTCAACGGCCTGAAGCCGCAGCGGGTCTCGATCGTCGACGAGGCCGGCCAGCTGCTCGCCGACGGCGCCGCCACCGATCCGGAGCAGGCGGTCGGCGACGAGCGCCGCATCTCCTTCGAGAAGCGGATGCGCAAGCAGGTCGAGGACATCGTCTCCTCCGTGGTCGGATCAGGCCGGGCGCGCGTCCAGCTCTCGGCCGATTTCGATTTCAACAAGGTCACTCAGACCTCGGACAAGTACGACCCCGAGGGCCGCGTGCTGCGCTCGAGCCAGACTCGCGAAGAGCAGAGCATGACCGCCGACAACAACGGCCAGGTCACCGTCAACAACGAGCTGCCGGGCAACCAGCAGAACAGCGGCGCCACGGCCAAGGACCAGAGCAAAAAGTCCGAAGAGACCAACAATTACGAGATCTCCCGCACCACCAAGACCGAAGTGACCGAGGCCGGCCGGGTCAACCGCATCTCCGTCGCGGTGCTGGTCGACGGCATCTACACCAAGAACGACAAGGGCGAGCTCGCCTACACCGACCGCACCAAGGAGCAGCTCGACCGCATCGCCACCCTGGTGCGCTCGGCGATCGGCTTCGACCAGAAGCGCGGCGACCAGGTCGAGGTCGTCAACCTGCGCTTTGCGGATGCGCCCTCCACCGCCCCGATCAGCGAGCCCTCCGGCTTCCTCGGCATGCTCCAGTTCACCAAGGACGACGTCATGTACTTCGTCGAGCTCGGCGTGATGATGCTGCTCGGCCTCGTCGTGCTGTTCCTGGTAATCCGCCCGCTGGTCAAGCGCATCCTGGCCTCCGACGAAGTCGCCGCTGCCATCTCCGGCGTGCTCTCCGGCCCGGCCGCCTCGGAAGAGACCGCGCCAGCCGGCCAGGCACTGCTGCCGAGCGGCACCGCCAGCGCGATCGACGTCGCCACCGTCCAGGGCCAGGTTCACGCCCAGTCCGTTCATCGCGTCGGCGAACTCGCCGAGCGCAACCCCAACGAAACCGTCGCCATCATCCGCCAGTGGCTGACCGAACCAGCCAAATAATCCTAGCCAAGAAACTTAGCCAGTGAATCAAGAAGTGATCTGACATGGCCGGAAATCTGCAAAACGCCAACTCGAACGACATCACCAGCGTGATCTCCACGCTCGGCCAGCGTGCCGGCACTCGCGCGGGGCAGACCGAGGCGGTGGCAGGACCCAAGCGCGCCGCGATCCTGATGCTGGCGCTGGGCGAGCAGTATGGCGGCAAGATCTGGTCGATGCTCGACGACGACGAGGTGCGCCAGCTCTCGCTGGAGATGTCGACGCTGGGCACCGTCGAGGTCGACACGGTCGAGGACATGCTGCTCGAGTTCGTCTCGCGCATGTCGGCCTCGGGCGCGCTGATGGGCAATTTCGACGCCACCGAGCGGCTGCTGCAGCAATACCTGCCGCCGGAGCGCGTCAACGGCATCATGGACGAGATCCGCGGTCCCGCGGGGCGCAACATGTGGGAGAAGCTTTCCAACGTGCAGGAAGAGGTGCTCGCCAACTATCTCAAGAACGAATATCCGCAGACCATCGCGGTGGTGCTGTCGAAGCTGAAGCCGGAACACGCCGCGCGCGTGCTCGGCATCTTCCCCGAGGAGCTCGCGCTCGACGTCGTCAACCGCATGCTGAAGATGGAGGCGGTGCAGAAGGAGGTGATCGAGAGCGTGGAGAAGACCCTGCGCACCGAATTCATGTCCAACCTGTCGCAGACCCGCCGCCGCGACGCCCACGAGGTGATGGCGGAAATCTTCAACAATTTCGACCGCCAGACCGAAACCCGCTTCATCACCTCGCTGGAAGAGGACAACCGCGAATCGGCCGAGCGCATCAAGGCGCTGATGTTCACCTTCGACGACCTCGTGAAGCTGGATTCCGGTTCGGCCCAGACGCTGATGCGCAACGTCGACAAGGACAAGCTCGGCGTGGCGCTCAAGAGCGCCAACGAGGACGTCCGCAACTTCTTCTTCGGCAACATGTCCTCGCGCGCCGCCAAGATGCTCCAGGACGACATGGCCGCGATGGGCCCGGTCCGCCTGCGCGACGTCGACGAGGCGCAGGCGCTGCTGGTCAATCTCGCCAAGGATCTCGCCGCCAAGGGCGAGATCATGCTGACCAAGAACCGCGCCGACGACGAGCTGGTGTATTGATGGCCGCTCCGGCAAAATTTCTGTTCGATACCGACTTCGCGGCGCCCGAGCGGACGACGCGGGAGAAGGCCGCGACTGCCGCGGAGATCGCCCAGAGGATCGCGGAAGCCGAGGCGCGCGCCTATCAGGACGGCTTTGCCGCCGGCCAGCAGGAGGCCAAGGCCGAGAGCGACCGCCGCATCGCGCTGGCCATGGAAGAGATCAACATCGGCATTCGCGGCATCGCGTCCGGGATCGGCAACATCGAATCCAAGATGGAGACCGAGGCGGTCGACGTCGCGGTGGCGGTCGCGCGCAAGCTGTGCGCCGACCTGGTCGCCGCCGAGCCGCTCGGCGAGATCGTCGCACTGGTCAAGGACTGCTTCTCGCATCTGGTCGCGACGCCGCATCTGGTGGTCCGCATCAACGACGCGCTTTACGACAGCGCACGCGAGAAGATGGAGCGGCTCGCCAAGCAGAGCGGCTTCGAAGGACGGCTGGTGATCCTGGCCGAGCCGGAGATTGCGACCGGCGACTGCCGGATCGAATGGGCCGATGGCGGTGTCGTGCTGGAGCGCGGCGCCATCGCGGCCAAGATCGACGAAATGGTTGGACGCTATGTCGCGTCCCGCAGGGGGAGCTAAGCCATGAGCGATACCGACGGACAGGTCCCGCTGCCCGATCTCAACGGCCCGATGCCGCCCACCGGCACGGACGTCGGCTACAACGAGGACGAATATGCGGCACGTGCCGCCGCCGACCTCGAGGCGGTGTTCGACGTTCCCGTCCAGGTCTCGGCCGTGCTCGGCCGCTCGAAGATGGACGTCAGCGAGCTGTTGAAGCTCGGACCCGGCACCGTGCTCGAGCTCGACCGGCGCGTCGGCGAGGCCATCGACATCTACGTCAACAACAAGCTGGTCGCCCGCGGCGAAGTCGTCCTGGTGGAGGACAAGCTCGGCGTGACCATGACCGAAATCATCAAGACCGAACGCAGCTGATAGCGCGCGCGACCAGACGGACAGGAGACTGACATGCGGCTTCTCATCGTTGGCACATTGAAGGGCCAGCTCACCACCGCCACCAAGATCGCGATGGACAACGGCGCCACCGTGACCCATGCCGAGGATCACGAGCAGGCGATGCGCGTGCTGCGCGGCGGCAAGGGCGCCGACCTCCTGCTGGTCGACGTCGCCCTCGACATCCGCGACCTCGTGATGCGGCTCGAGGCCGAGCACATCCACGCCCCGATCGTCGCCTGCGGCATCACCAACGACGCCCGCGCCGCGGTCGCCGCGATCCACGCCGGCGCCAAGGAATACATCCCGCTGCCGCCGGACCCCGAGCTGATCGCCGCGGTGCTGGCCGCGGTCGCCAACGATTCCCGCGAACTGGTCTATCGCGACGAGGCGATGTCCAAGGTGATCAAGCTGGCGCAGCAGATCGCCGGCTCCGACGCCTCGGTGATGGTCACCGGCGAGTCCGGAACCGGCAAGGAAGTTCTGGCCCGCTACGTCCACACCCGCTCGGCCCGCGCCAAGCGTCCCTTCATCTCGATCAACTGCGCCGCGATCCCCGAGCATCTGCTCGAATCCGAGCTGTTCGGCCATGAGAAGGGCGCCTTCACCGGCGCGATCGCCCGCCGCATCGGCAAGTTCGAGGAAGCGACCGGCGGCACGCTGCTGCTCGACGAAATCTCGGAGATGGACGTCCGCCTGCAATCCAAGCTGCTCCGCGCCATCCAGGAGCGCGTGATCGATCGCGTCGGCGGCACCAAGCCGGTGCCCGTCGACATTCGCATCATCGCGACCTCGAACCGCAATCTGGTGGACGCCGTGCGCGAAGGCACGTTCCGCGAGGATTTGCTGTTCCGCCTCAACGTCGTGAATTTGAAGATCCCTCCGCTACGCGAGCGTCCCCTCGACATCCTCGAGCTCGCCCAGCACTTCGTGAAGAAATACGCCGAGGCCAATGGCGTGCCGGTGCGCCCGATTTCCGCGGAAGCGCGCCGCGTACTCTCGGCCAACCGCTGGCAGGGCAACGTCCGCGAGCTCGAAAACACGATGCATCGCGCGGTGCTGATGGCGCAGGGCGACGAGATCGGCCCCGACGCCATCCTGACGCCGGACGGCGACCGCCTCGACCTCGCCAAGACCGTGCCGGCCGTGGCGCATGCCACGATGGCCGCCGAGCAGGTGACGCGGGCGCTGGTGGGCCGCACGGTCGCCGACGTCGAGCGCGACCTGATCCTGGAGACGCTGAAGCACTGCCTCGGCAACCGCACCCATGCCGCCAACATCCTCGGCATCTCGATCCGCACGCTGCGCAACAAGCTCAACGAATATTCCGACGGCGGCATCCCGATCACCCCGGCGGGAACGCCGGGCGAGTATCCGCGGATGCCGATGGTTGGAGCGTAAGTAGCGCCCACGCTGGTTGGGATTACGAATGCCCGGGCTGGTCCCGGGCATTTATTTTTGCACCGTCAGCGACGGTCTCGTAGCCCGCATGAGCGCAGCGACATGCGGGCCCACCCTCCTTGTGGCATCCCGGATATCGCTTCGCTCATCCGGGCTACGGGAGCGAACACATGGCGGCACCGCATCCGGCGACTAGGTCGCCGCCACGCCACGCCCTATAACCCGGCATGAAAACCACGCGAGGAACCACATGTCTCAAGCTCAAATCACGGACTGGCTGGCGTCGCAGAAGCAGGCGATGATCGATCTGCTGCGCGACGTCGTGAACATCGACTCCGGCTCCTATGACAAGGAAGGCGTCGATGCGGTCGGTGCGCGGTTCGAGCGACATTTTGCCGAGCACGGCATTCCGTGCCGGCGCGAGGCCGACGCCACCTTCGGTGACGCGATCCATGCCGACGTCGCCAAGCCCGGCAGCAACGAGAAGCCGGTGCTGTTGATGGGACATCGCGACACCGTATTCGGCAAGGGCGAAGCGGAGCGGCGCCCGTTCACGATCAAGGACGGCCGTGCCTATGGGCCCGGCGTGGCCGACATGAAGTCCGGCGTCGTGATGAACATCTTCGTCGCGACCGCCTTCCACAAATTCGGCGGCAACCCGCACCCGATCAAGCTGCTGATCACCTCGGACGAGGAGATCGGCTCGCCCTCCTCCCGGCCCGTGATCGAGCGCGAGGGCCGCTCGGCCCGCGCCGTGTTCAATTCCGAGCCGGGCCGCCCCACCGGCAACATCGTGACCGGGCGCAAGGGCGGCATCTTCATGCATCTCGCCATCACCGGCAAAGCCGCGCATTCCGGCGCCAATTTCGCCGCCGGCGTCAGCGCGATCGGCGAGCTCGCACACAAGATCGTGCAGATCCACGCGCTCACCGATCTCGACAAGGGCATCACGCTCAATGTCGGCCTGGTCTCGGGCGGGCAGTCCGTCAACACCACGGCGCCTTACGCCGAGGGCCAGATCGACCTTCGCTACGTCGATCCGGCGGATCGTGCGCGGGTGATGGACGCGATCGAGACCATCGTCGCGACATCCTACGTGCCGGGCACGCATGCGACCCTGACGATCAAGGGCGAGTTCGTGCCCGTGGTGCAGAGCGCGGATTCAAGGGCGCTGTTCGAAAGCTATCAGGCCGCAGCAAGACAAGCCGGGCTCACCACGCTGCAGGGCGAGTTCTCCGGCGGCTGCGCCGATTCCGGCTTCACCGCCGCGGTCGGCACGCCGACCATCTGCGGCCTCGGCCCGGTCGGCGGGCTCGCGCACACGCCGGAGGAATATCTCGAGATCGACAGCATCGTGCCGCGCGCGCAAGCGCTGGCGCTGGCGATTTTGCGGGGGTGAAGTCACACACTCGGTCGACATGCCCGGGCTTGTCCCGGGCATTCACGCCTCTCCGAAACCGCCGATGCACGTGGATGGCCGGGTCAAGCCCGGCCATGACGAGTTGAGAGAGACGCGCGCCACATTGGCCGCGCGCATTCACCTCACGAATAACTCGGCGCGTCGGGCTTGCGGAAGATGTGGATGGGATCGCCGGGAATGATGTCGGACTGGCCTGAGAACATCGCATAAGCATAGAGCGCGAGATAGGCGATCGCGAGCGCGCTGACGGCGTAGAAGGCCCAGGTCGCAACCCGTTTCATCGTTCCGCTCCATTGCCGTCCCGGCGGGAGGCTCAGGCAGCGCTTCTAGAGCGATGACAGCCAAAAGGCCAGCCTGCAGGCCACTTGTCAGCGGCGGTCAAACGCCGCGTCGAACGCTCACGGGAACGCTGACGTCCGCGAGCCTGGCGGCATCTTCGTCCTGGTCGACCGCCACGTACTGGCCGTGCCAATAGGCGAGCGCGGCATTGCGGGTCGAATTCCTGACCGACCTGACACGACCGATGACGATGCCGTGCGAGTGGCGCTCCATGATCTCCTCGACCTCGCAATCCAACGCCGACAGCGCGCCGACCAGCAGCGGAACGCCCGAGACCGCCGTCACCCACTCGGCACCTTTGAAACGATCGGCGCCCTTCAGCCCGCCCTTGCCGGCAAAGCGCTCGGCGACATCGAGCTGGTCGGCATTGAGGATGCTCACGCCGAAGGCGCCGTGCCGGCGGATCAAGGGGAAGGACGAGGCATCGCGGTTGATGCTGACCAGCAATGTCGGCGGCTCGACCGACAGCGAGGTCACCGATGTCACCGTCATTCCGGTGACGTCCTTGCCCCGCCCCGCGGTGATGACGCTGACGCCGCCGGTGAGATGGCGCATGGCGCCGCGGAAATCGGCGGACGAGATGGCAGTTTCAGTCATGAGATCGCGAGGCACTACATTCATGGCATGGTCCCCGACGCGGGGCTCTCCAATATCTAGGTACGATCTTCCGCCGACAAAAGGTTGCTCAAAATTGAGCCTTCAAGGCTTGCCAATTCGGCAGAGCCGCGTTCCCGGGGCCGGGTGGCGTTAACCGTGACGTCGTGGGCGATCCGGCCTTCGTCGATCACCAGCACCCGGTCGGCCAAGGCGACGGCTTCGGCGACGTCGTGGGTGACGAGGATCGCGGTAAACCCCTGGTCGCGCCAGACGCGCTCCAGCAACCGCTGCATCGAGATCCGGGTCAGCGCATCCAGCGCGCCGAGCGGCTCGTCGAAGGCGAGAACGCGCGGACGTGAGACCAGCGCTCGGGCGAGCGCGACGCGCTGCTTCTGTCCGCCCGACAGCACCGAGGGCCACTGATCGCGCTTGTCGGTGAGGCCGACCTCGGTCAGGGCCTTTTCGGCGCGGGCATGCACATCGTTCGACGCACGGTCGCGGCCGAGGCCGACCTCGACATTGGAAAGCACCCGCGCCCAGGGCAGCAGCCGCGGCTCCTGGAACATCACGCGGATGTCCTCGGGCTGGGTCTCCTGGCCGAAGCTGATGCTGCCGGCATCGATCTTTTCCAGGCCCGCGATCAGGCGCAGCAGCGTGCTCTTGCCGCAACCGCTTTTGCCGACGATGGCGACGAACTGGCCGGCAGGGATGTGCAGGTCGATCCCGCGCAACACCTCGTTCTCGCCGAAGGACTTTCTCAAGCCGCGGATGCTGAGCGGCAGGCCGCCGATCTGCGCTTGACGTTCGCCTTGGCGTTCCTCGCGCACCACGCGGGCGTGAGGCGCAAAGTTGGCGCGGCTGGCGAGCTCGGCTTCGGGAAGAGACGTACGAAGCGCTGTCTGCATGGGATTTTCCGGTATGTCTCTCAGCGTTTCTGGAAGGCGGGATGCCAGGAGAGCGTCGCCCGCTCCAGCACGCGGGAGGCGCTGTCGGCGAGCTTGCCGAGCAGGGCGTAGATCAGGATCGAGAGCACGACGACGTCGATCAGCATGAACTCGCGCCCCTGCATCGCCATGTATCCAAGGCCCGATGACGCCGCGATGGTTTCGGCAACGATCAGGGTCAGCCACATGATGCCGAGCGCGAAGCGGATGCCGACGAAGATCGACGGCAGCGCGCCCGGGAAGATCACACGGCGGAACAATTCGCCGTCGGACATGCCGTAGATCCGGCCCATCTCGATCAGCTGCGGATCGACGGTGCGGATGCCGTGCAGCGTGTTGAGGTAGATCGGGAAGAACACACCGAGCGCCACCAGGAAGAGCTTGGCGCTCTCGTCGATGCCGAACCAGAGGATGACGAGCGGGATCAGCGCCAGATGCGGCACGTTGCGCACCATCTGCAGCGTGGTGTCGGTGAGCTTGGCCGACAGCTGCGACAGGCCGTTGGCGAGGCCGAAGGCAAAGCCGATGCTGCCGCCGATCAGGAAGCCGATCGAGGCGCGGCAGAACGAAACCCAGATGTTGCGGACGAGCTCGCCGGAGAGCAGCAGCTTCCAGCCGGCGAGCAGGACGTCACTCGGCGCCGGCAGCACCCGATTCGGCACGAAGCCGGTCACGCTGGCGACCTGCCAGATCGCGATGATCGCGAGCGGCACGATCCACTGGATCAGGCCATCCACCCCAGGCAAACGAAAGCCGCGCGGAAGTGAAACGCTGTCGATCAGGCTCATGACTGCGACACCCGGTGCTGCGGACGGTAATCGCTGCCGACCGTCTCGCCGAAAGGGCCGCCGTTGAAGTGAAGCCTGGTCACGTTGCTCGGCTGCTCCAGCGAGAGCAGCGGGAACACCAGCTCGGCGAAGCGATAGGCTTCCTCCAGATGCGGATAGCCCGACATGATGAAGGTATCGATGCCGATGTCCTGATACTCCCTGATGCGGGCCGCCACCGTCTCGGCGTCGCCGACCAGCGCGGTGCCGGCGCCGCCGCGCACGAGGCCGACGCCGGCCCACAGGTTCGGTGCGATCTCGAGCTTGTCGCGTTGGCCGCCATGGAGTTGCGCCATGCGCTGCTGGCCGACGGAATCCATGCGGGCAAAATTCTTCTGCGCCCGCGCGATGGTGTCGTCGCTGACGTGCTTGATCAGCTCGCTCGCCGCGCGCCAGGCTTGCTCGTTGGTCTCGCGAACAATGACATGAAGGCGGATGCCGAAAGACAGCTTTCGGCCGCGCGCGCCGGCGACCGCCCTCACCTTCGCGATCTTCTCGGCCACCAAAGCCGGCGGCTCGCCCCAGGTGAGATATTTGTCGACGGTGTCGACGGCGACGTCGATGCCGGCGTCCGACGAGCCGCCGAAATACAGCGGCGGGCGCGGCGACTGCACCGGCGGAAACAGCAGCTTGCCATCTTCGATGCGAATATGCCTGCCCTCGACATTGACGGTCTTGCCGGCGAGCAGGTCGCTATAGACGTTGAGGAACTCGCGGGTGACGTCGTAGCGCTCGTCATGACCGAGGAAGACGCCGTCGCCCTTGTTCTCGACGGGGTCGCCGCCGGTGACGACGTTGACGAGCAGCCGGCCATTGCTGACACGATCGAGCGTCGCGGTCATGCGCGCGGCGACACTCGGCGATTGCAGCCCGGGCCTGACAGCCACGAGATAACGCAGCCGCTCGGTGAACGGCGCGACACTGGCGGCAACGATCCAGGAATCCTCGCAGGATCGCCCGGTCGGCAGCAGCACGCCGAAATAGCCGAGCTGGTCGGCGGCCTGCGCGATCTGGCGCAGATAGTTGAAATTGACCTCGCGGCCGCCGATGCCGGTGCCGAGATAACGGCCGTCGCCGTGAGTCGGCAGGAACCAGAGGATGTTTGCGTTGGGTTGCTTGCTCATGGATGTGCTCCTAACCGTAGGTCGTGCCGACCGCGGCGGCAACGATGCCGATCGACAGCATGATCGCCGCGACCAGCCGTTGGATGATACGCCTCATGTTCGAACCCCTCTGCGTGGGAAGGCTGGTCGGCATGGTCAGGCTGCCGGGTTGCGCCAGACGATGTCGCGGATGACGATGGGCTTGGGGATCAGGCCGAGCTTGTAGAAGCGGTCGGCAACGCCTTGCTGGGTCGCGACGATGTCGTCGGTGACGGGGCCGACCAGGAACGTCGCGCGATTGGCGGCGACGGTCTGGATCTCCAGCGGAATGCCCGTTACGGCAGCGAGCGACTTCGCGACCTCGTCGCGATGCTGCTCGGCCCATCGGCCCGCCGAGTTCGTCACGTCGACGATCTGCTGCAGGATCGCTCCATGATTCTTCGCGAAGTCGCGGTTGGCGATGAAGAACGAATTGGTCTCGGTG
Source organism: Bradyrhizobium amphicarpaeae (assembly GCF_002266435.3). Taxonomy (NCBI): domain Bacteria; kingdom Pseudomonadati; phylum Pseudomonadota; class Alphaproteobacteria; order Hyphomicrobiales; family Nitrobacteraceae; genus Bradyrhizobium; species Bradyrhizobium amphicarpaeae. Next base: position 6,008,027 of record NZ_CP029426.2, read on the forward strand.
ACGTCGCGCGCATTGATCAGGATGCGGCCGTTCTGCCTGGTCTCGCCGATCGCAAGATAGGGATCCCAGATCGCCCATGCCTCGATGCTGCCATTGGCGAAGGCCGGCCCCGCATCGGGCGGCGTCAGATAGACCGGCGTGATGTCGGCATAAGAGAGCGCCGCCTTTTCCAGCGTCCGCACCACGACGTTGTGGGCGCTGGAGCCCTTGGTGAAGCCGACGCGCTTGCCCTTGAGGTCGGCTATGCCTTGGATCGCCGAGTCCTTCGGCACCAGAATGCCCTGGCCATTGGTGATGGGCTGGCCCGCTGCGTAAACGATATTGGCGCCAGCGGCTTGCGCGAACACCGGTGGGGAATCTCCGACTGCGCCGAAATCGACGCTGCCGACGTTCATCGCTTCCATCATCGGCGGGCCCGAGGAAAACTCGATCCACTTCACGGCGATGCCCTGCTGCGTGAAATGTTTTTCCAGCGAGGCCTGCTGACGCGCGATCACCAGCACGCCGCTCTTCTGGTAACCGATACGAATCTCCTTCACCGCGCCTTGCGCAATCGCAGGCGATGCCATCGCCGCGGCCGCCGCAGTTCCGACCGACAGTTTGAGAAAGTCACGACGCTGCATTCCACACTCCGGGCCGCACGAGGCCGTTGCTTGTTGCGTGTGAACGATGATGGTGCGCGTTGCGAAAGCTGTCGAGGTGTCCGGAAAAATAGCGATACGCGCACTGCCGGCGCTGCGGCGCGCATGATTAATCTTTCAAGTGCAGGCGATCATGCAGACGGATTGTTTTCGCACGCGAATGTGAGCGCGGAGGGACTCCGACCGGGGCCTGCAACTCAAAATGTCGAAAACAACCCCATGCACAGTAGAAGGCCTTAGCGTGATCAATGACTTGCAGGTGAGCATTTTGGTCACACGAGACTCTTTGCTACGTCGGGCAAAACAGCGACATAATGACATTGTGGCGGACAGGGACTCCCAGAGACGTTCGCGCTCCCGATGACCGCCGCGGCGTACTGGATCGCGCGATTGAGCCGGGCGATGACACCGTGATTTGAAAGTGAGAACCGCGAGCTAGTGACTCCATCTCACCGGCAAATTCTGCAGTCCCCGAAACGCCCAGCCACCGATCCGCACCTTCTCGTCATCGGCGAGCTCGAGCCGCGTCGCCCGCGCGAACACGGTCGGCAGCGCGACGTCGGCGATCATGGCGCGGGAAGCGAAGGCACCGGCGCAGAAATGCGGACCGGCGCCGAACGCGACGCTCCTGGTCGTATCACGCCGCACGTCGAACTCGTCGGCGCGCTCGAAATGGGTCTCGTCGCGATTGGCGGAGCCGAACATCAGGAACACGCGCTCGTCCGTCTCGAAGGCGACGTCGCGGATGCTCCACGGCCTGGCGATGCGGCGCGGCGACATGCCGATCGGCGAGATCCAGCGGGCATATTCCTCGAACGCCTGGAGCCAGGTCACTTCACCGCGCCTGACAAGATCGAGTTGCTCGGGATGGGTCAACAGTGCCCACACCGTGCCGGCGATCGCCTTGCGCGGCTCGTTCTGGCCGCCTGAGATCGCGAGCTTGACGTTTGCGCGCACGCTCTCCATCGGCATGCCGGAGGCAAGCAGCACGCCCAGAATGCTCTGGTCGGGATGCTTGCGCATCACCGGCAGGACGTCGTCGATCGCGGCGTCGATGCCCGACGTCGCGGCATGGCAGCGCGCCTCGACCCCGGGGTCGCCGGCATAATTGGCGATGCCTTCGATCATGCCTTGCGACCACGCATCCATGTCCTGATAGCCAATGTTGGTGAGCCCGGTGATCGACTTCAGGCATTCGCCGGCGAACGGCAGCGCGAAGTCGCGCATGAAGTCGATCCGCCCCGGCTCGATCGCGTCGAGGATGCGGTCGGCATGGGCCTGGAACAGCGCGGTCCAATGCGCCTTCACCGTCCTCGGCGACACCGTCGGGAACATGGCGCGGCGCTCGATCTGGTGCGCCTCGCCGTCCTTGCGCATCATGTTGTGGCCCATCAGCCGGTTCATCAGGCCGGCGGGCTGGTGCGAGGAGAACACGTCGGTCTGCTTCTCGGAGATCGAGATGTCGTCGCGGCTCGTCAGCAGCGTCGAGCCGAGCTGCGGCACGAACGCGATCGGCGCGTCTTTTCGCATCTTCGCGAGCATCGGATAAGGGTCGGCCCAGAACGCGACAGGGTCGATGTCGATGCGCGGCGCGGTGCTCAAGGCGGCCTCCCCCGTTTTCGTATGCTTCAGGGCAGACTAGCGAAATCCGCAGCCGGGGGCGAGCGTGCAGGGAAGAGATCCAACGCGGCAAACAATCCTTGCCGCGTTGGACGTTGGCGATGGCAACCGCCGGAGATTACTGGGTCGGCGGCAGCACGGCCTGCGAGGTCTGCTGCGGCAGGTTGGTGTAGGTCGCACTCTCCTTGGTGCAGATATCCCTGAACACCACGACGCCGGCCTGGGGATATTCCTTCACGAGGCAGTTGCAATTGTTGTTGACGACCGGAGCGGGCGCCGCCGCGACGACCGGCGCCGGCGTGCTCGCAACCACGGTCGCGGGCTGCTGAACGACGACCCTCTCCTTCACCACCGGCGCGGTCGGGATATACACCGGACGGTTGACGACGACCGGCACCGGCCTGACGACGACCTGCGGGGGTACATAGACTGGGGGGGCGGGCCGCGGATAGACCACGACCTGCGGAGACACCGGCCGCGGTCCGGGAACCAGGATGGGGGGGCGCTGGCCGCCGTTGCCGCCATAGCCGCCGAAGTGGGGACCGATTTGAGGCCTTGTCTGGGGTGCATTGCCGTACTGCCCGTTGGGGCCCCAGCCGGCCTGCGCCGCGTTGCTGCTAACGCTAGCCGCCACGCTTGCCAAAACCATCGCGGCCGCCATCTTCGTGATCATCGCCGTCTTCGTCATGGTCCACCTGTTTGTTTGCATTGTCGCCGTGGGTTGAGTGATAGCCCGGCATGACGCGCCCAACCGTGACGTCGCGCACACAAGCGGCGGTGGCCTCCTTCGATGGAATGACGCCAAACAGCAATCGGCGTGGCATGCTTTCGCTCACGCGGGCGTCGCCTGCGTTGCAGAGAGGCTTTTCGCGGCCGCCTTGGAGGGCGTCACGCCCGGCGTCGTGACAGCCCAAATCTTCGCAATCCCTCCCGATCGCGCGCAGGGATGGCCGCTGCCACCGGCTTCGCAGCCAGGTCGGCCGATTCCGCCGATCCACTTTTCTCCGGACGGGGGCCGCGCTACCGGGCTTCGGCGATCTTCGGTCCAGGCGAAAGCATCTGCGCGTTGGCCGCCAAGGGCCGCTTCGACGGCGATGCCGGGTCCGGCAGTCGGAACGCGGCGTCGGCGGGCGTGCCTTGGGACGGTCTGCGGGCGGCGCTGGCGGGAAGCACGATCACTTTCGCGCCGACCTTCACCCGGTCGTAGAGGTCCGTCACGTCGTCGTTGGTCAGCCGGATGCAGCCGGACGACACCCGCTTGCCGATCGTATCCGGGTTGTTGGTGCCGTGGATGCGATATTCGGTTTCGCCGAGATACATCGCGCGAGCGCCGAGCGGGTTGCCGGGGCCGCCCGCCATGAAGCGCGGCAGATAAGGCTGACGCCCGATCATTTCTGTCGGCGGATGCCAATCCGGCCATTCTGCCTTGCGGGCCACGGTCTGCTCGCCGGACCAGGTGAAACCTTCGCGGCCGACACCGATGCCGTAGCGTAACGCCTGCGTGTCGTTCAGGACGAGATAGAGGAATGTGTTCTTGGTATCGATGATCACGGTGCCCGGCGGCTGGCGGCTGGCGTAGTCGACCACCTGCCGAACAAGGGCGCCGGGACCCTCAGCGGCTTTTGGCGGTTCGACCAGAGGCGCGGGGGCCGGAACCGGAACTGCAGCCGTCGTTGCAGCCGGAGCCGGCGCGGATGCGTGAACCGGAGGCGCCACGTAAACCGGTGATGACGATGCCTTGGCTTCCTGCGCGGAGGGCTTCCGTACCGGCTGCACGCTCGGCGGTGGAGACAGCACAGCATAGCCCACGACGGCGACGGCCACGACGCCGATCGCAACGCGTGCGGCCATCGGGAGTGCGAGCATATTCGCCTTCTTGCCGCGTTTGGCCCGCTTAGCCATATCTTTCTCCAGGCATCACTGTGCCTGAAGAGGTATCGAGCAAGATTTAAGAAACATCGAAGCGATTGTGGCCGGAATGGAACCGGCAGGGATGGTTAACGCTTTTGATCCCATTGCTTCACAAATGTGCCGGACGCCGAGGCAAGTCCGAACAAACAGGGCATGCCCGCCGGGAGACTGATTTGCAAATTCTGGTCGTCGAAGACGAAGACCTGATCCGCGACGTGGTCGTGGACATATTGGAGGGTCACGGACACAACGTTCTTCAAGCCGAAAGCGGCGAGCGCGCGCTGCAGCTTTGCGCCGAAACCACGCCTGACCTCATCTTCACGGACGTGAAGCTGCCGGGACAGATGTCCGGGTGGGACGTCGCGATAAAATGCCGGCAGAGTCATCCCGCGATTCCCGTCATCTACGCCACCGGCCACACTCTCTCCGATCCGCGACCGGTTTCAGGGAGCATCATGCTCCACAAACCCTACCGCCTCGAGCGGCTGCTGGAATCCATCCGCACTTTGACGCACCAGTGACGCTGGCACCGATCCGGCGCGTTGAGCCGCCATGACAGGCAGCAGAACGCCGCGGGGGCCGCGCGGGTAAGGTTGACCGGTGAGGTTAATTCGAGCCGGCGTTTGTCCGGCGACGCTGCGCTCGGTAGCGTTGCAAGCAGAGAAGGATGAGATGCTCGAGCGGACCGACCAGCATACGCTTCAGAACGCAAAACGCCGCGAGACCAACGACACCGCCGTCGGGTTGGCCTTCCTCGGCACTGTGGGCATCGCCATGACCGCGTGGATCGCGGCCATTCTTTGGGTCAGCTGGCGCCTGATCGCGTGGATTTTCTTTTAGCGGGTACGCGTTTCATCATGAGCGAATTTGCAGGGCTTTCCGATCATTTCATCACTCGCATGTACGAGTTCATTCGCAACGAGGTGCAAGCCGACGTCCTGGCCGGCACGCGGCTGATCGGCCTGCCGGCGAAGCAGCGTGCAAATCGTCTGTTCAAGGAGATCGAGCGTCGCGGGCTCTTCTGCAGGCCGATCGAATGGCCGGATCATCTGGTCGATCTGTCGCACGAACCGGGCCACTGGCCGCTGCGGACGACCGCAAATTGATCGCGTCCAGCGGCATTCACGAGCTGTAAAGCATCGGGCAGAACAAGGCCGCGGGAATGTTCACATGTGGACATCCGGCGGCGCGGACACAGCCTAGCATCGCCCTGCATCGGCTGGATTCGCCTCCGTTGCCGAAGCGTCAGCGGCCTCAGCTCATCACCCTTCCAAGCTGAGGCCGCTTGCATTCTCTCCCCCTGGTCAGGCTCGGCGTGAGCTGCTGAGCCGGGGCCCATGCCGGATGCAGAGCTTATCCCGCCTTCGCCGGCGGAACGTTGATTGCGAGCTTGCCGTAGCGGTCGGTAAACGCTTCGGTGTCGATCTCCTCCAGCTTGATCTCGCCACTCATCACGCCCTGCTTCCACACTTCCTGCGCCGGATCGTTCTGGAATTCCGGCATCACCTCACGGCCGAACAGCTCGAGCGATTCGCAGATGTGCTCGTGGCTGTTCTTTCCGGCCTGGTTGAGCAGGATGACCTGGTCGATATGCGAGGACTGGAATCGCTTCAGCTTCCTGCGGATGGTCTCGGGCGACCCGATCAGGCCGCCGCGCAGTGCCGCCTCCTGCGCTTCCGGATTGTCGCGCTTCCACTTGTTGTACTCGTCCCACATGTTGACGGTGTAGGGCGCGGGACGCTGGCGGTTCTGCGCGGCGCCGTAGAAGCGCAGCGCGAACTGGAAGAAGGTGGCGCCGTCGGCGCGGGCCCGCGCCTCCTCGTCGGTCTTGGCGCACATGAAGAACGACACCAGCGCCATGTTCGGATTGATCTGGTAGTCGGCGAGCTTTTGAAGCCGTTTGGTCATCGCGTTGTAATAGGCGTGCACCCAGGCATGCGCGGCATCTGCGCTGACGAACTGGAAGCCGAGTGCGCCAAAGCCGTGACGGCCGGCGCGCTCGATGGTCGGCAGCTGCGAGCACGCCATCCACAGCGGCGGATGCGGCTTCTGCACGGGTTTCGGGACGACGTTGCGCAAGGGGATGTCGAAATATTTGCCGTGGTGCTCGCTGCCGGCGTCCTTGAACATCGGGAAGATCGCGGCGACGGCCTCCTCGAACACTTCCTTCTTGGTCTCCATGTCGCGGCCGAACGGGGTGAGCTCGGTGATGGAGGCACTCTCGCCCATGCCGAACTCGCAGCGGCCGTTGCTCAGCAGATCCAGCACCGCGACCCGTTCGGCGACGCGCGCCGGATGGTTGGTGGTGAGCTGCAGGATGCCGTGGCCGAGCCGGATGTTCTTCGTGCGCTGGCTGGCGGCGGCGAGGAAAGATTCCGGCGAGGGCGAGTGCGAATATTCCTCGAGGAAATGATGCTCGACCACCCAGGCGTGGTCGTAGCCGAGCCGGTCTGCGAGCTCCATCTGCGTCAGCGCGTTCTGGTAGAGGGCGAGCTCGTCGCCGGCCACCCAGGGCCGCGGCAGTTGCAGCTCGTAGAAGATGCCGAACTTCATGGCGTCGCTCTCCCGCGATTATTGTTGTTGCGGGCATCTTAATGGGTGGGGCAGCGCTGTCTACGTCGACGCAATTCCACCTTGCGGGAGGAGTGTGAGCGTCGGAGCAAGCGCCTCGCCCTTCGAGACGCGCTGGCGCGCTCCTCAGGGTGAGGCTGAACGTTGGCACGGCGGCAGGATGTCGGCGGCGCCCACCGCCCTCATCCTGAGGGCCCGCCAAAGGCGGGCGTCTCGAAGGATGGCCGCAGGCGAGCGTGCCACTACGCCGCCGGCTGATGCAGTGGGCCCTGCACTTGATCCAGATCAAGGCAATCTCGAGCCGGCTCAACCAATAATGCAGCAAGGTAACGGCCCGGATGCCGTCCCAATCCCCACATTTCAGACGAGACCGAACATGTCGGCACCAGACGACGCGATGTCGCGCGTGCGCCGTAAGCGCATGGAGATTTTCGCCTTCCTGTTCCTGACCGCGGTCGTGATGCCCGTCCTCGCGGTCGGAACTGTGGGCAGCTACGGCCTCGGCGTCTGGATCTACCAGATGTTTGCCGGCCCTCCCGGCCCGCCGCCCTCCCCGCATTGATCCCCGACAACGAAGGACAGGCATCATGGCCAACGCCACACTCAATCGCCGCGCCTTGATCACCGGCCGGGTGCTCAGCGCCGACCCGGTCGTCGCTCCGCCGGGCTGCGAGATCGCCAGCATCATCGTGCAGGCGCGCCCAGAGCGACTCGCCGAGCTCGAAGCCGCGATCACGGCCCTTGCCGGCTGCGAGATCCACGGCCGCGATCCGCGCGGTAAGCTCATCGTCGTGACCGAGGCGCCGGATTCCGGCAGCCTCGGCACCCTGCTCAACACCATCCAGTCACTGCCCGACGTCTATTCCGCGGCGCTGGTTTTCCACGCCATCGAAACCGCCTGAGCAAGGAAGAGCCATCATGACATCGCCAAAGCTCGACCGCCGCCAGATGCTGAAACTGGAGGCCGCCGCGATCGCGGCCACCGCCGCGGGCATGCCGGTGCCGGCGCTCGCCGCCAACCTCGTCGCCGAGCGCGACGTCGCCGAACTGAAATGGGACAAGGCCGCCTGCCGCTTCTGCGGTACCGGCTGCTCGGTCATGGTCGCGACCAAGGACAACCGCGTCGTCGCCACCCACGGCGACACCAAGGCCGAGGTCAATCGCGGCCTCAACTGCGTCAAGGGGTATTTCCTCTCCAAGATCATGTACGGCCATGACCGCCTGACGCAGCCGATGCTGCGCAAGACCAACGGCAAGTACGACAAGAACGGCGAGTTCACGCCCGTGTCCTGGACCGAAGCCTTCGACATCATGGAGGTGAAGTGGAAGGAGGCGATCAAGAAACGCGGCCCGAACGGCGTCGCCATGTTCGGCTCCGGCCAGTGGACGATCTGGGAGGGCTATGCCGCCTCGAAGCTGTTCAAGGCCGGCTTCCGCACCAACAACATCGATCCCAATGCGCGTCACTGCATGGCCTCCGCGGTCGCCGGCATGATGCGCACCTTCGGGATCGACGAGCCGCCCGGCTGCTATGACGACATCGAGGCCACCGACGCCTTCGTGCTGTGGGGCTCCAACATGGCGGAGATGCATCCGATCCTGTGGACGCGCGTGGCCGACCGCCGGCTCTCCGCGCCGCATGTCCGCGTCGCCGTACTCTCGACCTTCGAGCACCGCTCGTTCGACCTCGCCGACATCGGCATGATCTTCAAGCCGCAGACCGACCTCTATTTGCTGAACGCCATCGCCAACCACATCATCAAGACCGGCCGCGTCAACAAGGACTTCGTTGCCGCGCATACCGTGTTCAAGCGCGGCCAGACCGACATCGGCTATGGCCTGCGGCCGGAGCATCCGCTGCAGAAGAAGGCGACCGGCGCGGCCAAGGCCAACGACTCCACCGACATGACCTACGACGAATACGTCAAGTTCGTCTCGGACTACACGCTGGAGAAGGCGGCCGAGATGTCCGGCGTGCCGATGAACCGGCTGGAGGCGATCGCCGAGCTCTACGCCGACCCCAAGACCAAGGTGGTCTCGTTCTGGACCATGGGCTTCAACCAGCACACCCGCGGCGTCTGGTGCAACAACCTCATTTACAACATCCACCTCCTGACCGGAAAGATCTCCTCGCCCGGCAACAGCCCGTTCTCGCTGACCGGCCAGCCCTCGGCCTGCGGCACCGCGCGCGAAGTCGGCACCTTCTCGCACCGGCTGCCGGCCGACATGGTCGTGACCAACAAGGAGCACCGCACCAAGGCCGAGCACCTCTGGCTGCTCCCCGAGGGTACCATTCCCGACAAGCCCGGCGCCCACGCCGTGCTGCAGAGCCGGATGCTGAAGGACGGCCTGATCAACGCCTATTGGGTGCAGGTCAACAACAACCTCCAGGCCGGCCCCAACGCCAACGAGGAGACTTATCCGGGCTTCCGCAATCCCGACAATTTCATTGTGGTATCCGATGCCTATCCGTCGGTGACGGCGCTTGCCGCCGACCTGATCCTGCCGACCGCGATGTGGGTGGAGAAGGAAGGCGCCTACGGCAATGCCGAGCGGCGCACCCAGTTCTGGCATCAGCTCGTGTCCGCGCCGGGCGAGTCGAAATCCGATCTCTGGCAGCTCATGGAGTTCTCCAAGCGCTTCAAGATCGAGGAGGTCTGGCCCGAGGAGCTGATCGCCAAGAAGCCCGACGTTCGCGGCAAGACGCTGTTCGACGTGCTCTACCGGAACGGCCAGGTCGACAAATTCCCCGTGAGCGACATCGAGCCCGGTTATGCCAACGACGAGTCCAAGGCGTTCGGTTTCTACGTCCACAAGGGCCTGTTCGAGGAATACGCCGCGTTCGGCCGCGGCCATGGCCACGACCTCGCGCCGTTCGACACCTATCACAGGGAGCGCGGCCTGCGCTGGCCCGTCGTCAACGGCCAGGAAACCAAATGGCGCTTCCGCGAGGGCAGCGACCCCTACGTCAAGCAGGGCACCGACGTGCAATTCTACGGCCACCCGGACGGCAAGGCGCGCATCTTCGCGCTGCCCTACGAGCCGCCGGCGGAATCGCCCGACGGCGAATATCCGTTCTGGCTCTCGACCGGCCGCGTGCTGGAGCACTGGCACTCCGGCACCATGACGCGCCGCGTGCCCGAGCTCTACAAGGCGTTCCCCGAGGCCGTCTGCTTCATGCATCCGGATGACGCGCAGGACGCGAAGATCCGGCGCGGCGACGAGGTGAAGGTGGTGTCCCGCCGCGGCTTCATCCGCGCCCGTGTCGAGACCCGCGGCCGCGACCGGCCGCCGCGTGGGCTGGTGTTCGTGCCGTGGTTCGACGAATCCAAGCTGATCAACAAGGTGACGCTGGACGCCACCGATCCGATCTCGCTGCAAACCGACTACAAGAAGTGCGCCGTCCGTATCGAGCGGGTGAACCTGTCATGATGAAACGAACAGCAATCGCCCTGCTCGCGGTCGTGATCGCCGCGGGCGTCAGCTCGCTGACCGCGCAGACGGTGACCTCCGGCCTGCGCGGCCCGACCCCGCTCAACGACGAAGGCCCGGCGCCACCGATGACGCCGATGCGCAACACGTCTGAACGGGAGGTGCGCAACTATCCTGAACAGCCTCCGGTGATCCCGCATTCGATCGACGGCTACCAGGTCGACCTCAACGGCAACAAGTGCCTGTCCTGCCACGCGCGGGCACGCATCGCGGAATCAAAGGCGCCGATGGTCTCGATCACGCATTTCATGGACCGTGACGGCCAGTTCCTGGCCTCGGTGTCGCCGCGGCGGTTCTTCTGCACGGAATGTCATGTGCCGCAGAACGTCACCACGCCGCCCGTGAGCAACGACTTCACCGACATCGACACGCTGCTGTCGCGCTCGAGCCCAGGTGGACGGCGATGACGACGACCGCTGACGGGCCCAATGCAGAGTTGAAAACCAAGCGCGGCTTCATCGCGCGGAGCTGGGGCTTTGCGCTGGAGCTCTGGCGGGTGCTGACCCGGCCGAGCTCGGTGTTCGCGCTCGGCACCCTGGTCCTGGCCGGATTCGTCGCCGGCGTGATCTTCTGGGGCGGCTTCAACACCGCGCTGGAGATCACCAACACCGAGAAGTTCTGCACCGGCTGCCACGAGATGAAGGACAACGTCTTCGCCGAGCTGAAGTCGACGATCCATTTCAGCAACCGCTCCGGCGTCCGCGCGACCTGCCCGGACTGCCACGTGCCGCACAACTGGACCGACAAGATCGCGCGCAAGATGCAGGCGTCCAAGGAAGTCTGGGGCAAGATTTTCGGCACGATCAACACGCGGGAGAAATTCCAGGACCACCGCCTCGAACTCGCCGCGCATGAGTGGGCACGTTTCAAGGCCAACGATTCGCTGGAATGCCGCAACTGCCACAGCGCCGATTCCATGGATATCACCAAGCAGTCGCCGCGCGCCTCGGTCGCCCACCAGCGCTTCCTGTTCACCAAGGAAAAGACCTGCATCGACTGCCACAAGGGCATCGCCCACCACCTGCCCGACATGCGCGGCGTTCCGGGCTGGCAGTAGGGGCAAGGCCTGAGCAAGCGCCTCGTCCTTCGAGACGACCGCTTTGCGGTCTCCTCAGGATGAGGCCAGGCGGCATTTTTGCCTGGCGAAACTGCCGCCGCGCACTCCGTCCTCATCCTGAGGGCCCGCCATAGGCGGGCGTCTCGAAGGATGGGCCGCGGAGACCGGCCCTGGATTGCGGCTGCCCTGCGCTTGAACCGGCGGGGCGAATGGTTAGTTTCGGGGGGTGGCGAATCGCTTCGTTTCGCCCCTCCTCAAGACAGACATGGCCACCTTCACCCCGCATCAAGATGCCGCGCTCAAGGCCGTCGGCGACTGGCTCAAGGCCAAGCCGGGCCGTAACGGCACGCCGCCGGTGTTCCGCCTGTTCGGCTTCGCCGGCACCGGCAAGACCACGCTGGCCCGGCACATCGCCGACGGCGTCGACGGTGAGGTGAAGTTCGCCGCCTTCACCGGCAAGGCCGCGCTCGTCATGCGCAACAAGGGGTGCGACGACGCCTCCACCATCCACTCGCTGATCTACCGCGCCCGCGAATCCGGCGAGGAGCAACCGAGTTTCGAGTTGTGGGACGACGCGCCGGCCTCCAAGGCCAAGCTGATCGTGATCGACGAATGCTCGATGGTCGACGCTGAACTGGGGCGCGACCTGATGTCGTTCGACTGCCCGCTGCTGGTGCTGGGCGATCCCGCTCAGCTGCCGCCGATCCAGGGCGGCGGCTTCTTCACCAACACCGAGCCCGACGCGATGCTGACCGAGGTACACCGCCAGGCCCAGGACGATCCGATCGTGCGGATGTCGATGGACGTGCGCGAGGGACGCGAACTCGACATCGGCCGCTACGGCGAGAGCGAGGTGGTCTCGCGCAAGGAGCTCGACCCTGATCGCGTCATGGGCGCCGACCAGGTCCTGGTCGGCCGCAACAACACGCGACGCGCCTACAACATGCGGGTGCGCCAGCGCCAGAACATCGAGGACGTCTTCCCGGTCGCCGGCGACAAGCTGGTGTGCCTGCGCAACAACCGCAAGAAGGGCCTGTTCAACGGCGGCCTGTGGCGTGTGAAGTCGCGCAACACTTCGCGCTCGAAATCGCGCATTCTCAGCATGCGGCTGTCGCCGGACGAGGATTTCGGCCACAAGGTGACCAAGGTCTCGGTCCGCGCCGATTGCTTCGAGGGCGGCGTCGAGCAGATCGCCTGGGAGCAGCGCAAGCCCTATGACGAGTTCGACTATGGCTACGTGCTCACCGTGCACAAGTCGCAGGGCTCGCAATGGGACGACGTCGTGCTGTTCGACGAGAGCTTTGCGTTTCAGGACAGCCGCGCGAGGTGGCTGTACACGGGCATCACGCGGGCGGCGAAGCGCTTGAGCATCGTCGTGTGACGCTGCCGCAGGGTGGGCAGAGGCGCAACGCGCCGTGTCCACCATTTCCCTCCATGAGAACAAGGCGTGGGCACGCTTCGCTCTGCCCACCCTACGGCACCGGGAATTGGGTGCCGATATCGCGTCTCACGCGGCCCCCTACTTCCCCGCCACGAAATAAAAATCTTCCCTGCCCGGCGGCGAGCCGTAGGTGAACGGCTGCTGCCCGTGCTTCGTCGCGGCCCAGACGTCGTCGCGGATGATGTCGAACAGTTTCCTGATCTCGACGCGGGGCTGCTTGATCTCGCGGGCGAGCGCGGTGGCGAACGGGCTGTTGGCGGCACCGTCGCCGTCCATCGCGGTCTCGCCGTGCTTGGCGGCGTAGACCACCATGAAGCCGGCGCCGGGCTCGATGTTGGAGAAGCCCTTGTCGACCAGCTTCAGCGACAGCGTGCGCTGCATGGCGGGCGCGAACGGATTGTCGCGGCAGGCATCCAGGACCACGAGACGCATTTTTCGCGCAGCACCGACCGCGGCGATCACCTGCTCGAGCGCGACCGCCTGCGTCTCGGCGTCCTTGTCGGCGGCGAGCCTGGCGTCGACGGGAACGAGATAGTTCACCCCGCCGATCTCGAAGCCGTGGCCGGCGTAATAGACCACGGCCCAGTCGGCCTTCTCCGCTTCCTCCGCGAAGGCCTTCAACGCGTCGAAGAACTTGTCGCGGGTGAGGTCGCTGACGGAAATCACGGTCTGGAAGCCGACGTCGCGCAGCACGCTCGCGATCAGCTTGGCATCGCGCGGCGGATTGGGCAAGGCATGGACGTTCTTGTAGGCGCCGTTGCCGATCACCAGCGCCACGCGGCGCCCGGTTGCCCCAGTCGGCGCCTGCAGCGTCAGCGCGGCGAGCCGCTCCTGCGCAACGGCACGGGCGCGCGCGACGTCGGGCTCGTCGAACTTCGTCAGCGAATAGGCGGCAGCGCGGTAGTCGGCGCGCGCCTGCGCGAGATCTTTCCTCCGCTCGTAGATCTGGCCGCGACCGGAATGCGCGCGGATGTTGTTCGGATTGATCTGGATCGCCGTGTTGTAATCCTTCAGCGCGGAATCGAGGTCACCCTTCATCATGCTGACATCGGCGCGGTTGTTGATCGCGTACACGTTCTTCGGCTGCCGCTCGATCAGGCCGTTGCAATCGGCAAAAGCCTGGTCGAACTTGCCCATCATGCCGTAAGTGATGCAGCGGTTGCTGGCGATCTGCGGCGCGGCCGGGTCGATCTTCTCGGCCTCGGCGAAATCGGCGATCGCGCCGTCGAAATCCTTCATCAGCGTGCGTACGCGGGCGCGATTGGTCCATCCGAGCAGGAATTTCGGCGTGTACTTGATCGACAGGCTGAAATCGTCGAGCGCGCTTTGCAGCGCGCCGCGGCGCGCGTAGATGACGCCCCTGTTGTTGTAGGGGACACCGTAGGCCGGGCGCTTCTGCAAAGCGAGGTTGTAGTCCGCCATCGCGAGGTCGTCCTGGCCCTTGCGCTCATAGGCGAGGCCGCGCAGGTTGAGGGCAATGACGTTATCAGGATCGAGATCGATCGCGATGGACAGGGTCTCGATCGCGCGGTCGTAATCGCGCTTGTTGATCAGCGTGTTGCCGCGCACGGAGAGCGCGATCGCCTTGTCCTTGCCGCCGAGCTTGTCGGTCTTCAGCAGATTGTCGCAGGCGCTCGCGCGGGCCTGGGTCTCGGCCTGGCGGTCGCGGCAGAGGGTGAGATCGTCGGCCTGCGGGTCGGCGGCCGCGCTGAACAATCCGGCGGCCAGGATGACGAGGGTCAGGGAAACGACGCGCAGCATGGGTCAGGCCTGCTCCAGCCGGAGTCTTCTTGAGTCGATCATCGATCGCACCGGTTCATCTAGCGCGGAGTTCCCTGTTTCGCCAAGCCGCCGGCGCCCGGCCATCCCGCACGGCTCATTTCACGGACTCGTGTCCGTCCGGCCGTAACAACAGGCGGCCGCGTCCGTACCTCGGATGGTGCGAAAACGCCACCGGGCAACTGTTCGTCCGGCCCCGACCGCCCTAGACTGTCAGACCTTCCGAAAGAGGATCCGCCATGCGCCGACCTGTCCTGTTGTCCCTGCTCGCCGCAACTACCGCCCTCGGGCTCGCCTTCGCCATGCCGTCCCGGGCCGCAGAGGAAGCGGTCGTGATCCCCGCCCCCGCCATGGATGCGGCACCTGCGAGCGGGATCCAGACCGCCGTGATCGCCGGCGGCTGCTTCTGGGGCGTGCAGGGCGTGTTCCAGCACACCGCGGGCGTCGTCAACGCGGTCTCCGGCTATGCCGGCGGCACCAGGGCGACCGCGGACTACCAGACGGTCTCGACCGGCCGGACCGGCCATGCCGAGGCTGTCGAGATCAAGTACGATCCGAAGAAGATCTCCTACGGCAAGATCCTCCAGATCTACTTCTCGGTGGCGCACGACCCGACCCAGCTCAACCGCCAGGGCCCCGACACCGGCACGCAGTATCGTTCGGCCGTCTTCACCACCTCGGACGAGCAGAAGAAGGTGGCGGAGGCCTATATCGCCCAGCTCAACGGCGCCAAGGTCTTCAGCAAGCCGATCGTGACCAAGGTCGGCGCGCTGGAGGGGTTCTACCCGGCGGAGGCTTACCACCAGGACTATCTGACGCTGCACCCGAACCAGCCCTACATCGCCTATAACGACCTGCCCAAGGTCGAGAACCTGAAAAAGCTGTTCGCGGATAACTACATTGAGAAACCGACGCTGGTGAGTGCCAGCAAGGCCACCAACTGATCGCGAGATCACCGAAACAAACGGGAGACCCATGCCCGACACCAAAATGAAGACCACAGACGACAAGGTCATCAAGAGCGAAGAGCAGTGGCGGCGCGAATTGTCGCCGATGCAGTACGCGGTGCTGCGTGAGAAGGCGACCGAGCGTCCCTTCTCGGGCGAGTACGAGCACGACCACCGCGCCGGCACCTATGTCTGCGCCGGCTGCGGCAACATGCTGTTCGAATCCGACGCCAAGTTCGATTCCGGCTGCGGCTGGCCGAGCTTCACCCAGCCCGCGGTCGAGAGCCATGTCGACGAGGAGCGCGACGTCAGCCACGGCATGATCCGCACCGAGGTGCTCTGCTCCAAATGCAGCGGCCATCTCGGCCACGTC
Organism: Bradyrhizobium amphicarpaeae; assembly: GCF_002266435.3. Lineage (NCBI taxonomy): Bacteria > Pseudomonadati > Pseudomonadota > Alphaproteobacteria > Hyphomicrobiales > Nitrobacteraceae > Bradyrhizobium > Bradyrhizobium amphicarpaeae. The sequence goes on from NZ_CP029426.2 coordinate 6,023,859, forward strand.
TTCCCCGACGGCCCCGGGCCGACCGGGCTGCGCTACTGCATCAACTCGGCCGCGCTGAAGCTGGAGCCGAAATAAGGTTGCACGGGCCGGGTTCCTTCATGGAACCCGGCCGCGTGATGTGCTTTTCTTGTCTGGCGGTGCGGCCGATCATCGCATCTGGCGCCGCCAGGGAGGATGCCATGTCACTCGGGACCGTCCTGATCATCCTGGTGATCATCTATCTGCTCGGCGGCCTGTCCGGCCGCGTGGGCGGTTACGGCTATGGCATGGGCCATTCCGGCATGGGGATCGGCGGCGTCGTCCTGGTGGTGCTGGTAGTCCTGCTGCTTCTCGGCAAACTATAATCCATGTAAGATACTGAAAATAATGGACTAATTTTGTCCGCGGGGCTGCCATGCGCGGATTCATCATCTCCCATCGCGGGGGTCGCATTTTTGTCAAATCGGCCTATATTAGAGGACGAAAATGGCATGTGCGGCGGGCTCGCTCGGTTGCGGCCCCTGCCCTCCCATACCCCACGCGCTTAAAGCCCCAGAGAAGATCACGAGGTCTTTGACCATGCGTCCACTGCGTCCGTTCAACTTCAACACCTCCGCCGAACTCTTCCCCGCCGCGATCCGCAAGAAGAAGCGCGCAGGCTTCACCTATCGCCGGTTCGGCACCGCGGCCGAAGCCGTGCAGTTCGCGATGGAGCAATTGCCGACGGATTCGCTGAACGGCGCCTATCTCCAGGTCGAGGAAGCGCGTTTCGACCAGAACGGCATCCGCTCACTCTATGAGAGCGAAGCCTTCCCGTTGGAGCGCCACCGCAAGCCGGAGCCCGTGGCCGCCGAGACCGACGCCGACGCGGCGTAAGTTTTTCGCCAACATTCGATGTGTGCTGAAAGCGCGATGGTCCAAGGGCCGTCGCGCTTTTTGCTTTCTTAATTCTCCCTCTCCCGCTTGCGGGAGAGGGGCTCGATCAACTTCTGAAAATTCTAGAATCTTCACATCCGCGGCTGCTTGTCGAGCCAGCGGCGGAGCAGACGCACGTTTCGCATGTTGGCGCGAAACACGACGTCGAAAGCGTCGCCTGCGAACGGGACCAAGCCGACCACGCCGTCGAGCGCGACGTTGCCGAGCATGCGGGCCGTGACATACCAGGGCGCGCCCAACGCGCGGGCCTCGCGCACCAGCCACAGCGAGATCGCCGTGGTGATGATGTCGCCGATGACGGGGATCAGGCCGATCAACCCGTCGATGCCGTAGCGGATGTTGGTGCCGGGCAGGATGAAGGCGACGTCGAGCAGCTTGGCGATCGCCTCGAGCCGCGCGATCCGCTGCTCGCGCGTCAGATTGCCGAACGGGCTCCCGGCGAACGGATTGTCCTTGCCAAGCTCGAAACGGAACTCGCGAAAGCCCTGCTCCAGCGTTTCGGGGCGCACTTCCCGGCCGTCCTGGTCGATGATCGGCCCGCGCGCCTCCGGGCCGGAGGTCGTGCGCGAGGGTCCCGAACGGGATCTGCGTGGAGCAAGGATGTCGTCGTCGGACATGGTCATGGCCTTCAGGGAACGCGCGGACGCGGCGGAAGTTGCTGCGCCGCGCCCGAACGTCGCGCTCAGGTCGGCGCCGCCATTGGCTGCGGCTCCTTGATGTATTTATGCACGAGCCAGGACGAAATCAGCGCCGGCACGAACCCGACCAGGCCGTACAGGATGAACTGCACCGCGCCCGAATCCGGCCCGCGCGAGCTATAGGTGAGCGAGGCCAGCACGAAGGCGAACAGGCCGACCAGGAGCATCCGCAAGCCCGGTCCGATCCGCCTGATGTGGACCAGGATGTCGTCGATCGCGCCGATCATCAGCGAAGGCAGGAAGCCGAACAGATAGCTGTATTGCAGCGTCTTGAAGAACACCGCGAACAGCTTGCCGACCTCGCCGAGACTGGTCTGGGTCCAATAGCCGGACTGGTAGGTCGTCGTCAGCAGCAGCAGGAACCCGCCGACGAACGGGCCGACCAGCGCAAACACCAGATAGCGTTTCATCAAACACCCTCACACGTCTTCGCTGACTATAGCAGCGCCGCGGGAACCTTGAATAGCGCGGTTCGGCCTTGGTGGGAACAAGTGGCACGACGACGAGTTCAGACAGGACCCGAATTCAACTTTGCAAGATTGGAGTGCCGATGGCCCGCAAAATTATCCTGGCGACGATCACGCTGGCAGCCCTCACCGTTCTCTCGGAGCCGCGTGCTTTCGCGCAGGGCCACATGGGCACGCCGCAGGAGCAGAAGGCCTGCTCGCGCGACGCACAGCGCTTCTGCCGGAAGGACCTCGGCAACGACATGGCCGTCCAGGGATGCCTGCAGGCCAATCGCGCCAAGCTTTCGAAGTCCTGCAACAAGGTGTTTCAGAGCCACGGCATGTGAGGACCGGCACCGTCCCGGCGAATGGAGCGTGAAGACATGTTGCGCGACGAACAACTCTCCATTCTCCGGGACATCAGCCAGTCCGTTGCCTTCGCCGACGACCGCCACGGCAAGATCGGCGAGCTGATCGCCGACGGCTACGTGATGAAGGACGGCGACCTGTTCGAGCTCACGGCCAAGGGCGTCACGGCCGTCGAGGAACACGCCGCCGCGCTCGGCGCGAGCGATGTCGAACAGGCGAGCGCATCCTCCGATCGACTGATCTGATCGCGTGAACAGGCTTGTTGCGTGACGTCCACGCAACAATTGCAATTTCCTTCATGCCGCCCATTGCAGCTCTTTGACAATGACGCATACTTCGCCCTGGGCGGCGCAGCACTTTTCGATTCGAAATTCACGAGAGATCGAGCGACTACATGCGGGATCGAGGTCCCGGCGTGAAGGCTGTGACATGCGGCAGATCAAGCCGCGTGCGGCGCCCCAAAACAAAGTGGTTCAACCCACGGAACTCGGGGATGCATTCTTCATGACACGCTACAGGACCATCGTTTCGCTGTTCGCCTTCGCCGCCACGGCGTTCGCACTCCAGACCTCGCCCGGCCTCGCCTTCTCGTCCGAAGCGCAGCAGATGTGCACCGGCGATGCGATGCGGCTGTGCTCCAGTGAGATCCCCGACATTCCGAGAGTCAGGGCCTGCATGGTGCAGAAGCGAGCGGAGGTCAGCCCCGGCTGCCGCGCCGTAATGGACCGCGAGCACGCAGCCACGACATCGCGCAAGCGGGAAGCGGCGGCGCAGTAGGATCCGCGACGTCATTCCGGGGCGCGCGAAGCGCGAGCCCGGAATCCATTCTCCTACGTCACGCGCTGCACGATGGATTCCGGGCCCGTGCTACGCACGCCCCGGAATGACAGAGAGCGACCCTAATCGCCCCACTGCGCGAAGGCGTCGTTGAAGGCGCGCTCGCCGGGGGCGCCCTTCTCGATGGCGATGATGGCGCGGCGCTGGTTGGCATAGACCAGCGGCACGTCGAACCACGAGCGCTCCTTCAGGAGCTGGACGTTGCGGGAACGGTCGGCGTCGACATTGGACAGGCCGACCAGGAAGAAGCCGTCGGTGACCTTGACCGCGAGGCCTGCGAGCGGCGTACCGCGCGCCTGCTCGTTCGACTTCATCAGGATGCCCGGCACGTTGGAAATGCTGCCGCCCGGGAAATCCGGCGGCAGGATGAAGGTCAGCTCCGCGGTGTGGCTCGCCGGCAGCGAGGAATCGGTGTTGCGGCGGAACGACATCGTCATCTTGAACTTGCGATCGGGGATCTCGATGTCGGCGCGCACGGCGACGTCGGCCTTCTGGGCGCCCGAGGCCTTGATCGGCTCCAGCCGCCAGACCACCGAGCCGACATATTGCTTGCCCTTCGGATCGGACGGATCCTCGTCATAGAGCACGACCTTCTGCGCCACCGGCGCGACCGGCTGGTTGCTGGCCGAGGGCTGGCCGACGCGATCGGGAATCTTGGGCTTGCTCTGCGGCTGCGACGGATCCTTCGGCGCCTCCACCAATTGGGTCGGCGAGGATTTCAACAAACTGGTCGCGGTCTGGACCAGCTGCTTGCCCCAGAGGATGCCGGCACCGACCAGGATCAGCACGATGCCGACGGCAATCGCGCTCTTGAACGGAAAGGCGGAGCGGGTGCGGGCGCGCTTCTTGGCGTCGCGCTCGGGCGCGATGCGCGGACGCGGCGACGGCGGCTGCGGCGCGTAGCGCTCGGCCTCCTCGATCGACTCGTCATAGGAATAGGGCGCGTCCTGCTCGCCGGCGCGGTTTTCCAGGCTCGGCTCGAGCCGGTCGAATTCCGGCGAGGGCGAGGGCACGTTGGCATAGGTGCGGCGGGCGGCACGGCTGGCCTGCGCGGCCGCGCCGCCGAGATCGTTGGCGTCGGCCGTGATGTCGCGGAAGCCGCGCACACCCGGGGCCGGCGGCAGCGCCGGCGGAGGTCCGACATCGGGCGGACGACGCGCACCGGCGCGATCGCGTCCGGCCGCCGGCTCCGGCATCGGGGGCGGGGCGGACGGTCCCGGCTGGCGCGGGGCGTCGAAACGGGGAGCGCGCGGCGGGCGCGGGGCCTCGCTCTGGTCATCGACGTTGAAGGACGGACGGTCGGCGCGCGGCGGTGGCGGGGCCGGACGCGTGCGCGGCGGGGCCGGCGCAGCCGCAGCCGGGGCACCTTCGGCGGCTCGGGTGCTGGCACGGCGAAAGGCGTCGCCGCTGCTGCCGCTGCGGGCGCCGCCACCGGGGCGCGAGGCCTCGCGCGCGCGCTGGGCGGCCTCAGATTCGACCTTGCGGACGGCCTCCTCCAGCGACAACCGCTCGCGGGTGATCTCGGATTCGGAGAGCGGCGGCTGCACGCTGCGCAGCTGGGCGATCAGGGCCGTGCGCGCCCGCTCATAGAGCGCGCGACGGCTTTCGCCGGGAGCGTTGGGGTCCAGGGCGGCAATAGCGCGGGCGATCAGCGGATAGTAATCAGCCATTTCAACTCAATTATACGCGCGTCCTGGTAAGAGATCGTTAAGCCTCAAACGGGTTTTGCACGAGGATAGTATCTTCGCGTTCGGGGCTGGTGGAAAGCAGCGCGACCGGGCACCCCACCAATTCCTCGATCCGACGGACATATTTGATGGCCTGGGCCGGCAGCTGGGCCCAGGACCGCGCCCCGGCGGTCGGCTCCTTCCAGCCCTCGATGGTCTCGTAGATCGGCTCGACCCGGGCCTGGGCGCCCTCGCCGGCGGGGAAATGGTCGATCTCCTTGCCGTCCAGCTTGTAGCCGGTGCAGACCTCGATGGTGTCGAAGCCGTCGAGGATGTCGAGCTTGGTCAGCGCGAGGCCGTTGATGCCGCAAGTGCGGACCGCCTGGCGGACCAGCACGGCGTCGAACCAGCCGCAGCGGCGCGGACGGCCGGTGTTGGTGCCGAACTCGCGGCCGCGTTCGCCGATCCGGCGGCCGGTCTCGTTGTCCTGCTCGGTCGGGAACGGGCCCTGGCCGACGCGGGTGGTGTAGGCCTTGCACAGGCCGAGCACGTAACCGACCGCACCGGGGCCGAGGCCCGAGCCGGTCGCCGCCTGCGCCGCCACCGTGTTGGACGAGGTGACGTAGGGATAAGTGCCGTGGTCGACGTCGAGCAGCGCGCCCTGCGCCCCCTCGAACAGCATCCGCTTGCCTTCGCGGCGCTTGATGTCGAGCAGCCGCCAAACCGTCTCGGCATAGGGCAGCAGCTCCGGCGCCAGCGCGCTCAACTCCTTCAAGATCACCTTGCCGTCGAATTCGGGCAGGCCGAGGCCGCGCCGCAGTGCGTTGTGGTGGGCAAGCAACCGGTCGATCTTGTGCGGGAGCGTGTCGAGATCGGCGAGGTCCATCAGGCGGATGGCGCGGCGGCCGACCTTGTCTTCATAGGCAGGCCCGATGCCGCGGCGGGTGGTGCCGATCGCAGTCGCCGCATTGGCGGATTCGCGATGGGCATCGAGCTCGCGGTGCAGCGGCAGGATCAGCGTGACGTTCTCGGCGACACGCAAATTCTCCGGCGAGACCGCGACGCCCTGAGACCTGAGCTTGGTGACCTCGTCGAGGAAGGCGGCGGGATCGAACACCACGCCATTGCCGATCACCGACAACTTCTGGTCGCGCAGCACGCCCGAGGGCAGCAGCGCGAGCTTGTAGGTCTTGCCGTTGATCACCAGCGTGTGGCCGGCATTATGACCGCCCTGGAAACGGACGACGATGTCCGCCTGCTCCGACAACCAGTCGACGATCTTGCCCTTTCCTTCGTCGCCCCACTGGGCGCCGACGACGACAACATTGGCCATTCGCGGGTAATCCTTCGAAGATTTAGATGCGCCCAGCCCAATTCCCGGCCAGAGGCCGTTCGCACGCGAGGCAGCCCAACCGGATAAAGGAAGCAGCCTCTCTAGGCAAGCAAGAACGGGACTTTTTTCGGGCGCAAGGCGCTCTCCAAGCCTTTGATATCCCCTTAATTTTCGTCTTGCCGGCGCGATCTTGCGAGCTTAGGCCCGGATGCGGCCGTCGACCACTTCGATGATGCGGTCGCAGCGCCGCGCCAGCTCCATATTATGGGTGACGAGCAGGAAGCTCGTGCCGCTGTCGCGGTTGACCTGCCGCATGAGTTCGAACACGGCATCGGCGGATTTGGTGTCGAGGTTGCCGGTCGGCTCGTCCGCCAGAACCAGATCGGGATTCATCGCGAGCGCGCGCGCCACCGCCACCCGCTGCTGCTGACCGCCCGACATGTTGTTGGCGAGGTTGCCGGCGAACTTCTCCAGCCCGACCTGTGCCAGCAGCCGGTTCGCCCGCGCCTCGATCTCCGCACCGGGAAAGCCGCGATCGACCAACATCGGCATCATGACGTTTTCGAGGGCCGTGAAGGCCGAGATCAGAAGGTGATACTGGAAGATGAACCCGATGGTGTGGCCGCGCAGCCGGGTGATTTCAGCGTCGCCGAGCGCGGCCGTGTCCTGTCCCTTGATCAGGAGACGACCGGACGTCGGCCGGTCGAGCAGGCCGACGATGTTGAGCAGCGTGCTCTTGCCCGAGCCGGATGGGCCCATCAACGCCAGGAACTCGCCGTGATCGAGCTTGAGGTCGATGTCGTGCAGAACCTCGGTCTCGGTCGGCAGGCCGACATTGTAGGCCTTGCACACGCTCTCGAGCTTCAGGATCTCGCTAGCCACGGATCGCCACCACCGGATCGAGCTTCGCGGCGCGCACAGCCGGCGCCATCGCGGCCAGGAGGCCGGTGATGGTGGCGAGCAATGCCGTGTAAATGAACAGGGATCGCTCCATGATGAGCGGAAACAGTTCAGCGCCGTCGGCCTGGCGGGCCACCGAATGCCAATAGGCCAGCGCGAACGCGCCCATCGCCGCGCCGAACAGCGAACCGACAAAGCCGAGCAGCCCACCCTGCAACAGGAACACGCGCAGGACCTGCCCCCGCGAGGTACCCATCGCGCGCAGGATGCCGATATCCTTGGAGCGCTGGATCACCGAGACGACGAGCACGGCCGCGATGCCGAACGCGACGGACAGGCCGACGAACAGGCGGATCAGGGTGTTGGTGTTCTGCTGGGCCTGTACCGCGGAGAAGAACTGCGCATTGGTCTTGATCCAGCTGTCGGCCTCGACTGCGTTGGCGGCCTGGATGCGCTGGGCGATCTCCTCGGCGGCGTAGATGTCGCTGACCGTGATGTCGATGGTGGTGACACCGCCGATCATGCCGAGCAGCGATTGCGCGGTCCGCAGCGCGGCATAGGCGACGCGCTGGTTGACACCTTTGTTGCCGAGGTCGACGAGGCCCGAGATCGTCAGTACGCGAGTTGCGCCGGAGGCGGCGCGGACGTTGAGCTTGTCGCCGACGGTGGCACCGAGATCCTTGGCGAGTTCGATGCCGATGATGATGTCCTCGCTGGTCAGGCGCGGCTCGCCGGCGACGACATAGTCCGGCACCTTGACGATCTTGAAATAGGAATCCGGCTCGACGCCGGACAGCGTGACGGAACGGCTGGCGTCACCGCGCACCACGAGCACCGAGCCGAGGATGGTCGGCGATACCGCCGTGACCTCGGGCATCGCGCGCATCTGGCTCGCGATCTTCGGCCATTGATCGATCGAGATCACCCGCTGGCTCGGGCGCTGCACCACCGCGTCTTCGAGCTCGCCCGCGCCCTTGCGCAAGGGGCGGGCGACCTGATCCGGCGCGAGCAGCTGGATTTGCGGCTGCGAGGTCAGCACGCGCTTGATGAAGTTCGCCTGGAGCCCCGCGAGCATCGCCGACATGAAGACGATGACGGCAACGCCGATCGAGATGCCGCCGATGATGAAGATGGTCTGCAGCCGGCCCTCGCGCAGGAAACGTACCGCCATGGTCCATTCGAACGGCAGCCAGCGGTTCATTGCAGCACGGGCCGCAGGCGCTGCCCGGCCAGGACGCCGGAATTCTGCGGGATCGCGACGTCGCCGGCGGCGAGGCCGTCGGTGATCTCGACATGGCTGTTGCCGCGCAGGCCGATCTTCACCGGTCGCTGGCTGGCGCGGCCGTCCTTGATGCCGAGCACCCAAGGGGCGCCCGACAGGACGTCGTGCACCGAGCGCAGCGGCAGGACCAGCGCATCGTCCTTTGCGGCGACCTCGATATCCACCGAGACCGTCATGTCCTGGCGCAGATAGTCCGGGGGATCGGCGACCGTCAGCTTCACTTCGACCGAGGCGCGCGAAATGTCGACGCCCGGATTGATGTAGGTGATGACGGCGGGAAAGCGCCGGTCAGGATAGGCATCGGCGGAGGCGAGCGCCTTCTGCCCGAGCGCGATCTTGCCGAGATTGCGTTCGTCGATCTGCAGCACGAGTTGCGAGTCGCCCGCCGGCGCAAGCACCAGCAGCGCCTTGCCCGGCTGCACCACGGTGCCGCGTTCGACGCTGCGCGTGATCAGGACGCCGTCGCGGGGCGCGGCGATCGTCGCGTAATTGAGCCGGGATTCGGCAGTGTCGAGATTGGCGCGGGCCTGGTTGAGCAGGGTCTGGGCCATCACATAGTCGCTGCCGCCCGGGCTTGCCGTGTAGACCTGAAATTGCGCCGAGCGCATCTGGGCGCGGGCGACGTCGAGCGTCTTCTGCGCATCGTCGAGCGCCGCCCGCGTCGCATAGCCATTGTGTTCGAGCTGCGCCGTGCGGTCATAGGTCTTCTGGGCGTTGAGCAGTGTCGCCTTGGCCTGCGTCAACGCCTCGTCGGCCGAGGGCCGCGTCAATTCCTCGATCTGCCTGATGCGCGCCTCGGCCTGGGCCACCGCGCCTTGCGCCTGCACCACGCTTGCCTTCAGCTCACGCGATTCCAGCGAGATCAGCGGCTGGTCCTTGGTGACCTTCTCGCCTTGCTGCACCAGCACCTCCTGCACCGTGCCGGTGAGCTGGCTGCCGATCTCCACCCGGAACGGGGTCTCGACATGGCCGCTCGCCACCACCGTCTCGATCAGGCGGCCGCGCTTGACCTGATCGACCACGATCGCCGGTCCCAGGATGGTCCGCGCGCCTTGCCAGACCCCGAGGCCGAGCAGGACGACGACCGCGAGGATGAACCATTTGTGACTGAGACATCCCGACCATAGCGACGCGACCGAAAACCGGCGCTTGGGCTGCGGCAGGATCATTGCTTGCTCGACCATGCCGGCGAAGCTAGCGCGCTCACGGCAGCCCGGATTGCGGCAGGTCAACACGTTACGCCGAATTTAGCGGCACGTGGCCCAGCAAGATGCCTTCAAATGGGAGACCCGCTTGCCGGACAGTCCAGCGCACGCCGACAACCACTTCTGGCGCCTGTCACCCGATGAGCTTTGTAGGCGACTGGACTGCACGCTCGCAGGCCTGGCTGCGGCCGACGCCTCCGGGCGCCTCGACCGCTTCGGGCCGAACAGCGACGCGGCGGCGCGCACCGAAGGTGCGATGCGGGCAATCCTGCGCCGGCTGCTGGAGCCGCTGTCGCTGATCCTGCTGGTGGCCGGCATCGTCTCGATGCTCACCGGCGACGAGATCGGCGGGCTCATCATCGTCCTGATCCTGACGCTCTCGATCGGGCTGGACACCGTCCAGGAAGGTCATGCGATCCGCGCCGCGGAAGTCCTCCGCCGCTCGGTGGCGCTGAAGGCCGAGGTCAAGCGCGACGGCACCTTCCGCGAGATCGACGTCGATCACGTCGTGCCCGGCGACATCCTGCGCGTGCGCGCCGGCGACATCATCCCGGCGGATGCATTGATCCTTCAAAGCACCGCGTTCACCGCCGGCGAGGCGGCGCTGACCGGCGAGCCCTATCCGGTGCAGAAGCGCGCCGGCGCGGTCACCGATCCCGACGATACAGCGAATGCGCTGTTCCGCGGCGCCGTGGCGCAGACCGGAGAGGCGATCGCGCTCGTGGTCAGGACCGGTCGCGACACCGTGTTCGGAACGGCCGCATCAGCGCTTGCCGAGGCCCAGACGCCCTCGCCGTTCGAACGCGACCTGCGCGAATTCGGCCTCGTGATCGCGCGCGCCACGCTGGCGCTGGTGCTGGTCGTGCTCACCGTCCGCGTCGTGTTCGGCCGCCCGGTGATGGACTCGCTGCTGTTCTCGGTCGCGCTGGCGGTCGGGCTGACCCCGGAATTGCTGCCGATGATCACCACGGTGACGCTGTCGCGTGGCGCATTGCGCATGGCCGGCCGCAAGGTGATCGTCAAACGCCTCGCCGCGATCCACGACCTCGGCGCCATGACGGTCCTGTGCACGGACAAGACGGGCACGCTGACCTCGGCCGAGATCACGCTGGCGAAAAGCCTCGATGCCGATGGCAAGGACGACGCCCGCGCGGCTCGGCTCGGCGCCATCGCCGCAGAACTCGGCGGGGATCGCGGCTCGCTCGATGCGGCGCTGGTCGCCGGCCAATCCAACGCCTCACAAGGCTGGTCGCTTGCCGGCCGGCAGGCATTCGATTTCTCGCGCAGGCTGGGATCGGTACTCGCAACCGGTCCCGAAGGCGCATTGCTCATCGTCAAGGGCGCGCCGGAGACGGTACTGGAATTGTGCACGACGCAGCGCAGCGGCGCGATGGACGACGACGCGCGAACGGCCGCCATCGCGCGCGTGCATCAGTTCGCGGCAGAGGGGCTGCGCTGCATCGCCATCGCTTCGCGCCCCTGGACCGGCGCAACGCGCGAGGTCGAAACCGAGGACGAGACCGATCTCGTCTTCGAGGGTCTTTGCGCCTTCGCCGACCCGCCGAAGCCGACGGCCGCGGCCGCCATTGCCCGGCTCGCGGCGAGCGGCGTCACGCTGAAGATCCTGTCGGGTGACGATCCCGTGGTGGTGAAGCGGCTCGCCGGCCTGGTCGGACTGAACGCCGACCGCGTGCTGTCGGGTGCCGACATCGCCGAACTCAGCGATGACGCGCTGGCCGTACAGGTGCAATCGACCGATGCTTATGGCCGGCTCGCACCCGACCAGAAGTCCCGCATCGTGAAAGCGCTGCAGGCAAGCCGCGCGGTGGTCGGCTTCCTCGGCGACGGCATCAACGACGCTCCGGCGCTGAAGGCCGCCGATATCGGCCTGTCGGTCGACGGCGCAAGCGGCGTGGCGCAGGCCGCCGCCGACATCATCCTGCTCGCATCCGACCTCGAAGTGGTCGCCGACGGCGTCGAGGAGGGACGGCGTACCTTCGCGAACATCCTGAAATATGTCCGCATGGGCGCGAGCTCCAATTTCGGCAACATGCTGTCGATGGCGATCGCCTCGATTGCGCTGCCGTTCCTGCCGATGCTGCCGACGCAGATCCTGCTCAACAATCTGCTCTACGACCTTTCCGAGCTCGGCATTCCCTTCGACCAGGTCTCACCCGCAGCAACCGCGCAGCCGCAGGTGTGGAGCATGAGGCGGCTGGCGCGCTTCGCCGCGATCATGGGGCCGCTGTCGTCGGTGTTCGACTTCCTGACCTTTGGCGCCCTGCTCTATCTGTTCAAGGCCTCCCCGGAGGAATTCCGCACCGCCTGGTTCATCGAATCCATGGCGACCCAGATCCTGGTCATCTTCGTCATCCGAACCAATGGGCGGCCATGGCGCAACTGGCCGGATCCGTTGCTGTCCGCCTCCTCGCTGGTTGCCCTTCTGGTCGCGATGGTGGTGCCGTTCACGCCGGTCGGCGCCTGGTTCGGCTTCGTCACGCCGCCGCCGATCATGATGGCCGGCATCGTGCTTCTGGTCGTCGTCTACCTCGCCTGCGCCGAGTCGCTGAAGCCGTTTGCGATCCGCACCGGACGAAAGGACTGAGCGCGGTTCCGGCCGCATCGCACTGCGCATGGTCGCGATGCGCCTCGCACCATTGATATCGGGCGCATTTCCGTGTCTTTGAGCGAGGCCGGGCGATCAGCCGGCCCGGATCGACCCGGGCCGGGGTCTCGGCGCACTCGACGCGGGACCATAACAATCACAATGTCCGCCACCGGCCAGACCACGAGCACCGAAACATCCGGCCACGGCTGGATCGCCAACCAGCCTTATCTGCTGCTTTGCATCACCGCGCTGTGCTGGGCCGGCAACGCCATCGTCGGGCGGCTCGCCGCCGGCCACATCCCGCCGGTGACGCTGTCGTTCCTGCGCTGGTTTTTCGCCTTCCTGCTGGTGCTGCCGTTCGCCTGGAAACACCTTGCCCAGGACTGGCCCGCGATCCGCGGCAGGCTCGGCCTGATGATCACGCTCTCGATCACCGGCATCGGCGCCTTCAACACGCTGCAATATTGGGCGCTGGAGCATACCCAGGCACTCAACACGCTGCTGCTGCAATCGGCCGCGCCGCTGATCGTGGCGCTGTGGTCGCTGGCCATCCTCGGCGTCAGGCTCACCGCGGCGCAGGCGTTCGGCGTGGCTCTCTCGATGTGCGGCGTGCTGACCATCCTGCTGCACGGCGATTTCACCACGCTGTCGAATATCGCGTTCAACAAGGGCGATCTCATCTTCATCGTCGCGCTTATCATCTTCGCGCTGTATTCGGTGCTGACGCTGAAACGGCCGCCGATGCACGGCCTGTCGTTCCTCGCCTTCACCTTCGGGGTCGGCGCGGCCTGTCTCATTCCGCTCGAGATCTGGGAATTGTCCGCGCGCCCGGTCATGAAGCTCGACGGGCCGAACCTCTTGACGCTGTTCTACGTCGCGGTTTTCCCCTCGACGCTGGCCTATCTCTGCTTCAATCGCGGCGTCCGCCTGATCGGCGCCAACCGCGCCGCGCCGTTCTTCCATGTCGTGCCGGTGTTCGGCTCGATCATGGCGATGGCATTCCTGGGCGAACACCCGCAGGCGTTCCACTTCATCGGGTTTGCGCTGGTGCTGTCGGGCGTGTTCGTCGCGTCACGGAAGCAGGCGGGCTGAACGGCGGCTCCAAGCGCGCATTGTGCGCGGCGCACCGGCCTTGCTGCCTCAGCTTCCTTGCAATTTGCCCGGGATCAAGGTTCAATATCCTCATTGCTGACTTCCAATCCGATAACCCAGCTCTGATTGTCAGGGAGAGTGGTATGGGCGCGTTGATGGCTGAGGACGATATCTATATCGGTCCGCTTTTTGATCTGTTCAATTTGAGATTTGGTCCCGAGCAGAGAGACGTCGAATTCGACGCGGGTGGCGTGTCCGAGATCAAGGCCCTGCAGGAGGAGTTCAGCATCTTCCAGGAAGGGCGGCCATTCGTCGAGAGCGCGAAGCTGCTCGGGTTGGGAGGCCTCGGCAACAACCGCGCGAAGAACCGTTGGTACAATGTGCTGACCTGGCTCGCCAAGGTGCCGTCGGACCAGGACGGCGAAACCGGCGACCAGCGCATCGTGAACGCGCTGATCAAGAACTTCGGGCGCAAGTCACCGCTGCCGTGCTTCATGAAGGCGCATGACTCCCGGGATAGCGCCGGCTACGGCCTCAAGGTCGTCGTTCGCGAAGACACCCCGATCTTCTACATCGACCGGACCTATCTCACGATCTCGGTGCCGATGGCGCCCAAAGTCCCGCCCGCGGGCAAGGATAAGAAGAAGTCCAAGAAGAAATAGGCCGGACCGGTGCGCGCTGCCGCAAGCGAGCCTGCCCGTTCGGGCGGCGGAGCGCTCGCCCACGTCTACAGCGACATCGCCGCCTATTATTCGGCCAAGGTCGCGCGCTTCGGTGCGACGCCCAACGGCGTCGACTGGACCTGCCAGGCCACGCAGGAGATGCGCTTCGTCCAGTTGCTGAAACTGTGCGATTTCACGTCGTCCTTCTCGCTGAACGATTACGGCTGCGGCTATGGCGCCCTCATCGCGTATCTCGACCGCCGGCATCGCGGCTGCGCGATCGACTATCTCGGCATCGACCTCTCCCGTGCGATGGTGCAGCGTGCCCGGCAGAAGTGGCGGGACCGCAACGCGGCCGACTTCGTCCTCGGTCATGCCAGTCCGCGGACGGCCGACTATGCGGTCGCGAGCGGCATCTTCAACGTCGCGCGGGAGCAGACGCGGCAGGATTGGGAGCACTTCATCGCGGCGAGCCTCGACGACCTCCATCGCACCACCACGCGCGGCTTCGCCGTCAACTTCATGAAACGTGCCCCAGGGACGGCCGGACGCGAGGGCCTCTACACCACCGACACCGCCTCGTGGGCGCGGCACTGCGCCGCCCGCTTCAATGCGACAGCCGAGGTACGTGACGGCTATGGATTGATGGAGTTCACGCTGATCGTGCGGAAACTGTAGCCCTCACGCGCCAACCGACAGCCGCCGCCGCATTTGCTCGAGCAGCCGCCCGTAGATGGCGGCGCCGGTCAGATCGATCAGGCGCTCGGCCTGCTCGACCAGGCGGGCCACCTCGCCGAGGTGCTCCGGCTCGTTGCCGGCCGCAAGCGCTGCGGCGAGCGTGATGGTGGCACGGCATTCCGGCAGGCGGGCATGCCGTTCCTGGGCGACGCGGATCGCTTCCCGTGCCTTGTCGACGGCCGCGGCGCGGGCGCCGGAACAGAGCTGATAGTCCGCAATGCTTGCGAGCATCTCCGGCTCGATCTCCATGGCGACGCGCGCACTGCGCACGAACTCGACGCCCTCGGTCAACGACGGGATGGCCGCCGGATAGTTCTGGGCGATGCCCTGGGCGGTGCCGATGCAGGCCAGCGAATAGGCGCGCAGATACGGGCTGGACTGGCGCGCCGCCAGCTCGGTCACGCGCCAGGCATGGCTCGAGGCCATCCCGGAATCGTCCAGGCACCAGGCGAGATCGACATAGCCGAGATTGGCGATGAACTGAACGGTCGGGTCGATCAGCGTCGGATCGATGGCGAGGATGCGATCGAAGCAGAGCCTAGCCTCGTCGAAACGACCGAGCCGAACCAGGATCCGTCCGCGCAGGCTGAGAATCCAATGTTCGACATTGTAGCCGAGAAACTGGTGCTCGAAGTCGGTGATGCCGGGAGCGCCCGCGAGCGCCGCATCGCTCGCCGCGAGCGCTTCGCGCAAGAGCCCGGCCCAGCCGTAGGCCTGGCTGAGCGAGGCATTGAGCGTCGCGGCGCGGCTGGTGAGCTGACGCGTTTCAGTCAGCGCCAGCGCTTCCTTGACGGCGTCGACATAGGCATCAGCTTGCCCCCCACTCGCACCCGCAATTCGACCTTCGACGAACAGCAGAAGCGGGATCATGGAATCATCGATGTCATGCGCCCATTCCAGCGCTTCCTGGATGAAGGGCTTGGCATCCTCCGACGTCATGCCTTCGCGCCAACCCAGCCATGCGATCTGGCTGCTGGCCGCGATCCTGAGTGCATCGCCCGCAGGGCTGCGCTCCTGTCCCGCCTTCAGCGCGCGGACCTTGTGCCAATGCCGGATCGCTTCCGCCGGATTGGTCGAGCCGATCCAGCGCGCGGCCCGCGCCGCAAATTCGGCGGCGGCATCAAGCTCGCCGGCCTGCTCGAAATGATGTGCCAGAAGCGCTGCGAATTCGTCGAGCCTCTCGGGGTAATATTGCTCGATCGCGCGCGCCACGCGCGCGTGCAGGAGGCCGCGCCGCGCGCGGAGCTGGGTCGAATAGGCGATCTCCTGTATCAACGGGTGACGGAAGCTGTAGTCCTGGCCATCCTTGCCGCTGCGCACCTGCAGCATTTCGCCGGAACAGAGCCGGGCCAGCGTCGCTTCGAGCTCGGCCGCAGGCAGGCTGGCGACACTCTGCAGCACCGCGAGCTGAAACTCCTTGCCGATGATCGCCGCCGTGTGCAGGAGATCGCGATCGCCGGGCGCCAGTCGATCGATCCGCGCGCCGATGACGGCCTGCACCGTCGGGGGCAACACGTCGGCGGCGCCGGAGATGCCGCGCCGGTAACCGCCCTGCTCGCCGACGATGACCAAATGCTCGACCAAGGAACGGATCAGTTCCTCGGCGAAGAACGGATTGCCGCCGCTGCGCTCGGCGACGCGCCGGCGCACGTCGAGAAGCTCGTCTCGCGGGCCGAGCAGCTCGTCGACGAGATCGTCCGTATCCGTCGGCGACAGCTCGGCGAGCTCGATCTGCTGGTACAGCGGCCCGCGCATCCAAGGTGCGAAATACGCCGGCCGGAAGTTCACGATCAGCGCCGTCTTGGTGGAAATCACCGCATCGACGAGCGTTGCGACGAACTCCTCGCTGGCCTGATCGAGCCAATGCAGATCCTCGATGATAATCACCGACGCAGACGCACCGCGTTGGCGAACCATGTGCCGAACGATGTCGAGCAGGCGAACGTTGCGGGCGCGTGGACTGAGCCAGGACGGCGGTCCTTGGCCGTGCCTGATCCCGAGGAAGTCACAGACCAGCCAGAGGTCCGCCTCGAAGGTCGAGCCCAACTCGGCCAGGCGCGTGGCGATCTGCTTCACCGCCAGATCGGGCTCGTCGTCCGGCGAGACGTTGAAATAGGTCGACCGTAAGAACTCCAACACCGGCTGCAGCGGCGTCGCCGCGCCATAGGGCTGCGCGCGAGCCTCGAACACCGGGATGAGACGCGCGCGGCACCATTCCGCGAATTCATAGCATATCCGACTCTTGCCGGTGCCGGGCGGACCGACGATGCCAGTGACGCAGGAGCCGCCGGTCTCGACCGCCGCCAGGGTCCGCTGAAGCAGGGTCATCTCCCGTTCGCGCCCGCGGAACGTCGCCAGGGCGACCCCCCGGAATTGCTGGCTGGCGACCGCCGGCTTGAGGTTCTTCAGAAGATAGAGCTCGATCGGCTCCGGCACTCCGCGCAGGCGGTGACGGCCGAGCGGACCGACCTCGCAGAACGAGCGCGCCAGTCGATAGGTCTCGTCGGTCAGGCAGATCTCGTTCGGCTCCGCCTTGGCCGGCAGCCGGCTTGCGAGATGAATGGTGAGGCCGTAAGCGCCGTGCTCGGTGACCGTGTCGACGAGCGGAGCATCCGCGACGATCTCTCCGGAATGCAGGCCGACGCGCACTGACATGACATCATCGCGCAGGCGAAACGTGTCCCGGATCGCCAGCGCGGCCTCGCAGGCCAACAGAGCGTGTCCCTCCTGCGCGCGTGGCGCGCCGAAGAAGGCGAGGATGCCGTCGCCTAGCGTACGAACCACCGTGCCCTCGAACCGCTCCACGGCGTCGCACATGGCGTCGAGCGCCGGCTTGAGGCGCTGCATGGCATCTTCGGCGGTCAGGCCGGCAACGATCTCGGTCGAGCTGACGAGATCGGCGAACAGCACCGTCACCTGTTTCAGCTCGCCACGAACCGGCCGCGGGGCCGGGGCCGCGACGAGCCTGCTCGCAGCATTCAGGGCTGCACCGCAGGCCCCGCAGAAGCCCGAGCCGGGCGGGCTGAGATGATTGCACGCGTGACACGCCATCGGCAGAGCGGCGCCGCAACCGTGACAGAAGCGATTTGTCGCCGGATTGTCCCCGCCGCATCGCTCACAAAGCATCTGATCCCCTACGAAACAATCATCGACCGGGAGGCAGCAGCAGCATCGTAACGCCTCATGCCGGGCCCGCAATGCCCCGACATGCATGCCAAAGGCACCATCTTTGGCCTCCCCACGCAATCGAATAGTTCACATTTTGGCGCATGACGGCGCGGAGGCTGCGTCGAAAAGGTTGCAGAACACGGCTTCAACGCGCGCCTCGGTAGCAAGCCGGCCGGTTCAGCCGGCAGTGTCAGCCGAGGCTGAACTTGCTGTACGCCTCGCTCGTCGCGATGATCAGGTGTTCGGCGCAGCCGTTGACCCGATGCGGGTCGGCTTCGCGCTCGTAGGCCTCCGACGTCATCATGTCCAAAAAAGCCGTGACGGTGGGGTAATGGACCAGCGCGACGAAATCCCAGTCGCTGCCGGCGTGCGGTCCCAGTGCGACGGCCTTGGCCTCCCCGGTCCAGAGCAAGGTGCCGCCGCGCGCCTTGATCATCGGCACGGTGACGGCGCTGTAGCGCAAATAGGCGTCCCAGCCGGATCCGTCGCCGTCGCGCGAGCGGGCGTGGAAACGCATCAGGTTCAGCATCACCACCGGTGCCTGCGGATCGAGCCGTTCCAGGCCCGCGATGTTCAACATATTGACCGGCAAAGGCGCCTCCTCGGGGTTTGCCTGCATTGTAGCATTGCGGCCGCGTGACTTGTGCCACGACGCCGATCCGGCGCAAGCTCGTATGCAACGCCAATGACGACCGCTTCACCCGCGCCACCGGCCTCCAGTCCGGCCAGCTGGCTCAACAACCAGCCTTATCTTCTGCTCAGCCTGAGCTCGCTGTTCTGGGCCGGCAACATCGTGCTCGCGCGCCATGTCGGTGCGCATGTGCCGCCGCTGACGGTGACCACGATCCGCTGGTTCGGCGTTTTCCTGATCCTGTTGCCGTTCGCCTGGCCGCATCTCAAGCGCGATTGGCCTGCCCTGCGCAACAGCCTGCCGCTGATGCTGTTCCTGTCGCTGGTGGGCTTTGCCTTCAACAATGCGATCTCGTACTGGGCGATGCAATATACGGAGGCGCTGAACGCGCTGCTGATCCAGTCGGCCGGCCCCCTGTTCGTGGCGCTGTGGTCGCTGGTGCTGTTCGGGGTCCGGCTGACGGGGGCCCAGTTCGCCGGCATCGCGATCTCGCTTCTCGGGGTGCTGATCATCATCCTGCGCGGCGATCTCGCCGCGCTCGCGAGCATCAGCTTCAACAGGGGCGACATCATGTTCGCCTCCTCGCTGGTGGCATTCGGGATCTACTCGGCCTTCATCCCGCGCCGGCCCAAGATCCACCAGCTCTCGTTCCTGTCCTTCACCACCTGCTGCGGCGCGACGATGCTGATCCCCGCCGCGATCTGGGAGGCGGCGAGCGGCCGCGTGCTGCAATTCGACGGGATCACGCTGGCGACGCTCGGCTACATCCTGATCTTTCCCTCGACGCTGGCTTATCTGTTCTTCAACCGCGGCGTCGCGCTGATCGGCCCGAACCGCGCCGCGCCGTTCTTCCACCTCGTGCCGGTGTTCGGCTCGGCGATGGCGATCCTGCTGCTCGGCGAAAAGCTGCAGCCGTTCCACTTGATCGGCTACGCGCTGGTGCTCGCCGGCGTCGTGATCGCATCGCGCCAGGGTTCGGCCGTGAAGTAATTCCGCGCGGCGGACGATGCACCGCGCCCTGGGCACGAGACAACTCGCGTCTTCCGATTTCAATGAAGAGACGCTAGGTTCCCCGCCAACGAAAAAGAGGGAACGTCTCAAGATGATTTCAGGGCTGATTCGAAACCTGCGGACCGCCGGTGCGGCCGCATTGTGCCTCGCCGCCGCATCTACTGCGCAAGCCGATACCTGGCCGAGCCGCAATATCACGCTGGTGCTGCCGTTTGCCGCCGGCAGCGGCACCGACACGACGACACGGCTGATCTCGCAGCATCTGTCGCAGGCGCTCGGCGTCGGCATCATCATCGAGAACAAGGCGGGCGCCAACGGCATGCTCGCCGCAAGTTATGTCGCCAAGGCCGCCCCCGACGGCTACACGCTGCTGGTAACCACCAACACCACGCATTCGGCCAATCCCTATCTGCTCAAGAGTCTCACTTACGATCCGGTCAAGGACTTCACCCCGATCGCACGCACCGGCGACCTGCCCTTCATGCTGGTCGTCAATCCGGAAGTGCCGGCCAAGACCGTCGCCGAGCTGGTCGCCTACGGCAAGGCCAATCCGGGCAAGCTGAGCTACGCCTCGGGATCGTCCTCCGCGATCGTCTCAGGTGCGACCTTTGCGCACAATGCCGGGCTCGACCTGCTGCACGTGCCCTACAAGAGCTCGCCGCCGGCGCTCAACGACGTCATGGGCGGCCGCGTCTCGATGATGTTCGTCGACATCCTGACCGGCCTTCCCCACGTCAACGGCAACGCACTGCGCGCGCTCGCCGTCACCACCAAGGACCGCTCGCCATTGGTGCCGAACCTGCCCTCGATGCAGGAGGCCGGCGTGCCGGATTTCGACATCTCGTCCTGGCAGGGCTATTTCGGCCCCGCCGGCCTGCCGAAAGAGATCGTGACCCGGCTCAATGCCGAGATCCGGAAGATCGTCGAGAAGCCGGAGATGAAGGCTCAGCTCGCCACCCTCGGCATGGACGCGTTCTCGGGCACGCCGGAACAGCTCGGCACGTTCGTGAACGAACAGCTGGTGCTGTGGGAGAAGCTGATCACGAACGCGAAGATCGAGAAGCAGTGAGATCTCTCGTGTCCCGGACGCGCTGCAGCGCGTAGCGCTGCTGCGCAGAGCCGGGACCCAGCCTACCGCGACAGGGGCCCCGGCTCAGCAGCGCACCGCTGAAGAAGCGCTGCGCTGCGTCCGGGGCACGAGACTGTGGAGGCCTTACGCCGCACGCACCTTGGCGAGGAAGCCGTCGACGGCGGTGCGCAACGCGCCGGACTGGCTGTCCAGCTCGCGCGCGTTGGTGAGCACGTCGGTGGCGGCAGAGCCGGTCGCTTCCGCGGCCGAGGTGACGCTGCCGATATTGGCGTTGATCTCGTTCGAACCGGCCGCAACCGACTGGATGTTGCGGGCGATCTCGCGGGTCGCCTCGCCCTGCTGTTCGATCGATGCGGAAATGCCCGCGGTGATCTCGCTCATCTCGGCGATGGTCTGGGTGATGCCGGAGATGGCCGTGACCGCGTCGCTCGTCGAGGTCTGCATCGCCGCGACCTGCGCGGAGATCTCCTCGGTCGCCTTGGCGGTCTGATTGGCCAACGCCTTGACCTCGGAGGCGACGACCGCGAATCCGCGTCCGGATTCACCGGCGCGTGCCGCCTCGATGGTGGCGTTGAGCGCGAGCAAATTGGTCTGCGCGGCGATCGAATGGATCAGCTTGACGACTTCGCCGATCTTCTCGGCGCCGGTCGAGAGCACCTGCACGGTGGCGTTGGTACGCTCGGCGTCGCTGACGGCGCGGCTCGCCACTTCGGTCGAGCGGGTGACCTGGCGGGAGATTTCCGCAACCGAGCTCGACAGCTCTTCGGCGGCCGCCGCGACCGTGCCGACATTGCCGGAGGCCTTTTGCGAGGCGGCTCCCACCGTGGCCGCGCGCGAGGAGGCGTCGCTGGCGGTTGCGGTCATCGACTGCGCCGTCGTCTGCATGCCGGCCGCGGCCGAGGAGACCGAGCGGACGATGCCGTTGACGCTGCGTTCGAAGTCGCTGGCGATACCCTCCATCGCGCGGCGACGTTCCGCCGCGACGCGCTCCTGGGCATCGGCTTCGGTCTTTTCGAGGTCGCGGATGCGGACCGCGTTGTCCTTGAAGATCTGGACGGTGGAAGCCATCGCGCCGACCTCGTCGCCGCGGCCGACGCCGGGAATGTCGCCCTCGAGCTTGCCGTCGGCGAGTTCCTTCATGCGGGTGCCGAGCAGCGCGAGCGGACGGCTGATGCCGCGGCCGATCAGCCAGGCAACGCTGCCGGCGACGATGACGATGCCGAGCATGGCGAGGCCAAGCAGCCAGTAGACCGGACCCATCTTGGCGTCGATGTCGTCGAGATAGGCGCCGGTTCCGAGATACATGTCGAAACCGGGGACGGCGACGGCGTATCCGATCTTGCGGATCAGCGCCGCCTGGCCCGGCTTCGCATATTCATAATACAAAAGGATCGAGCCGTTGGCCTTGACGCCGTCCATCAGCTCAACAGACAGCTTGCGGCCGTTGGTCACGACGTCCATCCGGTTGGCGCCGATCTGTTTCGGATCAGGCGCGAGCTGGGTGATGCCGTCATAGGACGTGCCGAAGAGGTAGCCCGAGCCGTTGTCATAGGTCATCGAATTGCCGTAGCGGCGAAGGTCGGCCAGCGCCGCGTCCTTTGTCATCTCGCCGGCATCGACCCGCTTTTTGAGGGCGAGGGCATAGTTGCGGCCCATATCGACGATCGACTTGGCTTGATCGATGCGGGCATTCACCATCTCCTGCTTCATCAGATAGCCGGCAAGTACACCGGAGATGCAGAGGCCTAACAGCGTAACGCCGACAAGGATGCCGAGCTTGGAGGCGATCTTCAGATTGCTCAATTTCACGGGGATAGCTCCGGCAATAAAAGGGATACGGGCACGCATGTGAATCGATCGAAATTCATTCAACTTTTAGTGCGTGACCCCTTATCAAGGCG
Source organism: Bradyrhizobium amphicarpaeae (assembly GCF_002266435.3). Classification (NCBI taxonomy): domain Bacteria; kingdom Pseudomonadati; phylum Pseudomonadota; class Alphaproteobacteria; order Hyphomicrobiales; family Nitrobacteraceae; genus Bradyrhizobium; species Bradyrhizobium amphicarpaeae. Next base: position 6,046,412 of record NZ_CP029426.2, read on the forward strand.
TTACGGGCGGCTCCGTAGAAGCCCGGACAAGACGCCCGAACGGCTAAATAAATCGCCGCAACGGCAACCGGCGATTGTACGCATCGACCTCGATTTCGCGTAAAAGACGCAAAGGCCCGCCCCAAGGGGACGGGTCGCAACAAGAACCGACAACCCAAATCGGGAGCGAGGAAATGCCGAAATACAGGGTGGTGACGCCGAAGGGCGCGAGCTTCACCGTCGCGGGCAGCGACTATTCCTATGAGCGCGAGGCGCTCGATCCGATCGACGCCGAGATCATCGAGGCCCCCGCCGACGAGGCCGGGTTCATCGCCGCCGCGAAGACCGCGGACGCCATCTATGCCAAGGGCATCCCCATCACCAAGACCATCATCGACGGCTTGCAGAGCTGCAAGGTCATCACGCTCGGCTCGGTCGGCGTCGACAGCGTCGACGTCAAGGCTGCCACTGCGCGCGGCATTCCGGTCACCAACATCCCCGACACCTTCATCGAGGAGGTCGCCGATCACGCCATGATGCTGCTGCTCGCCGGCTTCCGCCGCCTGGTCGAGCAGGACCGCATGGTGCGCAGCGGCCGCTGGGCCGAGGGCCGGCCGGCACTGCTCAAAGTCCCCAGGCTGATGGGCCAGACGCTCGGCTTCGTCTCGTTCGGCCGCGTCGCGCGTGCGGTTGCGAAACGCGCGGCACCGTTCGGCCTGCGCATGATGGCCTACGATCCCTTCATCCAGGAAACGCTGATGTGGGACCACGGCGTGATCCCGGCGACGCTGAACGAGGTGCTGTCGCAATCCGACTTCGTCTCGATGCATGCCCCGGCAAGGCCCGAGGTGCATCACATGCTGACCGAGAAGCACTTTCGGCAGATGAAGAAGGGCTCGATCTTCATCAACACCGGGCGCGGCGCCACCGTGGACGAAGAGAGCCTGATCAAGGCGCTGCAGGAGGGCTGGATCGCCCACGCCGCCCTCGACGTGTTGGAGAAGGAACCGCCCTCGCACAACAATCCGCTTTTGAGCATGGAGAATGTCACCCTGACCGCCCACGTCGCCTCGGCCTCGGCACGGTTCGACGAAGCGCGCAAGCGCCGGGTGGGCTACGAATTGTCACTGGTGCTTCAGGGCATGTGGCCGGTAAGCTGCGTCAATCCGTCGGTGCTGCAGACGACCGCGCTCCGCCGCTGGCAACCCGTCAGCATGGATCGCGGGCCGAACAGCTAGGCGGCCGGCGCAAAAGCGCCGGACCGGACGACCCTTCACCGGCGATCAACGCCGGGAAGGGAAAACATCATAGGGAGGTACTGATGAGGAACGACATCACACGTCGTGACGCCTTGGCGCTGGGCCTGTCCGCTGCGGCCCTCGCCGCCGGTACTCCGGCGAATGCCCAATCCGCGATCAAGGCCGCGGACGTCCCCGCACCGAAGCTGGCGATCGAAAAGGGCGCAACCCTGCGTATGCTGCGGCCAGTCCGCTTCGTCCAGGCCGACGAAGACGTGTTCCGCGCCAATGCGACGAAATTCACCAAGGAGACCGGCGTCGAGGTCAAGGTCGATTTCGTCGGCTGGGAGGACATCAACCAGCAGACCGCGGTCACCGCCAATTCCGGCGCCGGCCCCGACATCATCATCGGCTTCTCCGATGCACCGCACATCTATATCGACAAGCTGATCGAGCTGACCGACGTCGCCGACTATGTCGGCAAGAAGTATGGCGGCTGGCTGCCGCTGGCACAGCGCTACGGCAAGAAGAACAAGAGCGACGCCTGGATCGGCCTGCCGTTCGGTGCAACCGCGGGGCCCCTGATCTACCGCAAGTCGATCCTGCAATCGGTCGGCTTCGACAAGGTGCCGGAGGACCATGCCGGCATCCTCGACCTGTCCCAGAAGCTGCACAAGGCCGGGAAACCGGCTGGCTTCGCGCTCGGCAACGCCAAGGGCGACGGCAACGGCTTCGCCAACTGGGCGCTGTGGTCGCACAACGCCTCCCTGCTCGACGAGGAAGGCAACGTCATCATCAACAGCAAGGAGACCATCGCCGCGCTGAACTGGGTCAAGCAGATCTACCCGACCTTCATCGCCGGCACGCCGTCATGGAATGACGTCAGCAACAACCGGGCCTATTCCTCGCAGGAGATCTCGCTGACGGCCAACGGCGTCTCGCTGTATTTCTCGCTCAAGAACGACCCGGCGACCAAGGCGATCGCCGACGACAGCGAACATCAGCTTCTGCCCAAGGGCCTGGCCAAGGTCTCGCCGATGGCGGGTCTGACGCTGAACGCCATGGTGTTCAAGCACAGCCCGTACCCCAACGCCGCGAAGGCCTTCCTGCAATACATGCTGGAGAAGGACCAGTACGAGCCCTGGCTCAACGCCAATTCCGGGTATTGGTCGCAGCCGCTGGCGGCCTATGCCGAAGCCGCCGTCTGGAAAGGCGATCCCAAGGTCTCGATCTTCAAGGACACGATGAACAGCACTTACTATGACGGCTACAAAGGCCCGATCTCGACGGCGACCGGAGCCGTCAGCGCCGACTACGTGCTGATCCAGATGTGCGCGTCCGTTGCAACCAGTGCCGCCACGCCGGAGGCCGCCGCCGCGGAAGCCGAGCAACGCTGCAAGCGGTACTTCCGGCGGCAAAAGTAGAGATCGTCATTGCGAGCGAAGCGAAGCGATCCAGTCCGTCCCCGCTCGACAGCCTGGATTGCTTCGTCGCTTCGCTGACGACGTGGTGTAAAGATTAGAACAGGACAACACACTAATGTCCGTGACCACCCTTTCCTCCCAAGCCCTGGCGCAGCGGCAGCCGTCCTGGCTGGTGCGGCTGTTCGACTACAAGCCGTTCCTGATCGTGATGTGCCTGGCGCCCGCGATCGGGCTGCTCGCGGTGTTCCTGACCTATCCGCTCGGCCTCGGCATCTGGCTCGCCTTCACCGACACCACGATCGGCCGGCGCGGCGTCTTCGTGGGCTTCGAGAATTTCCAGTATTTGCTCACCGATCCCCTGTGGTGGAACGCGGTCTTCTACAGCGTGGTCTATACGGGCATTGCAACCTTCGGGAAGTTCGCGCTCGGCTTCTGGCTCGCGCTGCTGCTCAACAACCATTTTCCGTTCAAGAGCATCTTGCGTGCGATCATCCTGTTGCCCTGGATCGTGCCGACCGTGCTCTCGGCGCTGGCGTTCTGGTGGATTTACGATCCGCAGTTCTCGATCATCTCCTATCTGCTGGTCGACGTGCTGCACTGGCGGTCGACCAATGTCGACTTCCTCGGCTCGGCCTGGCCGGCGCGCTTCTCGCTGATCGCCGCCAACATCTGGCGCGGCATTCCCTTCGTGGCGATCTCGCTGCTGGCGGGCCTGCAGACCATCTCGCCCTCGCTCTATGAGGCCGCGATGCTCGACGGCGCCAGCGCCTGGCAGCGCTTCCGCTACATCACCTTCCCGATGATGATGCCGATCCTGGCCATCGTCATGACCTTCTCGATCATCTTCACCTTCACCGACTTCCAGCTGGTCTACGCCATCACCCGCGGCGGTCCGGTCAACTCGACCCATCTGCTGGCGACGCTGGCGTTCCAGCGCGGCATCGCCGGCGGCGAGCTCGGCGAAGGTGCCGCGATCGCGGTGTCGATGATCCCGTTCCTGATCTTCGCGACGCTGTTCTCCTATTTCGGCCTGGCGCGCCGCAAATGGCAGCAGGGAGAGAGCAATGACTGACACCGTCGCGCAAACCGCTGCCGTGGCCGACGCGAAAGCGGCACCCGACACCATGGCCTGGGATTCCGGGCTGCGGCGGCTGATGATGATCTACCTGCCGCTCGGCTGCTTCGTGCTGATCCTGCTGTTTCCGTTCTACTGGATGGCGATCACCTCGTTCAAGCCGAACGCGGAGCTGCTCAACTACAAGGAGCACAACCCGTTCTGGATATCTTCGCCGACGATCGCCCACATCAAGCACCTGCTGTTCGACACGTCCTATCCGCGCTGGCTGTGGACGACGATGACGGTGGCGATCGGATCGACCACGCTCTCCCTGATCGCGAGCACGCTTGCCGCCTACGCCATCGAGCGCCTGCGTTTCCGCGGCAGCCCTTATGTCGGCCTCGGCATTTACCTCGCCTATCTCGTGCCGCCGTCGATCCTGTTCATTCCGCTCGCCACCGTCATCGTGCAGTTCGGCCTGTTCGACAGCCCACTGGCCCTGATCCTGGTCTATCCGACCTTCCTGGTACCGTTCTGCACCTGGCTCCTAATCGGTTATTTCAAGTCGATCCCCTACGAGCTCGAGGAATGCGCGCTGGTCGACGGTGCCACGCGGTTGCAGATCCTGCGCCGGATCACGCTGCCGCTGGCCGTGCCAGGACTGATCTCGGCCGGCATCTTCTCCTTCACGCTGTCCTGGAACGAATTCATCTACGCGCTCGCCTTCATCCAGAGCGGCGCCAACAAGACCGTGCCGGTCGCGATCCTGACCGAGCTCGTCACCGGCGACGTCTACCAATGGGGCGCGCTGATGGCAGGATCGCTACTGGGATCGCTGCCGGTTGCGGTCTTCTACTCGCTGTTCGTGGACTACTACGTGTCCTCCCTGACCGGCGCGGTGAAGGAGTAGACGGCCACTGCGCACGAACGATCGTGCTATCGTGATAGATCGCATGCCGGCTCCGGTGCTACCTGCTGCATGGGCGGCGGGGGAGCGTTGGCGCTACCGATACTCGCTCCAGAAAGCGAGGATTCCATGGGATCGCCGAAACTCCCCTCAATGTCGCGACGTGGCTTCTGCCTGTGCTGTGTCGGCGGCGCTTTCGCCGCCACGACAGGGTGGCTTACGCCGCGGCAGGCCTATGCCGAAGCCCGCGGTATCGTCAGCCTGATCAAGGATAGTGCTGCGACCTCTCCGATCACGACCTACAAGCTGCGCAACAACATCAGCGTGCTCGAGGGATCCGGCGGCAATATCGCGGTGCTGACGGGCCCCGACGGCAAGCTGCTGGTCGACGCCGGCATCGGCGTTTCGCGTCCTCAGCTCAGCAAGGCGCTGGCCGAGCTCGGCAGCGAGCCGGTCGCGCATCTGATCAACACGCATTGGCACTTCGACCATGCCGACGGCAATGAATGGCTGCACGCCGCCGGCGCGAAGATCATCGCCCACGAAAACACCCGCAAGCACCTGTCCGTGGTCCAGCGGGTCGAGGATTGGGACTACAATTTCCTCGCCTCGCCCGCCGGCGCGCTCCCGGCCGAGGTCTTTGCCAAGGAGCATCATCTCAAGCTCAACGGCGCATCGATCGCGCTGAAATATTACGGTCCTGCACATACCGACAGCGACGTCTCGGTCATGTTCGACGAGGCCAACATCCTGCACGCGGGCGACACCTTCTGGAACGGCATCTACCCGTTCATCGACTATTCGACCGGCGGCAGCATCGACGGCATGATCGCGGCGTCCGACGCCAATCTGGCGATCGCCAAGAGCGACACCATCATCATCCCCGGTCACGGCAAGCCCGTCAGCAACAAGGCCGAACTCCAGGGATTTCGTGACATGCTCGTCGCGATCAGGGACAACGTCGGCAATCTCAAGAAGCAGGGAAAGACGCGGGACGAAGCGGTCGCCGCCAAGCCCACTGCTGCGTTCGACGCAAATTTCGGCCAGTTCCTCGTCGATCCCGGCTACTTCACGAGGCTGGTCTACGAGGGCGTGTAGGGCGCCGCCGGCAGCTGCGGCGTTTGGCCCGGCTTCACAATACTGCAACACGCGATCCGCATAACGCGTGCGTCCGCCAACAGGAGACGCACATGCGCGCGATTTTTCTCAGCACCGTCGCAACGATCGTTCTCGCTGCGAGCTCCGCGCTCGCGCAGAGCGAGGGTGAATTCCCCGCCAAGCTCGCCGGCCACGTGGTGATGCCGGCCGCGACCTTCATCGACGCCCCGGCCGGCGCCCCCGCCGATCTCAAGACTTCCGGGAAATATACCACCGGCAAGCGCGTCGATGCGCTCGGCACCGTGATGGGCAAATCCTATGAGCGGGCGACCGGCGTGTCGCTGCCGTTCAAGGGCCAGCCGCTGCAGGGCCATTCCGGCATCAAGACCATGCCTGACGGCAGCTTCTGGGTGATCACCGACAATGGCATGGGCGCGCGCGCCAATTCGCCGGATTCGATGCTGTATATGAACCGCTACAAGATGGATTGGGCCGGCGGCAAGATCGAACGCCTGGAGACGATCTTCCTGCACGATCCCGACAAGAAGGTGCCCTTCCGCATCGTCCACGAGGACACCGCGAAGCGCTATCTCACCGGCTCCGATTTCGACACCGAAGGCTTCCAGATCATCGGCGATGTCATCTGGATCGGCGACGAGTTCGGCCCCTACATCCTGAAGGCGGACAAGACAGGCAAGATCATCGGCGTGTTCGAGACGGTCGCCGACGGCAAGCCGGTGCGCTCGCCCGACAATTGGGCGGTGGCGACCCCGGGCGCGCCGGGCGCGACCTACACCAACGTCAACCTCCGCCGCTCCAAGGGTTATGAAGGATTTGCGTCCTCCAAGGACGGCAAGTTCTTGTACGGCCTGCTCGAGGGACCGCTGTGGGATGCCGACAAGAAGGACTGGGAGAAAGTCGACGGCAAGGAAGCCTCCCGCATCCTCGAATTCGACGTCGCCGCCGAGAAGTTCACCGGCCGTTATTGGCAATATGTGTTCGAGCAGAACGGCAACGCCATCGGCGACTTCAACATGATCGATCAGGCCTCCGGCCTCATCATCGAGCGTGACAACGGCGAAGGCACGGCCGACAAGGCCTGCCCGCAAGGCACCCGCGGCGAGAACTGTTTTCCGGATCTCGCCAAGTTCAAGCGCGTCTACAAGATCGAGCTCACGGAGGCCAATGTCGGCAAGCCCGTGCGCAAGATCGGCTATATCGACCTGATGAAGATCCGGGATCCCGACAAGAAGGCGCGTAAGCCGCTCAATGACGGCGTCTACACCTTCCCGTTCTTCACCATCGAGAACGTCGATCGCGTCGACGACACCCATATCATCGTCGGCAACGACAACAACCTGCCGTTTTCGTCCAGCCGCGATCCCAACAAGGCCGACGACAACGAGTTCATGCTGCTGGAGGTCGCGGACTTCCTGAAGGCAAAGTGAGCGACCTCATTACGGTCATCGCCCGGCTTGACCGGGCGATCCAGTACGCCGAGACGCAGTAATTGAACCGCGGGGCCTCGGCGTACTTGATGCCCCGGTCAAGCCGGGGCATGACAGATGAGATTCACCTCACCGTAAACTCCACCGGAATCGAGAAGCTCATCGCGCCGTTCTTGATCTCGTCCGGGATCGGCGGAAACGGCGAGGCTTGGCGTATCATCGACATGGCTTGCGCGTCGAAGGCGGCAACGCCGGAGGAGCCACTGATGCGGCTGGACGTGACCTGACCGCTGCGGCTGAGGGTGAAGCTGAGCCTCGCAACGCCGCGCGCACCGCCGCCACCGGACGGGTATTGGTGGAAGCGCATCAGATGGGCGCGGACGCGTTGATTGTAGGACGCCATCACAGACGCCACCGCGCCCGCACTCACGGCCGATGCCAGCGGCGCCTCGCGCTCGGCGCGCGGGGCTGCGCTGTTGCGCGGCGCCGGCGTCGCATCGGACGGTTTCCTGGCCTCGCGGCGAACCACCTTCGGCTTCACCGGTGTCGGCTTTTCGACCGGCACGATCTTCGCGGGCTCGGGCCTGGGAGGTGTCGGCTCGAGCTTCCGCTCCGGCGGCGCCACCACGTCCGGCTTCTCCTGCGGCGGCGTCGGCGCGATGGTCTCCTCGACCATCTGTTGCTGCACGGGCTCCGGCGGCGAGGCGTCGGCCTCCTGCATCACCGGCCCCGGTGCGACATCGTCCTGCGCCGCCTGCGGCGCCGAAGTCACGGGCGCCATGTCGACCATGATCGCCGGCAGGCTGACGCCCTGCTCCGGTTGCGACTTCAGCCAGCTCATCGCAAGAAGCGCAGCGGCAATATGCAGCGCCATGATCACCGCAGCCGATGCGCTCCAGCGCGCCGTCTCGCGTTCGCCGAGCGGCTCGTGAAGAGCAAAGGCATTCGCGGACATCAGCTGCGTCCGTCAAGGCCGACCAGCGCGACCTTGAGATAGCCGGCATTCCGCAAGGTGTTCATGACCTCCATCAGGTCGCCATAGGAGACGGCCTTGTCGGCGCGGAGATAAATGCGCTCGTCCTTGCGGCCCCTGGTGGCGGCGTCGAGCGCAGCGGCGAGACCGTCACGTGCCATCGTGTCCTCGCCGACGGCAACGGTGAGATCCGGCTTCACCGTCACGAAGGTCGGCTTGTCCGGCCGTGGCGCCGGCTCGGCTGCGGTGGCCGGCAACTCGACGCCGATATCGACCGTGGCGAGAGGAGCCGCCACCATGAAGATGATCAGCAGCACCAGCATCACATCGATGAACGGCGTGACGTTGATCTCATGCGTGACGTCGAGATCGCCGGGGTCACCGCGCTTGAGCGGCGATCCCGAATGTGCGCCGAGCTTCGCGGCCATGGCCTACTCCGCCGCCCGCGACAATCGGAAGTCGCGATGGTCGCGCTGGCGGCTGACCAGCAACATGAGCTGTGCGGAGGCTTCGCCGAGCAGCGCGCGATAATTGGCAATGCCGCGAACGAGGTGATTGTAGATCACGACCGCCGGGATCGCCGCGACGAGGCCGAGGGCGGTGGCGAGCAGCGCCTCCGCGATGCCGGGCGCGACCACCGCAAGGCTGGTGGTGTGGCTCTCGGAGATGCCGATGAAGGCATTCATGATGCCCCAGACGGTGCCGAACAGGCCGACGAAGGGCGCGGTGGCGCCGATGGTCGCGAGCACCCCGGTGCCGCGCGCGATCTGCCTGGACATCGCCGCCTCGACCCGCTCGAGCCGCAGCGCCACCCGCTCCTGAAGCCCGTCGTCGAGCACGCCGCCGGAAAGCTCCGCTTCCTTTGCGCAGGACTGGATCAACTGGGCGACGGCATCGTGCGCGTCACCGGCACGCACGGATGCCTCGACCAGCGTCAGGTTGCCTTCGAGCGCGCGCGTCCGCTGCAAGGCGAGCGCGCCGCTGCGACGCAGTTCGATGGTCTTGGCGAGCCACACCGTCCACGTCACCAGCGAGGCGACCGCGAGCCCGACCATCACTGTCTTCACGATGATGTCGGCACCGACGAACATGCCCCAGGGCGACAGATTACGCGGCAACAGGGCTTCGTCGATCGCGAAGGCCGGTGTCGGCGCGAGCGCCAGGGCGATTGTAAAGACCGCGTGCCGAAGCCTGGACTTGCTCTGCATCCTGATCTCCCGACAGGTTGAAACGAACTACAGCGCGGGCACGATGCGGTCTGCAAGCGCCCGAAAGCGCTCCATTTGATCCGCCCGCAGCGCCCTGCTCTCGTCGCGGCCGACGAACACCTTGAACATGATGCCGCCATCGGTGTTCACGAACGCGACGAAAGCCGACGACTTCCCCATGAACGGACGCTCGACGAAGGCTACCCCTGCGCAGCGCTCGTGGCGGAGATGGCCGTGCAGGCCCGTCGGCTGCATCAGGTTGAAATAGCCGCGACCGATCTCGCCCGCAGGAACGGCGCCGGTGAATTCGAAGATCGCATCATCGGTGTGCACGATCAGCGTGACCTCGCCCCATTCCGCGATATCCTGCATGGCGGCGGCGAAATGCTCGCCGCTGCCAATGCTCGACATCGCAGGCGGCAGCGCCTCGATCACGACGCGCGGCGAGACCCTGCGCTCGCGCGCGACGTCCTCGATCACCGCGCCGGGATTGTCGGCCATGTAAGCTTTGAGGTCGGCGAGATCGGTGCTCAGCATGTCCGGCTCCTTGTCGTGATCGACCACCTCAGGCAGCCGCGTGCGTCTTGCCCTCGGTCAAGATCACTTCGAATCCTTCGAACTTGGGGTGGCCGAGATAAAGGCTCTCGCCGGTCCTGTTGTCGGCACGCGCATGAGCGCGACGGAATTCCTCCGAGCGCGTCCAGGCCTCGAAGGCTGCCTTGTCAACCCACGCCGTGTGAGAGGAATACAGCGTGTGGTCCTCAAGCGCCGGCCCCTTGAGCAGATGGAATTCCACGAAGCCGGCCATGCTGCCGAGATAGGTCTCGCGGGTGCGCCAGACGGTCTCGAACGCCGCTTCCGAGCCGAGTTTCACTTGGAACCTGTTCATCGCAATATACATTCGATTGTCTCCTGTCACTCTTGGTGATCGGCGGGTGCCGATCGGATGTTCCGGAACACGCCGAAGCCACGCCGGGACATCAGCGTGGCTCTGGAGGTCCATACGGCGTCCCCCGCTTGGGGTCGTCGCTTGCTCCTTAGATGCCGCCGAAGTGGTACTTCAGGCCTCCCTTGACCACGAGCCCCGCACCGGCGCTCGCCCATTTGACGTCGTTTTGCGTGTCGGTCGTGCTGCCGGCGGGAAGTGCGTAGGGCCGGTAGTACTGGTTCAAGAGGTTCTCGACCGAGAAGTTGAGCGTCAGATCCCGCGTCGGCTGATACTGGAGATACAGGTTGACGAGGTCGTAAGAGGTGGCCGGCAGGTAGTTGGTCGGAATATCCTTGTTGGCGATCGCCGACGTCCACATCATCGAGAGGATGAGCGTTCGGTCCAGCAGGCGTACACCGGCCGTCGTGGTGATCTTCTGCGGCGGAATGCTGGACAGGCCAAATCCCGTCTGCAGGTTCTTGCCGTTCTGGTAGGTGCCGGACAGGCCGAAGAACCAGAGATTGGCATCATACATCGTCTCGGCTTCGAAGCCCTGGATACGCGCCTCGGCAATGTTCTGGTACTGATAGAATGGCATCGGCCCGCCCGGCCCGCCGAGCGGCGCTCCGTAGTTGACCAGGTCGATGAAGTTCTCGACGTCGTTGCGGAATATGTTGATCTTTCCGCGCAGCGTGTCGCCCGGGACGAAGAGATCGTTCTTCTTCAGATTGAAGCCAATCTCTTTGTTCTTACCGACTTCCGGCCGCAGATTCGGATTCGAAACGAAGCAGAAGGTGGAGTCCGCGCCCGGGCCCGGCGTGCCGGACGGGCAACGGAAGAACGCGTCGAAAGGAGATGCGGAGGTATGCGAACCGGTGATCAGCGTCTCGGTGATCGACGGCGCACGATAGCCCTCGGCATAGCTGACGTAAGGCGTGACGACCGCTGTCGGGACCAGCGCAACCGTGATCTTCGGCGACAGCCGGTCACCACTCGAAGAGGTCGAGCCGGACGAGAGCTGATAGTTGTCGTAACGCAGCGCGCTGATCACTTCGAGCATGGAGGTGTAGTTGGTCTTCCACTGCACGAATCCTCCGGAAACTGTCCGCCTGCCGCCAGGCGTCGTGATCTCGGACGTTCCGCTCGTATCCCGCGACGCGACCTGATCCTGGAACGCGTCAAGGCCGTAAGTGACTGCATGGCGCCAGTCGTCGGTCGCAAAGCGCGAGGTGTTGTGCAGATCGATGCCATAAGTATCGAGCAGATATCCGCGCGTGCTGCCGATACAGCCAGACACAGGATTGCCGGGCACGCCGCCGCAATAGGTCGACGGCGTGGTGCTGGTATGCGCCGTCTTGACCTGGTCGTTCTCGGTGCGATTCCAGTAGATCTTCGAATCCCAGTCGAACAACTGATCGTCAGGCTGATTGTACTTCCAGCCGAGCGTCGTGGTGTAGTTCTTCACGTCCGACTTATAGATCGACGTTCCGCCAAGATTGTTGGTGCCGTTCGCGTTGGTCGAGTTGGGATCGCCCGCTTTCCGCGGCGGCTGCCCCACGGTGTAGAGGTCTTCCTGGAAGATGGTTCCGAGCTTGATCTCGTGCCCGTCGGCGGGCCGCAGTGTCAGCTTGGCGATACCGCTCGAAAGCCTGTTGCCGGTGTTGGCAACCTCGTAACCGGTCCCGTCCTTGTAGTTCTCCTGGGTGCTGTAGGTGCCGCCCGCGAATACATCGACGTTCGGGTTGACGTGAACGCCGCCGAAGGCCGAGCCGAGTGCACGGCCATAGTTGCTGCCGACCACCGTCTTCATGTCGACGCCCCAGCGCTCGCCCGCGCGCACGACATCCTCGATGTCCTTGGTGCGAAACGAGGCCACGCCACCGATCGCGCCGGACCCGTAGATATTCGCGGTCGGACCACGAACGATGTCGATGCCGCTGATCAATTCGGGGTTGAGGAAAAACGAGCCGTTGGCGAAATGGCCGGTGCGCTGATAGTTCTGCCGCGCGCCGTCGACGACCACGGCGACCCGGCCGAAATCCTGCAGACCTCGGATGTTGATCGAGGTCGACGGCTCGTCGCCGCGGTTCTGAACCCATACGCCGGGTACGTTATAGATGAGATCGCCGACTGTGCTGGCCTGACGGCCTTCAATCTGCGCCGAAGTCACGACACTGACCGGTGCGAGCGCATCGACCGCGCGCTCTTCGGTCTTGGAGGCCGCGGCCGTGATGGTGTCGAGCGCCTGGAGACCGACGATCGCCTGCGCGCGCGCATCCCAGACGCTGGAACTGACCTGCTGCTGATCGGCTTGCGGCTTGGCCGGCTTGCGTTTGGCCGGCTTGGGCTGCGCCGGTTTGGCCAACTGCACGGCCTGATCCGCGGTCTGCGCTAGACCGCTCTCCGTCATTACCACCGCAATAGAAACCACCGACGCGCCCAAAATCAAGGCGCGCGAATACCTAGCCCCGTCAGCCATATCAGCCCCAGCCTGCACTACACTCTATTTTTTCAGGTCTTCTGGCTGGCGCGCGTTCGCAACGCGAACGACTGGCTGGCTGATCTTTTCGAGAGGCGGGCAAGTCGCCGCGCCGCCATAATTGGTTACGTGGCAACACTCTGACGGTCAATGTCACAAGGTTGCAGTTTACATCGATTGTAAATTGCGGCCGTTGGAATGCGCTTCGTGCCGCCTGTACAAACAAGCGAACAATCCAGAGTTTCGAAAGCGCATCACACCCAACATGTCAGCAACATCAGGAGACGGCGACGGCAGTGCGTCGGGGCGGGCACAAAGCCCTTCTGCAACAACGCGAACGCTCACCATGCGGGGCGGCCGGATCGACAGCCGCGAGCTGTTTGCGGCCGAGCGCGAGATCATCATCGCGCATGGCGCGGACAGCTATCGGCTTCGCCTGACCTCGCAGAACAAGCTGATCCTGACGAAGTAACCTGCAATGACATTTTGCCGCACCCTCAAAAGCCTCCTGCTCTCCAGTACGATCGCGCTCGCCTCAGCCGCCCACGCCGCCGGCATCACCGTGCATGACGCGCGCAATCGCGACATCGCCGTGACCGATTTCGACCGCACGGTCTCGATCGGCGGCGCCATTACCGAGATCATCTATGCGCTCGGGCTCGAGAACCGGCTCGTCGGCATCGACACCACGAGCCTGTATCCGGCAGCGGCGCTGCACGACAAACCCAATGTCGGCTACATGCGCCAGATCTCCGCCGAAGGCGTGCTGGGCCTCAACCCCACCCTGATCCTGGCGATCCAGGGCTCGGGGCCGCGCGAGACCATGGACATCCTGGAGACGGCGAAGGTGCCGCTGGTGCTGGTGCCCGATACCTTCTCCGAGGACGGTCTGATCGAGAAGATAAGACTGGTCGGCCACGCCATGGGCGTCGACGCGCGCGCCGCCTGCCTGAGCGCCGCGGTCGGCGCCGATCTCGCGCAGCTGCGCGCCCTGCGTGCCAGGGTGACCAGGCCGCTGCGCGTGATGTTCGTGATGTCGCTCCAGAACGGACGCGCCTTGGTCGCCGGCCACAAGACCGCGGCCGACGAGATCATCCGGCTCGCCGGCGCCGCCAACGCCATCGACGATTTCGACGGCTACAAGATCATCAGCGACGAGGCCATCGCGGCGGCGAGACCCGATGTCGCGCTGTCGATCGAACGCGGCAAGGATTCGCTTCCTGCCGACGCGATCTTTGCCCATCCAGGCTTCGCCCTGACGCCGGTCGCGGCCAACAAGAGCTTCATCACGATGGACGGGCTCTATCTGCTCGGCTTCGGCCCGCGCACGGCGGCGGCGGCGCGCGATCTCTCGGTCGAGCTCTATCCGGCGTTGGCCGAACCGGGCGCAGCATTCACCTCGGCGCTGTCAGCGACGAACTGCCGGCAATGAGCGTGGCGATCGGCACTGAAGCGCGCAGCTTGGGACGACGCGCCGGCGCGCGACGGCGGGCCGCATCGCTTGCCATCCCCCTCCTGATCGCGGTGCTCGCGGTCGCCGCGATCGTGGCGCTGAGCTTCGGCGCCGCCGGCATTCCCCTCTCCCGCCTGCCTGCCGCACTCGGGCTATCGGGCGAAACCACGGCCATGACGGCCCGTGACCAACTCGTGCTGTGGTCGATCCGCGTCCCCCGGATCGCGGCAACAGCAATGGTCGGCGGCCTGCTCGCCGCGGCCGGCGCGATCATGCAAGGACTGTTTCGCAACCCGCTCGCCGATCCCGCGTTGGTCGGCGTCTCCAGCGGCGGTGCGCTCGCAGCCGCAAGCGCGATCGTATTCACCGATTCGCGCTTCGGCGAGACGCTGCGCTTCCTCCAGACCGAGCTGCTGCCGCTCGCCGCGTTCGCGGGATCGCTGGCCACGACCGCGATCCTCTACGGTGTCTCGAGCCGCTCGGGGCGCACCTCGATCGCGGTCTTCCTGCTCGCCGGCGTCGCCATCACCGCCATCGCCAATGCCGGGATCGGGCTTCTGGTGTTCATCGCCGACGACCGCCAGCTCCGCGACATCACGTTCTGGATGCTGGGCTCCATGAGCGGCGTGACCTGGGCCAAGGCCGCCGTGCTCGCGCCGATCCTCGTCATCGGGCTTGCCGCCTGCACCTTCATCGCGCGCGGCCTCGATCTCCTGGTGCTCGGCGAGGCCGACGCCTTTCACGGCGGCGTCGACGTCGAGCGTCTCAAGCGGGTCTCGATCGTCATGGTCTCCGCCATGACCGGCGTCGCGGTGTCGATCAGCGGCGTCATCGGCTTCGTCGGCATCGTCGTGCCGCATCTGCTCCGTCTCGTCATCGGACCTGCGCATCGGCTGCTGTTGCCGGCCTCGGTGCTATCAGGCGCGATCCTGATGGTCGGTGCCGACACGCTGGCGCGCACCATCGTGGCGCCGGCGGAGATGCCGATCGGCATTCTGACCGCAGCGGTCGGCGCGCCGGTGTTCCTCCTCATCCTGCTGCGGCAGCGCGGGCTTGCCTCGCTATGAGTGCCGTGATCGAGGCGCTGGCCTTAAGCAAGCGTGCCGGCCGCGCGACGCTGCTCGATGGTGTCGGCCTGACGGTTGCGGCCGGCGAGATGGTCGCGATCATCGGCCCGAACGGCGCCGGCAAGTCGACCCTGCTGCGGTTGCTCTCCGGCGATCTCCGCCCGAACGAGGGGGAGGTACGCCTGAAACAGCGCGATATCAGCAGCTATGCGCCGCGCGAACTCGCCGCGCGCCGCGCGATGCTGTCCCAGCACATCAACGTCACCTTCCCCTTCACCGTCGAGGAGATCGTGCTGATGGGCGCGGGCGAGCGCAGCGCGCGTGAAGCGGGCTCGCTCGTCGACGCGACCCTCGACGAGGTTGGGCTGACGCATTTCCGCGAACGGCAATTGCCGACGCTGTCAGGCGGCGAGCAGCAGCGCGCCCATTTCGCCCGCGTACTGGTGCAGCTCGCCTGCGGCGAAGCCGAGCATGGTTCGGGACTTCTGCTGCTGGACGAGCCGACCTCGAGCCTGGATCTGCGTCACCAGATCGACCTCGTCGAGGCCGCGCGCCGCCGTGCTGCCGGCGGCACGGCCGTGATCGCGATCCTGCACGACCTCAATCTCGCGATCCGCTTCGCCGACCGGCTCGTCGTGCTGGCCGGCGGCAAGCTCGCCGCAGACGGCTCGCGCGCCGATGTCGTCACCCGCGAGACCATCCGCGACATTTTCGAGATCGACGCCGTCGTGCATCGGAATGACGACGGCGTGCCTTACGTGTTGCCTCAGTCGATGCGGGCGGCAGCAGCGCCAAGGTGAAGGTGCGCTCCCTCCCCCGCTTGCGGGGGAGGGTTGGGGAGAGGGTGTCTCGACAACGAAGACTCCCCCAGATGAGAGAGCCCTCACCCCGACCCTCTCCCGCACGCGGGAGAGGGAGCGCACCTCACTCGTGGCTCGCACCTAACCCGCCGGGACGATCACCATGCTCTTGTCCTTCGGCCAGCGGATGCGCCAGGCGAAGTTGATGTCCTTGACCTCGCCCGGCTTGGCGTCGAACGACCATTCCAGCACGCCGCGCTTGTCGCGGATGTTGCTGGCGGTCGGCGGCGTGGTCGCGGGCAGCATCTCGACGACGATGTCCTCGCTCTCGCTGACCGGCAGCTGATCCTCGATCGCGACTTTGATCGGGAAATCGTGACCGTTGCGGATGGTGGTCTTGAACGTGCGCTCGTCGGTCTTGGACGTCGTGACCAGCAAGCCTGCGGAGCCCTCGTTGCGCTTGAGCACGGCGCGTTCGATCTTGATCTTGTCGTCGGCGCCGAAGCCGAGCCGCACGATGTCGTCCTTGGCGGAAGCGGAGAGCTTGCCGCGACCGACGAAGACGCCGTCGCGATAGATCGCGACCTTGCCGGGCAGCAGCGTCGTGTCGTCGGTCTGCTTGAAACTGGCTTCGAGGAAGGCGGTGGGGTCGATCACCGGGGCGGCTCGCACCGCGAGATCGGCGGGTACGTTCATCGACGCGATGCGCATGCTCTTGGCACCCTCCTGAGCGCCGAGGCTGACGCGGCCGGGGATCTTGAACGTGGCCTGGAAGCCGCCGATCTCGGCCACCGCCTGCTGCTCATCTGCACGTTCGCGCGGCTCGGCCGACTCCGCGATCTTGGCCATCGCTGGCGATTGCACCTGGCGCAGAACTGGCGCGGGCCGCGCCAGATCGGAGACCGACCCCGCCGCCATCGGTCGTGGCAGCTGAGGATACTGCGCCACCAGCGAGTTCAATTCCGGCGCACTGCCGCCGCGGCCGATCCGCACGGTGGAGACGCCGAGTGTCACGTTCGACCAGTCCTCGCCGGTCGATTGCGTGATCTCGGCACGACGAACCAGCTCGAGCTGCGGCTTGCGATCCTTGGCGCCGGTGTCGAGCCGGGCATCATAGAGCGGCATCCAGCGAGCGTTGCGCACATTATAGGTCACGCGCAACGTCGCCTTCGTCGCAGCAGCCGCGGCAACGTCCATGCGAACCTCGAGCTTGCTCGGCGGCTTGGCCTTGCGCTCGACCTCGAGTTGGGCGATCTGCCGGTCGATCTCCCGCATCTTGCGCGTGGCATCGCGGATTGCGGTGTCAGCGGTGGCAATCTCCTCGCCGACCGCCGCAAAGGCCGCGCGCCATTCGGCGATCGGCCGCGCCTCGCCCTTGTCACCGATTCCCGCGGGAGAGGTTTCCGCGAAGTGCTCCGCAAACTTGCGCCGCGCATTCGCCGAGTCGATCGCGCCTTGCAGATCGGCGCGCTGATCGTTCAGCGCCTCGATGCGCTTGTCCAGCTCGGGCAGGTTGACCGGCGCGGCGCGCGGCGACCGCGCATCGATCGTGCCGATGGTGAGCTTTGCGCCGCCCTCACCCTCGACCCGGATGGAGGAGGCATCGAGACCAAGCGGGAAGTCCTTGGCAACCAGCGTCGAATCCCCGGACGGCAGGTCGATCGCGATGACGCGGGTGACGGTGGCGCCGTCTGGGTAAACCGTGACTGTGTCGATCGCCGATGTGGCGTCCAGATCGGCGGCCCATGATGGCGCCCCCACTGCCATGGTGACCAGAACCAGGCTCGTCGTTGCCAGATATCTTGCGGTGATGCGCATGAAGTCCCTCCTGCCGTATCGCCGCGCCGCCAGCCGGACGCGCGCGATCAAATGCCTCGCCAACATGGTTGGACGCGGTAGGGAAGGAACCGGTTCGATTGGGGTTTCCATGGGGCGCCGCGGCGGCGGCACCAAGGCCGCGGACCGTGTCGCAGTGCCGGCAGGTCTCAGGCCTGGACGGACGCCCCCTGTCCGAAGATGCGGCGGAGCAGATCGGTCACGTTCCTGGCCCCGGCCTTCTTGAGGATGCCGGCGCGATAGCCCTCGACGGTCCGTGCGCTCAGATGCATGCGCCGGGCGATCTCCTTGTTGGTGAGGCCGGCAGCGAGGTGCTCGAGCACGTCGCCTTCACGCTCGGTCAAAGGCTCGCAGCCGGGCAACCAGCGCTGCCGGCTCGTGCCGGGCTGCGCGAATTCGTCGATGGCGGCATCGATCCGGCCGATGATGTCGTGGGTGCGGAACGGCTTTTCGATGAAGTCGGCCGCACCGCTCTTGATGGCGTCGACCGCCATGGCAATGCTGCCGTTCGCCGAGGTCACCAGCACCGGCGCCATGCAATTTTCCTCACGCAGCCGCCTCAGCATATCGAGGCCGGAGCGATCGGGCGGCAGCTCCATCAACACGCAGGCCGGCATCCGCGCCTTTGCTTCGGACAGCAGTGAGGCACCATCAGCGAAGCAGATTACGTCATAGGCGCTCCCTTGGAGCGCGGTCGAAAGTTGTTCACGGGAGGCAGCGTCGGTGTCGATGACGAATACCTCGCCCTTGGAAAGCATGTTCCCCGGCATAATCCCGATCCAGCAATGTCTTGGTCAAATGATACAAGACGGCCGGGGGCTCATGGCGCCCCGCCGTCGCAAGCACGGCATTCACGCCAGTGCTTCGGTTTCCATATGTATGTTCGACCCGGTTCCGGGATTTGACGGATCGAGACAGAAACTTTACATTTCGAGACATCTGCGGGAATGGCTGACAGGAACGGTTCGCATGACGGACCTCATTCGCAGCGCAGGCTTGAGCTATTACCCGGAGGTCGCCCGGTCGGTCGGGCTCGATCCCAAACAGATGATGCGCAAGGCCGGGCTGCCGCTGGCCTGCCTCGACAAGCCCGACACACCCATCGCCGTCGCCGGCCTGCGCCGCCTGCTCGAATTGTCGGCAGAGGCCTCCGGCGCCGAAGATTTCGGCTTGCGCCTCGCCGAGCGCGGCGGCCTGACCAATTTCGGCGCGGTCGGTTTGATCGTGCGCGAACAGGCGACCGTCGGCGAAGCGATCGAAGCATTTTCGCGCTTCATCCACATCCATCATGACGGCATGCGGCTGGATGTTGCGCGCGACAGGCAGATCGTGACGATCGCGCTGCACCTGCGGGGACGGCAGCCGGTCGCACCGCGCCAGTCGATCGACATGGCACTCGGAAGCATCCATCGCATCATCCAGTCGCTGTTCGGAAGTGATTGGCGGCCGCTCGAAGTGCACCTGCATTACCCGCCGCCGCACGACCGCAAGCGCTACCGCGAATTTTACGGCTGCCGCGTGATCTTCAACGCCGAGCACGATGCGATCCTGCTCTCGGCGCGTGACATGGAGCGCCGGATCCCGAGCGCGCATCCCCTGATCGCGACTTATTTGCGCAAGCGGATCGAGGCGATCGAGACCCGCCCGGCAAGTTGGGACGGGAAGGTCGACGAGGTCGTGCGGACCCTGCTCGCCAGCGGCGACTGCACGGTCGAGCGCGTCGCCGAGCATCTTGCCTGCACCCGCCGCACCATCCACCGGCATCTGGCCGCATCAGGCACCAGCTTCTCGGCCATCCTGGATGCCCAACGCGCCGATCTCGTGATCCAGTTGATCGAGGATCCCGACCGGCCGCTGGCCGACATCGCGACCCAGCTCGGCTTCTCCGCGCAGAGCGCCATGGCGCGTTGGTTTCGCGGGCGCTTCGGCTGCACCATCACCGACTGGCGCAAGGGTGTGCGGCCGTCGGCCGACGCGCCCTCGGCGACCGCGGCCTGAGCTCAGCGCGCCGGCGCCGGCACGCCCATCGTGGCGAGGGCGCGCCGCCGGCTGCCCGCAAGCAGCGGGCCGAACGCGACGGCAAATCCTGGGAATGCGACGAGCCAGCCACAGGCAGCGATGTGCAACAACACATCGCTGTGCGCGGGCAACACCACGGCGGCGACGCGCGCCAGGGCCGCAATGATGATGGCGGCATAGATTCCCTGGACCGCCGGCGAAGCAGTCAACGCCTGTCCGGTATGGCCGAGGCTCGCGCGGGTCATCACCGCCAGCGTCATGGTTCCCGCCGCACCCGTCATCCAGGCGTGGATGCCGGCGCTCGGCGGCAGCGCACCGAAAACCGCCAGCGCGTGCAGGATGAAGCCGAGCGGCACGAAGACGTAGCCAATATGCAGGATCACCAGCAGCCGCTCGCGAAACGTGCGATCGCCGGCCCAGCGCGCAAGCCGCACCAGATGCAGCCCGCCGACCAACGCCATCAGGACACCGGTGACGGCATTCAGTGGCGCCACGATCCAGCAGATGAGCGCGAGCGCGCTGCATCCGATCACTGCGCCGTCGAAGCGCCCGAACGGCACCGGCAGGCGGCCGGGATTGGACTTGACCAGCCAGTTGCGGGTGAAGCTCGGGATGATGCGGCCTCCGATGAGCGAGATCAGCAGCACGACCACACCGATGCCGACGCGGATGCTGACATCGGCCGCGCCTTGGTCATGCGCCTCGAGATGAAAAGCGACATTGCCGGCGAGCAGAACGGACACCAGCACCACCACGGGCAGGTTGCGCCAGTTGCCGCCTGCGATGATCTCGCGCGCCGCGGCGGCGACGACCAGCGCCAGGAAGGCGGCATCGACGACCAGCGCAAACGCCCAGCCGATATCGGCCGACAACGTCACCGCGACACGCCCGGCAAGCCAGACCGACACCAAAGCCGCCAGCGAGGTGCCCTGGATCGGCAGCCGGCCGGTCCAATTCGGGATCGCCGTGAACAGGAATCCGGTGATCACCGCCGGCAGGAAGCCATAGAGCATCTCGTGAACGTGCCAGTCGCGCGGCGCGAACGCGGAGCTTACCGACAGTTCGCCGTAGAACATCGGCAGCCAGGCCAGGATCGACAATCCCGCCTGGATCGCGGCGAGCAGGAAAAAGGGCCGAAAACTGTTCGCAAACAGCGGCCAGCCCTCATAGTTGCGGGATCGGGTGCCAGCCATGGGTCAACTCCAGTAAATTCAGTCCATCGTTTGGAAAAATACTGCCAGCCGGCCGTCCCGTTTTTGCGCTATCGCAAACTATCGGACGATTGCTGGTGCCATCACACTCCCTGATGCCAAGGAGGCAGAATGGCCAAGGTCGACACATCGCTGGTTGCGCATTTGCCGCTGTTTGCCGGCGTCACGCCGGAAGCGCTGGACGAGATTCTGCGTGAGGCCCGTTCGGCGCGTTATCCCAAGAACAGTGTTATTTTCGAGCAGGGTGCGGACGCACAGTCCTTCTTCCTGTTGCTGCACGGTCATGTCCGCGCGGCCAAGACCACGCCGACCGGCGAGCAGATCGTGGTCCGCTACGTCGCGCCCGGCGAAACCTTTGGCCTCGCCATGGCAATCGGTGCCGTGCAGTATCCGGCGACGGCGCTCGCGGTCGATGACAGCGTGGTGCTGATCTGGCCAACCTCGGCCTGGCCGCGGCTGGTCGAGCGATTTCCCTCGCTGGCCGCCAACACGCTCCAGACCGTCGGCACGCGCCTCCAGGAGAGCCACACCCGCATCCTGGAAATGTCGACGCAGCAGGTCGAGCAGCGCATCGCGCATGCGCTGCTGCGCCTCGCCAAGCAATCCGGCAAGAAGCTCGACCACGGCATCGAGATCGACTTTCCGATCAGCCGCCAGGACATCGCCCAGATGACCGGCACCACGCTGCACACCGTCAGCCGCATCCTGAGCGGATGGGAGAGCCAGGGCCTCGTCGAGAGCGGCCGTCAGCGCATCATCCTGCGCGAACCGCACAGGATCGTCGTCTTGGCGGAACGGAGCGCCGACAGCGGCGCGGCGTGACAGCCGCGCGGGGACGTCTCCGCACAGGATAAGATCGAGATCGGGGTGAGGGCGCTTCCGCTTACGGCGAAAGCCGCCCCTCACCCGGGAATCCGCGCGCGCCCGCGCGAATTCCAGACTGCTTCACGCCGGCACGCAATCGCACAATGCGGCGAGGAATTTTTCGCGGTCGATGCCATGCTCGCGGCAGGCATCATCCACCGTGTGGAAGGTTGCGATCGGGCAACCCACACAAGCCATCCTGAAGGCTAGAAACACCCGGATCGTATGCGGCGCCGTGCGCATGATGTTATCGACCAGATCGTCGGATCCAAAGGACATGGACAACTCCGTTCCGACACGAAATTAGCAGAACGGGCCGGAGTCTCGTTGTTGAAGCGCAAGCTGCTCCCAGTTCCCCAGCTTGTCATTCCGGGGGGGGCGCCTCTTGCGCGAGCCCGGAATCCATCGCTCTACGTCACGTGCGGCACGATGGATTCCGGGTTCGCCCTTCGGGCGCCCCGGAATGACGAGAGAGAGTGTGTGTGTGGCTTTACACAGCCCGGCTGTGCAGCTGCTTCCCGGGATTGAGATGCGCGTCGAACGCGGCCGCGACGCTGCGGACCAGGAAGCGCGAATCCTTTGCAACGGCGAGGCGGTTGCCGTCCAGCCTCACGACGCCATCGGAGATCAGCGGCTTCAGGCGCGAAGCCGAGTCCAGCATCGCTCCTGCTTCCGCACCATGACGCGCGCAGATATCGCCGAGGTCGGCGCTGAACTCGCACATGATGCGTTCGATGATGTCGGCGCGCAACCTGTCGTCGTCGGTGAGCCCATAGCCCTTGGCTGTGGCGAGACGGCCGGCGGCGATGCTTTGTGCATAAGCGCCGATCTGCACCTCGTTCTGGACATAGCCCTGCGGCAAATGCCCGATCGCGCTGGCGCCGAAACCGAGCAGGACTTCACTCTTGTCGGTGGTGTAGCCCTGAAAATTGCGCCGCAGCGTCCGTTCCTCGAAGGCCACCGCCATGGAATCGCCGGGTCGCGCGAAATGATCGAGCCCGATCTGCACGTAACCGGCCTCCTTCAATGCATTCGCGATCGCGCAGGCCTGGTCATGGCGTGCGAGGCCGTCCGGCAGCACAGCCTCGTTGATCATCTGCTGGTGCTTCTTGAAACCAGGCACATGCGCATAACCGAACACGGAGAAGCGGTCAGGCGCCAGGGTGAGACAGCGCCGAACCGTATCCAGGCACGACGCGACGGTCTGGTGCGGCAGCCCGTAGATCAGGTCGAAATTGAGTCCCGCAATGCCGGCACGCCTGAGCATATCGACCACGGACGCCGTCTGCTCGAAGCTCTGCACGCGGTTGATCGCCCGTTGCACCACGGGATCGAAGCTCTGCACGCCGAGGCTCGCGCGGTTGACGCCGGAGAGCCGCATCGCCTCGACCATGTCGGCGGTCAATGTGCGGGGGTCGATCTCGACCGCGATCTCGGCCGAGGGCAGCACGAAGAATTTCTGGCGCATCGTCGCCAGCAACTCGGCGAAAGCCTCCGGCGCCATGATCGTCGGCGTGCCGCCGCCGAAATGGATGTGCTCCACCTTGATGCGGCGGCCGATCGCCTCGGAAACCGCCACGATCTCGTTGCGCAGCGTCCGCAGATAGCCCGCGATGAGTTCGTCGCGGCGGGCGATCTGGGTATGGCAGCCGCAATACCAGCACATCTCGCGGCAGAACGGGACGTGGAGATAGAGGGACGCGCTGGCGCCGGCGGGCAACTCCGCCAACCACCCGGCGTAGGTTTCCGGGCCGATCGCCTTCGAGAAATGCGGTGCGGTCGGATAGCTGGTGTAGCGTGGTAGCCTTTCCTCGCCGTAGCTCGCCGCAAGATCAGCTCTCATGTCTTACCCATTCGTAAATTTCGGCCGTGTGCAGACATCACGGCAAATCACGGAATGTACTCCATTAGCTTGGATCCGAGGAGGCGACCTTGCGCTCGCGCAAAGCGCAGCGGCCGGTTCGGGGCCATGTTTACGGCAATTCGCACGCCATCCGGAGCGTTTGCCGATGAGGCTTCTCGCACTCGAACCGATCTTCTCCCTGCTCGACGTCCGCGGTCATATCCCGCGTTTCGACGATTTCCGCCCAGCCCCGGTCGCACCGGCCCCGGCCAGCGCCGCGCGCGCCCTGGCCGCCGCAATCGCCGTCCTCGTCGTGCTGTCGCTGGCGATCTGGGCTGCGGTCCGGCTCGCTGCACATCTCTTCTAGCCGCATCTTCTCCGCGGCCCCGATCATGATCTCATCCAGGCGCGCGTTCGCAGGCACGGTCATCCTGGCATGCCTTGTCGCGTCGGCCGCCTTTGCAGGCCCTCGACATCCGCGTCACGCCGTCGGATGCGGCTAACGTGGTGTCACCGATCCAGCTCCCGTCGAAACTCCTAGGTGCTATTGCGGAGCTGAATCACGGCAAAACCTTGTCGCAGCGCAAACACGCTTTCCCCGATCGGCGCACACTGCATTCCGTCATCAAAACCCTTTCCAGATGAAGGATGCTTCCGATGTTCACCCGCAGAGTCGCGTTGATCGGCGCCGCAGCGACCGCCCTGATGCTGGCGACCCCAGCTGTCGCGGCCGATGACCTCAAGCTGCCGCGCCAGAAAATCGAGCTGGTCGCTCCGCCCTTCGTGCATGCGCACGAGCAGGCCACCAAGCAAGGCCCCAAGATCATCGAGTTCAAGCTCACGATCGAGGAGAAGAAGGTCGTCATCGACGAGAAGGGCACCACCTTCCAGGCCATGACCTTCAACGGCTCGATGCCGGGCCCGCTGATGGTGGTGCATGAGGGCGACTACGTCGAAACGACGCTGGTCAATCCCGCGACCAACACGATGCCGCACAACATCGACTTCCATTCCGCGACCGGCGCCCTCGGCGGCGGCGCGCTCACGCTGATCAATCCCGGCGAGCAGGTCGTGCTGCGCTGGAAGGCAACCCGGACCGGCGTGTTCGTCTACCACTGCGCGCCGGGCGGGCCGATGATCCCCTGGCATGTCGTCTCCGGCATGAACGGCGCCGTTATGGTGCTGCCGCGCGACGGACTGAACGACGGCAAGGGCCACGCGCTGAGATACGACAAGGTCTACTATGTCGGCGAGCAGGACATGTACGTGCCGCGCGACGAGAAGGGCAACTTCAAGTCCTACGATTCGCCGGGCGAAGCCTTCACCGACACCGAGGAGGTGATGAAGAAGCTCATCCCCACCCATGTCGTGTTCAACGGCAAGGTCGGCGCGCTCACCGGCAAGAATGCGTTGACCGCCAACGTCGGCGAGAACGTGCTGATCGTGCACTCGCAAGCCAATCGCGACAGCCGTCCGCACCTGATCGGCGGCCATGGCGACTATGTCTGGGAAACCGGCAAGTTCTCCAATCCGCCGGAGACCGGGCTCGAGACCTGGTTCATCCGCGGCGGCTCGGCGGGAGCTGCGATGTACAAGTTCCTGCAGCCCGGCATTTACGCCTATGTGACCCATAACCTGATCGAGGCGGCAGATCTCGGCGCCACCGCGCACTTCAAGGTCGAGGGCAAGTGGGACGACGATCTGATGACACAGGTGAAGGCGCCTGCGGATATCCCGGCTCCCAAGACGAACTAGCAAGCCAAGGGGCCGGCGATCACCGGCCCCTTCCTCTTTCGGGGCGACGACCATGCTGATCGCATTCAAACTGAAACTGGCACTGGCCTGCGCCGCGGGGCTGGCAGCACCGATCACCGTTGCGCCGCTGGTCGCCGACATGGCGATTCAAGGCACGGCGGCGGAGCCCGCCATCGTCAGAGTGGCGCCGGGCAGTCTGTCATATCGCGAGGCCGGCGATTTCACCCGCGCCGGTCGGCAGGCCGAAGCACCACTGCGGGCGATGCAATTCAGCAAGCCGCTGCACATCATGCGCGAGCAGGTCTCCTCTGCCGATTACCAGCGCTGCGTTCAGGACGGCGCGTGCCGTGCGCTCGATCGGGACGTTGCAATTGCGCCCGATCGCCCCGTCGTCCAGGTCAACTGGCACGACGCCGAAGCCTATGCGAGCTGGCTGTCACGCAAGACCGGCCACACCTACCGCTTGCCGAGCGACGCGGAATGGGCATTTGCGGCTGGTTCCAGATTCAGGGATGACGGCGCCCCGGTTGACGCGGACGATCCCTCGAAGCGCTGGCTTAGTCGTTATGAGCGCGAATCCGAACGCGACCTCTCCGACACCATGGCCTATCCGTTCGGCAAGTTCGGCCCGAACGAGCACGGCGTTTCCGACCTCGCCGGCAATGTCTGGGAGTGGACATCGACCTGCTTCGTGCGCTCGCGCGTCGATGCCGCCGGCAATGCGGGCCGGCCCACCGTGAATTGCGGCGTGCGCGTCGCCGAGGGCGCGCATCGCGCCTATGTCACCGACTTCATCCGGGACGCCCGCGCCGGTGGTTGCGCCCAGGGCGTGCCGCCCGCCAATCTCGGCTTCCGCCTGGTGCGCGAGGAGACCTCATGGGTCACCAGCGTGTCGGGACGTTGGGGCAAGGTGTGGTCGGCGAGGTCGTAGGTCCGCTCCTCCGTCATTGCGAGCGCAGCGAAGCAACCCAGAATCTTTCCATCTTGGCAGTCTGGATTGCTTCGTCGCAAGAGCTCCTCGCAATGACGAGATTGAGGCGGCATCCTGCTCCCAACAGTCACCGGGCGCGCGGCATGATCAAATCGTCCGCGCGAACATGCGAAAGCCGGGCGCGCCGATGATCGCCTCGAAGGCGGAATCGCGCTTTTCCCCGGCAAAGGCAAAGCCCGCCTTGACGTAGGCCCGCTCGGCAGCCTCGTTGCCGATCAGGAACGAAATCGTCGCCCGCCCAAATCCGGCCGCGCGGCCCTTATCGAGCGCGTGCGCGATCAATGCCTGCACCAGACCACGGCCGCGATGGGTGGGATCGGTCGCGACGTGCTCGATCATCCAATCGCTCTCGCCGCCCTGAACCCAGCAGGCCCGTGTATAGGCGCCCCGTTGGCGGATGGCGTCCAGCTCCGTCGTAGAGAGCCCGGTTGCAGCCCCGACTTCCGCGATCGCGCTCCAGGCTGCAGGTCCCGTACCGGCTGCGGGCAGCGCGCACAGCGCCGCCGCCCGCTCGCCGTCGACCTCGGCGATCAGGAATTGCGAGACGTGCCACATCGACACTGCCTCTGCCACCGCGATGCGTGCGATGAAGTCGCGGCACTGCGCTTCAGGCCAGCCGAGCGCGACGTCGAACCAGCCACGCGGCCGATAGCCGCGCTGCGATGACAGGATGGTTTGTGCAATGAAATCGGCTTCCTCAGGACGCGCAGACCGGATCGTCATGCGCGCCCCATCTTCGAAGATCTCAGGTGTTCTTCAGCGCGACGCGAAACTCGGCTTCGGTCTTGGCCTTGACCTCGTCGAGCGAGACGCCGTCGGCAAGCTCGATCAGGGCCATGCCGCCGTCGCCGTGCTTGTCGATGGTGAAGACGGCGAGATCGGTCACGACCATGTCGACCACGCGTTCGCCGGTCAGCGGCAGGTTGCACCGCTTCAGCAGCTTGGAGCCGTCCTTGGCCGAATGCTCCATCACCACGACGACGCGCTTGACGCCGGCGACGAGATCCATCGCGCCACCCATGCCCTTGACCATCTTGCCGGGGATCATCCAGTTGGCGAGGTCGCCGTTCTGGGCCACCTGCATTGCGCCGAGGATGGACAGGTCCATGTGGCCGCCGCGGATCATGCCGAACGAATCCGCGCTGGAGAAATACGAGGTCGAGGGCAGCTCGCTCACGGTCTGCTTGCCGGCATTGATCAGATCGGCGTCTTCCTCGCCCTCATAGGGGAACGGTCCCATGCCGAGCATG
Organism: Bradyrhizobium amphicarpaeae; assembly: GCF_002266435.3. Taxonomy (NCBI): domain Bacteria; kingdom Pseudomonadati; phylum Pseudomonadota; class Alphaproteobacteria; order Hyphomicrobiales; family Nitrobacteraceae; genus Bradyrhizobium; species Bradyrhizobium amphicarpaeae. The sequence goes on from NZ_CP029426.2 coordinate 6,074,240, forward strand.
CCGTTCTCGCTTTGCAGGCTGACATCCACGCCGTCGGGGATGTAGTTCGAGACCAGCGTCGGGATGCCGATGCCGAGATTGACGTAATAGCCGTCGCGCAGTTCCTTTGCGGCACGCGCGGCCATCTGTTCACGGGTCCAGGCCATTAGATCTCTACTCCAGTTCCGGCCGCAGCCGCGCTGGTCTGGCGCGGGCGGGTGTTGCGGAATTCGATGCGCTTCTTGGCCTTGCCGACCTCGACGATGCGCTTCACGAAAATGCCGGGCGTGTGGATATGATCAGGGTTGAGTTCGCCGGCCGGAACCAGATGCTCGACCTCGGCCACCGTGACCCTGGCGGCGGTCGCCATCATCGGGTTGAAGTTGCGCGCGGTCTTTCGATAGATGAGATTGCCGGCGGTGTCGCCCTTCCAGGCATGCACGATGGCGAGGTCGGCGAACAGGCCGCGCTCCATCAGATATTTCTCGCCGTCGAACTCCTTCACTTCCTTGCCTTCGGCGATCAGCGTGCCGACGCCGGTCTTGGTGTAGAAGGCCGGAATGCCGGCGCCGCCGGCGCGGATGCGCTCGGCCAGCGTGCCCTGCGGATTGAATTCGAGTTCCAGCTCGCCAGCGAGGAATTGCTGGGCGAACAGCTTGTTCTCCCCGACATAGGACGAGATCATCTTCTTGATCTGCCGGGTTTCCAGCAGGCGGCTGAGCCCGATGCCGTCGACGCCGGCATTGTTGGAGACGACCGTCAGACCCTTGACGCCGGACTCACGGATCGCATCCGAGAGCTCCTCGGCGATGCCGCAGAGGCCAAAGCCTCCCGACATGATCATCATGTTGTCCTTGAGAACGCCAGCAAGTGCCGACTTGGCGTCGGGATAGACCTTGTTCATGCAAATAACCTTCGACTGAACCTTCGGCTTGGAGGCGTCGCGCCCTATTGGCGGCGATTATTAGGCGAAATCCTCCAAAGCCGTCAATGATACGGGGTTCTCCGCACCGCGCCCGGGTGATAGAAGCTGCCCACACCGTGGGCAGACCCGTCCGCGGCCTTGAAAGCGACAAGAAAACCCATCAAGTTGCGGCACTTAACATAACAGGGCTTGGGCGTGGGCACGCAGGTTTCCCGACCCGCCTTCTTTGCTCCAACGACCAACCCGATCAGGACATGCCATTGACCATGGCCCAAGGAATGAAGCGCCTCGGGACGCCGATCGCGGCGCTGCTCGGTGTTGCGCTGATCGCCCTGATCGCGACCCCATGGCTCATCAACCGCGACGCGCTGCGCAAGGCGGTCGAAGCGCAGATCCGCGACGTCACCGGGCTCGAGCTTAGTGTCGGCGGCGCGATCGACATCTCGGTACTCCCGGCCAGCTACATCTCCTTCCGAGACGTCGGCCTCAAGGGCGGCGGCACCAGCGATCCCGCGCTCCAGGTCGACGTGCTCACCGCCAATCTGCGGCTGCTGCCGTTGTTGCTGCAGCGGTTCGAGATCGCCGACCTGACGCTGCTGCGGCCGCGCATCCATGTCAGCCTGAAGCCGGACGGCCAGAGCAACTGGACGCCGTTCATCCAGACCATCGCACGCACCATGAAGCCCGGGGCCGAGAACCAGGTCTCGTTCTCCGAAATCCGGATCCAGGACGGCGTGCTCGACTACGAGGACGCCGCCACGCACGGCACCGAGAAGTTCGAGGACATCGACCTTTCGCTGGCCTGGCCCTCGATCTCGCGCTCCTTTGCCGCGACCGGACAGTTCGACTGGCGCGGCGAGCGTGTCGACGGCTCGATCAGCTTTTCCGATTTCGTCGCCGCCCTCTCCGGGGATCGCTCGGGGTTGAAGGCGCGTATCGCCAGCGCGCCGCTCAAGCTCGCGTTCGACGGCAGCGTCGCCAACCGCACCAGCCCGATGATGGAAGGCATGCTGACGGTCGACAGCCCCTCCTTGCGCAACGCGCTGCGCTGGACCGGGCAGCCGCAGCCCGCCAGCGGCGGTTTCGGCCGCTTTGTGCTGAAGGCGCGCGCCAACGTCGTCGGCGCCTCGATCGCGCTCACCAACGTCAATGTCGAACTCGACGGCAACGCCGCCGAGGGCGTCATGACCTACGCCAATAACGGCCGGCAGACGCTGCAGGCGACGCTGGCCGCCGACGCACTCGATTTCACGCCTTATATCTCGACCTTCCGCCTGCTCGCGAGCGGCGCGCGGGATTGGAACAGGCAGCTGTTCGATCTCAACGGATTGTCGACGACCGATCTCGACATGCGCCTGTCGGCGGCCAAGCTGACGGTCGGACCGACCAAGCTCGGCCGCACCGCGATCGGCGCCAATCTGCGCAACGGCACGCTGGCGCTTTCGGTCGGCGAAGCGCAGGTCTATGGCGGCATCGCCAAGGGCTCGTTCGGCATCGCGCGCTCCGACACCGTCGCCGACATCAAGGCGCAATTCCAGTTCACCGACGTCGATCTCCAGGCCTGCGCCACCGAACTGTTCGGCCTCAACAAGCTGTCCGGCCGCGGCAACATCAACGTGTCGCTCTTCGCTTCGGGCTCGAGCCCGTTCGGCCTCGTGCAGTCGCTCGACGGAAGCGCCACCGTGACCGGACATGACGGTGCGATCGCGGGCTTCAACGCAGAGCAGCTGCTGAAGCGGCTGGAGCGGCGGCCGCTGTCCGGCGGCGGCAATTTCCGCAACGGCTCGACCCCTTACAACAATCTCACCATCGCCGTGAAATTCTCCGACGGCGTCGCAACCGCCGAGGACATCCGCGTCGAAGGGCCGGCAGCGAAGATCACGCTCACCGGCACCGCCTCGGTGCCGACGCGCGAATACGACATGAAGGGCGTGGCGAGCCTCAACAGCTCGTCGGGCTTCGAACTGCCATTCGTGGTGCAGGGCCCGTGGGACGATCCCCTGATCTTCCCCGATCCGGAAAGCCTGATCCGCCGCTCGCCGGCCTCCGCGCCGCTGCTCGACATGCTCAAGGACCGCAAGGGGGGCGACGCCGTGCGCTCCGCGATCGAGCGCATCACCGGCACCGGAAAGCGTCCTCCACCGGCGGAAGCGCCGACGGCGGAAAATTCCAAAGAGAACGCCAAGTCCAACTAAGCCAAGTCCAACTGACAAGTCCAACTGACCGGTCCAACTCGGCAAAGTGTCACTCAGGTGAAGTTCGGCTGAGGACGGCGACTCCCCGGCGCGACCATCGGGAAATGATCCGCCCGAATTGATGCGACGATTGGATCGATGCACGCGTTAAGCATCTACGCCAGGTCCGACAAGATGCGTTGATTGCGCTACCATCCTGCGCTAGTGTTTTACATGACCGGTTAAAAACACCGGCCGTTTGAGGGAGAAAAACGTGAAATCCAAGGTTATTGGCGCAGTATCATTGGCGGTCGCTGCGGCCGGGCTGTTTGCAGCCGCTGCACCCGCATTTGCGCAGCAGAAGACGATCACGGTCTGGTGGGGCAAGGGCTTCTATCGCTCCGAAGACGACGCACTGCTCGAGACGATCAAGAAGTTCGAAGCCAAGACCGGCATCAAGGTCGAATTGTCGCAATACGCGATCCAGGACATGATTCCGAAGACGGTCGCCGCGCTCGATGCCGGCACCGTGCCCGATGTCGCCTATTCCGACTCCTATGACGTGCAGGCGCAGGGCAAATGGGCCTATGAGGGCAAGCTCGAGGATCTCTCCGACGTGATGGAGCCGATCAAGGGCCGGTTCGTGCAGAACACGCTGGATGCGTCGATCCTCTATAACGACGTCACCAAGAAGAAGGCCTATTACGGCTTCCCGCTGAAGCAGCAGAGCATGCACGTCCAGATCTGGAACGACATGCTGGAGAAAGCCGGCTTCAAGCAGGCCGATATCCCGAACGACTGGGCGGGCTACTGGACGTTCTGGTGCGACAAGGTGCAGCCCGGCATCCGCAAGGCGACCGGACAGCGCGTTTACGCCGTCGGCCAGCCGATGGGCGTGGAATCCACCGACGCCTTCCAGTCGTTCTACACCTTCATGGACGCCTATCACGTCAAGCTGGTCGACGACGACGGCAAGCTCACGGTCGACGACCCCAAGGTTCGCGAGAACCTGATCCACGCCCTGAAGGACTATACCGACACCTACATCAAGGGCTGCACGCCGCCCTCCTCCACGACCTGGAAGGACCCGGACAACAACGTCGCCTTCCACAACAAGACGATCGTGATGACCCATAACTTCACGATCTCGATCGCGGCGAAGTGGTACGAAGACTCGCAGAACCAGGCCCTCACGCCCGAACAGCGCGAGGCCGGCAAGAAAGCCTATGAGCAGGACATCATCACGGCGTCCTTCCCGAAGGCGCCGGATGGTTCGACCATCCGCTACCGCTCCGACGTCAAGACCGGGCTGGTCTTCACCGCGGCCAAGAACAAGGCCGAGGCCAAGCAGTTCATCAGCTTCCTGCTTCAGGAAGAGAACGTCCGTCCCTATATCGAGGGCGCGCTCGGCCGCTGGTTCCCGGTGACGAAGGAAAGCCAGGAAAGCCCGTTCTGGCAGGCTGACAAGCACCGCAAGGCCGTCTACGCGCAGTTCAAGGGCGGCACCGCGGCGTTCGACTTCACCAAGAACTGGAAGTTCACGATCCTCAACAACGAGAACGTGTGGGCAAAGGCGATGAACCGCGTCGTCAGCGAGAAGGTTCCGGTCGACAAGGCCGTCGACGAACTGATCGCCCGCATCAAGCAGGTCGCGGGTTAATTCACCCAGCCCTCTCCCCGCCTTGCGGGGAGAGGTGTTAGAACAACACCGGCCGCGTTTCGCGGCCGGCTTCTCTTTGAAGAGTCCGAAAAGAATGGCGATCACGCTCTCTGGCGATCAGGCACTTCCCGGCCCGCCCCTGTCGTCGCGACTGACCCCGGCACAGGTCTGGGGCATCGTGCTTATTGCGCCCTATCTGCTCGTTTTCCTGGCCTTTGTCGTTTATCCCGTCTGCTACGGGCTCTGGCTGGCGCGCGCCCCGTCGAATTATGTCGCACTCTACAACGACCCGATCTTCGCACGCGCCGCGGTCAACACGCTGATTTTCCTGGTCATCGGCATCAACATCAAGATGCTGATCGCGCTGTTCCTGTCCGGCTTCTTCGCCGTGCAGCGCCCCTGGATCAGATGGCTCTCGGTGATCTTCATCTTGCCCTGGGCGGTGCCCTCGATCCCGACCATCCTGTCGGTGCGGTTCATGCTCAACCCAGAATGGGGCATGGTGAACCACCTCATCTTCTCCTTCACGGGCGATGACGGCCCGAACTGGCTGAACGACCCGACCGTGGCGCTGACCATGGCGATCGCCGTGCACATCTGGAAATCGCTGCCGTTCTGGACGCTGATCCTGATGACCGGCCGGCTTGCGATCGCGCAGGATCTGTTCGAAGCCGCCGAAGTCGACGGCGCGAGTTGGTGGCAGAAATTCCGCTTTATCACCTGGCCCTCGATGCAGACGCTTTACATCACCTGCACGCTGCTCTCGATGATCTGGACGCTCGGCGACTTCAACAGCGTCTATCTGCTCACCGGCGGCGGCCCGGCCGACCTCACCCACGTGCTGTCGACCCTCGGCATCCGCTACCTCCGGCTCGACCAGCTCTCGCTGGCGATGGCCTCCATCGTCTGTGCGATACCATTCGTCCTGCCGCTGATGTACTTCATGATGAAACGGTTGTCGCGATGAAGCTTCCCTCTCTCCGTGACGTCGCGACTGAAGCGCGCCTGCTGCTGATCGGCATTCCCGTCTTCATCTGGACGATGATCCCGATCTACCACATGTTCCTGTTCGCGATCTCGCCGAAGGAGGACGCGTTCTCCGGCAAGCTGTGGCCGGACCATCCGACGCTGCACAACTTCGAAATCGTGTTCAAGCAGCAGCACTACTTCCTGCGCGACTTCTACGTGCAGTTCTGGAACTCGCTGGTGATCGCGGCGTCCGTCGGCGTGCTGACGCTGTTCATCGCCACCGCCGCGGCGTTTTCGATCTCCCGGCTGAAGGTGCCCGGCGGGCGGGTCGTGATGAATCTCGCGCTGTTCACCTACTTCATCCCGGCCGCGTTCCTTGCCGTGCCGATGTATCGCACCATGGGCAATTACGGCCTGCTCAACAATCACTGGGCGCTGATCCTGGCGATGGTGACCATCGCCAGCCCTTACGCGATCTGGGTGCTCAAGCAGGCCTCCGACAAGCTGCCGGTCGAATTGGACGAAGCCGCCGTGATGGACGGTGCGACCACGCTCCAGATCTTCCGCCTGGTCTATTTGCCGCTGATGATGCCTTCGCTGGTCGCGATCGGCACTTATGCGGTGCTGCTGGCCTGGAACGAATATCTCTATGCGTTCCTGCTGCTCTCGAACGACCGCGAGATCACGCTGCCCGTCGCGCTCGGCAACTTCCTCGCCGCCGACGACTCGCCGTGGGAGCTGCTGATGACGACCGGCTTCATCTACGCACTGCCGCCGGCCGCGATCTACTACGCCTTCCGCCGCTACATGGTAGGCGGGCTCACGGCGGGCGCAGTGAAGTCCTGACGCAACAGGACGTATCACGGCGCTACAAGCAAGGCGTTTGAGCCCCGGCACAGGCAATTGAAGATTGTCTGCGCCTGCTCTAACCTCCGGGTCCCAAGGCGGGGTCCGGCATCATGCGCAGCAACGACGCGATCCATCTCGGCCTGATGCTGCTGGCGGTCGCGGCGGCCTATCTGATGCCGTTCGAGCTGTTGCTGCTGGCTTATGTCGTGCTCGGCCCGGCGCACTATTTCACCGAGATCTCGTGGCTGCACGACCGCAGCTACTACCTGCCCCATCGCGGGATTGCGGCAGCCCTCGCAATCATCGCCGTGGTCGCGGCCCTCATCGACAACGCCTCCTGGTTCGGCTTTGCGATGTGGGGCGCGTTGATCGTGTGCGCCATGGTTGCGGCCACCACCTCGGCGGTCGAGAGCATGTTGCTGTTCATGACGGCGATCGCTCTGTCCGCGCTCATGTATTCGAGCGGGTCCTCGCTCGCCGTGATCGGCATCCTGATTCCGACCCTGATCCACGTCTCGCTGTTCACGCTGATCTTCATGGTGCTCGGCGCGTACCGATCCGGCAGCCGTGCACAGGCTGCGCTGGTGGCTGTTTATCTCGTGGCGATCGCCACGATCCTGCTGCTGCCGCCGACCGCCGAAATCCGGATCGCGAGCTTCGCCCGGGTTGGACAGGATTATTTCGGCAATGTCGGCCCGGCGCTCGGCCGGCTGTTCGGCGCTCCCGGCCTCGTTCTCGACGTCAGGCTGACGAGCCTGCTCGCCTTCGTCTACACCTATCACTACCTCAACTGGTTCATCAAAGCCGACGTGATCCGCTGGACCGCGGTGCCAAAGGCGCGGCTGGCTGCGATGGCTGCCGCCAGCGCAGCCTCCACCGCGCTCTATTTCTACGACTACGCGTTCGGTTTCACCTTCCTGCTGGCGCTGAGCCTGATCCATATCCTGCTGGAGTTTCCACTTGACGCCCTGGCGCTGCGGCAACTTGGAGCGGTAGTGCAGGGCGCTGTGCGCGCGCGAAGAACCACGCCCGTCGCAGCCATCGCAACGCAGCCGCGTTCCACAGGCTCTGGAGGCTCGAAACGTCCGCCCCGGCCACGCTGATCATCCGAGCGCGCGCTTTCGTCGATAGGCAATCACCAGCGCGATCGACGAGCCAATGAAGTAGCCAGCGGTCGCGCCGGACACCGCGCGGCCGAACATCATCGCAAATGCACGGTCGGCCGCGTCTGTCGCCGAGATCACGCCGACCGCATATTGCAGCGAGAAAACGACGAGGTTGCGGATCAGGGCAAAGGCGCTGCCCGGACGAATGATCTCACCTGTCTTGTGATCGACCTCGAAAGGACGCGGCGTCAGCACGCCCAGCGGCAGCAGTGCCAGCGCGGCCGCGATCCACGCGATCAGCGGCCACGCACTTCCCTCGGGCCCAAATCCGATCCGAGACATTCCCCAGACGATGAACACGACCGGCAGGATCAGCGCGCGCCAGATCGGCGTGGTGCGTGGCTGCATCGCTTGAATGCCCTGCCAGACGAGATAGGCGAACAATGCAAAGACCCAGACGGGCGTGTGGATCAGGATCTGGTAGGCCAGCGTCACGGTCACCTCTCCCGCTCACAGCGGCGCCGCGCTCTCGCCCTGCGAGCTCGACAATTTCGAGGCGAGTGAAGCGATCACGATCACCGCCGCGATCAGGGCGATCACCAGCGTGCAGATCGCGTTGATCTCGGGCTTCACCCCGAGCCGCACCTCCGAATAGATCCGGATCGGCAAGGTCGCCGAGCCCGGGCCGGTTGTGAAGCTCGCGATCACGAGATCGTCCAGCGACAGCGTGAAAGCCAGCATCCAGCCGGCGACGATCGCGGGCGCGATCAGCGGCAAGGTCACCGCCACGAAGGCGCGGACCGGATCGCAGCCGAGGTCCATCGCCGCCTCCTCCAGCGAGCGATCGAGCGAGCCGAGGCGGGACTGCACCACCACCGCGACGAAACACATCGTCAGCGTGGTATGGGCGATCGTCACGGTCCAGAAGCCGCGCTCGGCGTTCAGCGCGACGAACAGCAGCAGCAGCGACAATCCGGTGATCACCTCGGGCATCACCAGCGGCGCGTAGAGCATGCCGGAGAACAGCGTGCGGCCGCGGAAGCGTTCGCCGCGCGACAATGCGACCGCGGCGAGCGTGCCGAGCAGCGTGGCGATAGTCGCGGAGGAGACCGCTACGCGAAAGCTCATCCAGGCCGCCTCGATCATGGCGCGGTCGTTGAAGAATTCATGATACCAGCGCAGCGACCAGCCGCCCCACACCGTCACCAGCCGCGAGGCGTTGAAGGAATAGATGACGAGGATGAGGATCGGCAGGTAAAGGAAAGCCAGCCCGAGCGCGAGCGAGGCGACGTTGAAGCGGGACAGGCGGGTGAGCTTGCGCATCGGCGTCAGCGCCCTTGTTCCAGCTGCCGCTTCTGCAGCCGCTCATACAACAGCAGCGGCAGCAGCAGCACCACCAGCAGCACGATGGCGGCGGCAGAGGCGACCGGCCAGTCCTTGTTGGTGAAGAATTCGAGCCACAGCGTCTGGCCGATCATCAGCGAATTGGAGCCGGCCAGAAGGTCCGGGATGACGAATTCGCCGACGATGGGAATGAAGCACAGCAGCACGCCGGCACCGACGCCGGGCAGTGACAGCGGAAACGTGACGAGCCAGAACACCTGCCACGGCGGCGCACCGAGATCGCTGGCCGCCTCCTCCAGCATCGGCTCCATCTTGGCCAGCGTGGCGTAGAGCGGCAGGATCATGAACGGCAGGTAGGAATAGACGATGCCGATATACATCGCGGTGTCGGTGGAGAGCCAGACTACCGGCTGGCTGACCAGGTGTAGCGCCAGCAGGATCTGGTTGAGCAGACCGTCGTGCTGGAGGATGTTGATCCAGGCATAGATGCGAATCAGGAACGAGGTCCAGAACGGCACGATCACCAGCACCATCGCCACCGCCTGCCAACGCTTCGGCAGCCGCGCCATGCCGTAGGCGATGGGATAGCCGATCAGCAGCAACAGCACAGTCGCCGTCACGGCGACCGTGAGGCTCCGGACATAGGCGAACACATAGATGTCGTCGGAGACGAGCAGCCTGAAATTGTCGATTCCCAGCGCGGCAAAGGCGGCCTTCAGCGCCTCCCACCCCGCCGTCAGGTCGAACACAGGTTCGTAGGGCGGCTGCGCGATCGCGGTCTGCGACAGGCTGATCTTCAGCACGAAGGCGAATGGCACCAGGAAGAACAGCACCATCCAGACATAGGGCGCGATCGCGGCAAAGCGCGCCGGCCGCGCGAAGATGCGCCGGGCGCTCATGACGGCAGCACCACGCAATCATCGGGCGTGAACCAGGCGACGATCTGCTGGCCCACGCCATAGGCGTCGACGTCCAGTCGGGCGCTGTTGGCGACGGAGGCCCGTACGATTCCGCCGGTATCGAGCCTCACCTTGTAGGTGGTGGTGCCGCCGAGATAGCAGATGTCCGCGATCACGCCGTCCAGGCTGTTGATCGTGGTTTCACGGCCGGCTTCGCTCACTGGTGCGCGGCGGGACAATTTGATCTTCTCGGGACGGATCGCGATCGAGAATTTTCCCGCACCGACCGGTTCGCGCGGCTCGGCCACCACCAGCGTCCCCGCATCGCGCGTGCCAATGACCAGACGATGACCGTCGCGCAATCTGGTCTCGCCGTCGAACAGGTTGATGTCGCCGACGAACTCCGCGATCCAGCGCGAGCGCGGCGCTTCATAAAGTTCGCGGGGGCTCGCGACCTGAGCAAGCCTGCCGGCATTCATCACGCCGATTCTATCAGCCATCGTCATCGCCTCCTCCTGATCGTGGGTGACGATGATGAAGGTCATGCCGAGCCGGCGCTGCAGCTCCATCAGCTCGCCTTGCGTGCTCTGACGCAGCTTCTTGTCGAGCGCGGCAAGCGGCTCGTCGAGCAGCAGGAGTTGCGGACGGCGCGCCAGTGCGCGGGCGAGCGCGACGCGCTGGCGCTGGCCGCCGGAGAGCTGATCCGGCTTGCGCTTCTCGAGCCCTTCGAGCTTCACCAGCGCAACCATCTCGGCCACACGGGTGGCGATCTCGGCGCGTGCCATGCCCGCGCGTTTCAGGCCGAAAGCGATGTTGTCGCGCACCGAGAGATGCGGGAATAACGCGTAGTTCTGGAACATCATGTTGATCGGGCGCTCGTGCGGCAGCGCCTGCGCGATATCCTTGCCCCCGAGCAGGATGCGTCCTTCGTCCGGAGCCTCGAAGCCGGCGAGCATGCGCAGCAGCGTGGTCTTGCCGCAGCCGCTGGGACCGAGCAGCGCGAAGAACTCGCCGGCCTTGATATCGAGCGAGACACCATCCACGGCACGGAAGGTGCCGAAGGTTTTGGCGACGCCCTCGATGCGCAGCAGCGGCCGGCCCGCCGCGGATGCGTCTCCTTCTGTCACGACGTGCGTCTTGGGCAATTCGTCCGTCATGTTCCTCGCCAACCCCGATTCCGCCGCAAGCTAGCGTTCGATCGGCTTTTGCTCAACCATATCGGGGCAACTTGCATCGCAGATCGTAGCCCGGATGGAGCGGAGCGTAATCCGGGGCAGTCGATCCGCGGTGAAAGTTTCACGGATTGCGCTCCGCTCCATCCGGGCTACGCCATGAAAGACGCCAGCGCGTCGCGGTCCGCCGCAGGCAGGGTCAGGCCGAGCTTGGAGCGGCGCCACAGGATATCGTCCGGAAAGCGCGCCCATTCGCAGGCCATCAAATAGCGCACCTCGGCGCCCGTCAGCTCGGGGCCGAAGCCTGGACCAAGTTCGTCGCGGGTCTTCGCCTCGCCTAGCACTGCGGACAAGCGCGAGCCATAAGCTCCGACCAGACGCTGCGCTTCCGGCTCCGACAGAAAGCGCCAACGGTCGCGCGCGAGGTCGATCTCGGTGTCAAACCGGTCCCAGGCAAAATCGCCGCCGGGGAGCGCGGCGCCGGCAGTCCAGGGCGGCGACATCGGATAGAACGGCGTCAGCTTCGTCACCGCCCACTCCGCGCGCAGGCGCGAGGTCGTGACGTCGCCGCCGAACATCGTCAGCAGCGGTGCCTTGCGCCGGCGCGCATGGAACAGCATCGTGCCGTCGCGTCCGCGCGCGGACGCCAGCGTCAGGTTGACGCCGGAGACCGTCCGGACCACGTCGGTCGGGGCTACGCGCTCCCGGAAGTAGCGGCTGGCGGCGTCGCAGAGATAGCCGACGTCGGCGCCCGGCATCGCGACAATGGCGGGATCGCCGGTGAAGGCGTGCGTGACCGTGCCGATCAGCGTGAAGTCGCGCTCGAACGGCCGGGCAAAGATCAGCCGTCCATCATTGTTCTGAAAGACGTAGACGTTCTCGGAATCGAACAGCCTGGGCACGATGATCTGGCTCATCTGCGTGGCCGCCATGGCGGGCTGCGGCTGCCGCAGCACGGTATCGGCGACCATTGGCGTCCAACCGCCGGTGGCGTTGGCCAGCGCCCGCGCCGTGACCGTGCGGCGATGGCCGCGATCGACCACCGCGAGCCGCCATGTGTCGGTCCTGTCGGCACGGACACAACGTGCACCGGTCCGGATCGCAGCGCCACGTTCGGCCGCATCCAGCGCCGTCAGCACCACCAGGCGAGAGTCATCGACGACGCAGTCCGAATATTCGAACGCCGTGCCGAACGGGCGCTTCAGCGCGTTGCCGACCGGATGGTGCGTGATGTCGAGGGTCGCCGATGATGGCAGGCCGCCCCGGTTCGTGAGACCGTCATAGACATACAGGCCGGCGCGCAGCAGCCACGGCGGACGCTCGTCGGAATGCGCGGGGATCACGAAGCGCAGCGGCCGGACCAGATGCGGCGCGATCCGGAGCCAGGTCCGGCGCTCGGCCAGGGCCCGGCGCACCCGCCGGAACCCGCGCCGCTCCAGCACCGACAGATCGCCGTGGATCAGCCGCGGTGTCGCCGACGATGCAGCGCCGCCGAGATCGCCCTGCTCGAACAGGATCACCCGCAGGCCGCGGCCCGCCGCATCGCGCGCAAGGCTGACACCGTTCAGGCCGCCGCCGATGATCGCGAGGTCGTAATCCGCCATGAAGCCGTCGAATGGGAGCAAAGCACCGCATCATCACTAGAGCCATTTCCGTTGCGATGAAATCGGAACGGGGCTCCAGATTCTCATTCTGACGCTTTTTTCTTGCCGCGAGCCGGTGTCCACTTCGCTCGAACGCTCTAGCCGGTCTTGAGCGCAAGCTCCATGATCTCAGCGCGGCCGACGAGCCCGGCATATTTGCCGATCGGCAGCGGCTTGCCGAGCAGATAGCCCTGCACGCCGTCGCAGCCCTCCTTGGCGAGGAAGACAAGTTGCTCGATGGTCTCGACGCCCTCGGCGACGATCGACATTTCGAGACCGTGGCCGAGGTCGATCACCGCGCGAACGATCGCAGCCGATTGCGGGTTGCGGCCGAGATTGGTGATGAAGGCCCGATCGATCTTGATCTTGTCGAACGGGAACGCCTGGAGGTAGCTCAGCGAGGAATATCCGCTGCCGAAATCATCCATGGAGATGCGCACGCCGAGCGCCTTCAGGCGGCGCAGCAGCGCAAGGCCCCGGTCGAAATCCTCGATCAGCACGCCCTCGGTGATCTCCAATTCGAGCCGACCGGGCGCAAGGCCGGTCTCGATCAGGATCGAATGGACCAGCCCGACCACGTCGCCGTGCATGAACTGCGCCGGCGACAGGTTGACCGCGACCTGGAGCGGCTTCGGCCAGGACGCCGCCTCGCGGCAGGCCTCGCGCAGGATCCACTCGCCCATCTCCACGATCAGACCGCTCTCCTCGGCGATCGGTATGAATTCGGCCGGCGAGACCTGGCCGCGCACCGGATGCTGCCAGCGCGCCAGCGCCTCGAAGCCGATGATCTCGCTTTCGGCGACGCTGTGGCCCGCGGCGCCCTGCGGCTGAAACGCCAGCGAAAGCTCGCCGTTCTTGATCGCCACCGAGAGGTCCTGGTGCAGCACGCGGCGATCGCGGATCTGCTGGTCCATCTCCGGCTGGTAGAGGCTGATGGTGCCGCGCGACTTCTGCTTGGCGCGGAACAGCGCCGCACCGGCATTGGCGAGCAACGAGGCGCCGTCGGTGCCGTTATGCGGGAAGATCGACATGCCGGTGGTCACGCCCGCGCGTACCGGGCGGCCGTCGATATGGAAATCCCGGGAGACGGCTTCGCCGACATGCTGCGCCAGCGCGAGTCCCGCCTCGGGTTGCTTGCCGTCGATGATGAGGCCGAACTCGTCGCCGGACAGGCGCGCGACCAGGCCGCCGCGCGCGACGTCCTGGAGCCGCTGCGCCACCTCGATCAGGAGCTTGTCGCCGAGCGCATGGCCGAAGACGTCGTTGACCTCCTTGAGGCCGTCGAGGTCGATCGAGAGGACCGCGAACTCCTCGCCGGTGCCTTCGCAGGCCTCGATCATCTGGTTCAGCGCCTGCAGGAAGGCGGCGCGGTTCGGCAGGTCGGTGAGGCCGTCGTGATAGGCCATGTGCGCCATGCGCGACTCGGTCTGGCGGCGGTCGGTGACGTCCTCGTGAGTCTTGATCAGATATTGCGGCTCGCCGGCATCGTTGACCACGGTGGCGCGGCGGGTGAGGAACAGGCGCAAGCCCGCCTTGGTCGAAATCGGGTGCTCCTCGGAGATCATCCCGCGCTTCTTGATCGCGGCTTCGTCGCGCGCGATGATCAGCTTGGCTTCCTTGGGATTGAAGATGTCCGACGCGGTCAGGCCGGTTGCTTCCTCGCGTCGGCGGTTGAGGATCGTCTCGGCGCTGCGATTGGCGAGCAGATAGCGGCCGTCCTTCACCTGTTCGACGATCAGCGCCACCGGGATGTTGTCGACCACCAGCTCGAGGAACTTCTTGGTGCTCTCCAGCTCCTTCGACAGCGAGCGGCGTTCGGTGATGTCCTCGAACACGAGCATCAGGAATTCGGGCTTGTTGCTCTCGTCGCGGACCACGATCCGGATCGAGGCGACCATGCGCCGCTCGCCACCACGATCGACCTCGAATTCGTTGCGGAACTGACCGTCCGGTGAATTGAGCGCCGCCCGGTCGGTGGCCTCGATGCTGGCCGCCGAAACGGACTCGAACAGCTCGCGCGCATTCTTGCCGACGACCTGGTCGCGCGAGAACCCCCAGAACCGCTCATAGGCGCTGTTGGCGAAGATGTAGCGGCCGTCCTCGATGTTCTTCGCAGCCACGCAGGCCGGCACGTTGTCCAGCACCGTTTCCAGGAACTGCTTGGTCGAGGCGAGCTGTCGCGACAGTTTGCGCTGCTCGCTGACATCCAGATGGGTCGCCACCGAGCCGCCGTTCGGCAGCACGAAGTATTTCACCAGGATGGCGCGCCCGTCCGGCAGCTCGGTGATCAGACCGTTAGGGCTGGCCGCCTTCTCGTAGAACTCGTCATCGGAGGCGACAAGCACCCCGCGCTTGCGTCGCAGCGCGAGCAGCTCGTAGCCGTTCATGTTGGCCCAAAGGTCCGACCGCTTCAGGCCGTAGATCTCCAGATAGCGGTCGTTGCAGAAGATGATGCGGCGCTGCGCATCCGTCATCACCACGCCCTGGTTGAGATTGTTCATGGCGGAGGAGACGAAGGCGTTGCGCCGGAGCTGCAAGCGCCGGGTCCGGCGCAGCGAGGAATGGATCCACAGCGCGATCGCGGCGAGGAAGGCGCAGACGACGATGCCCGCGATCAGAACTTCCCAGACCACGTTGGGATCAAGCTCGCCGAGATAGCTCGGCGCGGCGAAGCTGTCCGACAGCGCAAAGGCGCGCGCGGGCGCAACCGTGCCGGCGAGGCACACAACGGCCTGCACAGCAATCGGAAGCGTGCTGCCCTCGTGCCAGTTCTTCTCAGCCATCAGCCACCCGCGATTTCAACGTTGGATTGTCTGGCTTCACGGGTTTGGATCGGGTAAACGCCTGTACGCGCAACGGAAAAAATGTGACGTGAAATACGGCAATTGCCCTGACATGATAAATTCTTCCTTAACGGCAAATGGCCCCGCGCCATTCTCTCCAGGCCGGATGCCACCGGCGCTTCCAGCGGACATCCTGCACAGCCATGGATAGGGTCGATTGCGTCGTCATCGGAGCCGGCGTGGTCGGGCTCGCGGTGGCTCGAAAGCTCGCGCAGGCCGGGCGCGAGGTCATCGTGCTGGAGGAAGCCGAGGCGATCGGCACCATCACCTCCTCGCGCAACAGCGAGGTGATCCATGCCGGCATCTACTACCGCGCCGGGAGCTGGATGGCGCGCATGTGCGTCGACGGCAAGCACGCGCTCTACCGCTACTGCGCCGAGCGCGGCATCCCGCACAGGAATTGCGGCAAGCTGATCGTCGCGACCAACCCGAAGGAGACCGAGAAGCTGCAATCGATCAAGGCGCATGCCGAGGCCAATGGCGTGCTCGACATGCAGCTGCTCACGGGCGAGGCGGCACGCGCGCTGGAGCCGGCGCTGGCCTGCGACGCCGCGCTGCTGTCGCCATCGACGGGCATCATCGACAGCCATGCTTACATGCTCTCGCTGCGCGGCGAAGCCGAGGAAGCCGGCACGGCGTTCGCGTTTCACACGCCGCTGGTCCGCGCCAAGGCTGCGAACGGCCTGATCGAGATCGACGCCGGCGGCGAGGCGCCGATGACGCTGCAATGCAGCCTCCTCGTCAACGCCGCGGGACTCTCGGCGACCCATGTGGCGCGCAATATCGACGGCATGCCGCTGGACCGCATTCCGCGCGCCTATCTCGCCAAGGGAAACTACTTCAGCTGCAACGCCAAGGCGCCGTTCTCGCGCCTGATCTATCCGGTGCCCGAGCCCGGCGGGCTCGGAGTGCATCTGACGCTGGACATGGCTGGGCAGGCGCGCTTCGGCCCTGACGTCGAGTGGATCGAGACGATCGATTACGAGGTCGACCCGTCACGCGCCGAGCGGTTCTATCCGGCGATCCGCAAATACTGGCCGACCCTGCCTGACGGCGCGTTGATGCCGAGCTATTCAGGCATCCGGCCGAAGATCGTGCCGCCCGCGGTGGCGACGCAGGATTTCCTGATGCAGGGCCCGCGCGATCACGGCGTCGCTGGCCTGATCAACCTGTTCGGCATCGAATCGCCGGGATTGACGTCGTCGCTCGCGATCGCAGATCACGTCGCCGAGCTCGCAGAAATCTGAAGCGTTTTCGAGCGAGGCGGAGACCGGTTCGCGGCAAGAAGACGCGTTCGGACAAAGCTAAACGCCGCGCAGACTTCTCTGCACGGTTGCACC
The DNA here is from genome assembly GCF_002266435.3 of Bradyrhizobium amphicarpaeae. Classification (NCBI taxonomy): domain Bacteria; kingdom Pseudomonadati; phylum Pseudomonadota; class Alphaproteobacteria; order Hyphomicrobiales; family Nitrobacteraceae; genus Bradyrhizobium; species Bradyrhizobium amphicarpaeae. The sequence continues at coordinate 6,091,143 of NZ_CP029426.2, forward strand.
TTGCGGCAGGGATGAGCGCAAAAGCTCTCACCCCTGCGGATAAGGTTTGATCAACTCTACGCTGTTACGGGGGGTGTTAGTGGAGCGTGTCGCCGTGCCTCAAACGCTCGATCTGGTCCTTGACCATCAACTTCCGGCGCTTCAACTCAACAATTTGCAGGTCGTCTGTTGAAAGGTGCACGAGAGCATCGTGCAATTCGTTTTCGAGAAGTTTGTGCTTCCGCTCCAATTCAACGAGATGTGCCTGAATTGTCATTCGAAACCTCCTCGGTAGGGTTGAACCTCAGGATTCGATCCGGACAAGGAAGTCTACATCACCGATTCGTTCTGTCGATGGGTATCCGTCGTCGCAGCTTCATTTTTGAAAATTCATATGTAACGAAGCGTGAGTAAAGGAACCGCGCGGGAAAAATCCATGATATCAATGCGCTTGCGCAGCGCCGCAGCGATCAGCGGAAATATGTCGCTGGAGATCGGCGAACGATGGTCGCAGATCGCTTGCGATCACGCCGCGCAAGGACGATAATTTCCACAGGGCATCCACAGCCTTTATCCCCACGCCTATCGGTTTTCGGCCACCGCAGACATGACCAATGAAGACGAGCGTGAGCTCGAAGCCGAGCTCACCCGGTTGCAGCAGGAACACCGAGATCTCGATGCGGCGATCGATGCACTGCATCAATCGCCTGCCCCCGACCTGTTGCGGCTGCAGCGGTTGAAGAAGCGCAAGCTGTTGTTACGAGACCGCATCGCGTTCATCGAAGACCAGATTACCCCCGACATCATCGCCTGATCCGCAGACCTGTGCGCGGCCAAGCCACGGTGGCTCGAATCCGCTTGACTCGAAAAGAACAAAATAAGAACATCTGATCGCCAACGCCGCTCCCGGAACGCACGAGGAAACGCAGATGTCGACAGCCGCCCTTCTCGACAACAGCCACTATGAACAGGCCTGCGATCAGGCGATCGCGATGTGCGACGGCAATCTGCGCAGCACCATCAAGGCGCTGATCATGGCCAACGAATATCTGGAGGCCGAGCTGGAGGAATTGCAGGCGGCGATTTCCGCCGGCTGCATTCCGGACACCTCGCACAGCAAGATGCGGAGCAAGAGCAGCGCCGCCTGAACCGTCAGCTATCGGAGCCGACCATGCCCGACGTCACCTACTACGTTGCATTGCCCTTCCTGACCGACGAGGACGGATCGCCGGTGGCAGGCGCGGCCGAGGAATGTCAGACATCGGCCGCCGCCCTGCGTCGTGCGGAAATGCTGGCGCACGGCGCCGGCCATATCGGCGCCGTCGCCTTCAGCCGCAGTGGCGATCCCCTGACCGGCGAGTTTGGCGACGCAAAATTGCTGCGGAAATTCGGTACCGTCCCCCCGGATCTCAGCGCGCTCTAGCTGCCGACCAGCCTGATCCGCGGCTCGTGCCGCCGCTGCGCCTTGCGCACATACATGGCGGCATCCGCCTCCTCGAGGGCGCGGCCCGGGTCGGACTGCGCTCCCAGCAGCGCGACACCGGCGGAGGCGCCCGCGGTCACGTGCTGGCCGCGAAAGACAAAGGACAATTCATCGACCGCCTGCTCGAAGGCGACCGCCTTCGCCTTGGCGTCGGTCCCGCTAAGATTCCACAGCAGCAGCGCGAACTCGTCGCCCCCGAGCCTGCCGACCACGTCGGAGGCACGGACCTGCCGCGTCAGCGTGGCGGCAATCGCCTTGAGCACCTCGTCGCCGGCGCCATGCCCGAACGAATCGTTGATCGGCTTCAACCGATCGACGTCGAGCACGATCAGCGCCCCGCTGGCGCGGTAGCGCTTCATGTAGGCGATGGCGCGCGCCAGCTCGCGCTCGAAGCCGCGCCGGTTCGGAATCTCGAGCAGGAAATCGGTGTCGGCCGCGGCTTCCAGTTCCGCAACCCGCCGCTGGGCCTCCTTGAGCTTGGTCCGCAAGCCCCGGATCGTCGCCGTGACGGTATCCTTGGCTCCATCATAGCCCGACGCGCCGCGCCGCGGCGGCTTCGCCGGACGCTTGGTCGGCCGCCTGGGGGCGGCTTTGGATCGGGCGACGCTGGTCTTCCGGCCCTTTTTGGCCTTCGCAGCGCTCGCCCTTGTTGGTTTCTTCATGGGCATCCTGCTCAATGAAGGCTTGCGGGGATTCACCAAGACAGGATAGTGGATTCCCTTCTCCTTGCCACCGCCTTGCGAGCCGCCGGCCGGAACCGTTAATCTGGCCTATCTTTCTGTTTTTCGGGCACAATTGACGTCATGACCGCGCCGATCGCCATCATCATGGGAAGCCAGTCGGACTGGGACACGATGCGGCATGCCGCCGATACGCTGGCAGCCCTCGGCATTGCCGCCGATTCCCGCATCGTTTCGGCCCACCGCACCCCCGACCGCCTGTTTGCTTTCGCCAAGGGGGCCAAGGCCGCAGGATTCAAGGTCATCATCGCCGGTGCCGGTGGCGCTGCACACCTGCCCGGCATGGCGGCGGCGCTGACCGAGCTTCCGGTGTTCGGCGTTCCCGTCGAATCCAAGACGCTCAAGGGCCTCGATTCGCTCTATTCGATCGTCCAGATGCCCGCCGGCATTCCAGTCGGCACCCTCGCCATCGGCAAGGCCGGCGCGATCAACGCCGCGCTGCTGGCGGCGTCCGTCCTGGCGTTGTCCGACTCCGCCCTCTCCGATCGTCTCGCCGCCTGGCGCAAGGCGCAGACCGAGGCGGTCGCCGAGCGCCCGGAGGACAAGGCGTGACCGACACCAGGCAGGTGAGGCTGAAGCCCGGTGACACCATCGGAATCCTCGGCGGCGGACAATTGGGCCGGATGCTGGCCATGGCTGCGGCGCGGCTCGGCCTGCGCTGCCAGGTGTTCTCGCCGGATCCGGACTCGCCGGCCTTCGACGTCGTCTTGAACGCGACCTGCGCCGAATATGCCGATGTCGAAGCGCTCGAACTGTTCGCCAACGACGTCGACGTCATCACCTATGAATTCGAGAACGTGCCATCGGCCGCCGCGATGGTGCTGGACGCGCGTCGACCCGTGCTGCCCAACCGCAAGATCCTCGAGACCACACAGGACCGGCTCGCCGAGAAAGATTTCGTGACGCGGCTCGGCATTGGCACCGCGGCCTATGCCGACGTCACCTCCGTGTCCTCGCTCCGCGAGGCGATCGCCAGGATCGGCCTTCCGGCCGTGCTCAAGACCCGCCGCTTCGGTTATGACGGCAAGGGCCAGGCCATCATCCGCGAGGGCGACGACATCGCCAAGGTGTGGACCAGCCTCGCCACCAAATCCGCGATCCTGGAAGCCTTCGTGCCCTACGAGCGCGAGATTTCGGTGATCGCGGCGCGCTCGGCCACGGGCCAGGTCGAGTGTTTCGACGTCACCGAGAACGAGCATCGCGACCACATTCTGAAGATATCCCGTGCGCCCGCCCGGATCCCCGACGCGCTCGCCGAGGAAGCCCGCAGCATCGCCGGCAAGATCGCGAGCGCGCTGGAGTATGTCGGCGTGCTCGCTGTCGAGATGTTCGTGCTCGCCAACGGCACCGGCCCGAAGGTGCTGGTCAACGAGATCGCCCCGCGCGTGCATAATTCCGGGCACTGGACGCTCGACGGCGCGTCGGTCTCGCAGTTCGAGCAGCACATCCGCGCCATCGCCGGCTGGCCGCTCGGCAAGCCCGTGCGCCACGGCGAAATCGTCACCATGACCAATCTGATCGGCGACGAGATCAACGATTACGAGAAGTGGCTGAGCGTGCCGGGCGCGACCGTGCACATTTACGGCAAGGGTGCGCCGCGCCCCGGCCGGAAGATGGGCCACGTCACCGAAGTGCTTCCCACCACAGGCAAGTAACGGGACCGCAGCAATCGCTGCGATCCCGCTTCGTTTCAAAATGCCTTAGGCCGTCTTCATGCCCGCGACGACGCCTGCAGGTTCCTCGCTGAGCCAGCGATAGATCACTCCACCCAGCGCGCCGCCGATCAGCGGTGCGACCCAGAACAGCCAGAGCTGGGCCGTCGCCCAGCCGCCGACGAACAGCGCAGGGCCCGTGCTGCGCGCCGGGTTCACCGAGGTGTTGGTCACGGGGATGCTGACGAGATGGATCATCACCAGCGCGAGCCCGATCGCGAGCGGCGCGAAGCCTGCGGGCGCGCGGCCATGGGTAGCGCCCATGATGATGAACAGGAACATCATGGTCATCACCACTTCGGTGAGGAAGCACGTGATCATGCTGTACTGGCCCGGCGAATGCGCATCATAGCCGTTGGATGCGAAGCCCTTGCCGACGTCGAAGCCGGGAGCGCCGCTGGCGATGATATAGAGCAACTCGGCGGCGACGATCGCACCGCAGACCTGCGCGATCACGTAAGGCAGGATCTGCCCCGCCGGAAAACGCCCGCCGGCGGCAAGGCCGACCGTGACGGCCGGATTGAGATGGCAGCCGGAGATATGGCCAATCGCATAGGCCATGGTGACCACGCTCAGTCCGAATGCGAGGGAGACACCGACCAGACCGATTCCGACCTGCGGGAAACCCGCAGCGATCACCGCGCTTCCGCAGCCTGCGAAGGTAAGCCAAAAGGTGCCGATGGCCTCAGCGGCGTATTTCTTCATGTCCATGTGGCGTCTCCCCTGATTTTCTGGCTTTCGGAGTAAAGCGTCCGGATCGACCCGTCATTGGCGCCAAACCACCCAAATCGGGGCCGAACAGTGGTACTTTGACCCATTTAATGGCTGAACTTGGCCCGAAAGCCCGCTTGGCCGGTGGACATCCCGGGATTTGTCTGATACATCCGCGCCCTCAAGGTTAAGGGCATGCGCGTTTTCGCCATCCCCTTCGACTTACCAGAATTCAAATCCGATCCATTGAAGAGGATGCCGCGTGCAGGTTCTCGTTCGCGATAACAATGTCGACCAAGCCCTCAAGGCGCTGAAGAAGAAGATGCAGCGCGAGGGAATTTTCCGCGAGATGAAGCTCCGCGGTCATTACGAGAAGCCCTCCGAGAAGAAGGCCCGCGAAAAGGCCGAAGCCGTGCGCCGCGCGCGCAAGCTGGCCCGCAAGAAGCTGCAGCGCGAAGGCCTGCTGCCGATGAAGCCCAAGCCGGTGTTCGGCGCAGGTCCCGGCGGTGATCGCGGCGGTCGTAGCGGCCCGGGTGCAGGTCCGCGCGGACCGCGCTGATTTACCGTCTCTTGAAAGACTTTCTGTTTTCGATGACGCGGGCCTCTGGCCCGCGTTATTGTTTGTGCGCGGAGCCTTTCCGGGTCGGGCACCACGGATGCGGCACGCCAGCGCGATGAGATTTGGATTGAACGTCGTCGCGCTTTGGTTTGTTGTTCGAGCATGATCTCTACGCAAACGCGTTCCGCGTTTGTCGCGAGGGAAAACCGCTGCATGCTTTTCGCCAACGCGGCCCTTCGGGTCCGGATCATGCTCTAGCGCGAGCGAACCGTAGATGGCCTTCCCCTTCCCCCAGCGCGGCTTGGCGCGGCTACGCCAGATCTGGCAGCCGCTCGCGCTGGCGTTGATGGGGATTACGCTCTGCGGCTGTTCTTTCGATTTGGGATCGCTGACGCCGGAGAAAGACAAGCCCCAGGAAGCCCCCAAGGCGGCCGCGCCCGCCGAGAGCGCCGTGAGCGCGGGCAACGTCGCCGAAGCCCAGGCCCACACCGCCAAAGCCCAATCCTTGGCGAAGTCAGGCGAGACCGCCGCCGCGCTCGACGAGTTCAATCGTGCGGTCGGGCTCGATCCCTACAATGCGCAGGCGTTGTATGGCCGTGCCCTGATCTACCAGGGCAACAATCAGCACGATTTCGCGGTCGCAGATTTCAGCGCTGCGAGCGGGCTCAACCCGCAGAAGGTCGAGCCGCTGCTCGGCCGCGCCATTAGCTATCTCGCGCTCGGCAAGGTCAAGGAGGCCACGGCCGATCTGGATGAGGCCTCCGAGGCCGATCCGCACAACGCGCAGGTCTGGACCACGCGCGGACAGGCCTATGAGCGGCTGGGCGACAGAGCCAAGGCGGCGGCGTCCTACACCAGGGCTGTCTCGCTTCGCCCACGCGACGACGCCGCGCGAAGCGGCCTCGCCCGCGTCGGCGGCTGAAGGTTCTGGCGGCGTAGGCGCCGTCTTAATCGGGGGTGGCGCCCTTCGGCAGGACCGAGTGGAACATCGACTTCATGCCCGACAGCATCTCGTCGGCGACATTGGTCTTCTTGGGCCGCGGAATGAAGCCACCGGCGTCGGCGCGCAGATCGAGCGGGGGCGCGATCACCGGGACGGGAATGTCAGCCGGCGGCGTCATTCGATTCGGATCATCGTTGCCGACCGAGGCCGTGTAGGGCGGATTGGCCGGCGAGGAGCCGTCCTTGTCATAGGCGTCCGGCAACGGCGTCGATACCGTGATCGGCGGCGGCAGCGGACGGACCGTAGCCGGCTCCATGCTGATCACCCGCGGGGCCTCCGGCGTGCGGGCGGCTTCACGCACGGCAGGCTCGGTCGGCCTCTCGGCTGGCTTGGTCTCGGACGCCCTGACCTCGGCAGGCTTGGCTTCGGCAGACTTGGCTTCGGCAGGCTTGGCTTCGAACGGTCTGGTCTCGGCGGACCTGCTCTCCGACGACTTGCCCTCAGGAGACTTGCCCTCAGGAGACTTGCGCAGACGCTCGATCGCGGCACGCACGAGGTCGTTGGCGTCGGCGGTCGGAGCCGCAGCAGCCGGCGCCGAATTGGCCTCTACCACCGGAGCGGGGGTGCCAGCAGCCGGGGCTGACTTGGCCGCCGCCTTCTCGCGCGCCGACGGCTTGCCACGCGGGCTGGCCTCGGCCGGGGCCCCATCAGCAGACTTGTGCTCGACGGACGGCCGATCGGAAGCCTTTTCAGCCGCCGGCTTGTCGGTCACGCTCTTCTCGGGAATGCCTTTGGCCTTGACGCCGGGCGCTGGGAGATTGGCGACATCGGCGGGCTTGCCGTTCTTGCCGGCCTCGGCAGGGGCGACGACGGCCGCAGGGGCATCAGCCGCCGGCCTGGCGTTGATGTAGTGGTTGACGATGTACGCCCCGATGATCGTCGCGAGCACCGAGGGGAAAACATCCATCGAAATTTTAGCGAGGTATTTCAGCATTCCGGCCACTCCCCGCGCGATCAGATGCGGGAACTTTAGGGCATTGTAAGGGATCAACTGCGACGGATCGATGGCAAGTTGCAACTCCGGACTCAAGGCCGGACTTACGGCTTCAGCTCGATCTCAAGGAACACGATCTCGGTTGAGGTTTCGTTAAGTACGTCATGTTGGACGCCGGCCTTGCGGAAATAGGATTTCCCGGCGACCAGCTGCGCCTTGGACCGCTCGCCGCCGGGCGCGACGATGGTCATTTCACCCGCGACCACGGGAACAATCACATAGTCCATGCCGTGGGTGTGATGGCCGGTGGCGCCACCGGGCGGAAGGCGCCATTCCGTCACCCGGACCTCCTCGTTGTCGACCTGAACCTCGGACTTGGCGGCAAGCATCTGGAACCTCTCCTGGGACGTAGCGCTTCAGGGCACGAAAACCATGAACACGTAGACGGCAAATACCACCATATGGACCAGCCCGAACAGGACGTTGGTCCTGCCCGTGCCGAAGGTCAGCATGCTCAGGAAGAAGGTCAGCAGCAAAAGCACGCTGCCCTGGGAACTGAGACCGAGCGTGAGCTCCTTGTCGAGCGCGTAGGTAGCGACCCCGACGGCCGGGATGGTCAATCCGATGGTCGCCAATGACGACCCCAAGGCGAGGTTGATGCTCTTCTGGAGGTCGTTCTTGCGGGCCGCCGCGACGGCCGCGACGCCTTCCGGCATCAGGATCAGAAGCGCGACCAGAAGGCCGGCAAAGGCCGGTGGCGCACCGATCTTGGCCGCGACGGCGTCCACCACCAGTGAGAATTTCTTGGCGAGCAGCACCACGGCCAGCAGCGCAACCAGCAGCAGCACCACGCTGACCGCCAGCATCCGGCCCGACAGATGCGTCTCGCCGCTCCCCCCGTCCCCCCGTTCATGGACGAAGTAATCCTTGTGCAGGACGGTCTGGGTGTAGAGAAACACCCCGTACAGCGCCAGCGTGACTACGTCGACGAAGCCGAGCTGAAGCGCCGAATAGGCCGGCCCCGGCGTGGTGGTCGTGTAATTCGGCATGATCAGCGTGATCGTCGCGAGCGCGAACAGGACGCTGAGATAAACGTTGGCCCCGGAAAGCTGAAAGCCCTGCTCGCGATAGCGCAGGCCGCCGATGAAGATGCAGAGCCCGACGAGACCGTTGCAGACGATCATGACCACGGCGAACACGGTGTCGCGCGCAAGTTCCGGGGCGGGCTTGTCGCCCAGCATGATTGTTGTGATCAGCGCCACCTCGATGACGGTCACCGAGAGCGTCAGCACCAGCGTGCCATAGGGCTCACCGACCCGCTCGGCGATCACTTCGGCATGATGAACCGCGGCAAACACCGTGCCGAACAGGATGACCAGGAGGACGATGGCGAAGACGAGCCCGCCGAGCGACAGCGTGAAGACGTAACCGGTCGCGCTGACGGCTGTGAACAACAGCACGGCAAGCGCCGGAAAGATCCAGGCCGACCTGGGCATCGGATTATACGCGCTCATCTGCCGGCTCCAATCGCTGAAGACGAGCAGTAGCAAATCGGCCGGCAGATTCAATGCCAGCGCAGGATCGGCGCGACCGGCAGCAGCGTCAGCAACATGAACAGCGGGATCAGCACCGCGCCGGCTCGCAAGAGATAGCCGAAGAAGCTCGGCATCTCGATGCCGTTCTCGCTTGCGATGCTGCTGACCATGAAGTTCGGCGCATTGCCGATATAGGTGAGCGCTCCCATGTAGACGGCGCCCATCGAGATCGACGCGAGCGTGCCCGACAGCTGATGCATCAGCGTCTGCGGATCGCCGCCGGCAAGCTCGAAGAACAAGAGATAAGTCGGCGCATTGTCGAGAAACGCCGACATCAGGCCGGTGAACCAGAAATAGGCGACCTCGCGCGGCGCGCCGTCCGGTGCCGTCACGGCCGACAACAGCCAGGCGAAGGCACCGTGATGGCCCGCATTGAGCATGGCAATGACCGGGATGATGGCGACAAAAATGCCCGCGAACAGTTTCGCGACCTCGCGGATCGGCTCCCAGGTGAAGCCGTTGGCCTCCCTGTGCTCGTCCGGTGTCAGCCACACCGACAGCGCCGCGATGGAAAGCAGCGCCAGATTGCGGGCGATGTCTTCGAGCTCCAGCTTCGTTCCGAGAATGTCGAAGGCAACAGCGGGCTTCCACATCGCCGAGGCCAGCAGGCTCGCGACGATGGCTGCGATCAGCACGAGGTTGACGAGACCGCGGATGCGGACGGGGGCCGCAGGACCGGGGTCGCCGAGTGCAGGCTCGCTGCGGAAGCGCCAAAGGTCGACAACGATGAAGATCGCGAGCAGCAATCCGGCAACGATCGCGGTCTGCAACCAGATGGTCCGCGTGGTCCAGAAGAAGTCGACGCCGTGCAGGAAACCGACGAACAGCGGGGGATCGCCGAGCGGGCTCAGCGCGCCGCCGACATTGGCGACAAGAATGATGAAGAAGATGATGACATGAGCGTTGTAACGCCGGGGCCGGTTGGCGCGGATCAGCGGGCGGACCAGGATCATCGCGGCACCCGTGGTGCCGACGACGCTCGCCATCAAGGTGCCGAGCGCGAGGATGCCGGCATTCGTCGCCGGCGTGGCCTTGATGTCGCCCGTGATCAGGATGCCACCGGCCACGACATAGAGCGCGAACAGCAGCACGATGAAGCCGAGATATTCGGCAAGCATGGCATGGACCAACGCCGCCAGCGTCGCCATGCCTCCGGCAAAGATGACGAGCGAGGTCAGCGCCAGCAGCGACCAGGCAGCAACGATCTTGCCGTAATGATGGTGCCAGACCTTCGCAAACAGCAGTGGTCCGAGCGCGATCGACAGCAACAGGCCGGCAAAGGGGAGTGCATAGGGCCAGCGCATCGCCGCACCATCGAGGCCGGTTGCGGCCCATGCCTGCTGCGGCAACAATGCGAGGATGGCGGCAAGGGATATGCCCCAGAGCCGGGCGACGAGCTGTTTAGGATCCAATGAATTGCCTTGCTGTTTCGATCGCACCGAACGCATCGAGATTGTCGTGTCCGCCACCCGCAAAGCGAACGAATTGCTTCGGTTCATGCGCGAGCGCGAACAGACGCTCTCCGAACACGATCGAAATGGCAAGGTCATTGGTGCCATGCATGACCAATAGCGGCACAGTGACGCGCGCGATCCGCTCGTCGGAAGGGAACGGATCGCGCATCAAGAGGCGCACCGGCACGAACCAGAACGACGAAGATGCAATGTCGGCCGTCGACGTATAGGGGGCCTCCAGGACGAGCTTTCCAACACGCTGTTCCGAGGCAAGCGCGACCGCCACGCCGGTCCCGAGCGAGAAGCCCCAGGCGACGATTCGTTCTGCCGTGTAGCGGGCCGTGGTGAAGGCATAGGCCGCGGCGGCATCGCGCAGCAGCCCCTCCTCGCTCGGCGCGCCGCTCGAGCCGGCATAGCCGCGGTAGGACAGCGCGACCAGGCCGGTGCCATCAGCCGTCATCGCCTTGAAGCGGCTGACACCGCCGGCTAGAAAATCGCCATTGCCCGGGAAATACAGGATCACGGGACGACCGGGCCTCGCCGGCACGTGCCAGACGATGATCTTCTCGCCATCCGAGGTGGTCAGGATATGCTCCTCCGCCTCGGGGCAATCTGCCGCCTTAGGCAGGGTCCGCTTGGCGGTCGGTATCGGAAACAGCATCTCGCGCTGCCGGGCGTAGAGCACGACGAGCCCGGCAAGATAGACGGTCGCAAGCAGGATGGCGGTCCATTTGGCGATGGTGATCATGGCGCGGCCCGCCCCCGGTTCAGGCTCAGGGCTTGCGACGGCTCCGCAGCAATTTCATGACGTCGGGCCGGAGGCTCGCCGGTACGTCGCGGCAACCGCACGCCGCCTTGTGGGCGGCATGCCATGCGACGCGCGCGTCGCCTTGAGCGGCATGCGATGAGACCGGTGCCATTCCTCGTTGATGGCCACGGTCGGTTGGCTTCGTGCGCTACATCGCCTTGACGATGTTCTCGGTGACCTTCTTGGCGTCGCCGAGCAGCATCATGGTGTTGTCGCGGTAGAACAAGGGATTGTCGATACCGGCATAGCCCGAGGCCAGCGAGCGCTTGATGAACATCACGGTGCCGGCCTTCCAGACCTGCAGCACCGGCATGCCGTAGATCGGCGAGGTCTTGTCTTCCTCGGCGGCAGGGTTGGTGACGTCGTTGGCGCCGATCACGAAGGCGATGTCGGCCTGAGCGAACTCGGAGTTGATGTCCTCGAGCTCGAACACCTCGTCATAGGGAACGTTGGCTTCGGCCAGCAGCACGTTCATGTGGCCGGGCATGCGGCCGGCGACCGGGTGGATGGCGTACTTCACCTCGACGCCTTCCTTCTTCAGGATGTCGCCCATCTCGCGCAGCGCGTGCTGCGCCTGCGCCACCGCCATGCCGTAGCCGGGCACGATGATGACCTTCTGGGCATTCTTCATGATGAAGGCAGCATCATCCGCCGAGCCGAGCTTGGCGGGCTTCTGCTCGCCGCCGCCACCGCCGGCCGCCGCGGTCTCGCCGCCGAAGCCGCCGAGGATGACCGAGATGAAGGACCGGTTCATCGCGTGGCACATGATGTAGGACAGGATCGCGCCGGACGATCCGACCAGCGCGCCGGTGATGATCAGCGCGGAATTGCCGAGCGTGAAGCCGATGCCGGCCGCAGCCCAGCCGGAATAGGAGTTCAGCATCGAGATCACGACCGGCATGTCGGCGCCGCCGATCGGGATGATCATGAGTACGCCGAGCGCCAGCGCGATGATGACGATCAGCCAGAAGTCGAGCGCGCTGCCCGACATCACCAGCCCGACGATGAAGACGACGAGCGCGATCGCCAGCGCGATGTTGATGATGTGGCGGAACGGCAGGATGATCGGCGCGCCGCTCATGCGCGCGGACAGCTTCAGAAACGCGATCACGGACCCGGTGAAGGTCAGCGCGCCGATGGCGACGCCGAGCGACATCTCGACCAGGCTCTGCGGATGGATGTTGCCGGGTGAGCCGATGTCGAAGGCTTCGGGCGCATAGAAGGCGCCGGCGGCGACCAGCACCGCGGCCATGCCGACCAGCGAGTGGAACGCGGCGACCAGTTCGGGCATCGAGGTCATCGGCACGCGGCGCGCGATGACCGCGCCGACCGAGCCACCAATCGCGATGCCGAGAATGACCAGCACCCAGGCGAGACCATCGGCCGGCGGATGGCTTGCCAGCGTGGTGGCGACCGCGATCGCCATGCCGATCATGCCGAAGAAATTACCCTGGCGCGACGTCGCCGGGCTGGACAACCCGCGCAGCGACAGGATGAACAGCACACCCGCCACAAGATAAAGAACTGCTGCCAGATTGGCGTTCATCTCAGGTCCCCTTTGTCTTCGTCACCCCGAGGTGCACGCCGGTCACTTTACCTTCTTCTTGTACATCGCCAGCATGCGCTGGGTGACAAGGAAGCCGCCGAAGATGTTCACGCAGGCGAAGATCAGCGCGATGAAGCCGAAGCCACGCGCCCATCCTGAACCGCTCGAGATCATACCGACGCCGACGGCGAGCAGCGCGCCGACCACGATCACCGAGGAGATCGCGTTGGTTACGCTCATCAGCGGGGTATGCAGTGCCGGGGTCACCGACCACACCACGAAATAGCCGACAAAGACGGCGAGGACGAAGATCGACAGCCGGAAGACGAAGGGGTCGACGACCTGTGCAACATGCTCCATGGTGATGTCTCCTTACGCCCGATTAAGATGACTTGGGCTGGAAGTTCGGGTGGATCACGGCGCCGTCTTTCGTGAGCGCGGTCGCCTTGACGAGTTCATCGTCCCAGTTCACCGCGAGCTTCTTCTCTTTCTTGTCGACCATGGTCTCGATGAAGGAGAACAGGTTGCGCGCGTAGAGGCTCGACGCCGAGGCCGCGACGCGGCCGGCGACATTGGTGTAGCCGACGATCTTGATGCCATCGAGGTCGACGACCTCGCCCGGCCTGGCGCCCTCGACATTGCCGCCACGCTCGACGGCGAGATCGACCAGCACCGAACCCGGCTTCATCGACCTGACCATTTCGGCGCTGACGAGCTTCGGCGCGGGCCGGCCCGGAATCAGCGCGGTGGTGATGACGATGTCCTGCTTCTTGATGTGCTCGGCGGTGAGCGCGGCCTGCTTGGCCTGGTATTCCTTGGACATTTCCTTGGCGTAGCCGCCGGCGGTCTGCGCGTTCTTGAATTCCTCGTCCTCGACGGCGAGGAATTTCGCGCCAAGCGATTCGACCTGCTCCTTGGTCGCGGGCCGCACGTCGGTCGCGGTCACGATGGCGCCGAGGCGGCGCGCGGTCGCGATCGCCTGGAGGCCGGCGACGCCGACGCCCATCACGAACACTTTTGCGGCGGGCACGGTGCCGGCGGCGGTCATCATCATCGGGAAGGCGCGGCCGAACGCCTCGGCGCCTTCGATCACGGCGCGGTAGCCGGCGAGGTTCGCCTGCGAGGACAGCACGTCCATCACCTGCGCGCGGGTGATGCGCGGCATCAACTCCATCGCGAAGGCGGAGACGCCGGCATCGGCGATCGTCTTCAGCGCGGCCTCGTTGCCGTAGGGATCCATGATCGCGATGACGAGCGCACCGCGCTTGTATTGCGCGAGCTCGGAGGCTTCAGGGCGCTTCACCTTGATGATGATGTCGGCATCCTTCAGCGCATCTGCGCTGACGGTGGCGCCGACGGCCGTGAATTCGGAATCCGGAAGACCCGACTTCAGGCCGGCGCCCGGCTCGACGGCGATCTCGGCGCCCAACGCCTTGAACTTCTTCACCGTATCAGGCGAAGCGGCAACGCGCGGCTCCGACGGATCGATTTCCTTGGCAACGGCGATCTTCATAGGTCCTCCGGCGACGCGGACAAAACGCGCACGCGAACTTAGCGTTACTCCCGCAACGTTTCGATACCGGTTTTGGAGCCGGCTTGTATGCAAATTCTATGAGCAGCCGCCGGCGCTGGCAGATGCAACCGTCGATGGATCAGGTCAGGAAGACCGCCATCAGGATCACGATGAGCGCGACCGAGACCGTGCCGTACTTCACCAGCTTGATGAAGCCCTCATAGGTCTGCTCGTGGGCAACGTAGTCGTTGCCGTCGGCGGTGGTGTACGCCACTTCGCTATGGTCAGCCATGGAATGTCCCCAGTCGAAAGTCGAATTCTTGGGCTGGGATACCCGAAACCTTCGAGCAGGGCAACGGCACGAACGCGCGGTTTTCCCGCAAATCGGCTCATTTGGAAACCCAATTGTCGCGGATCCAGCGCGTTAGGCTCTCCTCGCTGACTTCGCCGGCGGCGAGCGAGAGGATGATCGTTGTCGCTTCCGCAGGATCGGGACTGAAGGCCACACCGTTCTTGTGGAGGAAGACCATCATCGCCATGAAGGCGATGCGCTTGTTTCCATCGACGAATGCATGGTTTTTCGCGAGGCCGAATGCGTAGGCGGCGGCGAGTTCATCGATCGGCGCCTGCTCGTACCGCCATTTGTTGATCGGCCGCTCCAGCGCCGAGCGCAACATCCCCTCGTCGCGCAATCCCGGCGCCCCGCCAAAACGGCGAAGTTGCCGGCCATGAATTGCGACGGCCTGCTCGTAGGTGATCCAGAGCGGCTCCTGAAGATCGCTCATGAGCGCCGCCGGCTATTTTGCAAGCGCGGCGAGCGTGTCGCGATACTTGTCCATCACCTCGTCGGCGATTTCCATCGTCCGCTCGAAGTCGGGGTCGTAAGGCAACAGCTGAAAACCACCGCCGGGTAATTCCACGATGTGCAATTGCTGCCCGCGCTTGAGATCGAGCCGCTGCATCAATTCACGAGGCAGCAGTAATCCGTCGGAATTGCCGATCTTCTTGATCTCGATCTTCATGGGCTCGGCTCCAGCGCGTTATACATCTGTATAACATCGCTGAAGATACAGTTCAACGGATGTTTTATATGCGCTTCAAGTAGCTGCCCCCTCAGCCCATCGCCTCCAACTCGTCGATCATGCCGGCAATGACCGAGAGCCCGCCATCCCAGAACTTCGGGTCCTTGGCATCGAGCCCGAACGGGCGCAGCAACTCGGAATAATGCTTGGTGCCGCCGGCGGCGAGCATGTGGAGATAGCGCTCGGCAAACCCCTCGGCCGCGTTCTCGTAGACCGCGTAGAGCGAGTTCACGAGGCAATCGCCGAAGGCATAGGCGTAGACGTAGAACGGCGAATGGATGAAGTGCGGAATGTACATCCAGTAGTTCTCATAGCCCGCCTTGATCTCGATCGCCGGCCCCAGGCTTTCGCCTTGCACCGAAAGCCAGATCTCGCCGAGCCGCGTCGCGGTGAGCTCGCCGTTCTTGCGCTCGGTGTGGACCGCGCGCTCGAACGAATAGAACGCGATCTGCCGCACCACGGTGTTGATCATGTCCTCGACCTTGCCGGCGAGCAGCGCCTGGCGCTGCTTTGCGCTCCTGGTCTGCGTCAGCAGCCGCCGGAAGGTCAGCATCTCTCCGAACACGCTCGCGGTCTCGGCCAGCGTCAGCGGCGTCGGCGCCATCAGCGCACCGTTCTTGGCTGCCAGCACCTGATGCACGCCATGACCGAGTTCGTGGGCGAGCGTCATCACGTCGCGCGGCTTGCCCTGGTAGTTCATCAGCACATAGGGGTGCGCCGACGGGGTGGTCGGATGCGAGAAGGCGCCCGGCGCCTTGCCCGGCCGCACCGGCGCGTCGATCCAGCGATCGGTGAAGAAGCGCTCGGCGATGTCGGCCATGTCGGGCGAGAAGCCGCGATAGGCCGTCAGCACCATGTTGCGCGCGTCGGGCCAGCCGATGGTATCGGTCGCGGCAAAGGGCAGCGGCGCGTTGCGATCCCAATAGGCCAGCCGCTTCTTGCCGAACCACTTCGCCTTCAGCGCATAATAGCGATGCGACAGCTTTGGATAGGCCGCCCGCACGGAGGCGACCAGCGCATCCACCACCTCGCGCTCGACGCGGTTGTTCAGATGCCGGGAATCCGCGACGTCCTTGAACCCGCGCCAGCGGTCGGAGATGTCCTTGTCCTTGGCGAGCGTGTTGGTGATCAGGGCAAAGGTGCGCTCATTGGCCTTGAAGGTCTTTGCCAGCGCTTCGGCCGCGCTCCTGCGCTTGGCACCGTCGCGATCCTGCAGCAGATTGAGCGTCGGTTCGATCGCGAGCTCCTTGGAGCCGACCTTGAAACGCAGACTGGAGATGGTCTGGTCGAACAGCCGGTTGAAGGCGGAATAGCCGGTCTGCGCCTTTTCCAGGAAAAGCTGCTCGAGCTTGTCGTCGAGCTGATACGGCTTCTCCTTGCGCAGATCCTCGATCCAGGGACGGTAATGCGCCAGCTCGGGGGCTTGCATCGCGCGGTTCAAAATATCGTCATCGATACGATTGAGCTCGAGCGCGAAGAACAGAAGATGCGTGGACGCCCCGGTCAGCCGCTCGGACACGTCGCCGTAAAACTTTGAAATCGCAGGGTCCACGCTGTCGCCGGCGTGGACGAGCCCGGCATAGGAACCGAGCCGGCCGGCAAGATCGTCGATTGCCTCATAGCGTCGCACGGCTCCCGCGAGCCATTTTCCGCCATCTTCGTTTGCTGTCCCTGTCGCCAGCTTGCCCTTGTAGTCGGTTTCGAACGCGACGCAGTCGGCATCCATCCTTTCGAGATCGCGCGCCACTTCCGGCGCATCGATCCCGGAATAGAGATCGGCGAGGTTCCACTCCGGAAGCTTGCCGGTCTTGCTCGCGGACTTAGCAAGCGACGTTTTGGAGGACTTCGTCTTGACGGCAGATTTCTTTGCAGCGGATTTCTTGGTGGCGGGCCTCTGGAGAGCGGGCTTTCTGAGAACTTTCTTTGAGCGCGAATTCATTGTGTGGGAAACCTGTGTTCAACAAGCGCGACGGCGGGCGGAGGCATCAAGGTTTAAGAGTGCGTTAATCGGCTTCGGCCAGAGTGCCCCGATTCGAGACAGATAGTAGTAGCGTGCGGGGAACACCATGGCTGCCAGTATTTTGATCGCCGACGACGATGCCGTGGCCCGGCGGCTGGTCGAGAACATGGTGCAGAAATGCGGCTATGAGACGGTCGTCGTGGACTCCGGTGACGCCGCGATCGCCGCCCTGACCGCCCCGGACGCGCCGGCCATCGACGCCGTCATCCTCGATCTCGTGATGCCCGGCCTCGACGGCATGGGCGTGCTGGCGAAAATCCGCGAAGCAGGACTCAGCATCCCCGTCATCGTGCAGACCGCCCATGGCGGCATCGACAACGTGATCTCGGCAATGCGCGCGGGCGCGGCCGATTTCGTGGTCAAGCCGGTCGGTGTGGAGCGGCTCCAGGTCTCCTTGCGCAACGCGCTCAACGCCTCGGCACTCAAGGGCGAATTGCAACGCATCCGGCACAGCCGCGAGGGCCGGCTGACATTCTCCGACATCATCACCCGCTCCGAAGCAATGGCAGGCGTGATGCGTGCCGCGCAGAAGGCGGCGAACTCGGCGATTCCCGTTCTGATCGAAGGCGATTCCGGCGTCGGCAAGGAGATGTTCGCGCGCGCCATCCATGGCAGCGGCGAGCGCAAGGCAAAGCCGTTCGTCGCGGTCAATTGCGGCGCGATTCCCGACAACCTCGTCGAGTCCATCCTGTTCGGCCACGAGAAGGGCGCTTTCACCGGCGCCACCGAGCGGCACATGGGCAAATTCGTCGAAGCCCACGGCGGCACGCTGTTTCTGGACGAGGTCAGCGAGCTGCCGCTGACCGCGCAGGTCAAGCTGCTGCGCGCGCTCCAGGAAGGCGCGGTCGAGGCGGTCGGCGGCCGTAAGCCCGTCAAGGTCGACGTCCGCATCGTCTCGGCAACCAATCGCCGGCTGCTGGAGCGGGTTAAACAGGGACACTTCCGGGAAGATCTGTTCTATCGCCTGCACGTGCTGCCGCTGACGATCCCCTCGCTCCGGGCCCGGCGCGAGGACATCCCGCATCTGCTCCGCCATTTCCTGGCGCGCTTCGCCGCCGAGGAGAACCGCGCGATCACCGGCATCAGCGGCGAGGCCATGGCGCACCTCGCCCAGCTCGACTGGCCCGGCAACATCCGCCAGCTCGAGAACGCGGTCTATCGTGCGGTGGTGATGAGCGAGGGCGACCAGCTCGGCCTCAGCGATTTCCCCCTGCTCGCCTCCCAACCGCATCCCGTCACCGAGATTCCGACCGCCCCGCTCATGCTCGAGCCGGCGGCGTCTCCGTCGGTGGTATCGGGTGGTGAAATACCCATTGCGCCGCTCTCTGCCGTGGGAACTCTCGCCATGCTGACTCCGACCGGCGACGTCCGCGCCCTGGACGACATGGAGAACGAGATCATCCGCTTCGCGATCTCGCATTATCGCGGCCAAATGTCCGAGGTGGCACGCCGCCTCAAAATCGGCCGGTCCACCCTTTACCGCAAACTCGACGAGGCCGGCGTTCCCGGACACGGCGGGAAAAGCGGCGAGGAGACGCACTGAACCTCATGCGAACGGAGGTTCTCAGGGCGAAGCGAGACCGGCTGTAAGCCGTTCGCATGACGACGGAATTCGACCGTGACTTGAACCGTGACTTGGAAGTGACAGACACAGGGAAAAGCGCGGGGGGCAGGCGCACAATCCGTTGCCAAGAGGCTCCCTTGAAGTCAGTTTGGCGTGAGTTGTCCCGGTTAGCGCTGGCTGCAAAACCGGGCCCTGTATATCGTCTGCGTAGGAATCGTTGCGTGCAGGCGTGCAACTTTCGAGAGGCCGGCGCCGTTTAGCCGAAGCTCAATAGGCGATAACAAAGCTGTTCCACGAGGGACAGTTCACCCGAGGGGTGCGACACAATGCGTGACTGTTTGAACCACCGTGCAGGCTTCGACCGTGTCTTGATGACGGTCGCGGCAACCTTCCTCACGGTGTCCGCCAGCTCGGCCCTGGCACAGGATCAGGCCCGCAGCAGCGCCGCCGAGCTCGCGATCGAAGCGGCGATCCCGCGCCCGGAGCCGGCCAACGTCCCGCCCCCGACCGCAGCCGACATCAAGCTCGACACCACCGCCACGGTCCAGGACTCCGCCAAGGAGCCGGCAAAGGAGCCCGTGAAGGCCGACGCCGCCCCGGCACCCGCCAAGGTCGAGACCAAACCGTCCGACGTCGCCACCACGCCCGCGCCCGAAGCGCCAAAGAGCGAAACGGCCAAGACAGAGCCTGCGAAGATCGAGCCTGCCAAGGCCGACACTGCGACGGCCTCGCCGGCTGCGCCCGCGGCACCCGCCACGGCTGCGGCTCCTGCCACTGAGCCCGTGAAGGCCGCGAGCAACGTTCCCGCCGCCGACCAGCCGGTCGCCGACAAGCTCAAGGACATCATCGGCGCCAAGACCTCGCGCCATTTCGACCGCAAGAACGAACGCGCCGCGATCGAGAAATTCTATGGCGCACGCGACTTCGCGCCGGTCTGGACCCAAGGCGGCAGCCTGACCGTCGCTGCCAAGGGCGTCATCGCGCGGCTGAAGGATGCCGCGTCCGACGGCCTCAATCCCGCCGATTATCCGGTGCCGGATTTCGCCAGCGCCACCACGCCCGATGCGCTGGCCGATGCCGAGCTCAAGCTCACCGCCAGCATGTTCGACTACGCCCGCCAGGCCCAGAGCGGCCGCATGCATTGGTCGCAGGTTTCTGGCGACATCCTCTATCCCGAGCATCCGGTCGACCCGAACGAGGTGCTCGCCAAGGTCACGACCGCGACGGATGCCTCCACTGCGCTCGACAGCTACAATCCGCCGCACAAGCTCTATAAGGAGCTGAAGGCCAAGCTCGCGGAGCTGCGCGGCCAGGGCAACGGCCCGGTGATCGAGATCGCCGACGGCCCGGCGCTGAAATACACCCCGGCCCGCAAGAAGCAGGCTGAAATCGTCGTGGAAGATCCGCGCGTGCCGCAGCTTCGCGCCAAGCTGGGCCTCACCGAGAACGCCGGCGACACCCGCTACGACGCAGCGGTCGCCGAAGCCGTGCGAAAATTCCAGAGCGGCGCAGAGATGAAGGCGACCGGCGTCCTCGACGACAAGACGGTCAAGGCGCTCAACACGCCCAAGCGCGACAAGCAGATCGACGTGGTGCTGGTGAACATGGAGCGCTGGCGCTGGTTGCCGCGCGATCTCGGCGCGCCCGCGCTAGGCGATGCCTATGTGATCCTCAACATTCCCGACTACACGCTGAAGGTGATGCAGCGCGGCCAGCAGGTCTGGACCACCCGCGTCGTCACCGGCAAGCCAGGCACGCATGCGACCCCGCTGCTGACCGAGACGATGAAGTACATCACGGTCAACCCGACCTGGAACGTGCCGCCGTCGATCGTCTACAACGAGTACCTGCCGGCGCTTCAGCAGGACCCGACCGTGCTCCAGCGCATGGGCCTCAAGCTCGAGCAGAACCGCGACGGCTCGGTGCACATCTCGCAGCCGCCCGGTGAAGCCAACGCGCTCGGCCGCATCCGCTTCAACTTCCCGAACAAGTTCCTGGTCTATCAGCACGACACGCCGGACAAGAACCTGTTCGCCAGGGACGAACGCGCCTTCAGCCATGGCTGCATGCGCGTGCAAAATCCGGATCAGTATGCCTCCGTGCTGCTGAACATCACCATGCCGAACGAGAAGTACACGCCCGAGCGCGTGCGCAGCATGTACGGCAAGAGCGAGATCGACCTGAAATTCCCGATTCCGGTCCCGGTCAACATCACCTATCAGACCGCCTTCGTGGACGACGCCGGCAAGCTGCAGTTCCGCAAAGACGTCTATGGCCGCGACGCGACCATGATCAACATCCTGAAGAACAACCGCGGCAAGGATCTCGAAGCCGTCGTTGCGCACTCGCAGCCGAGCTATTCGCGCCCGGCGACGACCCTGCCCTCTGGCGTGGCGGTTGCCAATAATGGCGGCGGCTTCGGCTCCTCCGGCCCGAACTTCTTCGAGCGGCTGTTCGGAGGCGGGGCCCCGACCACGCCGCCGGCTCCGGTCGGCCGCCGGCCTCAGCAGCAGCGGGTGTTCACCCGGTAAGCCTGCGCGGCCACAGTTTTCTGAATTCTACAACGAAATCAACGGCCCCGTCCCATGGATGGGGCCGTTTAACGTTAACCATTGTCCACCTCGCTCGGGGCAGCGGGCGTTTTTTTGCCACACTCACCCGGTTAGGTTTGTATTCTGACTTGGTTTGGGGGCGGGAAGGTCAACCTCGAATTAACCTTCTCGCTTTAAGAAAGCGTTCACCCTCTTTCGCGCGCTAACGGGGTTGGCGGAAGAGTCCATTTTGAACGCTGGTCGACTGGGTGGGCTCTCACGTGCTGACTGGTCTCGCACGCCGATTTACTGTGCTGTCGTTGTCCCATGCGGGAGTGAAGGCCGGATCCCGGATCGGCCTCGCTGCCGTATTGCTGCTTGCTGCCGCGGGTTCAGTCCATAACGCCGCCGCACTGAGCGAAACCAAGACGCTCTCCTTCCACCACACCCATTCCGGCGAAGACCTGACCGTCACCTTCAAGCGCGAGGGCCGCTACGACGAGGCGGCGCTGAAGCAGCTCAATCACTTCCTGCGCGACTGGCGCACCCAGGACGAGACGGTCATGGACCGTCACCTCTTCGACATCCTCTGGGACGTCTACCGCGACGTCGACGCCAAGCAGCCAATCCAGATCATCTCGTCCTACCGCTCCCCCGCCACCAACGCCATGCTCCGCCGCCGCTCCTCCGGGGTGGCGCGCGCCAGCCAGCACATGCTGGGACATGCGATGGACTTCTACATTCCTGGCGTGCCGCTGGAGCAGATCCGTTTCGCCGGCCTGCGTCTGCAGCGCGGCGGCGTCGGCTTCTATCCGACCTCCGGATCGCCCTTCGTGCATCTGGACACCGGCAGCATCCGGCACTGGCCGCGCATGACGCATGACCAGCTCGCCCGCGTGTTCCCGGACGGCAAGACGGTGCATCTGCCGACTGACGGCGTGCCGCTGAAGGGCTATGAGCTCGCCAAGGCCGAGATCGAGCGGCGCGGCAATGCCGACGATTCCGGCAGCAAGCCGAATTTCTTCGCCGCCTTGTTCAAGGGCAAGCCGGCCCCGGCCGCCAGCAGCGACGAGGATGACGAGGGCGCCCCGGCCGCCAAGCCGGCAGCCGCGCCGACCGTGGTCGCAGCCGCAGCCAGGCCCGCCGATCCGGTGCCGACGCCGCGCGCCAAGCCGCAATTTGCCGCCGCGATCCAGCTCGCGTCGGCCGACGTGCAGCTCGTCGCACCGCCCAAACCGAAGCCCGCGACCGCGGCCGACAAGCCGGCCCCCAAATCTGCCGACGGCAAGCCGGAAACCCCGGCCGACATCATCAATGCCCGCGGCTTCTGGGATGATGTCCCGGCCGCGCCGCAGCAGGCGACGCCGGCGCAGGTCGCTGCGCTGAGGGCCCGCCAGGCCCTTGCCGCCGCCACCGATCCGCAACCGACCGCGAGCGTATCCAACGCGGCCCTTCAGGCGCTGGCTTACGCGCCGGCCGCCTCCCCGGTCGACCGCGCCAATGTCGTCGCCGCCTCCGCGCCGATGCCGCGCTCCGCCCGTCCTGCGTCGCGCAGCATCGCTCAGGCCACCGAAATCAACACGGTGGTCGGGAAGAACGTCGACGGCGCGGTCGCGACCGCGACCCGCCTCTCCGCCGCCAAGAGCGAGAGCATCTGGCTCAAGGTCGTGATGCTGTCGCCGAGCGCCAGCCGCGCGATGTCGGTCACGCTGATGGGCGAGCTCGATACGGCTGCGCTGCGCGGCTATTTCGTCAAGCCGCAGGCCGTGATCGCGATGGGCTTTGCCGACGACCCCATGCACGGCCTGTCCTGCGACAGTTTTTCGGGCAGCGCGACCGCGAAGCTCCACACGACGTCGTTCGTCATGCGCACCGCCGCGCTGCGCTGAGGCGCCGAGCTCCCTCCGCGAATCCAGTCATCCGGGCTACAAGTGCGCCTATCGCGCTTTCCTGCTCCGCCGGTCCAGATGATACGTCAACGCCAGCGACAGGCAGACGGATAATTCTCTCTTCGGCAGCCTGCCCGCCACCGGCAACAACAGCGCCCGCGTCTGCCGGTACTCGAATTGATCGGGAAAGCGCTCGCGGAAGCTATCGACCAGCGTCGTCTGGCAATTGAACAGAATGGCGGCGTGGTCGGAATCTTTCAGGCGTCCGAGCCGGATCGTCGAACCGCTGCCGGTCTCGCCGGTCAGGTAAGCGGGCTCGCTCCATTTCAGCGTTTCGGTGAGCTTGCCGACCTGCTCGTCCGCCGCAGCGATCGCAAAGATCAGCGCGCGTACCTGCAGCAGCCGCTTGCCGATCGGCGCAGGGAAGGCGTCGAAGGCGCGACTGACCTCGCGCGGCAGCGGTGGCGCAGTCATTCGCGTCTCCGTTCACGGACGAAATGCAATACGCACGGCTTGGAGCCCGGATTTCGCTTGCGCTCCATCCGGGCTACGGCGGCGGTGTTTGAGGCAGGATGCCTCAGAGCATCCCCAACGCCTGCATGTAGGTCTCGAGAATCGTCTCGGCCTCGGCGCGCTCGTTGGGGTCCTGCTTGCGCATGCGCACGATGGTACGCAGCGCCTTGACGTCGTAGCCGTTGCCCTTGCTCTCGGCATAGACGTCGCGGATGTCGTCGGAGATCGCCTTCTTCTCTTCCTCCAGCCGCTCGATGCGCTCGATGATGGACTTGAGCTGGTCCTTGGCAAATTTCGTCGCGGGCTCGTCGTCGCGGACGGCGGCGGAGGTGGCCATCTAGGTACTCCCAATGGAACTGGCAAAACGAGGTGACGCCGGCATCCACCGCGCGTGCTGGCAAAACCCTTAGGGTTCGTCCCCCCCGGGTTCAAGCAAGCATCGCGCTCGTCCACAGCGCGCCCACACCTTCCTGCGGCGAGGCCGAGAAAGCTGTTGTGTGATGCGACTCAGGCGTGGCTTCGCAGGACCGCTCAGTGCTCGTGGCTGTGAGGGTGGACCTTCTTCATCGTCTCGAGCTGTTCGGGCGTGGCTGCGCCCTGGTATTTCGACTTCCAGGTCTCATAGGGCATGCCGTAGACGGCCTCCCGGCTCTCGTCCTTGCTCAAGGCGACGCCTTGCGCATCGGCGGCCTCCTTGAGCCAATTGGACAGGCAGTTGCGGCAAAAGCCCGCCAGATTCATGAGGTCGATGTTCTGGACGTCGGTCCGCGCCTTCAGATGTTCGACCAGATGCCGGAAGGCGGCCGCCTCGAGCTCCGTTCTGGTTTTGTCGTCGATTGCCATGGCGATATCCCTTGGGCTGCCCCGGTGCTGGTCACCCTTACGGGATCAGGTGGGTCCTGTCACAGATTTTGCCATATCCCGGCGCAAACGGACCCGAACCCGGCCTCGGGGCAGTTCCTCGTCCCCTACGCCAAATCGTCAATGATCTGATATAGCTTCCGCGACAATGATCGCCGAATCTCCCCGCTCCCCGCTTCGCCTGCTCGCCCGGTTGGTCCCGGTGCTGGTGGTCGCGTTGCTGTGCCTTTGCGCCACCCCGGCCTCCGCCGATTTCCGTCTCTGCAACAACACCTCAAGCCGGGTCGGCATTGCGCTCGGCTACAAGGACGCCGACGGCTGGACCACCGAAGGCTGGTGGAACATCTCGTCCCGCTCCTGCGAGACCCTGCTGCGGGGAACGTTGGTCGCCCGTTATTATTACATCTACGCCATCGACTATGACCGCGGCGGCGAATGGTCGGGGCAGGCTTTCATGTGCTCGCGCGACAAGGAGTTCACCATCCGCGGCACCGAGGATTGCCTCGCGCGCGGCTACGACCGGACCGGCTATTTCGAGGTCGACACCGGCGAGCAGCGGGCCTGGACGGTGCAGCTCACCGACGCCAACGAGCAGCCGTCGCAGCAGCAGCGTGTGCCCGGCCTGCCGGGTCCCGTTGGCCCTGGCGGCGGGGTTCCGGGTTTGCCCAATGGCCCGCCCGGTGGTACGCCCCCCGCCGCGCCTGGCCTCCCGCCAGCTCCCTCGCCACCGTCTGGAAATAAGCCATGAGGCGTCTTCGCCGTATCAAGATTCTCGCGACGCTCGGACCGGCCTCCTCAGACCTCGCGATGATCCGCCGCCTGTTCGAAGCCGGCGCCGACCTGTTCCGCATCAACATGAGCCACACCCCGCATGACAAGATGCGGGAGCTGGTGGCGACGATCCGCAACGTCGAGAGCAGCTATGGCCGGCCGATCGGCATCCTGGTCGACCTCCAGGGCCCTAAGCTCAGGTTAGGGGCCTTCGCCGAAGGCTCGGTGCAGCTGCAGAACGGCCAGACCTTCACACTCGATTCCGACAAGACGCCCGGCGATGCCAACCGGGTCAATCTTCCCCATCCGGAGATCCTGGCTGCGCTGCGACCCGGCCACGCGCTGCTGCTCGACGACGGCAAGGTGCGGCTGATCGCGGAAGATACCTCGAAAGAGCACGCCGTGACGCGCGTCGTGGTCGGCGGCCGGATGTCCGATCGCAAGGGCGTCAGCCTGCCCGATACGGACCTCGCGGTCTCGGCGATGACACCGAAGGATCGCGCCGACCTCGAGGCCGCACTGGTCACGGGCGTCGATTGGATCGCGCTGTCCTTCGTGCAGCGCGCCGACGACGTGATCGAAGCCAAGAAGATGATCCGCGGCCGCGCCGCGGTCATGGCCAAGATCGAGAAGCCGCAGGCAATCGACCGTCTTGCCGACATCCTCGAGGCCTCCGACGCGCTGATGGTGGCGCGCGGCGACCTCGGCGTCGAACTGCCGCTCGAGCGTGTGCCGAGCCTGCAGAAGCAGATGACGCGGATGGCGCGCCGTGCCGGCAAGCCGGTGGTGATCGCAACCCAGATGCTGGAATCGATGATCCAGTCGCCGGTGCCGACCCGCGCCGAAGTGTCCGACGTCGCCACGGCGGTCTATGAGGGCGCCGACGCCATCATGCTGTCGGCGGAATCGGCCGCCGGCAAATTCCCGGTCGAGGCGGTCTCGACCATGAACCGCATCGGCGAGGAGGTCGAGCGCGACCCGATTTATCGCTCCGTGCTCACCGCCCAGCGCCCCCCGCCGGAATCCACTGCGGGCGACGCCATTGCCGACGCCGCGCGGCAGATCGCCGAGACGCTCGACCTTCCGGCCCTGATCTGCTGGACCTCGTCGGGTTCGACCGCGGTGCGGGTGGCGCGCGAGCGGCCGAAGCCGCCGATCGTGGCGATCACGCCGAACATCACCGCCGGCCGCCGGCTCGCTGTGGTCTGGGGCGTGCATTGCGTGGTCGCGGAAGATGCGCGCGACCAGGACGACATGGTCAGCCGCGCCGGCCAGATCGCATTCCGGGACGGTTTCGTCCGCGCCGGCCAGCGCGTCATCATCGTCGCCGGCGTGCCGCTCGGCATCCCCGGCACCACCAACATGGTGCGCATCGCCTCGGTCGGCCCCGAGGGCGACGCCAACATGTAGGTCGGCCCAAGGCCCGCCAAACCAAAAAGTGGAAAAACAACCCCATGCAAAGTAGCCGGAGAGCCCGGCGATCTTGCTGCGGTCTTGCGGAAAAGCTCGCTCGGTCAACGACCTCTGCGCCGTCAGGCCGGCCACTCGCGCGCAGGGCGGATTCTACGCCCCAACCAGCGCCTTCGCGGTCGGCAGCAGCGTCTGCTGCACCACGAGACCCCTGGCGCGTGCGTCCATGACGCCGACGGCACGCAGCGCCAGCAGCGTCACGGTCTGCACCGCGTCGCGCATCTTGACGGGATCGTCGAGATTGTCAGGCGCGAGCGGCCCGACCAGGGCTTCGTGCAGCGCGCCGAGCAAGGCGGTGGCGGCGAGCGCGGTGTCCTGCGCCGGCAGGTGACCGGCGCGCACGGCGGCGTCGATCCTGGCGGCGATCTCGCCGGCAATCTCCCGCCGGCTGGCCAGGCGCGAGGCGCTGACATCGACATCGACGGGTTCGGCCAGGATGCCCCAGGCCAGCCGCCGCTGCGACAGGGTATGGACCGCGACCGTTGTGACCGCCGCGGCCAGCGCCGTGGATGGCCCCGGCGCGGCATCGGCCGCCCGGCGGATTGCCGCGAGCTCGTCGCGGGAGACCTCGGCAATGAGTTCGGAGATCAGATCGGCCTTGGAGGGAAAGTAACGGTAGACCGTACCCGCCGCGACATTGGCCCGGACTGCGACCGGCGCGATCTGCACCGCCGCCATCCCGCCTTCCGCTGCAGTCTCCCGTGCCGCCGTCAAGATCGCACTGCGCCGCGCCGCAAGGCGCTTCACCACTTGATGCGTCCGCCGATAAACCATGGCGCGCTTCCTGTCCCACACGCCGGCCGCACGCCCTGCGGCCAAACGCTTCGCCACTCACTTCGATACAAATCGCCCCGCAAGGACTGAACAACTATTCAGAAGGGAACACAAGATGGGAAATGCGTGGAGCGTCAAGACTATCGGACTGGGGCGCCAGAGCCGTGGCCTGCAAGCCGCACTGTCAGCTTCGTGACGGGCGTTGCCAGCCGCGCCCCCAAAAGAAAAGAGCCCCGTCAGGGACGAGGCTCTCCGAAATTCCCAGTTCGTCCGGTCTTACTTGAGGCCGGTCGAGATCGCGGTGAACTTGGTGTTCAGCGTGGTGCCGAGGTTGTTGACGACGGTGATGATGGCCAGCGCGATGCCGGCAGCGATCAGGCCGTATTCAATGGCGGTGGCGCCGGATTCGTCCTTCAGGAAACGCGAAACGAGGTTCTTCATAGAGTGCTCCAAATGAGTACACGAGGCTACAACTGATCTGGTCTTTTCGGCTTCCCAGCGCCTCCCGACCATGAACCCGAACGTAGAGGCAAAGAATTGCGCCGCAGTTAATTCGACTGCGTAAACACCAAGCGGTTTGCGTGTATTCGTCGATGGTAAACTGAAATTGAAAACGATCCGTTAAATTGTCGGGACATGAAACCAGCGTGACCGCCCGGTTTACCCGAAGTTATGACCGCCCGTGGTCCAATGCCGCTCGCGCGAGCGACAAGAACAACAGGACGACGAGGCGGCATGTCCCTTTCCTTTGCCAACAGCATCGCGGCGCAGAGCCGCGCGCGAGCGCTGGTGCCGCTGTGCGTCGGTGCCGGCGTCTATCTGTTCTTCCTCTACCTCGGCGACTCGCGGCTCCAGGACTCCGACTCGTTCTGGCAGGTCAAGATCGGGCAATGGATCCTCGATCACCGCGCCATGCCCACCACCGACTTCTATTCGTTCACGCGCACGGGCGCGCCATGGATTTCGACGTCGTGGCTGTCGCAGGTGCTGTTTGCCTATTCCCATGCGCAATTGGACTGGGCGGGCCCCGTCATCCTCACCGCAATCGCGGTCGCGATCACGGTCGCGATCCTGGTCTATCTGCTCGACGCGCAGATCGAGGCACCACGCGCCGTGCTGTTCGCGATGCTCGCGCTGCTGCTATCGACCCATCACGTGCTGGCGCGCCCGCATATCCTGGCATTGCCGGTCATGGTGGCGTGGGTCGGACTGCTGATGGCAGCTGCCGACCGCAAGAGCGCGCCGTCCTGGTATTGGCTGCCGCTGATGGCGCTCTGGGCGAATTTGCATGGCGGCTTCGTGCTGGGCCTCGCGCTGATCGGCCCGATCTCGCTCGAGGCTGTCGAGCATGCCGAGAAGGGACGACGGCTTGCGCTGTTCATGCGATGGGTGTTGTTCGGAATCGGCGCGCTGATTGCGAGCTGCCTCACGCCGTACGGCTGGCGGACGCTGCTGGGCGCGACCAACATCCTCGGCCTCGGCGAGCTGCTGTCGCTGATCTTCGAATGGATGCCCGCGAACTTCTCCAGCTTCACCCCATTTGAAGGCGCCCTGCTCGGCCTGATCGCATTCGGCTATTATCGCGGCCTGGTGCTGTCGGCGCCCCGGATCTTCCTGATCCTGTTCCTGACCTGGGGCGCGCTGACCCATGTCAGGAGCATCGAGGCATTTGCCTTCCTGGTGCCGCTGGTGCTGGCAAAGCCGCTCGGCGAGATGTTCCCGCGCCCGGTGCCTGACGCCGCCGACGCCGGGCGCTGGCCGGCCCACTATGTCACCGCGCTTGGCGCGCTGATGATCGTGGCGGCGGGCTGGACCTCGACGTCACTCTATTTGGGGCACCACCGCTTCGCCTTCACGACGACGCATACGCCGGTAGCGGCCGTCGACCTACTCGAGCAACGCAAGGCGCAGCGCATCTTCAATGCCTACCAGTTCGGCGGCTATCTGATCTCGCGCAACATTCCGGTCTTCGTCGACGGCCGTGCCGAGCTCTATGGCGAAAAATTCGTCATGGACTTCTTCAAGGCGACGGAGGGCAAGAAGCCCGAATTGCTGCCGCGCCTGCTCGACCAGTACAAGATCGACGCAACGCTTCTGGTTGCCGATGCGCCGGGCCCGCAGATCCTCGACCAGCTCAAGGGCTGGAAGCGGATCTATACGGACGACGTCGCCGTGATCCATGTGCGAGACCCCGCGGACAGCACCACCGCGACGCCTTCGAAGTGAGACCTGTCTGAGGGCGCCCACTCGCAACGGTGAGACGCCCTTCCAAATGCGACGCGGACGCGACCTGGCGCACCGCGTTCAAACCCCGGCAATCCCACGACATGTCTTCTTTTGACAAGCCAATCTCGACAATCCCGGCGCGGCCCGGCTCGGAGCGGTCCGTGGCGATCGCGGTTCTGGCAGTGCTGGCGGCCGTCTCGTTTCTTCCGGTGCTGCTGACCCCCATTCCCGCGATGGTGGACTACCCCAACCATCTCGCCCGCATGTACATTCTGAGCCAGAACGGCACCCCCCACGCCAATCCGCATTACGAGGTGGCCTGGGCCTTCTATCCCAACCTTGCAATGGATCTGCTGGTGCCGCAGCTGGCGCGGCTGATGAGCGTCGAGAACGCCACCCGGCTGTTTCTGCTGCTGAGCCAATTGCTGATCGTCGGGGGCGCGCTGCTGCTGGAATGGACCCGGAAGGGACGGGTCCAGCTTGCCGGCTTCGCTGCGCTCGCTTTCCTTTATTGCCTGCCGTTCAGCTGGGGCTTCGTGAATTTCGAGTTCGGCCTCGGCCTCGCTCTCTCAGGCATCGCGATCTACCTGTTGCTGGCCGATGGCCCCTGGCCGCTGCGCTTCGTCGCCAATTTGCTGTTCGTCGCCGCGCTGTATGCGGCGCATTTCTTCTCGCTCGGCATCTACGGCGCGACGCTTGGCCTCTACGAGCTCTCGCGCATTCGCCGACAGGGAATAGCGTACCGGGTCGCAGCCGCACGGCTCGGCGCGTTGGCCCTGCCGGCCCTCGTGTTGTTCGGGATCATGCAAATGACCGCGGGCTCGATCGGAAGCGAAGGGACGAGCTGGTTCTTCGGATTCAAGCCGATCTGGCCGCTGCGTATCCTGAACGGCTACAATCTGACGGCAGCGGCAGCGACCGGGCTGGCGCTGATGATTGCGTTGCTGTTCGCCGCACGGCGCGGCATCCTCAGGCTCGAGCCGGCCGGGATCTGGCTCGCGGCCGGCTTTGCGCTGCTCTACCTCGTTATTCCCTCAAAACTGTTCGGAACCGCGTTTGTCGACCTTCGCGTCATTCCCGCCGCAGCTCTGATCCTGCCGGCCTTCTGCTCGCTGTCGCTGCCAAGCCGTGCCTGGAGAATGGCCGCGCTCGCCGCGATCAGCGGCATCATCCTGGTCAATCTCGCCGTCGTCCTCGCGGTCTGGCTGCCTTACCGCGCCGACTATGCGGCGATCATCGCCTCGTTCCACAAGATCGAGCGCGGCTCGCGAGTCCTCGTCGGCAGCACGGGCGACAATGGCGACCCGCCCTTCGCCGACCTCACCTCGTATCCGATGTATTATGCACCGACGCTGGCCGTGCATTATGCCAACGCGTTCGTGCCTAACCTCTTCACGGAAGCGGGCAAGCAGCCGGTGCGGCCACGCGCGGACGTGCGCGGTCTCGCCATTCCCTATGGGGGGCCGGTGCCGTCGGAGCTGCTTGCCGCGATCGCGACAGGCCAACCGCCGGCGGGCGTTCCGCCATTCGTCCGCAGCTGGTACCGCGATTTCGATTATCTCTACGTGCTTGGGCCGCCGGCCGCGAACCCACTGCCTGACCTGCTGGAGGTGCTGGATAGCTCGGAGCGATTTGTTCTCTACAAGATCCACCGCACGCCATAAGCCTCTGTCCGCCCCAAAGCGAGCGGCGCGGCCGGCGTCGGCTCTAACGGCTCCGACGCCCCGCATGATCTCCGACATTCCCGCGACGGTGGTCCAGCGCATCCCGTCAGCCGGCGAGGACGGCAAGGACCATGCCGTAGACCGAAGAGGCCAGGATCATCCCCCATTGCAAGAGATTGCCCGCGGTCCGGAGCGGATTGGGCGTATCGCGCCCCAGGCCTGCCGCCATCGCCAACCTGGATGCCATCAACATCGCGGCGAGCACCATCAAGGCGATCCGGTGAGCGTGGCTGATCTCCAACAGTAACAGCAGAAGGATCGAGATCGGTACGTACTCTGCAAACTGGGCGTGCCGGCGAACCGCGACCAACAAGGGAGACGCAGTGCTTTCTCGGCCGATGGCGACGCTTTCGGAACCCAGCCCTAAGCTGACATTGGCCACTCCGCGCTGCCGTCCGACGGCTACGCTCAGGAAGGCATAGGCGATCGCGAGCACGCTGATCGTTGAAAGTGTGACAGGTACCGCGAGCATCGACCGCCTCCGTTAGAGATATGCAGAGAAGACGAATGGCTGGGGGCGTGTTCGACATCGAAGAGGAGATTTTTTCATCGGTTTCATCGCCGGCCCCGCACCAGACCCCGACACGTCACGGATTGACGGAGAATGCCAAACCCGCTTTTTCGAGTGCTACCTATCGCCCCTGCGGCCCAATCCTTAACGGTTCCGGCAAGGCGACCTTAACCACCGGCGAATAGACTTCCGCCCCTGCAACCCAGCCGGAATCTCTCGCATGGCGGCCAATTCCAGATCGATCCGCTACAGCCTCGTCATCCCCGTGTTCAACGAGGAAGCCGTGCTGCCGGTCCTGCTGCGCCGGCTCGACCTGGTCTTGTCCCGGCTCGACGGGCCTGCAGAAGCGATCTTCGTCGACGACGGCAGCAGCGATTCCAGCTCGATCGTGCTCCAGGCGCTCGCCCAGCGCGATCCGCGCTTCCGCTATATCGGCCTGTCGCGGAACTTCGGTCATCAGGTCGCCATCACCGCCGGCATGGATGCCGCGGAAGGTGACGCGATCATCGTCATGGACGCCGATCTGCAGGATCCGCCCGAAGTGATCGAGCAATTGATCGCGAAGTGGAAGGAAGGCAACGATGTCGTCCACGCCCGCCGCCTGTCGCGCGAGGGCGAAAGCCGGTTCAAGCGCGCGACTGCACACCTGTTCTACCGGCTGCTCGGCCGGATGTCCTCCGTCGGCATCCCCGCCGACGTCGGCGATTTCCGCCTGATCGATCGCAAGGTGCTCGACGCCCTCAGGCAGATGCCGGAGCAGGACCGCTTCGTGCGCGGCATGATCGCCTGGCTCGGTTTCCGGCAGGCCGAGGTCGCCTTCCACCGCCTCGAGCGCGCAGCAGGCGAGACCAAATACCCGCTGTTCAAGATGGTGCGGCTCGCGATGAACGCCGCGCTCGGCTTTTCCGATCTGCCCCTGCGGCTCGCCATCTGGTGCGGATTGACGGTTTCGGGACTGGCTTTGCTGTACGGCGGCTGGGTGATCCTTTTGTGGCTCAGCCACGACAGCCATCTGGTCACCGGCTGGTCCTCGACGATGGTCGTCGTGTCACTGCTGTGCGGCATCAACATGCTAATGACGGGCATCGTGGGGCTTTATGTCGGCCGCATCCATGCCGAGGTGAAACGCCGCCCGCTCTACGTGGTGCAGACGCGCGCCGGCTTCGATCGCAACGAGGCGGCGATCGCACCTGCGATCCACGCCGTCAACGAGTAACCGGCGCATGAGCGAGCTCTTCGACGGCTATCACGCCAACTACCGCGACGTGGTGCAATCCTCGATCGACTTCTCGGGCCTGCCGCATGATTTCTTCATGCGCGCGAAGGCCGATCTGCTGCGCGACCTGATTGCGCAGCGGCTGGACACGGAGAGGCCCGACATGCTGGACGCCGGCTGCGGCGTCGGCAGCCTTCATCCGCTGCTGCACGGCATGGTCGGCCGCTTGAGCGGCATCGACGTTTCGTCGGCCAGCCTGGCGGAGGCCCGCGCAGCCAATAGCGGGGTCGACTACCGCGAGTTCGACGGCCGCACTTTTCCCTTCGAGGATTCCAGCTTCGATCTCGTCACGGCCATCTGCGTGATGCACCACATCGTGCCGGCCGAATGGGCGCATTTCATCACCGAGATGCGGCGGGTGGTACGCCCCGGGGGGCTCGTCTGCGTGATCGAGCACAATCCGTACAACCCGCTGACGCGCCTTGCCGTTGCGCGCTGCGAGTTCGACCGGGACGCCGTCCTGCTCAGTGCCGGCAAGACCCAAAAGCTGATGGCGGCGGGCGGCTTGCGCGAGATCGGCGCGCGCCATTTCCTGCTGCTCCCCTGGGACACCAAACCGGCACGTCGCCTCGAAGAGGCCCTGAGCGGCGTGTCGCTGGGCGGCCAGTACGCCGCCTTCGGGTCCGCCTGAATTATCGCTGCGGCGTATTCCGCCGCTTGTGCACGACCGCCACATCGTCGCTGTAGACGCGTTGCCACTGCGGCATCCGATCGAGCATCGCGACTGCGGGTGTCCGCGGCGAGAGCAGCGTCGCGCCTATGTCGTAGTCGTCAAGCAGCTTGAGAAAATCCGGAAGGTCGACCAGCGCCAGGGCCCGATTGTAGCGGTCGATGAACGGTCCGCCGTACAATTCGCCGCGACCATCGATGAAGGTGGGAATGCCGGCAAACACCAGATAGCCGCCGAAGGAATAATCGTTGAGCACGCGCCCCGCCTTGGCGAGGTCGGCTTGAGCGACGGCAGCCTGAGGAGTGATGACGGGAGCCGGCCGCAGGTCACGCGCCAGCGCCGCGCCGCTCATCGCGATCAGAACACCGAACGCGGCCAGATTCAGGCCGCGCGACGCGAGCGCCTCGTCGCCCCCGATCCGTCCGCCGAACCTCCGACCCAAGGGGGCCGCCAGATAGAGCGGCGCCAGCATGGCCAGCAGATCCGCGTTGCGGACCTGCGCCAGTGCGAAATGGAGCAGGCCGATCACCACCAGCGCCCGCACGACCGGCAGCGTCACGCCGCGCGCAAGCGCAAAGATCCCTCCCAGCAGCAGCAGCTCGAAGCCACCGACATGGCTGAAATCCTGCGGCCGCCATTCCCCGATCCAGGCGAGTGCGGAGCCGAGGCCGAGCGTCGTCAGCGGCATCAGCAGCGGCTCCGGCCCGTGCGGCGTCAGGCAGGACGCAACGAGGGCAAGGGCCGAGAAAGGCAGCCATCGCAGCAGCACGCGCGGCCATTCGCTCCGCCCCTCACGCAGCAGCGCCTCGAGCACCGCCGGGCCGATCA
This sequence comes from Bradyrhizobium amphicarpaeae, assembly GCF_002266435.3. NCBI lineage: Bacteria > Pseudomonadati > Pseudomonadota > Alphaproteobacteria > Hyphomicrobiales > Nitrobacteraceae > Bradyrhizobium > Bradyrhizobium amphicarpaeae. The sequence continues at coordinate 6,125,890 of NZ_CP029426.2, forward strand.
GCCCGAGCGCCAGCACCACGCTGCCATGCAGATTGGTCCACAGCACCAGCAGCGGCAACGCCCAGTATGGCGGAGGCCCGCCGCGATCCATGCAGCGCACCAGGGCGGCCGCCCAGGTCACCATCACCGGCAGCACCAGGACATGCGGCCGCGCCAGCATATGCGGCGCCAGCAGGATGATTGCCGCGATCACCATGAGAACCGTCAGGGCCGGCGAGAGCTCGCGCAGCAGGAAGTGGGTGAACAGGCCAAAGGCAAGCGCGATCGCCGCTGCCGCCACGACGACCACGCCGGGCCAGCCGGCCAATGCATAGGCGCCGGCGTAGATGACTTCCGAGAGCCATTCGAACGTGATCCAGGGCGCGCCGTGCCTCGAAAACGAAAACAGATCGCTCTCCGGCAGGGCGCCGTGCGCGATGATCCAGCGCCCGACCTCGATATGGGAATAGCTGTCGGGATCGCCGAGCAGCCACGGCCCGACGACCAGCAGCAGGGCATAGACACCGAGCCCCACGGCCCAGGGCAGCGCTGCACGTGCCGAAAACGGTTGAACCGCGCTGTGGACGACCTGGTCAGTCATGGCGGGCCAAAATAGGACGCAAGCGTTAAGTTCTTCTTGAGTTATTTCCGCATTTGCCCCGGGAGCCGCGGGCCCCGCTCGCGCCGGGACGGCCTGCATCCGCGAACCACCAGCCAACAAAAAACGCGGCGTTTCCGCCGCGTTTTGCAATCTCGTCTGTCGCTCGCGATTACGCCTGCGGCTGCGGCTCCAGGCCGGGATCCGCATCGGGCCGCGGGCGCGGCGACTTGCCGGCCGGGGGCACCGCGGAGGCACGCGGCGTGGTCGGCTCGAGCACCGATTCACGGTTCGGCTTCTTGCCCTTGAGCAGATCGACGATCTCGTCGCCGGAGAGCGTCTCGAACTCGAGCAGGCCCTTGGCGAGAGCTTCGAGGTCGGCGCGCTTCTCGGTGAGAATGCGCGTCGCTTCGTTGTAGCCCTCTTCCACGAAACGCCGGATCTCGGAGTCGATCTTCTGGACGGTCGCCTCGGAGGCGTTCTGCGTGCGCGAGACCGACATGCCCAGGAACACCTCGTCCTGGTTCTCGCCGTAGGAGACGGTGCCGAGCTTTTCGGACAGACCCCAGCGCGTCACCATCATGCGGGCCAGGCGCGTCGCCTGCTCGATGTCGGAGGACGCACCCGAGGTCACCTTCTCGCGGCCGAAGATCAGCTCTTCGGCGACACGGCCGCCCATCATGATCGCGAGACGCGAGGTCATCTGCTCCAGCGACATCGACAGCTTGTCGCGCTCGGGCAGCTGCATCACCATGCCAAGTGCACGGCCGCGCGGGATGATGGTCGCCTTGTGGATCGGATCGGTCGCGACGACGTTGAGGCCGACGATGGCGTGACCGCCCTCGTGATAGGCCGTCAGCAGCTTCTCTTCCTCGGTCATGACGAGCGATTTGCGCTCGGCGCCCATCATCACCTTGTCTTTTGCTTCCTCGAACTCAGCCTGGGTCACCATGCGCTTGTTGCGGCGAGCAGCCGTGAGGGCCGCTTCGTTGACGAGGTTCATCAGGTCGGCGCCGGAGAAACCGGGCGTACCGCGCGCGATGGTCTTGAGGTTGATATCGGGGGCCAGCGGCACCTTGCGGACGTGAACCTTGAGGATCTGCTCGCGGCCGACGACGTCCGGATTGGGCACCACGACCTGGCGGTCGAAGCGGCCCGGACGCAGCAGCGCGGGATCGAGCACGTCGGGACGGTTGGTCGCGGCGATCAGGATCACGCCCTCGTTCGCCTCGAAGCCGTCCATCTCGACCAGCAACTGGTTCAGCGTCTGCTCGCGCTCGTCATTGCCGCCGCCGAGACCGGCGCCGCGATGACGACCGACCGCGTCGATTTCGTCGATGAAGATGATGCAGGGCGCGTTCTTCTTGGCCTGCTCGAACATGTCGCGGACGCGGCTCGCGCCGACGCCGACGAACATTTCGACGAAGTCAGAACCCGAAATGGTGAAGAACGGCACGTTGGCTTCGCCCGCGACCGCACGCGCGATCAGGGTCTTACCGGTGCCGGGAGGGCCGACCAGCAGCACGCCGCGCGGAATGCGGCCGCCGAGGCGCTGGAATTTGCCGGGGTCGCGCAGGAATTCGACGATCTCCTGCAGATCCTGCTTGGCTTCGTCGACGCCGGCGACGTCCTCGAAGGTGACGCGGCCATGCGCTTCAGTCAGCATCTTCGCACGCGATTTGCCGAAGCCCATCGCCTTGCCGGCGCCGCCCTGCATCTGCCGCGACAGGAAGATCCAGACGCCGATCAGCGCGATGAACGGCAGCCAGGACACCAGCAGCGAGACGAACCACGGCACGTTGTCGCCGGGCGGCTTCGCGGTGATCTGGACCTTGCTGTCATAGAGCCGCTTCACCAGCGTCGGGTCGCTCGGCGCATAGGTCTGGAAGCTCGAGCCGTTGGTGAAGGTGCCGTGGATGTCAGGCCCCTGGATCACGACGTCGCGCACATTGCCGCGGTCGACTTCGCTCAGCAGCTGTGAGAACGCGATATCCTGCGAGGAGGCACGCTGGCCCGGATTCTGGAAGAGCGTGAACAACGCCAACAGCAGCAAGACTATGATGACCCAGAGGGCGAAATTGCGCAGATTGGCGTTCATCGATCTTCCTTCGTGGTCGCGCGGATCGCGGCCTCATCCTTGGGCTTTACGAGGAAATCCCCAAGGAATCCTCATCGTTAGACGAATACAATTTAGGTGCCGCCCCGGTCGCTGCCAAGGGAACGAGATGGGACTATTTAGCCCATCTTAGAGCGATTCCCGCTGAAATAATGGCGACCCGGCCGGGGTTTTTCCTGCCTGGTTAAGGTGTCCTGACGTCGGCCGCCCGGAAACGGCCGGTGTCATGATCCGCCCTCCTCCGCAACCTATCCGCCCTTGCGACGACGGGCCGGCGCCGGCGCGATCTGGATACGCCCGCCGGCAAGGCTGATCAAGGCTCCCGCAAGCGTCTGCTTCAGGATCGCACGGCCTTTTGCGGCTGCGCGAGGGCTTGTCGTGATCGCCTGATCGAGCGCTGCCAGGAGGGCTTCGACCTTGCCGAGTTCCGCCGGCCCTTCGTGCCCGAGCGCGTTGATGGCCCGCAGCAGGAGCCGCAGCCGGACCTCCTCCGGCAGGCCAGCGAAGGCCAGCGCCTCGAAGCTTCGCAGGCCGACCTGCGGCGCATCGCCGCGATCCCGCAAACGGAGAAAGCGTTCGGCGCCGTCGGCCAGCAGCTCGACGGCCGCGTTGGCCCGGGCCAGCCGGGCCGCGAGCCGCACCAGCGTGCGGGCATCGCCCCCCTCAGCCGCAAGCAGCGGCAGCAGCGCGCGCAGCCGCGGCCGGGTGAAGGCGGTGTCGCGGTTGGTGGGGTCGTCGGCAAAGCCGATTCCAGCCCGCTTCAAGGTCGCGATCAACTGCGCCTTCGGGACCTCGAGCAGTGGACGCGCCAGCACGATCCCGTCGCGCTCGCTGTGGGGGGCCATTGCCGACAGCCCGGCAAGTCCGCTGCCGCGCAACAGGCGCATCAGCAGGGTCTCGGCCTGGTCGTCGCGGGTGTGAGCGGTCAGCACGTGGCTCGCGCCGGCGGCACGGGCGGCCTGCGCAAGCAGACGGTAACGCGCCTCGCGCGCCGCCGCCGGCAGACCCGTCTTCGGCTTGGCGCCGCGCCAGCGCAGGGTCCGGTGCGGCAATCCGAGTTCGGCGGCGAGCCGCTTGACCTCGCGCGCCTCGCGGGCCGCCTCTCGCCGCAGGCCGTGATCGATCGTAACGACGGTGAGACCCGGGCCGCGTGCGAGGCTGCGCCGCCACCGCGCCGCAAGCCACATCAGCGCGACCGAATCGGGGCCGCCCGACACGGCAAGCACCAGCGCCGGCGCGCTCTTCAGGCCGGCGAAGAGCCGCCGCGCCTCGCGCGTCGAGATCGGAGAAAGGTCGTTGTCTGACATGACGCTGCCCAGCAATGCCGGCACCGTTTTAGCGCAGCGCAGGCGGCCTTGTCAGCGCCCAGCGCCGCGGGTCAGCACTTCACCCGTTTCTGCTCGCGGTCGACCGCCGCTTTGACGCCGGCGGAGGCGCGCGGATATTTGCGGCCGACCTCGCCGAAGGCGGCGCAGGCGGCCTCCTTCTCCTTCAGCGCGGCAAGCGACTGGCCGAGCCGCAGCAGCGCATCCGGGGCCTTGGCCGACTTTTCATATTTGGTGGTGACGGCGAGGAAGGCTTCCGCGGAGTCGCGGTATTGCTGGCGCTGGAAGTAGCTCTCGCCGAGCCAGTATTGCGCGTCGCCGAGCAGCGGATCGCTCGGATATTTCGCGGCGAAGTTCTTCATGGTCTGCTCGGCGAGCGCATAATCCTTGCGCTGCATGTATCCGATGCCGAGGTCGAACTCGTCGCGCGGCGTGGCCGAGGGCGGCAGCGTGGTCAGGGCCGGAGCGCCGGCAGGGGCCGGATAGCCTTGCTGGGCCGGCGGATAGCCGGGCTGCGCGACCGGCGGAGCGGCCTGCTGCTGATAACGGGGGCTGGTGTTGGCGAGATCGAGCGGCTCGCCGGCGCCGCGGCCGCCGGGTCCTCCCGACGGCATCGGCTGCGCGCCGCCGCCGAGGGCGCGCGGCGCACCCGGCGCGTTCGGGCTCTGGTTCGGATCGAAGGCATCGCCGCGGCGACGCGTGCCGGGGGAGCCCGGCGCCGGCTGCTCCTGAACGATCGGCGCGGGAGCGGCAATCTGCGGCTGCTCGTAATTGGGCTGCACGGCCTGCTGCTGAGGCTGCTGGCGATAGCCGGGCGCGACCTGACCTGGTCCGATCTGGGCGGGCGGCATCGCCGCGACGTTGGGCGCCTGTCCGGGGGCGCCCTGCGCGCCGCCCTCGAGCGCCCGCAGCCGCTCTTCGAGCTGGCGGTTGCGGTATTGCAGCTCTTCGTTCTGGCCGGTGAGCTGGCGCAGCTGGTTCTCCAGCCGCTCGATCCGCATCTCGGGATCATCATCGGTCTGGGCGAAGACGGGCGTGCACAAGGGGAGCAGCGCGGCGATGGCCACGATGCCGGTAAAGACCTTAAATCTGGATGACATCTTGCCCTGACGACGAAAGCGAAATGGCCTGCGACGGAACATGCGACGCGCCACACATTGAGGGGGAGTACGCCAAAAATGTGTCTAGCACCACGGGGATCCTGTCACGGATTGCTGAAACGAAACCGGCGCCCGAGAGGGCGCCGGCATAATCGTTTCTGCAAGATGAACGGCGCCTGACCGGGTGTCGGTATCCCGGCGTCAGGAGCTCGCGTTCAGCACGGTGACGGCGCGACGGTTCTGCGACCAGCAGGAGATGTCGTTACAGACGGCGACCGGCCGCTCCTTGCCGTAGGAGATCGTGCGCATGCGGTTTGCATCGATGCCGCGCGAGGCAAGGAACGAACGCACCGACTGGGCACGGCGGGCGCCGAGCGCGATGTTGTATTCGCGGGTGCCGCGCTCGTCGGCATGACCTTCGATGGTGAAGGAGTAGCGCGGATAGGTCTGGAGCCACTGCGCCTGCTTTTCCAGGGTCACGATCGCCTGCGGGGTCAGATCGGTCTGGTCGCTTTCGAAGAACACGCGGTCACCCACGTTGACGACGAAATCCTGCTGACTGCCCGGCGTCGCCGCATTGGCCATCGCATCCGTCGCAGCATTCTTGTTGGCGCAGGCGCCCATCGACAGCGCGACGGCGAGCACTGCAACCAGCTTCAATCCCTGGAGGATACGCATAGGATGTTTCATTCCGGAGCCTCCACGCTCACGTTAGTCCACTGCTGTCCGGTCTACAGGGGGTTGGTTAAGCGAACGTTCCGTCAACCTTGACGGAACCTTGCCTCAGCCGATCAAATGCCCCCAACCAGCGAAAAGCAACCGTCATGGTTAATGGGTTGTAAATGTGGCGTGAGGGTGAAGGCAAGTCTGCCCGGTCAGCAAAAACGCCGGGTTTGGCCGGAATTTTGCAGCTTGCTCAGGACAAATCCCCCCGGTCGGGCCGGGTGGAACGCGGGCCGCAGCCAGACCTCAGGCCTGCGCCGTGCCGGCGACGAGAACCGGGCGCGGCGCGACCGCGCGGACGTTCCCGCGCTCGAACAGCATCCGCCGTTCGAACACGCTCGAGCGCATGATCGGAAACCGGGTCAAGACCCGCTCACGAAGGCTTCGGAAATCGGACGCCATCAGGGCGACCTTCTTCAACACATTCGGAAACGAGCGCGGCTCGGTGATGGCCTCGTGCAGAAAGACCCGGCGGTAGAACGCCTGATGCTCCGCCCGGACCTGTGCCAGTCCCGTATCGGCGTTGAAATGCTCGCAGGCGAGATAGGCGAGGCGCAAGGTGACGTAGGGCAGTTCCGGGAACCGCCGGGCCTGCTCCGGATCGGCAACGAAACGCGCGGGATCGACGAAAACCTCGCCGCGGTCCAGACGGGGGTGAAGAACGTCGCCGAACAATTCGGTCGCATAGGACATCCGCTGCTCCGAGGTGAGCACGTGCACGCGGACGGAGCTGCAGAGCTCGCCATCGACATAAATTCCGAAGGTCCAGGCGTTCGGCGCATCGTCATAGCGGTCGCTGACGCGATGCGAATCGGACGGCAGGATCAACCCACCGTGCAGATAGGCGCGATAGCGCATCTGATAAAGGCGATCTTTGTCTTCCGGAGTTTCGATCAGTCTGTAATCGACCCGATCAAAAATCCCTGCCCCCCGCATGATTTGCGGAGCGCGCGGCTCGGCCCGGGATTCCATCCTGACACTCCAAACACGTCCAACAACTTCCGCGAGTTTGAAAAGATTAACGCCTCCTTAACCGGATTGCAAAGGCTTGAATCGATCACGGTTAATCCCCCGTGTGACTACGGTGGCGCGTAAAGACGTGAAAATGACGGGAAATCCCGGGGGGTAAGGTCAGGCGAAAGAGCGCGACGAGATCGAAACGACCTGACCGTCGTGAATGTGCCGACCATGCGAAGCATTGAGCAACTGGCGCACCCGCACCGCCGGCACTGGCCGGCTGAACAGATAACCCTGTCCCTCGGTCACCGTCCCGTCGGCACTGATCAGCTCCAGCTGCTCGTTGGTCTCGATGCCCTCGACCACCACGGCCATGCCGAGATCGGCCGAGAGTCGCGCGACGCCGCGCAGCAGCGTCAGCGGGCGGTCGGCGTCGATGCCTTCAAGGAAGGAGCGGTCGATCTTCACCTTCTGCATCGGGAAATTGTGCAGATAGCTGAGGCTGGAATAGCCGGTGCCGAAATCGTCGAGCGAGATGCGCACGCCGAGCGCGTGCAGCTGCGACAGGATATCGTGGGTGAGCTGGGTGTTGCGCAGCAGCGAGGATTCGGTGATCTCGATCTCGAGTCGATGCGCCGGCAGGCCCGACACTTCGAGCGCGTAGCGGATCTCGCTCAAGACGTCGCGCTGGTGGAATTGCTGCGGGGAGAAGTTGACGGCGACGCTGACGCCGTCCGGCCACTTCATGCATTCCATGCAGGCGCGGCGCAGGATCCAGCGGCCGAGATCGACGATCAGGCCCATGTCTTCGGCGACCGGAATGATATCGACCGGCGAGACCGTGCCACGCACCGGGTGATTCCAGCGCAGCAGCGCCTCGCAGGTGCTGATCTTGCCGGACTTCAGATTGACCAGCGGCTGGTAGAACAGCTCGAATTCCTCGTTGGCGAGCGCCTTGCGCAGGTCGAGCTCGAGGATGCGGCGGGCCTCGACGGTCGCCGCCATCTCGTCGCGGAAGAAGCAGAAGGTGCCGCGGCCGTCCGCCTTGGCGCGGTACAGCGCCATGTCGGCGTTCTTGAGCAACGTGTCTGCGCTAGCGCCCTCCGGCGAGGTCAGCGCGATGCCGACGCTGGCGCCGATCTCGACCAGGTGATTGTCGATGCGGTAGCGCTCGCTCAGCCGCTCGACGATGCGGCGGGCGAGCGCGGCCGCGTCCTCGGACGAGGAGATGTTCTGCTGGAACACGACGAACTCGTCGCCGCCGAAGCGGGCGACGAAATCCTCGGGGCGCAGCATTTCGCGCAGGCGGTTGGCGACCGCGCACAGCAGCTGGTCGCCGCAGGGATGACCGAGCGTGTCGTTGACCTGCTTGAACTGATCGAGGTCGACGAACAGCAGTGCTGAGAGCCGTTCGGCGCTGTGCGAGTTCATCAGCAGCCGTTCGATCTCGTCGCGGAAGCTGACGCGGTTGGGCAGCGCCGTGAGCTCGTCGTAGCGGGCGAGATGGCTGATCCGCGCCTCGGCACTCTTGCGCTCGGTGATGTCCTCCAGAAGAAGGACGGCACCTCCATCCATCATCGGCTGAATGGTCCATGACAAGGTCCGCTCTCCCGCTGGGACAGGATCGGCGGTCACGATCTCCTTGACCTGCAGCTCCCGGACACCATGCAGGATCTGAGCGCCGCTTTCTCTCGAGATGGAACCGGCGTCGATGCAGGCATCGATGATGTTGGTCGCGCTGGCGCCGCTCTGCACGAGGTCATCGGGCAGATTCATCATCTCGCCGAAACGGTGGTTCATGATCGCGAGCTGGCCGTCGACACGGAACATGCACAGCCCGTGCGGCATGTTGTTCAATGCGGTATCGAATTGGCCGGCAAGCGCCGCCTCGCGCTCGCGTGCGACCAGCGCACGCATGAATATCCTGTGCAGATTGGCCGAGATTCCCATTAGCGAGAACAGGAAGGCGGCGCTGATGACCGACATCGCCACGTAGAACGTCGTGCCCCGCAGCGCGAGAGCGATCACGATGGGAACGAAGACGAGGCTGACCTGGAGCTGGAATATCCATTGCCGGCCGTAGGCTCGGCCGGCACCGCCCGCCGCGATCCCGGTCGTGACGGATAGCGCGATCATATGGGCCACGGCGTCGTCACTGGCCAACAGGGTCGTCGAGCACCAGGTGCCTATCGCAGCCGCCTGGATCATGGCGCCGATCTGATAGCGCTTTTGCCAGCGTGCGGCCCCTTCGGCCGTCAGGGTCGATTTGCGCTTTTGATACAGCACCAGATCGAACGCGCGGGCGATGCCGGCGAGGGCGAGCAACCCGACACAGGCCCAGATGAGAGGCTCTGACGTCTTCAGGGCGGTCAACGCCGCTCCGATGGAGACGAACACCAAACCGGCGAGCAGAGGCCGCGGGGCTTCAAATAGCGAATCGATCAGCGCCGCCGAAATCGTCGGCGAGGCCTGCTCCTGCTTCGGCTCTCCGCTCTGGCTTGCGAACTGCATTTGTGTTTGTACGCGCGTCCTGTTCGGCGCGTAGCTTTACTCAACCCGGATGAAGCCTTTCTGAGCGAACATCGTTAAAGGCGAGTTGTTTTTCGGCAATAGCGAACCTAATTATGCTGACACATCAAGCAACTAGGCAAGCCTTGCCGGGCACAAGGTGAAGGAAAGCTTGCTTTGCGCGCAGAAGTCGAAAAAATCGGCGCGTTTTTCGACAACATCGCGCGTTCTGAACGCGCGATGTTTTTGGCGCTCGTCAGCCCGCCGTCGAGGATAGCAGCGGCGACCATGCCGGGTCGGAAGCGAAGCCCGGCGTCGGCACCTTGAGCTCGTTGCGACCCGAGATGTCGACGCTAAACAGCGACGGCCCGCCATTGCCGCCGGGATCGCGGAAGAACATCAGCACGCGGCCGTTCGGCGAGAAGGTCGGACCTTCATTGTGGAAGCCCGAGGTGAGCAGCCGCTCGCCGGACCCGTCCGGCTTCATCACGCCGATCGAGAACTGCCCGCCGCCCTGCCTGGTGAAGGCGATGTAATCGCCCTTCGGCGACCATACCGGGGTCGAATAGCTGGCGTTGGTATCGTCCTTGGAGAAGGAGATCCGCTGCGCCTGTCCGCCGCCCGCCGCCATCACATAGATCTGCGACCGGCCGCCACGATCGGACTCGAAGCAGATGCGGGTGCCGTCCGGCGAGTAGGACGGAGACGTGTCGATCGCCGGCGTGTCGGTGAGGCGCGTGGTCGAGCGCGAGCGCAGATCCATCACGAACAGATTGGAATTGCCGCCCTGCTGCAGGCTCATGATGACGCGCTGGCCGTCCGGCGAGAAGCGCGGCGCGAAGGTCATGCCGGGGAAGTTGCCGACGATCTCGCGCTGGCCGGTCTCGATGTTGAACAGATAGACCTTCGGATCGCCCTGGCCGAACTCCATATAGGTGATCTCTTGCGAGTTCGGCGAGAAACGCGGCGTCAGCACGAGGTCGGCGCCGCGGGTCAGATAGCGCACATTGGCGCCGTCCTGGTCCATCATCGCGAGCCGCTTGACGCGGCGCTCCTTCGGACCGCTCTCGTCCACGAACACCACGCGGCTGTCGAAATAGCCCTTCTCGCCGGTCATCCGCTCGTAGATCTGGTCGGAGATGATGTGGGCGATGCGGCGCCAATATTCCGGCGAGGTGAAATATTGCTGGCCGGCGAGCTGCTGGCCGGAGACCACGTCCCACAGGCGGAATTCGGCCTTGAGCCGGCCGTCGGGCTGGCGCGTCATGCGGCCGGTGACGAGGGCCTGCGCGTTGAGCGTCTTCCAGTTCTGGAATTGCGGCGCGACGTCCATGTTGTTGATGCGCTCGATGAAGGCGGCCTGGTCGATCGGCGCGAACAGGCCGGAGCGCTTCAGATTGTTGGTGATGACCTGCGTGACGCCGTTGCCGACGTCGCCGTCGGACGGCGAGCCCGGCAGGAAGTTGGTGATCGCGATCGGGATCGGCTGGAATTCTGTCGGGTCGATACGAATTCGCGGCTGGGCCTGCGCGAAGGCCTGTCCGCCCCCGAGCATCGCGAGCGTCGATCCGGTCAGGGTCATGAAGCGACGGCGGTTCATCGATCGAACGTCATTCATTGCAAAATTCTTTTGTTCGGATGTCACAACATATCTTTCAGGCCGAAAGTCATCGGAATGAGCTTCCAGCTATCATACTGCTGCTTCGGCATGAACGAGTAGACCTGACACTGCACGATGGCGCGCTTGGCGCTCTCCGCCACTGCCTGGGCGATCGACCGCGACGGTCCCCTCACCGCGACCACGATGGGGTCGGACGCCAGCGATCCGTCGATTTTCATGGGAATGTCGATGTCGGCTTCGTACTGGTCGGCATCCTGCCCGTTATAGGTCGGCGTGAAGCAACGCTTCACAGCGCCTTGGAACGCACCGCGCCAGGTCGCAATGTTGTTGGCAGCCGTCCCGGTCGCCGCTCCCAGCGAGGCCGACGCATTCAGCGCCGAGCCGGTCTGCTCGTGCCGGGTCGCGGCACGCTTGTCGAGGTCGCGCTGGATCTGCGCGGGATCGAAGCTGCGCTCCTTCGGCTTGGGCTGTTGCTGCGGCTGCACCGCCGCAACCTTTTGCTCAACCGGCTTCGGCGGCGGCTTCTTGGTCTCCAGCTTCTTCTGCAGCTCGGCGATCGGATCTTCCTTGGCCGGGTCGGGCTTCTTTTCCGGCGGCTTCGGCTCTTCCTTCGGCTTGGCCTCGGCGACGGGCTTGGGCGGCTCGGGCTTCTTCTCCACCGGCTTCTCGACCGGTTTCGGCGGCGGCTCCGGCTGCGAATTGGTCTTGATCAGCTCTTTCTTCTCGGTGACCTTGCCGACGGCGTCTTCCTCGGGCTTGGCTTCCGCGATCTTCTCGACCTTGGGCTTGGGCTCTTCCTTCTTGCCGGTCTTCTGCCCGGCCATCATCTTGGCGAGCTGATCGGTCGAGATGATATCGATCGGGAGCGACTCTTCCGGCGCGATGTAGGCCTTGCTGCTGAAGGTGACGAGCCCCCATCCCAGCACGAGCACGTGGAGGGCAATCGACGCAACGAGTGTCTTGTCGACGTTCACCTTCACCGGCTTAGGACCCCTGATCCGCTTCCGTGACGAGGGCGAGCTTCTTGAACCCGGCGCCGGACAATTGGCCCATCACCTTGGCCACCGTGCCGTAATCCGCCTTCTTGTCGGCGCGCAGATAGATGCGCTCCTCAAGCCCGCCGCGGGCGTCCGTGATCGCCTTCAGCTTGGGTATCAGCTCGTTGATCGCGATCTCGGTGTCGTTGATGAACACCTTGCCCTTGATGTCGATCGACATCTGGATCGGCTTCTGGTCGTTGTTTTCGAGGCTCTTGGCCTGGGTCTGCGGCAGGTCGAGCGGCACGCCGACCGTCAGCATCGGCGCCGACACCATGAAGATGATGAGCAGCACCAGCATCACGTCGACCATCGGCGTGACGTTGATCTCGGCCACGACGGGCTTGCGCCGGCCGCGGCGCCCGCCGCCTCCGGACGAACTCGCAACGTTCATGGCCATGATCGCGTGCCCAAATTGCCCTTCACACTATACATGCCGCCCGTCAGCCCCGCTCGTCGATCTGACGTGACAGGATGGCGGAAAATTCATCGGCGAAGCCTTCCAGCCGCTGGGCCTGCCGGTTCACCTCGGACGTGAACTTATTGTAGAAGATAGTGGCAGGAATGGCGGCGATAAGGCCGACCGCGGTCGCAAACAGCGCTTCCGCGATGCCCGGCGCGACCACCGCCAGAGAGGTATTTTTCGACGCCGCGATCGACTGGAAGCTCGACATGATGCCCCAGACGGTGCCGAACAGGCCGACGAAGGGGCCCGCGGAGCCCACCGTCGCGAGCACCAGCAGGCGGCGCTCCAGCCGCTCGACCTCGCGGGCAATCGAGACGTTCATGACCTTGTCGATGCGCATCTGAAGGCCGGCGACCGAGCGGGCCTGGTTCTCGAACGAGCGCTTCCACTCGCGCATCGCCGCGACGAAACAGGCCGCCATCGAATGCGTCGGCTTGGCCGAGAGGGTGCGGTAGAGCTCCTCGATCGATTCGCCGGACCAGAACGCCTGCTCGAAACGGTCCATCGAACGGCGGGTGCGGGCAAACAGGAAGATCTTGTCGATCGCGATCGCCCAGACCCAGACCGAGCAGGACAGCAGTCCCAGCATCACCGCTTTCACGATCCAGTGAGCCTGCCAGAACAGCGCGATCAGCGACACGTCCGCGGAAGCGGCAACCGGAAGGGCTGACTGAGCCACGTCGGCCGGATTCATAAGCAGTATCCTCTCAAGGCGATCGTTACCCGATGTACCGGCCAGCAAATGGCTGCCGGTTCCCCAATGGCCGCGCTAGAACCGGCGCGGCCGGCAAGCCCGCTCAAAGCCTTGTCTTTTGGGGTGCAGGGGCTCGTCCAAAGCCGGCCGTCTGCATTCCCTGCCAAGATGTCAAAACTATGGGCCTCGACCCCGAGACCTTGACCATGGCCCCGACTTCGGGCTTTGGGCGCGACTGTCCGCCCTTACCAGAGCCCGGCGTTGGTTAATGCGGGGTTACCGGGGGCGAATTTGGCTGCCGGAAAGGTAGGCAGCGCAGGAGGTTGGGGCGGTTCATGTCCGCCAGCGCACTGGCTCCGGCCCCTCCCGATCCATGAGGTTCCGTGGCCCCCCTTCCCAGGAGCTTGTGACCGGAACGATGCCTCCGCCGCGATCGAGCCGGGGCCCGCCGCATCCCACGCCGCGATGGCGCGTCACGCCGCCGAAGCGGGCTCGGGGCAATTGGTCAGCTGCGCGGGATCGCCGACGGCCGTGCAACCGCCCGGCACGTCGCAGGTCACGACCGTGCCGGCTCCGATCCTGGCGAAATCGCCGATGCTGAGGTCGCCCAGAATGGTCGCGCCGGCGCCGATATAGACGCCCCGCCCGATCCGCGGCGAGCGCGTCGGCAACGAGCTGCCGCGGCCGACGCTGACATTCTGGAGGATGGTGACCTCGTCGCCGATCACCACATCGGCGCCGATCACGATCCCGGTGGCGTGGTCGAGATACACGGACACCCCGATGCTGGCCGCCGGATGAATGCTGACCTGCAAGAGGTTCGACGCCTCGTTCTGGAACAGCAGCGCCGCATCGCGATGATCATGACGCCAGAGCCAGTTCGAGACGCGCCAGGCTTGCAGCGCGACATAGCCTTTGAAATGAAGCAGCGGCGCCAACAGACCGGCGATGGCGGGATCGCTGCGCACGATCGCCTGCAAGTCGCGGGCAGCAGCTTCGATCAATTCCGGCGCGCCGCGAAAGGCGTCGCGGGAAAAGGACGTGAAACGCGCCCGCTCGGCGGCGCTTCCGCCAAGCCTGCGCCCGATCAGATCGGCCAGAGCAGCCGCAAAACCATCATGCGCCAGCACCGCATCGACAAGCGACCTGCCGAAGACGGGATCGAATGCGCATGCGCGCTGCGCCTCCTCTCGTATCTGCTGCCAAAGACGATCGCTCGTTGCAGTCACGGTCATCACCGCCTCCGGTGTCCTGGTGCGCTCGAATATAGCCGGCGGACAATCCGCGCGCCACGCCGCACCGGAGCACCATGCCGCAGCTCCCCGTGAGGCTACGAGCTTGCGCGCCTGGTGCCTGCGACCATATAGTCAATCGAATGTTCGGCCGACGCTGCTTTGCCGGGAGGTCCACGCAAAGCAGGCCGTTCAAGCCCGCGCGGTGGTCCGCCATCCGCGGGTTTTTCGTACCCGGCGGTCTTCCGCGCTGCCGACGCGAATCCCGGATCCCCTTTACCTGAGGTCACTCCAGAATATGTCGCCCAACGCGCCCGCCGACGACCACCACGACGACGTCATGTATCCCTCCGCCATACCGTTCGTCCTGGTCCATCTCGGCTGCTTTGCGGCGATCTGGTCGGGCGTCACGTGGCAGGCCGTCGCGATCTGCGGCTCTCTTTATGTCGTGCGAATGTTTGCGATCGGGGCGGGCTACCATCGCTATTTCTCGCATCGGGCATTTTCCACCGGCCGCGTGTTTCAGTTCATCCTGGCCTGCCTCGCGCAAAGCACCGCGCAAAAGAGCGTGTTGTGGTGGGCGGCCAAGCACCGGCATCATCATCTGCATTCCGACACCGAACTGGACGTGCACTCGCCGCGTCAGCGCGGTTTCCTGTACAGCCATCTCGGCTGGATCTTCTACCGGGAGCACGACGCGACCGATTTGGTGAAAGTCGGCGATCTCGCGGTCTATCCCGAGCTGATGTGGCTGCATCGGCTGGAGCTGCTGCCGGCCTTCGTGCTTGCAGCGCTCTGCTTCCTGGTTGCGGGGTGGCCGGGTCTGATCGTCGGCTTCCTGTGGAGCACTGTGCTGGTCTATCACGCGACCTTCTGCATCAATTCGCTGGCCCATGTGCACGGACGCAAGCGTTACGTGACGGGCGATGACTCCCGCAACAACTGGCTGCTGGCGCTGTTCACGATGGGCGAGGGCTGGCACAACAATCACCACGCCTATCAGAGCAGCGTGCGACAGGGCTTTTACTGGTGGGAGATCGACGTCACCTATTACGTGCTGAAGCTGTTGTCCTGGTTCGGCATCGTCTGGAACATGAAGGCGCCGCCCGAACAGGTGCTGCGCAACGAGCAGCCGCTCGGCGCCCGCGTCATCAATCGGGCAGCCCGCGAGCTTGCCGGGCGGTTCGACGCGCCGAAGCTTGCACACGCGCTTTCTTCGGCGCTGCACCGGGCCGACCCGACCCAGTTGCAGCTGCCGACGCTGCACGACATCCTCAATCGCGCGCATGACGGCGTCGACGCGCTGACCCATTTGCATCTGCCGAGGATCCCGACCCGCGAGGAGTTCCTCGCCGAGGCCAAGGCGATGTTCGCGCGGACGCGATCACTCAACGAGATCGTGGATCACGCCTACGAACACTTCCTGGCTTCGGTTCGTGCACAGCTCGTGACGGCGCGCTGAACCCTGCTGTCATGCGAAGCACGGGCCTATCGCTCGTGCGCTTGCCCGTGCCCTTGGCCGTGCACCACTCCGCAAAACGCGCGCCCGCCGGCACAGGGGCGAAAACGGCAATCGGGATCGGCGGCGCAGCCGCCATAGACGAGGCCGACATAGCCCAGCACCGCGAAGGCGGTGATGCCGAGCAGCAGGCGGGTGCGGAAGTCCATACGTCTTGGTGCCGCCGAACCCGGTGCCGGTTCGGAGACGCCCCGATCATCGCCGAGCTTTGGCCCGGGCCTGACGCGCATTGACGCGCGCGGAGCTCCAACGCGCCTCCCAAAACCAAACCGCCCGCCTGCGGGTTGCGCAGACGGGCGGCTCGGGGCCATCAGGACTTTGGGGGCATGCGCCTGAAGGCTTTGCGAGGCATCAGGCTTGAAGGTCAGCCCTGCTGCTGGTCGGCCGGCGGCGGGGTCGGACGCGTCTTGTGCTGCGCCATGAACTGGTCGAACTCTTCCTTGTCCTTGGCGTGGCGCAGACGATCGAGGAAGTTCTTGAACTCGACCTGCTCCTCCTCGAGCCGCTGCAGCGTTTCAGAGCGGTACTCGTCGAAGGCGCGGTTGCCGGAGGACGGCGGGCCGAAGCCGAAGCCGAAACCGCGGCGCTCCATGCGGCCGCGCATGCGGTCCATCTTGTACTGCATCCGCTCCATCTTGTTCTGCCAGCGGTCCTGATTGCTCCAGCACGACATTCTTCTGCTCCCGAGTGTGAAAAAGAGAAGGGCAAGTCCGATCGGCCACCAGATGATGAAGCCGAGGATGGTCACGGCGATCCAGCCCGGATGCCAAGGCGTATCAAGCATGCGGGGACGCTCGTACGGTTGGTGTTGGTCCGAAGGGCCGCGCCAGCGATTGACATCAGCGGTGTAGGCCATTTCCTTCTCCATGACGGCATCAGCCGTTGTGAATGTAAATAACATTTACATAGCTAGACCATCCCGTGATTTTGTCAAGCCGGCCGCCTGACACGCCCGCGTGATTATTTGCGCAATTTTATTTCGGCTTGCCCCAAGGACCACCCGGAGCACCGCCGGGCGGCCCGCCTGAACCGGAGGATGCCTCCGGCGGCACCGGCGGCGGCTCGGGCCCCCTGGGCGGAGGGCGGCGGTCGGTCGGGAAGCCGAGACCGCGCAGATAGATCAGCACCTCGGCCTCCAACAGCTCGTCCGGCGACATCGGCAGCTTTCGTCGCGCGGCGTCGCCGCGGGAGAACAGCGAGGCCACGCCGTGCGCCATCGACCAGATGTGCAGCGCCATCATCATCGCCGGCGGTCGCGGCGTGCCGGGCGGCGCCAGCGCCGCGAGCCGTTCGGCCGCGGCGCGAATGATGTTGAATGCGCGCTCGCTTGCGGCCTGCAGCGCGGGATTGGCATCGACCGGCAGGCCGGATTCGAACATCGCGTTGTAGAAGGCGGGCTCCTCGCGGGCGAAGGCGAGATAGGCCTTGCCGACCCGCTCGAAGGCCGTGACCGTGTCGGGGCGCCCGTCGTCCCAGGCCGCGGTCAGGCGCGCCTCGAACTGCTCGAAGCCGCGCTGGGCGATCGAGGACAACAGCTCGTCGCGGTCGCGGAAATGCCGGTACGGCGCCGCCGCGCTGACGCCGGCCATGCGGGCGGCATCGGCGAAGGTAAAGCCGGCCGCGCCCTTCTCGGCGATCAGCCCGAGAGCGGCCTGCAGAAGTGCTTCCTTCAGATTGCCGTGGTGATAGCCGCGCTCGGCGCGGCGCTGCTCCTTGCGCCAGCTCATGTGAACGATCTTTACATGAGCCGGGCGCGAAGGTCACTAGCAGGAATCGGGCGTGATTAACCCCATCCATCCCAAGGCGACGTCGGGGCCGTCGCGGCAAGTTACATCTGCGGAATCGGCAGAACGGGCATGACCTCGATCGCCTCACCCGGGAAGATTGCGAAATGCGGATGGTTCTCGAACAGTTTTGCCGCCTCTTCCTGCGAGGCAGCCCGCACCACCGTGAAGCCGGTCAGCGCGTTGCTGATCTCGGTGATGCCGCGTCCGTCGATCCTGCGGGTCTTGCCGAGCGGGCCGCCCATCTCGACGATGACGTCCTTGTGCTTTTCGACCCAGCCGTGCCAGGCGGCCATGCCCTCACGCTCTTTCGCCTTCCGTTCCGCCTCGGGCATCGCATGCCAGGCCTTCATTTTTTCGCCGCTCATGCTGCCGAGATAGACGGCGAGGAAATTGTGTTGCGTGCTCATCGGTCTCTCCGTTGTTGGGTCTTGTTGCAGCCGCGGTCTCATCGCGACCATTGCTTCAGGTCGCCAAACCCGGCGGCGGCGGCCTGCACCTCGGGCGGAAAGTCCGCCATCTCCTGAACCTGCCGGATCTCGATGATCTCGTTCGGCGCGGCCGGGCACTGTTTCGCCCAGTCAATCGCCTCGGCGCGCGAGGCAACCTCGATCATCCAATAGCCGCCCAGCACTTCCTTGGCTTCGGTGAATGGGCCGTCGGTGACCATGGGCTGGCCGGTCGCGAACGACACCCGCGCACCCATCGACGGCGGATGCAGGCCGTCGAGCGTGATCAGCACGCCCGCGTCCTTCAGCGCCTCGTTGTAGCGCATCATCGCCGCGACACGCTCGGGATCGAGCTGCACGTCCGCCGGCGCGGCCTCGTAGCCGAGCGGAATCATCAACATCATGAATCGCATGGGATCGTGTCCTGGCTTCTGCGTCGTTCCGGGATGCGCCGTGAGGCGAAGGCCCGCTTGCGTCCAAGACGAATGAACTCTCGTGGAACCGACATGCCTCCGCGGAAATAATCCGGAGGTGCCCAGCTCCCCGGCCCTAGCGCGGCTGCGGCAGGAAACGACCATCCTGCCGGGCAGCGCCGAAATAGACGTCGATGCGCCGGACCTTGCCGCCTGCGAAGGTGAGGAACTCCGTGTTGCGAAAACTCCTGCCATCCGTCGCAAGGCAAAGATAGGTGACGAAGGCCTCCTCGCCCCGGACGAAGATGCGCTCGATGTCATGCCGCGCGATCCAGCCGGTGTCGCCCCAACAGCGGTCGAAATAGGTTGCCTTGTCGAGGTCGTCGTCGAACGGGCTGGTGAAGCGGAAATCATCGGCCAATGCGTCGGCGACCCGCTGCCGGTCGTTGATGAGATAGGCCGCGAAGAGGTCTCGGATCAGGCGCTCGCAGTCGTCGGGCATCAATCGTCTCCGCAAGAAAGATTCAGTTGAAGACGGTTCACACCGGACCGCGCCGACACCGCGGCTCCGCCGACGCCGGCCTGAACTGGAAAAATATTTCGCTGAGCTCCGTAAAACCACGGGCCGCCCTTGTGAACTCCGACGTGCATATAGGCCAAGAACCGCTGTGAGTTGAAGGACATGAGCGATACACGTAGGATTACGGAAATCGGCCTTGCGACGACGCGTGCTTTACCGTTGCTCAAGAAGAGAATGCAACTTTTCAGCTGAGAGGAAACGGTATGGCAATTCTGCCGGTTCGCTGCTGAAGCATTGCGGAGCTCACGTGTTCAATTTCCAGAGCAAGAAGGTCAGGCACGCGGTCGCGGAGGTCGAGGCGCTCGACAGGTCGCAAGCCGTGATCGAATTCAGTCTCGACGGCACCATCCTCGATGCGAATGAAAACCTGCTCAAGATGAGCGGCTACACGTTGGCCGAGATCAAGGGCAAGCACCACAGCATCTTCGTCAGCCCCGCCGAGCGCGAGAGCGCGCGCTACCGCGACTTTTGGGCCAGCTTGAACCGCGGCGAGTTCCAGACCACGCAATACAAGCGTTTCGGCAAGGATGGCAGGGAAGTCTGGGTTCATGCGTCCTATGCGCCGCTGCGCGACGAGAACGGCAAGGTAGTCAGCTTCATCAAGTTCGCCACCGATATCACGGCGTACAAAATCAAGACCATGGAGGATTCCGGCAAGATCGCCGCGATCAACCGCGCGCAGGCCGTGATCGAGTTCAACATGGACGGCACCATCGTCACCGCGAACGAGAACTTCTTGAACGCGATGGGCTACGCGCTCGACGAGATTAGGGGCAAGCATCACAGCATGTTCGTGACATCAGAAGATCGCGCGAGTGCCGGCTATGCCGCGTTCTGGGCCAAGCTGAACCGTGGCGAGTTCGAGGCGGCCGAATACAAGCGGCTCGCCAAGGGCGGCAAGGAAATCTGGATCATCGCCACCTACAATCCGATCCTCGACGAGACCGGGAAGCCGTTCAAGGTGGTCAAGTTCGCAACCGACGTCACTGCGCAGAAGATGAAGGCGGCCGACAATGACGGTCAGCTCGCCGCGATCCAGAAATCGCAGGCGGTGATCGAGTTCAACATGGACGGCACGATCCGCACCGCCAACGAGAATTTCCTCAAGGCGATGGGCTATTCGCTGGCGGAGATCAAGGGTCAGCACCACTCCATGTTCGTCGAGCCGAACGAGCGGAATTCGCCGGCTTATCGCCAGTTCTGGGAGACTCTCAACCGCGGCGAATACCAGGCCGCCGAATACAAGCGCATCGCCAAGGGCGGACGGGAGATCTGGATCCAGGCGTCCTACAATCCGATCTTCGACCTCAACGGCAGGCCCTACAAGGTGGTGAAATATGCCACCGACATCACCGCGCAGGCGATCGGCCGCAAAAAGGCCGACAACGCGCGCGGGCTGATCGAGGCGGTCGCTGCCGGCAGCGAACAGATGAGCGCCTCGATCCGCGAGATCTCCGAGACCATGGCGAAGTCGCGCGAGAATTCCAAGGTCGCGACCAACCGGGTCGAAGCCGCCGACGGCCAGGCCCAGCGGCTGACCGCGGCCGCGCAGGCCATGAGCGGCATCGTCGAGATGATCGCCGGCATCACCAGCCAGATCAACCTGCTCGCGCTGAACGCCACGATCGAATCGGCGCGCGCGGGCGAAGCCGGCCGCGGCTTTGCGGTGGTGGCCTCAGAGGTGAAGACCCTGGCGAATCAGGCCAAGCAGGCGACCGACACCATCACGTCCGAGATCGATGCGCTCAACACCATCTCCGGCGATGTCGCCAGCTCCCTGACTGCGATCAAGGCCGCGATCGCCGGCGTCAACGAGTTCATCGCCTCGACCGCCGCAGCAGTCGAGGAGCAGAGCATCGTGACGTCGGATATGTCGGCCAATATGCAGCGCGCCTCGGCGGAATTGGCCTGACGGCTTCCACGGGATTCCCGGGATCGCTGGGCGAAAAGCGATTGCGCAATCAATGCGTGTATGCCTAATTACGCCCGTGGGGGCGAGGAAGCAGCGCGGCGATTGCTAGCCGTTCGATGTTTGCCGCCGATCTTGGAGCTGGGCGCTCCGATATTGGGACGGGGGAATATGAGGTCGAAAATCGGGGCTTTGCCCCTGTTGCTTGTTGGGTTTTTATTGGCGAGTTGTGCAAGCCCTCGGGGCCTCGATGAGCCAGCCTTCCAACTGCCGCCAATGAAGCCCGGCCTCGGCCGCGTCTACTTCACCAGACCCGGCGAATTTGTCGGATCGGCGGTCCAGCCCGAGATCCGGATGAACAACGAAGTCGTGGGCCGGTCCGTACCCGGCGGGTTCACTTTTGTCGACCGTCCCCCGGGAAAATACGTCGTGACGACGACAACCGAAGTCGAGAACGCGGTGACGTTCCAATTGTCGGCCGGCGAGTCCAAATACATCAAGACGGCCGTGACACCCGGAATCCTGGTCGGCCATGTCACGCCGACGCTGGAATTTCCGGAGCAGGGACAATCCGACATCAACCGCCTCAGATATGTCGGGCCCAAGTTCTGATCGCTTGCGCAGGGCCGACTAAGCTGCCATGCCGCGGGTTCGCGCAAAGGACCTCGCCATGACACCGTCGCATCCCAAAGTCGCCCTCGTCACCGGAGCCGCGCGCGGCATCGGGCTTGCGACCGCAAAAAAGTTCCTGGCCGAGGGCTGGCGCGTGGCGCTGCTCGACATCGAGGGCGAGTTGCTCGGCCGGGCGGTCGCCGACATCGACCAAAGCGGGATGACGCTGGCGCTGACCTGCGACGTCTCGGACTCGGCCGCGGTGAGCGATGCAATGGAAGCGGTCGAGCGCCGGTTCGGCCGGCTGGATGCACTGGTCAACAATGCCGGCATCGCGGTGTTCGCGCCGCTGATGGAAACGTCCGAAACCGATTGGCGCCGCGTGCTCGAGGTCAATCTCACCGGCCCGTTCCTCTGCACCAAGGCGGCCGTGCCGCTGATGCGCGAGGGGCATGGCGGCGCCATCGTCAACATCACCTCGATCTCGGCGGTGCGCGCCTCGACGCTGCGCTCGGCCTACGGCACCAGCAAGGCCGGGCTCGCGCACCTGACCAAGCAGCTCGCGGTCGAACTCGCCTCCCTTAACATCCGCGTCAACGCGGTGGCGCCTGGGCCGGTCGATACGGCGATGGCGAAGCAGGTGCACACCAAGGAAATCCGCGCCGACTATCACGACGCGATTCCGCTTAACCGCTACGGACTGGAGGAGGAGCTCGCGGAAGCGATCTACTTCCTGTGTTCCTCAAATGCCAGCTACATCACCGGACAAATTTTGGCCGTGGATGGCGGTTTCGATGCGGCAGGCATCGGCCTGCCGACGCTGCGCGGTCAGCGCCGCAACGGCTAGGCACGGAAATTGTAGGTACGGAATCGCAGGGTGGATTGGCCGCAGGCGTCATCCACCTCTTTGTGACTGCCGGAACGAGATAGAGGGCGGGTTACGCCTACGGCTGACCCACCCGACAATAGCGAGTTCGTGGAGAGCTTCATGCGGCGTATCAGCTGCCTCAACGCCTTGGTGCTGGCATCCGCGCTGCTCGCCACCGCGCCTGCGTCAGCCGAAATCCGCATCATCCAGTCTCCGGGCGGACAGGTCGGGCCGTTTCTCGATCTGTTCGAGAAGGTGCGCGAGAGCGGCGAGCGCGTGGTGATCGACGGTCCCTGCCTGTCTGCTTGCACGCTGGTGCTGAGCATCGTGCCGGGCGAGCGCATCTGCGTCACCAAGCGCGCGGTGCTCGGCTTCCATGCGGCGCGTTCGGTAGACCGGCGCGGGCGCTTTTATGCAGAACCGGAAGCATCGGTCGCGGTGCTTGCCGCCTATCCCGGCCCCGTGCGCGACTGGATCAGCCGCCGCGGCGGCCTGAGCTCGCGGTTGCTCCTGCTCAAAGGGCGAGATCTCGCCGCGATCTACCCGCGCTGCCGCTGAGGAACCCAGTCATCACGGTTTGGCCAGCTTCAATAGAGAGTCTGGATCATCGGCGCCAGCTTCATGCTGGCGCAGATGAGCATCCCCCAAAGAGCAAAATTGATCTGTAGCGCCGCCGCCATCGGTCGCTCCCCTTCCAAGTGACGTCCATCCCAATTTGAAGCTTTTATGAATCACGAATAGCGATTCTGACGTGCAGATCACAGCCCAATTTTGCGTCAATTGTTGTGCGATGCAGTCCGCAGGGTTTCACGAAGCGGCCTCACTGCGCCCGCAAAGTGATGCGATTCGTGAGTTCATTCCCTCGGCCATGCCGGCCCATCGGTTTGCCTTGAGTTCCATTTGATCGACGCAGGTTCTCCACACGGAGCCTGCGGATCGTGCACCGAATTCTGGATCCGGCATGATGCGACACGGCTTCATCTTGCTCGCCTTCTGCACGGCGCTGCTTGGCTGCGCAGTCGCACCGGCGCAGGAGCGTCGCCCGATCGCATGGGATGGCCTCGGCCAGGACCCCAACAAAGTATCGAACCGCCCGCATGTCGCGAAGCGGCGCGCGACGAGCCCCGCGCCCGCGGCAGGTGATCCCAATCGGGAACGGGAACGCGTGCTAGGCACCTTGCGGCCATATTCGGAGGCGTGGTGGGCGGTCCATGACGAGATCGAAGCGGAGAACGACAAGCGGCTCGGCACCAAGCTCGTGATCTGCCCTCGCTGCGTTCAGGCGCCGCAGCAAGGCGAGGACGTGACCGGATCGATCCGTTGAGCGAGCTCGCGACAGATCCGGGTGCGGCGCGATAAATTCAAGCGTCCCCTCTCCCACAACGCTGGAGAGAGGGGATCGCAACTCATTCGTTCATGCAGGCGGTCGCGCCTGTCACATTCCTTCGGCCGGGCAGTTCACCATCCAGGGAATCCCGAACTTGTCGACGCACATGCCAAAGCCCTTGGCCCAGAACGTCTTGCTGAAGGGCATGGTGACGGATCCGCCGTCGGCGAGCGCGTTGAACTTGCGCTCGCCCTCAGCGGTATCCTTGACCGTGAGCGAGATCGAAAAGCCTTGAGCCTTGTTGAAATGCTCCGGCGGCGCATCGGAGGCCATCAATACGCTGCCGTCGGGCAGCGACATCCGCGCATGCATGATCGTCTTCTCACGGCCGGGCGCGGCGGGCATGTCCGGCGGCGCCTCCGATGACCGCATCATCGCATCGATCTTGCCGCCGAGCGTCTTGGCGTAGAAGTTGAACGCCGCTTCGCAATTGTCCTGATAGAACAGATAGGGGTTGAGCATCGTTTCTCTCCTCTTCGTTTGCAGTGAGGCTCATTGCTTCTCGGTGAGCTTCTTCAGGCCGGCGAGGCCGGCCTCGAAATCCTTGCCGATCATGCTGTCCATGTTGATGAACACCTGCATGACCTTGGACAGGAACGGGGCCGGACCTGACATCGCCCATGTCACCAGTGTGGCATCGCCTTGCGGCACAAAGGTGAACTCGGCCGTGTTGTGGCCTTCGAACGGACGTTCGAAGTCGAGCTTGATGCGGAGCTTTGACGCGGGATTCGCCTCGAGGATCTCCATGTGGCCGGCGCCGACATTGTTGTTGCCGTCCCAGGCGTAGGTCGCGCCCTTCCCTGCCGCAGTTCCACCGAAGGTGCGCTTCATGGCGGGATCGCGGCCCTCATAGGGCGACCAAGCGGTCCAGCGATGGAAATCGGCGACCTGCGGGTAGATCGCGCCCGGCGGCGCCTTGACCGCGAGGCTGCGCTCGACGCGAAAGGTGTCGGGTTTGGTCAGAGCAACGGCGAGGACGCCCGCGATTCCAACGGCGAGCACGACGGCGATGATGGCAATGGCTTTCAACATGAGGGGCTCCGTGGATACGGGCTAAGGACGAACGGAGACGGCGGGGGCCGACAAGGCGGAACGATTCTTTTCGTCATGGCCGGCTTGTCCCGGCCATGACGGCGGACAGGGTCCGCGCCTCACGTCGCCTTCGCGCCCTGCCTGGCGCCGCCATCGGCCTGCCTCGGCTGGCTGTCCCGGATCAGGCGATCGATGTGCATGCGGATGTGGGCGGCTTCTGCGGAGGTGTTGGCAAGCGCGATGGCGCGATCGAAGGCGACGCGGGCTTCGTCGTTGCGGCCGAGCTGCATCAGGAAGGCGCCGCGCACGCCGTAGAAATGGAAATAGTTGGCGAGCTTCGGGGCGAGCGGCTCGATCAGATCGAGCGCGGCCTGCGGCCCGCGCACCTTGGCGACCGCGACCGCGCGGTTGAGCGTCACCACAGGAGACGGCTGCACGACCTCGAGCGCGCCGTAGAGCAGGTCGATCTGCACCCAGTCGGTCTCCTCCGGCGTCGCCGCGCGGGCATGCAGCGCGGCGATCGCGGCCTGGATCTGATAGGGCCCGCTGCGGCGATGACGCATCGCCTTGTCGATCAACGCCAGCCCTTCCGCGATCATGGTGCCGTTCCACAGCGAACGGTCCTGGTCGTCCAGCAGGATCAGCGAGCCGTCCGCGGCAAAGCGCGCGGCGCTGCGCGCATGCTGCAGCAAGCTGAGCGCCGTGAGCCCCATGATCTCCGGCTCGCTCGGAAACAGCCTGAGCAGCAGGCGCCCCAGCCGGATCGCCTCCTCGCAGAGCGGCTTGCGGATCTCCGCGGTGTCGCCGCTCGCCGAATAGCCCTCGTTGAAGATCAGATAGATCATCGCCGCGACACCGGCGAGCCGCTCGGAGCGCTCGATTGCGCCGGGCGCTTCGAACGGCGTCCCGGCCTCCGCAACCTTCGCCTTGGCGCGGGTGATGCGCTGCTCCATCGCCGCGTCCGAGACCAGGAACGCGCGCGCGATCTGCTTCACGGTAAGGCCGGAGACGATGCGAAGCGCCAGCGCGATCTGCTGCGTCGCCGGCAATTGCGGATGGCAGCAGATGAACATCAGCCGCAGGATGTCGTCGCGGTAGTGCGAGCCGTCCAGCCGTTCGGCCAGCGCGCCTTCGGCGTCGTCGAGATCGGAGATCGCCTGGTCGTCCTCCGGCAGCGGCTGCTGCTTGCGGGTGCGGCGCACCTCGTCGATGGCGGCATTGCGGCCGACCATGATCAGCCAGGCCGCAGGATCGCGCGGCGGCCCGTTCTGCGGCCAGGTCTTCAGCGCGCGCAGGGAGGCGTTCTGGAACGCCTCCTCGGCGGTATCGAGATCACGGAAATAACGCAGCAGCGCGCCGACCGCCTGGGGCCGCGCCGAGGTCAGCGCGGTCTCGATCCAGCCGGTGTCGGCTTCGCTCACGTCAGGTTTCCCCCGGGCCGGAATACGCCGACGGGACGCACCTCGTAAGCACCGCCGGGATTGGCAGCACCAAGATCGCGCGCGACGTCGAGCGCCTCGTCGAGATTCTTGCAGTCGACGATGTAGAAGCCGAGCAACTGCTCCTTGGTCTCGGCATAGGGGCCGTCGAGCACCAGCGGCGGGTCTTCCTTGCGCAAGGTCGCCGCCGCCGTGGTCGGCAGCAGCCGCGCCACCGGCCCGAGCCGGCCCTGCTGGGTGAGCTTCTCCTGCACCACGGCGAGCTTCTTCATCACGGCCTCGTCCTGCTCCTTGCTCCAGGAGCCGACGAAGTCCTCATCGTGATAGCAAAGAATGGCGTAAAGCATAGGCGGCACTTTCCTCGAACGCTTGATTTGAAGACGCGCCAATATGCCCCGCCCCGACAGCGCTGCGGAAATAATTTGCAGGAAAAGTCCGGCAGATCATGCCAAGGAGAGCTTTTGTAAGCGGAACCCCGACGAGGCACTTCGAATGACCAAAGGCACCCTGGCCGTCCTGATCAACAGCACGCAGCAGAACTGGCTGCCGGAGCGCTGGAAGGCCCGGTTCGAGGCGGTCGGCGGCGGCCGTCGCGTGGTGCTGCTGCCGGATTCCACGCTCGATCCCGCCGA
The DNA here is from genome assembly GCF_002266435.3 of Bradyrhizobium amphicarpaeae. NCBI lineage: Bacteria > Pseudomonadati > Pseudomonadota > Alphaproteobacteria > Hyphomicrobiales > Nitrobacteraceae > Bradyrhizobium > Bradyrhizobium amphicarpaeae. Next base: position 6,152,870 of record NZ_CP029426.2, read on the forward strand.
GGTGCACTATGCCACGGTGTGGAAGCCGGTGCCGGGCGACCTCGGCGCCTTTCCCAATCTGCGGGCGATCTTCAATCTCGGCGCCGGCGTCGACGCGCTGATGGCGGACAAGAGCCTGCCTGACGTGCCGCTGGTGCGCGTCGCCGTGCCCGACCTGACCGGCCGCATGACCGAATATGTGGTGCTGCACGTGCTGATGCACCACCGCCAGGAGCTCTATTTGCGGGACTCGCAGCGAGTGAAGCGCTGGGAGCCCCGATATCAATGGCCGGCGAGCGCGGTTACGGTCGGCGTCATGGGATTGGGAACGCTCGGCGCGGATGCCGCCGACGTGCTGCGCCGGCTCGGCTTCCGTGTCGCCGGCTGGAGCCGCAGCCCGCGCGCGATCGACGGCGTCGAATGCTTCCATGGCACCGCTGGCATGGATACGTTCCTGCGCAAGACCGACATCCTGGTCAGCCTGCTGCCGCTGACGCCGGAGACGCACGGCATCCTCAACCGCGACGTCTTCACCAGGCTCAACCGCAGCAGCCCGCTCGGCGCGCCGGTGCTGATCAATGCCGGCCGCGGCGGTTTGCAGAACGAAGCCGACATCCTGGCCTGCCTCGACGACGGCACGCTGGGCGCCGCCTCCCTCGACGTCTTCGTGCAGGAGCCGCAGCCCGATGACAGCCGGTTCTGGACCCACCCCAAGGTGGTGCTGACGCCGCACAACGCCGCCGATACGGATGCGGATGCGATCTCGGCCTACGTCGCCGAGCAGATCGCGCGTTTCGAGGCCGGTGGTGCACTGGAGAATGTGGTGGACCGGGCCAGGGGATACTAGGCCACACGCCGTCGCCTCATTCCCAGCGGCACAACTGCCGGTACCCCGTTCATCCTCTCTTAGCGAGAAGTTGATAAGCGTCCTTCATCAACTCTCAACGAACGAGTCGGACATGCGCGCGAGTCTCGGCCTCAGGATGCGGATTACGGTTGCCCTCGCGGCGACCGCGGCGGCGACCGCCCTGTTCGCCGTGCTCGGGGCGATGTGGATCATCGCGGGAATCATCGACCGCGCCGATCAGCGCGAGCTGCGCAGCCATTACGATGCCCTGCTGTCGCGGATCGCGGAGGAGTCGCATCGCGCCGCCGCCATGAGCACGGTTGTGGCCGCGATGCCGGCGACGCAGGACGCGATGGCCAAACAAGACCGCAACGCCCTGGTCGGGCTGTTCGGGCCGGTGTTCGCCGCGACCAAATCGGAATACGGTGTCGAGCAGTTCCAGTTCCATGTGGCACCGGCGACCTCGTTCCTGCGCGTGCACCAGCCCGCCAAATTCGGCGACGATCTTTCCGGCTTCCGCAAGACCGTTCTGGTCGCCAATCAGGAGCACAAGGTCGTGGTCGGCCTCGAGGGCGGCGTGGCCGGGCTCGGCATCCGCGGCGTGGTGCCGATCGCGCAAGGGGCCAAGCATCTCGGCTCGGTCGAATTCGGCCTGACCTTCGGCCAATCCTTCCTCGACGATTTCAAGACCAACCGCCACATCGACGTCGCCTTCCACCTCGCCGACGGCTCCGGCTTCAAGCTGTTCGGCGGCACGCTGAAGGGCAAGAGCTTCTTCGACGCCGCCGATTACGGCCACGCCACCGCAGGCAGCTTCACCGTGAAGCAGGCCAAGCTCGACAGCACGCCGGTCGCAGCGCTGCTCGGACCGATCAAGGACTTCTCCGGAAAGCCGCTCGGAGCCGTCGAGCTGGTGATGGACAATGCCGATTACGAAGCCTCGGCCGACCGCGCCTGGATGCTCGCAATCGGCATCGCCGCGCTCGGGTTGCTGCTGGCAGGGATCGTCGGCTATCTCATTGCCCGCAGCATCTCGCGCCCGATCCTCTCCATCACGTCGGTCATGCGCGAGCTAGCCGACGGCCGGACCGACGTCACTATCCCCGCCAGCAAGGCCAACGACGAAGTCGGGGCAATGGTGAAGGCGGTCGCGGTGTTCCGCGACAACGCCGTCAATTTCGGCAAGCTCCAGGCCGAGCAGCTGGAGGCCAAGGCGCAGTCCGAGGCGGAGAAGCGGCGCGCCTTCGCCGCGCTTGCCGACAATTTCGAGGCCAGCATCCGCGACGTCGTCACCACGGTGTCCTCGGCTGCGGTCGAGATGGAGCATACGGCGCGGTCGATGTCGGCCATCGTCGAACAATCCCGACAGCAGACGCGCGCGGTGTCGTCGGCCTCGACACTGGCCTCGGAGAACGTGCAGACCGTCGCGGCGGCGGCGGAAGAGCTGTCCTCCTCGATGACCGAGATCAGCCGGCGCCTCGCCCACGCCACCGAGGTGGTCGGCAAGGCCGCGAGCGACGGACGGCAGTCGAATGCACGCGTACAGAGCCTGGCCGAGGCCGCGCAGAAGATCGGCGACGTCGTCTCCTTCATCAGCGGCATCGCCGGCCAGACCAACCTGCTGGCGCTGAACGCGACCATCGAAGCGGCGCGCGCGGGCGAAGCCGGCCGCGGCTTTGCCGTGGTCGCTTCCGAAGTCAAGGCGCTGGCGACGCAGACGGCGAAGGCGACCGAGGAGATCGGGGCACAGGTCACGGCGGTGCAGGGCGAGACATCAGGCGCGGTTGACGGCATTCAGTCGATCTGCGCGACGATCCAGCAGGTGGACGAGATCTCCGCCGCGATCGCTGCGGCCGTCGGCCAGCAGGGTACGGCGACGCAGGAGATCGCACAGAACGTCCAGCAGGCGGCCGCCCGCACCGGCGAGGTCTCGCAGAACATCTCCGGTGTCACGGCCGGCATCGCCGCGACGGGCACAGCGGCCGAGGAAGTGCTGGGTTCGGCGATCGAGCTGTCGAAGCAGTCGCAGCGGCTGCGGGACGAAGTGGATCGCTTCCTCGCGCAGATCCGAGCGGCGTAGTCGGGACGCGGGATCGCTGCCGCCTCTCGCTGTCGTCCCTGCGAACGCAGGGATCCATACCGCGTGATGCAATCGGTAGCGCAGGGTCGCAGTACCAAAGACTCTTCGACTCCTAGTCTTCGCCAGACTACTGCTGCGGCGTACGGGTCCCGGATCTGCGCTCACGCTTGTCCGGGACGACAACTAGGATTTGGCTCCCACCATCACATCGATCGCACCCTTCACGATCGCCTCCAGCTCTTTGCGCGGCACGCGCGCGCGGGAACGGATGGCGATGGTGTGCACCGTTGCTGATGCGATCTGCGCCAGCACCGCCGGCTCAGCGCTCTCCGGCAATTCACCCTTCTCCTTCGCGCGGCGGAAGCAATTCGCAAAGGCCTTGTCGAGCTCGGTGAGCCCGTCGAGCACCATGGCTCGGATCTCGGGATCGCCGACGGCTTCGGAAGCTGCCGTCACCACCGTGAAGCAGCCGCGCGGGCCGGTCTCGCCGGACAGATAGATGTTCAGCGCTGAGGCGAAGATGCGCTCCAGCCGCTGGCGCACCGGCATCTCCTCGCGGAAGATTGCGGACATGGATGCCCGCGCTTCCTCGCGGTAGCGCTGATAGCTCTTGATGTAGAGCTCGCGCTTGTCGCCGAAGGCACCATACAGGCTCGGCCGATTCATCCCGGTCGCTTCGCTGAGATCATCGAGCGAGGTCGCGGCAAACCCCTGCCTGCGGAACAGATCCAGCGCCTTGCCGAGCGCAACCTCGGGCTCGTAGGCGCGCGGGCGGCCGCGGCGCTTGGGCTGGCCGCGGCCCTCGGGCTCATTGGCGGCAGCTGGCGGTTTTGACTTTTGTACCATTTCGCAAATAATCCTTGACCGGGTTCATATTATGCAAGATGGTACAAAAATCAATCTGGCCAGGTTGAGCGAAACCTCAAGAATTGCCCAAGGAGGCTACAGATGGATCTCTATTTCTCGCCGCTCGCCTGTTCGATGGCAACACGCGTCGCGCTATACGAAGCCGGTGCCGAGGCGAACTATCTCGAGGTCGACCCGTCGACCAAGACGGTGCTGAGCGACGGCTCCGACTTCCGCGCCGTCAATCCGATCGGCCTGGTGCCGACGCTGCGCACCGACGAGGGCGTGATCCTGACCGAGAACGCCGCGATCCTGCAATACGTCGCCGACCGCTTCCCGCAATCGGGGCTCGGTGCGGCGGAGGGCATCGATCGCACGCGGCTGCATCAATGGCTGTGCTTCACCGGCACCGAGTTGCACAAGGGGCTGTTCGTGCCCGTGCTCGACCGCAGGGCGCCGCAGGAAGCGAAGGCCTATGTGCTGGAGAGAAACCTGTCGCGGCTCGACTATCTCGACAATTACCTGAAGGGGCGCGACTTCCTGCTCGACCATTTCAGCGTCGCTGACGCCTACCTCGTCACGGTCATCAACTGGACCATGGCGACGCCGCCGATCGAACTGGCGAAATGGCCGAACGTCAAGGCCTATTACGAACGCCTGCGTCAGCGGCCGTCGGTCGCGAAGGCGGTTGCGGAAGAGTTCGAACTGTACAAGGCAGAGCTCGCGCGCAAGAAGGCGGCGGCATAGACGAACGCTGCCTTGCGCCGTCGATCCAGTCGTTGTCCCCTCGAACGCGGGACAACGACTTGCAACAGATCGGCGTCCGCTCAAGCGGCCCTGACACTGTCGAGAAAGCGACCGACTTCCGTTCGCAGCCGGTTACTGTCGCTTGAAAGCGCTTGCGCCGCGTCGAGCACCTGCGCGGAGGCAGAGCCTGTTTCGGAGGCGCCACGCTGGACGTCGCTGATGTTCGACGAGACCTGATGCGTGCCTTGAGCAGCCTGCTGGACATTGCGCGCAATCTCCTGGGTCGCCGCGCCCTGCTCCTCGACCGCCGCCGCGATGGTCGAGGAGATCTCCGACAAGGACTTGATCGTGCTGCTGATCATCTTGATGGCGTTGACCGAATCCTGAGTGGCGCCCTGAATGCCGGCGATCTGCTGGGAGATCTCGCCGGTCGCCTTGGCGGTCTGCTCGGCCAGGGCCTTCACTTCGGAGGCCACGACGGCAAAACCACGGCCGGCTTCGCCGGCCCGCGCGGCCTCGATCGTTGCGTTCAGTGCGAGCAGATTGGTCTGGCCCGCGATCGTGTTGATGAGCTCCACGACGTCGCCGATCCGGGCTGCCGCAATGGAGAGTTCGCCGACCTTCTGATCGGTCAGGCGGGCCTGCTCCACCGCCTCGTTGGCCATCCGCGCCGACTCTTGAACCTGGCGGCCGATTTCGTTGACGGAGGACGACAGCTCTTCCGTCGCACTCGCGACGGATTGCACGTTGGTGGACGCTTCTTCGGAAGCCGCAGCGACCATCGTCGCAAGCTTCTCGCCGCGCTCCGCGGTCGAGGTCAGCGTGTTGGCCGAGGCCTCAAGCTCGGTCGAGGCCGAGGACACGGTTTCGATGATCTCGCCCACCGCGCTTTCGAAGCTGCCGGCCAGCTTGATCATCTCGACCTTGCGCTCGGCAGCCGACCGCCTTTGCGTCGCGCCGAGCTCATCGCGGTCGAATCGGACGCTCGCCTGCAACGTCTGCAGGTTTCTGAGCGCGACACCGAGTTCGTCGTCCCGTTCGACGACGATGCGGTTGTCGAGCTTGCCGGCGTTGACGCTCAGCATCGCATCATTGAGCCGCTGGAGCGGGCGCACGATGGCGCGAATGGTCTGACGGCTGAGGAGCCCAGCGACGGTGATGCTGAGGGCCAGGAGCGTCAAGGCAATGCCGATCAGCCAGCCATACTCGTATGTCGCCGCATCGTACTCCGCCTTGGCCTCCCTGATCTGAATTTCCACCAGCTTGTCAAGATCGGCCTTGGCCGCGTCGTACAGCTCGCGGGCTGGGCCCGCGAGGGCGGCAGCAAGCTCCACGTACTTCTGCTGCGATAGCAGCGACAGCGCCGGCTTCAATCCTTTCTCGACATAGTTCACTCGCTTCGGCGTAAAGGTATCGGCGACACCCTTTTCTTCAGGCGTGAGATAAGTTGCCACGTATTCGGACCAGACCTTGCCGACCTTGTCCAGATTGGCACCGACCCTGGTCGCAACCTCACCGACGGGCTTTCCGGCTGCGCCGTTGGAGGCGGCTTCGAACAGCAGCGCCGTATTGTCCCTCATTCGGTCATTGATCTCGAAGAGCTGTGCGAGCGGAAGCGCCCGATCCTCGTAGATCGATTTCATCCTGATATTGCTCTCGCGCGTGCCCAGCAGGCCCGCGCCTCCAATCGCCAGGAGCAAGAACAGCAGGGCTGCGACAAGGGTGACAAGGCGCGCATTCAGCGTACCGTTGAAAATGGCAAGTCGGTCGAGCAGCGAACGTCGCCGAATGACGCCGGCATCCAGCCGATAAGCGTGTGCCCGGTTCTCGCGGATCATCGCGTACACCTGCTCCGCCTCGGCGCGCTGATCCGCCGGCAACTTGGTGCGGATGGAGCTATAGCCGACGATCTGCCCGTTCTCCCGAATGGGAGAGGCGGTTGCCAACACCCAGTAGAAGTCCCCGTTCTTGCGCCGGTTCTTCACGGCACCGGACCACGGCTTGCCCTGCTGGAGCGTCGCCCACAGATTTTCGAAGGCTGCTGACGGCATGTCCGGATGGCGGATGATGTTGTGGGCCTGCCCCATCAACTCGGCTTCAGAAAATCCGGAAGCGTCGACGAACTGATCGTTGAAGTAGGTCAGCTTCCCTTTCGTATCGGTGCGGGAAACGATCAGCATATCATCGGTAACCGGATATTCGACGGCCGTGACCGGAAGATTGGTCCGCATGGGAGCCTCCAAATGGTATTCGCGAAAATCGAACCTATGAACTTCAAGTAAGCGCCGAAGCATTTAATTTGCCTAAATGAAAGGCATCGATCCGATCAGTAGAATTACCTTCGAGTCACGGTTTTCGGCAAAAACGCATCCAATACGGGATACCGCAGAGCAGCAGCCACCGCAGGACGGTCAAGCTCGGCTCGCAATGTCGCACGCGGTCGCGCGCAGACAGTTCTGATCGCAGCAGTGTTGCAGCGCGTCTGGTTCGCAACTCGCCGTTAGCACGCGCGGTAAAATCGCGACGGCGTAGGATGGGTAGAGTGAAGCCAAACCCATCCATGATCTCTACGATGAAACACGATGGGTTTCGCAAGTGCTCTACCCATCCTGCGTATTCGCGGACATACCTTCGCATCCTCGCGGCGTGTTTCGCCCGAGCTTTGCTTGCGTCTTGCACCCTCTTCGAAAGCAAGGGCGCAGGGAAGGCCGGGCGCCGGCTGGCACCCGAAGTCCCGCGTGTGCGAAAAACGCGCACGGGGTTGGACGACAGGTGTGCCGGTCGCCCGGCCTTCCCTGCGCGATGGTCTTCACGGTGTCCTTCGTGCTCTCCTCGGGGAGCGATGCACTATTGCCCCCGTCGCCTTGCGGCTGATCGATGTGCGCACCCGGTCGGGCCGCCGCATCACCGCAAGACTTGACGCCAGAACCTCGGGCGTCGGGACCACACGACTTCTCCGTCCGCGCACATCCTCGCTGGGTTCTCGACGGCTGGCGTGCGCTCGCCGCCGAGACCATGGGAAGATGCTGTCAGCGCCGTGTCGTATCGCGCCTGTCGCTGCTCACGGTTGCCCGCCCTGCAGCCATCATTGCGCGCCGACGCCGTCGCGGCCACCGCATCCCGGCCCGCGTCTCGTGACGATCGCGAAACGCCCCTTGTGGCGGGCGGGATGCCCAGGCTTGTACGGCAAAACCGAACTTCTGTAAATGCGAATATTTTGACGTGTGGCTATCGACCCAGCGCTGGCGTGTTTTGCCCGTCGGGCAGCACTACGGATGGTAGACGACGTCGATCGATCTACCCGTACAGCACCCGCGGCAGAATCGTGACGATCCCGGGCCATAGCGTCAGCAGCAACACGAAGCCGATCATGATCATCAGGTAGGGCATCGTGACGCGCGCGATATAGCCGAGACCGTCGTCCGTGAGGCCCTGGATCACGAACAGGTTGAAGCCGACCGGCGGGGTGATCTGCGCCATCTCGACGGCAAGCACCAGAAACACGCCGAACCAGACGTCGTCGAAGCCCGCCCCTTTCACGATCGGCAGCACGATCGGCAGCGTCATCACGATCATCGAGAAGCCGTCGAGGAAGCAGCCGAGCACGAGATAGAAGATGACCAGCACCACGATCAGCAGGAAGGGCGACAGGCCGAGGCCCTTCACGAAGGCGGCCACCGCCTGGGGAATGCCGAGGAAGGCCGCGGCATTCCCCAGGATCGAGGCGCCGAGCACGATCAGCGCGATCATCGAGCAGGTCACGACCGAGCCGATCAGCACGTCGCGTATCACCTGCTGCGACATCGATCCCTGCACCCAGGCGACCAGCGCGGCGCCGAGCACGCCGACGGCGGCGGCCTCCGACGGCGTGGCGAGGCCGCCATACATCGAGCCGAGCACACAGGCGATCAGGAACAGCGCCGGCGCGAGATCCTTCAGCGCCGCGAAGCGCTCGCCCCACGGCACCTGCGAGAGCTTGGCTTCCGTCTCCGGCACCAGGCTGCGGTTCAGCGTCGTATGCAGCATCACCCAGGCCATGAAGGTCGCTGCCAGCAGAAAGCCCGGAAGCACGCCGGCCGTGAATAGCTTCAGGATCGAAACGTCGCCGAGCACGCCGTAGATGATCATGATGTTGGACGGCGGGATCAGGAAGCCGAGCGTGCCGGCGCCGGCGAGCGAGCCGATCGCGATGTCGCGCGAATAGCCGCGGCGCGTGAGCTCGTTGAGCGACATGCGACCGATCACCTGCGTGGTCGCGGCCGACGAGCCCGAGATCGCCGCGAAGATGGTGCAGCCGATCACGTTGACATGCAGCAGGCGGCCCGGCAGCAGCCCGGCCCACGGCGCCAGCCCCTGGAACAACGAGCGCGACAGGCGGGTGCGGAACAACAATTCGCCCATCAGGATGAAGAGCGGAAGCGCCAGCAGCTCCTGCGTGGTCAGGATGTTCCAGGCGTATTGCGGCAAGAGCTTGTCGAGCGGGATCGAACGGAACATCGCCAGCAGCAGCGTCGCGGTGAGCGCGAGCGTCAGGCCGATCCACACGCCGCAGGCCAGAAGCGCGAACAGGATCGCAAACAGGGCGACGACTTCGATGGTCATGCGATCTTGAATCCGGGCGCGAGCAAAGCTGTCATTCGACGGGCGAGGCCTTCATGCGATGGTCCTCCAGCGGCAGTCCGAGCACGGCCTGGATCGCCCGCGCCAGGAACTGCAGCGTCAGCAGCAGCATGCCGAAGGTGACGACGGCTTCCGGAAACCACAGCGGCGTGTCGCTCGAGGTCGAGACCTGGCCACGCACATAGGCGCCAAAGGCGAACTTCGCCATCGCCGAGGTCAGGAATGCCATGAAGGCAAAGCCGGCCGCAGCCGACAATATCTCGAGCGCGCGCTGCACGGGCGCCGGCGCGTTCTTCAGCAGCAGCACGACGCGGATGTGGCCGCCGACGCGCAGGGTCATGGCGGCGCCGAAGGTGAACGACGCCGCCATCAGATAGGATGAGTATTCCCAGGCGATCGAGATCGTCGGGGGAAAGAACAGCAGGAAGTTCGAGAGAAAGCGCGTTGCGACCTCGCACAGCATCAGCAGCGTCAGCGTCAACAGGCAGCCGCCGCCGATCCACCCGTCGAGCCGGCCGAGACGATCGATGCCGTCGAGCAGGATGCGCAGCGGCGCGGGCGCCGCTGCGTTGAGGCTGTGCGGTGCTTCGGACGAAACGCTCACCACGATGCAGCCCTCAGCCGCGCTTCATTTCGGCGAGATAGGCCCGCACCGGCTTGTCGGCCGCCGGCACGCGCTTAAGGAAGGCATCAAGCTGCGGCGCGGTCTTGGCCCGGATCTCCGTCATCATCGCGTCCGAGACCGGCACCACCTCCATGCCGCCCTCCTTCAGGCGGTTGAGGCTGTCGACGTCGGCCTTGAGCGAATTGGCCCAGAAGCCCGGCTCCATCTTGGCCGCGATATCAGCGACGAGCTTCTGCTGATCGGCACTGAGCGCCTTCCAGGAATCGAGATTCACAGTGAGCATCTGCGACGACCAGACGTGATTGGTCGGGTAGACGTATTTGAGGAATTCCCAGAACTTGCCGTCGACGCCCGATACCGACGAGGTGGAGACGCCGGCGACAGCGCCGGAGGCCAGCGCGGGAATGGTCTCGCCCCAGGGGATCATCACCGCCGCCATGCCGATGGCGTTCAGCATCTCGACGGCATTCTTGTCGGGTACGCGGATCTTGATGTTCTTCAAACCCTCGACGTCGGCGACCTTCGCCTTGAGGTGCAGGTACTGCGTCGGCCACGGCACGATGTAGAGGATCTTCTGGTTGTTGCGCGCGGCGATCTTCTCGTATTCGGGCCTCACATATTTGTGCAATACCTTCAGCTCCTCCACGGAGCCGCAGAGAAACGGAATGCTCTCGACGCCCATGAAGGGCTCGTCGCCGACCTGCTGGATGTTGAGGACGTCGGCGAGCGGCACCAGGCCGTCGCGCACGGCGCGCAGATGCTCCGGCCCCTTGAAGCCGAGCTGGCCACCGGCCTTCACGGTGATGGCCACCGCGCCGCCCGTCTGCTTCTTCACCTCCTCCGCGAAGGCCATCGCGTTCTGGGTGTGGAAATTGCCGTCGGGCCAGACCGTCGACATGTCCCAGCTCGTCGTCGCCGCGCGAGCGCGGGTCGAGATATGGCCGGCGGCGAGCAGCGTCGCTGCGCCCGCAGTGAAGTTACGTCGCGTGATCATAGAGCCCCTCCATTTACCAAACGCGCCGACGCGTCAGCGCGCGTACCCATAAACTGCAATTGCATTGTCCGCGGAGACGAGCCCGCTTTCGACATCAGCCTCCACCGCCGCGCGATCGCGCGTCCCGGGCGCACCGATGCCGGCGCCACCTGGCGTGAGCACCACCAGCCGGTCGTCCGGCGGTACCTGCTGGAAGCCCTTTCCACGCAGCTTCTTGCCGGACTTCAGGCCGACATAGCCGGCCTCGCCATTCTTGCCGCCGTCGCGCCCGCGCGGCGGATGATCGATGCGGTCGAAGGCCGCCAGGATGTCGAACGGCGCGTCGACACCGCTGCCGACCTCGATGATCTGGCCAAGGCCGCCGCGCGTGCGCCCTGCCCCGCCGGAATCCGGACGCAGCTCCTTGCGCCAGAAGATGAGCGGCGTCTGCGTCTCCGCGATCTCCACCGGCGTACCGCGCACGCCGCTGGGATAGGCGGTGGCCGACAGCCCGTCCTTGGCGAAGCGCGCGCCCGTGCCGCCATTGGACGTCACCGCCATCGAGAACCCGTAATTGCCGCCGACGCCGCTTCGCGTCTGGCCGCGCACGTTGAGATTCCACAGGCAGGAGGTGCCTTCGGCGGGCACACGCTCGGGAATGATCTGGCGCAGGCAGCCGAACACCACGTCGGGCAGCATCTGGCCGATGATGTGGCGCGAGGCGACGGGCGCCGGTTTCGGCGCATTGAGGATAGCTCCAGCGGGAGCCGACACCGTCAACGGCGAGAGCGAGCCGGCATTGTTCGGGATCTGCGAGGCGACGACGCAGCCGAGCCCGAACACGGTGTAGGCGATGGTGTAGGACAGCGGCACGTTGATGCCGAAATTCGAGGCGGCGGAGGTGCCGTCGAAATCGACATGAATGCCCGTGTCCGAGATCGTCAGCGTGGCCGCCAGCGTGACAGGCGCGTCGTAGCCGTCGACAACCATGGTGTTGCGCCAGCTGCCCTTCGGCAGCTTGGCGATCTCGGCGAGCACCGCCTCGCGCGAGCGGTCGCAGATGTAGTCGCCGAGTTCGTCGAGCGTATCGATGCCGAACTCGGTCATCATCTCGACCAGGCGCTCGCAGCCGACGTCGTTGCAGCCGGCCAGCGAATAGGTGTCGCCTTCGGTGTCGATCGGCAGCCGCGTGTTGGTGCGGATCATCGCCATCAGCGTCTCGTTGACGATGTCCTGGTCGATCAGCTTCAGCATCGGGATGTAGAGCCCCTCCATGAACACGTCGGTGGCGTCGGGGCCGAAGCCGATGCCGCCGATGTCCATCAGGTGGCTGGTGCAGGAGAACAGCGCGACCGGCTTGCCGTCCTTGAAGCAGGGCGTGGTGACGACGAAGTCGTTGAGGTGGCCGGTGCCCATCCAGGGATCGTTGGTGATGTAGGCATCGCCTTCCTTCATCGTCGCGATCGGAAAGTGGCTGATGAAGTGCCTGACCGATTCCGCCATCGAGTTGACGTGACCGGGCGTGCCGGTCACGGCCTGTGCCAGCATCCGCCCCTTGAGGTCGAACACGCCGGCCGAGAGATCGCCGCATTCGCGCACGATCGGGCTGAAGGCGGTGCGCAGCAGCACCTGCGCCTGCTCCTCGACCACAGCGATCAGCCGGTGCCACATGATCTGGAGGTCGATCAGGCTCGCGCCGTTTGCCTTGCTCATGATCAGGCTGCCTTCCGTTCCATGACGATGCTGCCGGCACCGTCGATATGGGCGTCGAAACTGGTGGAGACGAAGGTCGAGGTCTCGTCCTCCGCGATCACCGCGGGGCCCGCAATGGTCGCGCCCGGCGCCATGTCCTCACGGCGGTAGAGCGGGATCTCGATCACCTCGCCTGCCCGGCCGTCGAAGAATTTGCGGCTGCCGCTCGGCTTGCCGGCCGGCTTGCGCGCGACGGCGGCGACGGCGGACGGATTGCGCGCATCGGTGGTCGCGAGCACCGACCAGCTCAACACCTCGATCGCGGCGCCCGGGATCGACCGCTCGAACATTCCGGAATAATCCGCCTCGAACGTCTGGCGCAGGCCGGCGAGATCGGCCGAATTCAGCCGCCGGTTCGGCAGCTCGACCGAGATCTCGTGGCCCTGGCCGACATAGCGCATGAAGGCGGAGCGACGCTCGCGCACCGGCGCACCGGCGGCGCCCGGCTCGACCAATGCGCGCGCCTCGGTCACCATCTCCTGCAGGAGATCCGACACCGCTTCGGTGTCGAAATCATCGAGCCGGACGTGGCGGCTGCGCACCAGCTCATAGGCGATGGGAGCGGCCAGGAATCCGACGGCCGAGCCGACACCGGCATTCGACGGCACGATCACCCGGGAGACGCCGATCTTCTCGGCAACCCGCGCCGCATGCAACGGGGCGGCACCGCCGAAGGCGATCAGCGTGTGCTGGCCGACGATCTCGCCGCGCTCGACCGCATGGACGCGCGCCGCACTCGCCATGTTCTCGCAGACGACCTCGTGCACGGCATAGGCTGCAGTCTCCGCCGACAGGCCGAGCGGCTCGCCGACGCTGCTCAGCAGAGCCTTTTTCGAAAGCTCCGGATCGAGCTTGATCGTGCCACCGGCGAAAGCATCGGGATCGATCATGCCGAGCGCGACGTCCGCATCCGTCACCGCCGGTCGCAGCCCGCCGCGGCCGTAGCAGGCCGGTCCCGGCTCGGACGATGCACTCTCGGGCCCGACGGTGACGCGCTTCATCGCATCGACATGGGCGATCGAGCCGCCGCCGGCGCCGATCTCGACCATCTCGATCACGGGGATGCGCACCGGCAGGCCGGAGCCCTTGAGGAAGCGCGCCGCGCGATCGACCTCGAACACGCGCGAGGTCTCGGGCTGGTACTTCTCGATCAGGCAGATCTTGGCGGTGGTGCCGCCCATGTCGAAGGACAGCACCTTGCTCTCGCCGAGCCTTGCCGCGATCTGCGCCGCGAAAATCGCGCCGCCGGCCGGCCCGGACTCGACGAGGCGCACCGGAAAGCGCCGCGCCGTCTCGATCGACGTGACGCCGCCGCCTGACGTGACAAGGTAGATCGCGCCGCGGAACTGCTCGATCTGCAAGGCGTCGGCCATCCGGGCGAGATAGCCGTCGATCAAGGGTTGCACATAGGCGTTCGCGACCGCAGTCGATGTGCGCTCGTACTCGCGAATCTCGGGACAGACAGCCGAGGACACGGTCACGGAGATATCAGGCATCTCCTCGGCCAGGATCGCGGCTGCGCGTCGCTCGTGCTCGGGATTGGCATAGGAGTGCAGGAACGCAATCGCGACGCTCTCGACACCCAGCTCGCGCAATTTTGGCGCGAGTGCACGCACCGACGCTTCGTCGAGCGCGAGACGGACGGCGCCGTGGGCGTCGACGCGTTCGGGCACGGTGAAACGCAGACTGCGCGGCGCCAGCGGCCTCGGCTTGTCGATGCCGAGATCATACTGGTCGTAGCGGCTCTCGGTGCCGATATCGAGCACGTCGCGAAAACCTTCGGTCGCAATCAGCGCCGTCTTGGCGCCGCGGCGCTCGATGATGGCGTTGGTCGCGAGCGTGGTGCCGTGAATGAAGACATCGATGTCGCTGATATGGGCACGCGCGTCGGCGAGAATGAGACGCATTCCATCCAGCACCGCCTGCTCGGGGCGCTGCGGCGTCGTCAGCAGCTTGCGCGTCTTGCGATCCAAACCCACGTCCAGCACGATGTCGGTGAACGTGCCACCGATATCGACGGCAAGCCGCACCTCGGCTCCCTCAAGCATTCCAAATTCTCCGGCTGATCGTCGAAACTGTCGTCGAAAGCGCAGCAATTTCCATGCCATGGATGACGGGGAATGCCGCGCCAAGCCATTCTGCTTGGCACCTATGCAATAGGCAAGGCGTGTTCGCCGCCCGTGCGATCAGAGCAGGAATGCAAGCGCCGCTTCGCAGCGCTCCTCGACCTTGAGCGTGAGGAGATCATCGGCGCGGGTGCGTCCGAGATTGACCGCCGCAATCGGAATCTTGCGCTGCGCGGCAGCCTGTACGAAACGGAATCCGGAATAGACCATCAGCGATGAGCCGACGACGAGCATGGCATCGGCCTGCGCCAGATGATCCTGCGCGGTGGCGACGATGTCGCGGGGGACGTTCTCGCCGAAGAACACGACGTCGGGCTTGAGGATGCCACCGCAGGCTTCGCAAGCAGGCACCTGGAAAGACGAAAAATCCTCGTGCTCCAGGTCAGCGTCGCCGTCAGGTGCATCGGCCGCATCGAGCGTCAGCCATTCCGCATTCGAGCGACCAAGCGCATGCTGAAATTCATCGCGCGGAATCTTGCGGTCGCAGCCCATGCAGCGAACCAGGTCGAGACGGCCGTGCAGGTCGATCACGTGGCGGTGGCCGGCGGATTGATGCAGCCGGTCGACGTTCTGGGTCAGCAGCATCCCGCACCGGCCGCCCGCCTCGAGCCTGGCCAGCGCGTGATGCGCATCGTTCGGGCGAGCCTGGCCGAACCGCCGCCAGCCGATCAGGCTGCGCGCCCAATAGCGGCGGCGCGTCTGCTCCTCGGACATGAAGGCCTGGAAATTGACCGGCTGGGTCCGTTTCCAGTTGCCGTTGCTGTCGCGATAATCGGGAATGCCCGAATTGGTGCTGCAGCCGGCGCCGGTCAGCACGAACAGACGCTGGTGCCGGGCGACGAATTCCTGGAGCGGATGGTTTGGCAGCGGAGCATTGGTCATGGCGCATGATGTAGTTCGCGCCTGCCCGCTTTGCCAGATCACGCCCGTTCCGGCGGCTCGAAGCCGGCGATCAGCTTGACGAGCTCGCTCTGCCGTGCGGTGCCGGTCTTGCGGAAGACGTTGTGCAGATGCGTCTTGACGGTTGCCTGGGTCAGCCCGAGCAGGTCGGCCAGGGCCTTCACCCCGCTCGCCTTCATGATGGCGTCGATCACGCGGATTTCGCTGGCCGTGAGCTTGTAGAGCTTTGCAAGCGCCTCCAGCGGCGGCGGACTTGCCGGCGAGGACTTGCGAACGAAGACCGCGGCAACGGCGGAATGCAGCGCGCCGGTGCGCTGCCGGTCGCCGGAGGTCAGCGGCAGCACATCGCCAAACCAGTGGCCCGACAGCGCGGCCGAGAGCGAAATCGGACCACCACCCCCGACCGTCGCGCTGCCACTCTCGACAGTCGCGAGCGCGTCGCGGAGTGCCCGCTGCGCCTCGGACGCGACTGCAGCCAAATTTCCGTTTCGCTCGGTCAGCAGCGAGGCCTCGTCCAGCATGGCGCGCCCCGGCGCATTGGTGAAGACCAGGCGCCCGTTCGGGCCGACCAGGAAGACGGCAGCCGTGACGTTGTCGAGGGTCTGTGTCAGCACCGCCTGAGTCGCCCTGCTCTGATCGAACAACCGCCCGATTGAGACGGCGCGCTGGAAATGCGGGACGATCAGCGCAAGCCGTCGGCGATCCTCGGCATCGGCGAGCCCGTGCTCCTCATGCATGCGGACAGCCAGGATCGAAGAGCGCATTGCACTCTTCTCGAGGTTCGTGGCGAGAGCATCGATGAGGCCCTGCGGCCTCATCCACTCCTTGTAAAAACGAGTCTCGACCATTTCGTCGAAGGGGACGAGATCGGTAGATGCGCAGACGATGCCGGCCTCGACGAACGAAGCGGCCGGAAAACAGGGATTGAGGGGAAGATACTTACCGAAATAGAGCTTCGTGTACTGCGGCTCTTCGTTGAAGCTATACAGCACGGCCGATTGCTGGGTAGCCGCATCGTGCCAGAACAGGATGCCGGAGGAACCGCCGACGAACAGGCAAGCCTGTTCCAGGGCACGCGGCCACAAGGTCGGATCGAGCGCAGCGTCGTAAACGAGTCCGATCAGCTCCGATAGCAGAGCAGATTCAGAGGTCACGGCCAACTTCATCATTGCAAACAAGCATGCAGGGCATTGGCGCCTTCAGTCGTATTCTACCACGGAGTTCGAAGTGACTGTGCACGAATATTGCGACGCTGCATGCGCGATGAAGCAGTTCCATCCGCCGATCAATGCGTCGCTGACGGAGCAGATTGTTTCGAAGTCACGCCGGGTTTCGTCGTCGCCTGCTTCTGCGAGACCACGGCCTTGGCCGCCGACGCTTCAGGCGCAGGCGGCGCGACCGGCGCGGACTGACCGACCGACAGAGACACGCCGAACAGGCGCCATTGTCCTTCGACCGGTGCAAACAGCAGCTCGAAATTCACCTGCGAGGGCACCGATGGAAAAAATCCTGCCATGTGCAACAGGCCGTTTGGTTCGATCTGCGGCAGCAGTGACAATTGTGGATCGATGACGGCGACGCCCGAGAGGTCGAGCTTGTCGCCGCGCTGCTTGACAAAAATCTCCGCGAGCCTTGCTGCGGTGTTGACCTGGAACCCGGGTGCGCCGAGATCGCGCAACACGGTGTAGTTCCCGGTCTTGTTGGCGTGATCGAGTGCGAGCAGCGTCGATCGGATCAGCATCAGCACGCCGTTGCGGTCGATATTGGCCGGCTTTGTTGCGGCTTGCGGCTGAGACGGCATGGCCGGGTGTGGTTGCGGCGACGTCTGCTGCGCAGACGTGGCCACAGCGCCCAGGATCAGGAGGCCGAGAACCGATAGCCCAAGGCCCGCGCTTACCCAACGAAGCGTCATTGCAAACGCGTTCTTCCTACCACTGGATCGAGACAGCGCCGCGGCCGCCTGCAACGTTGCGCTCAAGCCCGATGCCGCCGCCGGCATTGGCGATGACGGCGTAGCTCTTGCCGTCATACAGCAGCGCGGTCGCGCCGAGCGCGAATGCGTTGGCACCCTCGAAATTGCCGTAGCCCGCCGACAGCGCGAATTTGCGGCCGGCCTGCAGCGCCGGCATCGAGCCGGCGGCGAGGGCCACCGCGGTGCCGCTACGCGCCTCGAGCCGGTTGTCCATCACCTGCGATTGCAGCGAGGTCACCTGCGATTGCAAAGAGGTTATGCTCGCCGGATTGAAGTTCGACGTCGCGAGATTGCCGGCAGCATCGGTGGTGACGAAGGACACTGGTCCACTCTGCGCCGCAAGGCTTGCGGCGGAGGCAACGCCGGCCAGGCGATAAGTGTTGCTTGCCGTGCCGATCGCAACCTGGTTGGCAGCCGTCGCCGTCGCGCCGGAGCCGATTGCGGCGGAGTTCGTGAAGCTCGCGGTAGCGTTGGTCCCGATGGCGATGGCATTGGCACCCCCGCCGGCGGTTGCACCATCGCCGATCGCGACGGCGCTCGCCCCGGTGGCGTGGGAGTTGTTGCCAGCCGCGAAGGAATTGCTGCCGCTTGCCGTCACCGCGTTTCCCAGGGCGACGGCATTTGTCGTGCTGGCACTCGCGCCGCTTCCAATCGCGGTGGCAGATATCCCCGCCGCGGCGCTGCTCACGCCGATCGCGACCGATCTATCGCCACTTGAACTTGCTCCGGTCTGGCCGGCTACGCCATCGCCCCCACCGATAGCAACGCTGTACTTTCCGGACGACGTAGCGGCGGTGCCGTCAACACCGGCACCAATTGCGGTGCTCCAATCTGCGAAATCACTTTGGGTGTGGTTGGCGTATGCGCCGATGCTCGTCACGCCCTGTCCAGCACCGATGGAGTTTGCGCCGGCACTTCTGCCCACTGATGTGCTGGAGGCGGTCGCAGAGGCGCCAGCGCCGATCGCCGTCGCCGCCTGGTTGCTTGCGCCCGCATTATCGCCAAGGGCAGTGGCACCGGCTCCAAACGCGGCGGCGCCGTTGCCGACTGCGGTCATTTGGCCTGGCCCCAACGTTGAGGCGTCACAGTTGCCCAGGAATCCACTCCCATTGGAATAGCAAGTCTGTGCGGCTACCGGAGAGAAGCCCAGCCCAGACACACCCAATATCAGGACGATACCCGCGAACCCGGCGCAATGAACAAGCGCGCCGCCAGCGACGGATCCTATCAAATGGAATATCGACTTGATGATCGCAGGAGGCATTTTCGCTCTCACGTCCAGAGACCGGGTCGGTCCCAATCGTTGAGAACGTGGAGCAAAAGATGGAAGCGAGCATCAACCGTAAGGTTGAGTTCGCCTTGGCGCCTTAGGCTGACAACTCGGTTTTTTTTGGCTGTTGCCGAATTACATCGCGAAGTTTCCCGAGCGTCAAATCTTGCTGGGATCGGAGTCGTGCCTGTGCTTGTGAAGAAACCGGGCAATCTGCCCACGGAGCGCCGCTGTGTCCAACAATGTTCCGACCGACCCGGCGGTGTCGAAGATCTCCCGCTGAAGCGTCATCGGCAGAGAATTCCATTGCATGATGACCGCCGCGCCGAGGCACCGCAGGACACGCTCCTCCTCCGCCGCGAGGGCTGCGCCGCGCAATCGCTCCGTCTCGCCGACGTTGACCGCATCCACGTATTGGTCCGCGAGGACCTGCTCGTTGTCCGCGCGCCATGCAAGGCTATCCTGCAGTCTTTCGAACTTGCTGGTATCGGCCTCGCCTGACGAATTCTTCGCCAGTACGCCATACGCAGCTGCTTTTGCGCGATACTGCAGGAATTTGAACATGCCGCCTCGTTTCGTTGAAAGTCTCGGCGTATTTCAGCCAGCCGGCCAGGCCGGCATCGGGACACTCGGAAAAACCACTGGAGCGTCGAACGTGGACGCGAAACAGCTCTTCAAGGATCAGCTTTTGCGGCTTGTCGGACGACTATCACTCCGCCTCTTGGTCGCGGCGGGAGCGCAAATGCTCTCAGTCACCGATAACGGCCGAGGGCGGGCGGTGATGGGCGATAGATAGTCACCTTTCGCCGAATAGCGAGGCTTGCGACGAACTATTCGTCGCGATGGGAACCGCAACGGGTTGTAACCCTGTCGTCAAAGCATCATTTGAGTCAAAACAGCATTGAAAGAAGCGCAAGGCACCTGCAACCTGATCGGCTCGAACCATGATCGATTTTCCAAATCACAACCGCTCATATGACCGGACGCGACGTGCGGTGCGGTTCTGGGGTCACGACAGCACCATCGAAGCCTCATTCTTCATCGACGAAGGCGCGTTGAAGCAGATTCAACCGGGCGCGCACGCGACCGAATCGGGATTCCTGAACGCGTTCGATTGCAATCGCGACTTGATATGTGCCACGGCGGCCAGGAAGTATGTCCGCGGCAGCAGGGGCTCCTACGATCTGCTCGCAGGAGACTTCTGAAGCGGTCGATGAGTTCGTGATTTCGTCCGCAAACCCACGTGTCTAGCTCGCCCAATTATCCCGAAATTCGGGAAACAGCGTCAGGCCTCCGCAGGCATAGAGGGTCTGCCCCGTGATGTAGCTCGCATCGTCGGAGGCGAGGAAGGCGAACACGGCGGCGATCTCTTCTGGAGTGCCGACGCGGCCCAGCGGAATATGGCTGGTGACTTCGCCGCGCTTCTTGGGATCGTCCCGCCAGGCCTCGTTGATCGGCGTGTCGATCGCGCCCGGGCCAACCGCATTGACGCGAATGCCGCGGCCGGCGAATTCGAGCGCCAGCGTGCGCGTCAGATTGGCCATGCCGCCCTTGCTGATCGAATAAGCGAGATAGCCCGGCTTCGGGATGATCTGGTGGACGCTGGAGCAGTTGATGATGGAGCCCCCTCCCCCGCGCGCCACGAAATGCGCCAGCGCTTTCTGCGCGCAGAGCACGGCGCCGGTGAGATTGACGTCGATGATGTTGCGATAGGTTTCGACATCGAGCGCCTCGCTCGGCGATTCCTTCTGGAAGCCGGCGTTGTTGACCAGGCAATCGAGACGTTTCCAGCGCGAAAGGATCGCCTCGAACATCGCGGCAATCGCATGCTCATTGCCGACATCGGCCTTGACGATGAAATGATCGGGCTCGCCGTGGCCGCGATCGCTCGAAGCTGCCCGCGCCAGCGCGAGCGTCTCATCCGCCCGGTCCTCGTTCTGGAAATAATTGACGGCGACCGTGGCACCTTCCTGGGCGAGCCGGACGGCGACGGCGCGTCCGATGCCTTGCGAGGCGCCCGTCACCAGCGCGTATTGGCCGACGAGGCGCGAATGAAAGGAAGTCGAGCGATCGGTTTGCGGCATGGTTCTCTCCAGGAGGGATGTCTCATCATCGACCGAGGGCGCCCCTTTGTTCCATCACATCGGCGCGCGGCGGTCGACATGTCCCCCAGTTGCGGTGCAGCGACCGATCTTCGTGCAAACAGACAAAAAAGTGATTGTCGCTTCTACGGCGGCCATCACATGATGCAAGGCATATTCAGACTCGAAATCACGCAAAATCAATGCGTTCCGGGGCCACTCCATGACACAGATCGCGATCCAGCCAGCCATCCATCCCCGGCACCAGCCCTGGTACAAGATCCTCTACGTCCAGGTGTTGATCGCAATCGCGCTCGGCGTGCTGATCGGCTATTTCTATCCCGATCTCGGCAAGGCCTTGAAGCCGCTTGGCGACGGCTTCATCGCGCTGATCAAGATGATGATCGCGCCTGTCATCTTCTGCACCGTGGTGCACGGCATCTCCTCGATGGGCGACCTCAAGCGCGTCGGCCGGGTCGGTTTGAAGTCACTGATCTATTTCGAGACTGTCTCGACCGTCGCGCTCGCCATCGGCCTGCTGGTCGGCGAGGTGCTGCAGCCCGGGCACGGCTTCAACATCGATCCCGCCACGATCGATCCGAAATCGGTGGCGTCATACGTCACCAAGGCCCACGAAGACGGCATCGTCGCCCATCTGTTGGGGATCATTCCCGACAGCTATGTCGGCGCGATCGCGCGCGGCGACCTGTTGCAGGTGTTGCTGGTCTCGATCCTCTCAGGCTTCGCCATCGCCTTTCTCGGCAAGGCCGGCGAGCCCATCGCGGAGGCGATCGACAAGGCCGCCAAGATGTTCTTCGGCATCATCCGCATCATCGTGCGCGTCGCGCCGATCGGCGCCTTCGGCGCGATGGCGTTCACCGTCGGCGCCTACGGCCTCGGCTCGCTGCTCAATCTCGCCGCCCTGATCGGCACGTTCTATCTGACCAGCATCCTGTTCGTGGTCGTGGTGCTGGGTGCGATCGCGCGGCTCGCCGGCTTCTCGATCCTGCGCTTCATCGCCTACATCAAGGACGAGCTGCTGATCGTGCTCGGCACGTCGTCCTCGGAGACGGTGCTGCCGCAGATGATCCAGAAGATGGAGCATCTCGGCGCCTCGCGCTCCGTGGTCGGCCTCGTCATCCCGACCGGCTACAGCTTCAACCTCGACGGCACCAACATCTACATGACGCTGGCGACTCTGTTTTTGGCGCAGGCGACCAACACCCATCTGACCATCTGGCAGGAGCTCGGCATTCTGGGCATTGCCATGATCACCTCGAAGGGTGCCTCCGGCGTGACCGGGGCCGGCTTCATCACGCTCGCCGCGACGCTGTCGATCGTGCCCGACATTCCGATCCAGTCGATCGCGATCCTGGTCGGCATCGACAAATTCATGAGCGAATGCCGCGCGCTGACCAATCTGATCGGCAACGGCGTCGCCTGCGTCGTCATCAGCATCTCCGAGGGCGAGCTCGATCGCAATGCGCTGCACGAGACCATGGCCCATCCGCTGGAGATGGGCGAGGCGCTGGAGCCGGGCGGGAGTGCCGCATCCTAGGTTGCAAACGAGCCGGCTCCACGCGATTCCGATGCGGTAGTTTCCCGGAATGGCCAAATGCCGCGGAACGCGTCACAACGATCGCGTTGAGATCACGGATTGATACTCATTTTTTCCACCCGACGCGCTGGGGGCAGGGCGTCGGGTTTTTGAAAATCACTGCCGTCAGGGCCGCCGGGCGGGATCAGAGGATCCCGCCATGGGTACTCCGCAACTTGGCGGCAAGATCGATCCTCCGCGTCATCCCGATCGCCTGCAGGAACGCTTCGTCATGACTGACGACGAGCAGCGCGCCGTCATAGGCCCGCAAGCCCGCCTCGACCGCTTCGATGGACTCGATATCGAGATGATTGGTCGGCTCGTCCAGGATCAGCAGCGAAGGCGGCGATGCTCCACCCAACACGCAGGCAAGGCCCGCGCGGAACATCTGCCCGCCACTCAGGCTTCCCGCGATTTGCAAGGCCGCATCGGCGCGAAACATGAACCGCGCCAGCGCGGCATGGCACTCGTTCGCACCCGCCTGCGGGTTGAGGCGCTGAAAATTTCCCAGAATGGTGAGCGCGGGATCGAGCAGGCTGACCTTCTGGTCGAACAGCGCGAAATCCGGCCTGACCCGCACGTTGCCCGATAGCGGGCGCAGTTCGCCCGAGATCAGTTTCAGCAGCGTCGTCTTGCCGGAGCCATTGGGTCCGACCAGCGCGATGCGCTCCGGCCCGACGACGGCGAATGAGATGTCGCGCAGGACCGGTTGCTCCGGCCGATAGCCGGCGCTGACGCCGTCGAGCCAAACCACCTCCCTGCCCGCCGGCAAGCCGGTCGCGGGCAGCTTGACCGAGAGCGGCTGCAGAATTTCGACGCGCCGGCGCGCCACGTCGACGGCTTGAAGCGCCTCAGCACGCTGCCGCTCGGCGACCTGTGCATTCCTGCCGCCGCTATCCTCGCTGCGATCCTTGCGCGCTCCGGCCAGGATCCGCGGCATGTCGCCCCTGGCGCTCTTCTTCCTGCCGCCGCTGTCCTTGCGCGCTTTTCTCTCCGCGGCTTGCTGCGCCTTCCCGTCGATCTCGGACAGCCGCCTCTCGGCATGAGCAAGGTCGTGCCTGACGGCAGCGAGTTCGACGGCCTTCTGTTCGCGAAACCTGCTCCAATTGCCGCCGTATCGTCTGGCTCCAAGCGACGTCAGCTCGACGATCGCATCCATCGCGTCGAGCAGGTTCCGATCGTGGCTGACGACGATCGCGCCGCCGCGCCAGGCCGCAAGGAGATCGATCACGGCCTGGCGGCCGGCGCGGTCCAGGTTGTTGGTGGGCTCGTCCAGCAACAGGAAGTCGGGACCGGCAAAGACCAGCGCGGCGAGACGAACCCGCGTGATCTGCCCGCCGGACAGACACGACAGCTCCGTATCGGAAGACGGATCGAATCCGAGTTGCGCGAGGGCAGTCTCCAGCCGCCCCTCGAGCGTCCAATCGATCGAGGCGATGTCGTCGGCCGAGGCGTCGCCGCGCTCGGCGCGGCGCAGCAGCTCGAGCGCCGGCCGCACGCCGAACAGATCGGCCACGGTCGCGCCCGCGGGCAATTGCACGTCCTGGCGCAGCAGGCCGATGCTGCCATTGATCAGAACGCGTCCGGACTGCGGAAGCTGATCGCCCGCAATCGACGCCAGCAGCGTCGTCTTCCCGATGCCGTTGCGGCCGACGAGACCGGTTCGCTCGGCCGCGAATGTCAGATCGATGTCGGAGAGAAGAGAACGGCCGTCAGGCGTGGACAGCGAGAGGTTCGACAGGATGACTGAAGCAGGCATGGAATTCCCCGTGAGCAAGGCGGATGAGCGTTGCGGTCGGGGTGAAATCCATGGGTGCGAAATTCCTGGTTGCGGCATTGCTCATAAACCCAGCGCGCTGCGGGATCAAGGGCAATGGACATCGCGCAGGACGCGCGGTAAGGGCAGAGCGGGTGTCTCAGCCAGAAGGCCATTTCGTGAGCGGCAAGCCGAACAGCGCCCTCGCCCAACTGCTTCAGCAGGCCTTCCTGGCATTGCGCGCCAGGCAGTTCGACACCGCAAGCCGGCTTGCAAACGAAGCCCTGAAAGCGAATCGCAACGACCGCAACGCCGTGCTGATCCTGGGCCATGCCTTGCTCGGCCAGCAGCGCGCCGACCAGGCGATTGCGCCGCTGGAAAAGGCCGCTCGGCGCGCCAACGATCCGGAAATCGAGACATTGCTCGGTCACGTCCTATGTCATGCGCGGCGGTCGTCGGACGGGATCGCCCAGCTGCGCCGCACCGCAGCACGCCGCCCGCCCTATCTGCCTGCATTCCAGGAATTGGCCGGACAGCTTGCGAACGGCGGGGACACCGGTGAGGCCATCGAGACCATGGCGCAGGCCATCACGCTTGCCCCGGGTCTGACCGACCTGCAACTCGACCTCGGACGCCTGCATCTGCGGAACAACGATCGGCGCAGTGCGCGCGCCGTGCTGGCCGCCGCCCGGGCTGCCGCGCCGGGACGTGCCGACATCCTGGCGGAACTGGCCGGAGCCGAGTTTCTCGACGGCGCCTACGCGCAAGCAGCCGAGACCTACCGCCACGCGCTTGCGCTCCGTCCCGACGACGCGCCGTCCCGGGCCAATCTCGCAATGTGCCTGCTCGAAATGGGTGAGCGCGACCGCGGCGAGGCGGCGCTTCGCGCCATCGTTCGCGGACGGCCACACATGCTCGGCCGCGCCGCCTTCGCATTGGCGACGTCATCCCGCGGCCGCTTCTTCTTCCGCCCGAGCGCGGCAGCGAGATTTTTGGAACGCGACCAGGAGCGGTCGGCTACGCCCTGAATTTGCGACGGTAAACCCCGGACTCGCGCTTCAGCGAGCCGCGGAGAGCGTGGAGCTTCTGCGACTCTTCCGGCGTGAACGTCGACGTCTGCAATGTCCAACCTTCGCGCTTGACCGGAATGCACTGCGCGATCGGCGTGCCCTTCGGCAACACGCCGCGAAAGTCCATGTTGTGCCAATGCGCCGGAAAATGGATCCAGTTGTCGCGATAGCGATCGCAATCGACAAGGCCGCTCAGCGTGGTGAAAGGAAGATCGAGGCGATTCACCGGATGGGTGAAGAAGAGCGCATAGCCTTCCGGGGCCTCGATGGTCCAGAGATTGTGAAACTTGATGACGAAGCGATCGGCCTCGAACAGCGGGGAGCCGGTGAGCTGGTTCTGGTCGTGGAAGCTGACAGGCGAGCGTGGAAAATCGACTTCTCCGCCAGGGGGGACGTCGTTGTCCCAGCTGATCTCGCCATCCTCTACGCGGAGATCGCAGATCAGCGGGATCAGGAAACCGCACGTCATCGCGTCGATGAAGGGCGGACAGCGCTTGACCGTGTCGTCGTCCTGCTGATTGAGAGCGCTGAAGGCCGAGCCGGGCATCGACTTGAGCCAGTCGGGGACGCCGAGATTGGCAGGAACCGGCTGCGGCAGCAGGCCTTCAAGCTCTCTTGGACAGCGAAATTTAACCGCGAGCTTGCTGCTGTTGACCTGCGAGGACATAGGGCGCTCCAGCCGATTCCTCTACCGTTAAAAGGAAACGGCCGCCGGTCAAGGCCCGCGGCCGCCAGGCACATTACATCTACGCAACGTGCGACTGGCGCCCCCGGCCAAATGCGGCCAGGGCGCCGATCATTGCTCAGCCCTTGAGCGCAGTCACCACCACCTCGATCAGCGCGCTGCCGCCGAGATCGGCCACGCCGACGGTAGCGCGGGTCGGCAGATTGTCGCCGAAGAACTCGGTCCAGGCCGCGTCCATCTCCTTCTTCTTGGAGAGATCGGTGACGAAGATCGAAGCGCTGACGATTCGGCTCTTGTCGGTGCCGGCTTCCTTCAGATAGCCGGCGATCTTGCCGAGGATGTTGCGGGTCTGGTCGCCCATGGAAACGCTGGTGTCGTCGGCGATGGTGCCGCCGAGGAAGACGAAGCCGTTGGCCTCGACGGCGCGGTGCATGATGGGCGTGCGGATGCTGCGGGTGATGCTCATGATGTCCTCTTGTTGCTAGAGTGTGGTGGGATGGAAACGGTCGATGCCGAGATCGCCGATGCGGGTCTGGGTGCCGCCGTTGACGATCAGTTCCGCCATCACGGCGCCGGCGCCGGGGCCGAGCTGGAAGCCGTGCAGCGAGAAACCGAACTGGTGATAGAGCCCCTTGTGGCGGCTGCTCGGCCCGAATACGGGAATGTCGTCCTTCATCTTCGCCTCGATCCCGGCCCAGGCGCGAACGATCGTGGCGCTGCGCATCACCGGGAACAGCTCGAATACGGTGCGCGCGCTGGTGGCGAGGCTCTTCCAGTCCAGCACGGTCTCGTTGCGGTCCTGATCAGGCGTCGCCAAATGGCCGCCGCCGATCAGCACGGTGCCGTTGGAGAATTGCTTGAAGGAGAGCTTGCGTCCGCGCAGGATCACGACGGGGTCGATGAAGTGCGGCACGCGCGAGGTGATCATCAGCATCGGCGCGACGGTCTCGACCGGCACCGGCTCGCCGAGATCGGCCGCGATCCTGCCGGCCCAGGCGCCGGCAGCGTTGACCAGTACCGGCGCGGCAAAGGTTTCGGTGCCGACGTCGACGTGCCAGAGCCCGTCGCTGTACCGGATGTTGCCGGCGGCGACGCCCTCGCGCACGGTCGCGCCGAGCTGCTGGGCCTTGCGGCGGAACGCCGTCGTCGTCTGGGCCGGATTGGCGGCGCCGTCGCGGCGCGAGACCACGCCGCCGGGACAGGTCTCGGCCACGGCCGGCACCAGCCGTCGCAGTTCGGTCGCGTCGATCAGTTCTTCGTGGGTGAAGCCGAGCGCATTGAGTTCGGCCACCCGCGCGCGGCAGGCCGCGAGTTCCTCCTCATTCTCCGCGACAAGGACCTGGCCGTAGCTCTCGAAGCTGCAATTGTCGTCGAGAAGATCCTTGATCTTCTCCCAAATTCCCATCGAGCGGATCGAGAGCGGGATTTCAGGGATATGCCGGGCCAGCTGGCGGACGCCGCCGGCATTGACGCCGGACGCATGGCGGCCGGCATAGTCCTTCTCGATCAGCACCGGCTTCAGGCCGGCGAGGCACAGATGCAGCGCCGTCGAGCACCCGTGGATGCCGCCGCCTATGACGATCGCATCCACGTTTCTGCTCATCCGCGCACCACCGCCTTGACGTCGGCCTCGCTCTTCGGAACGGCGGCGAGCTCGGCAAGCGTGATCGGTTTCACCGGCGCCCGCAGGCGGTAATAGCCGATCTCCTGCGGGCTCTTGCCGCGCGCTTGCGCCATCAGCTCGGTGACGGTGAGGCCGCAGAGCCGGCCCTGGCACGGGCCCATGCCGGTGCGGCGATAGGCTTTCAGTTGATTGGGCCCGGTCGCGCCGATCGCGACGGAATCGAGTACGTCCTTTGCGGTGACCTCCTCGCAACGACAGACGATGGTGTCGCCGGAGGGAATACGGAACTGCGGCGCGGGGCGGAACAGCGTGTCGAGGAAGACGCGGCCGCGCTCGGCCCTGGCGAGATCGGCGCGGAGCGTTGCCATCGGCGCGAGCTTCGCCGCAGCCGCGGGCGCCAGCGCCTCCACCGCTGCACGCGCTGCAATCCGCCCACGGACCACAGCGGCATTCGCACCGCCGATGCCGGCGCCATCACCGGCAATCGCAATGCCGGCGACCGACGAAGCGCCGCTCGCGTCCAGCACCGGCGACCAGCACAGCTGCAGATCATCCCAGCGATGTTCGACGTCAGCGGACATCGCCAGATTGACGTTGGGCACGACGCCCTGATGCAGCAGCAGCAAATCCGCTGCAATGGTCTCGCGCTTGCCGCCCGCGACATAGCTGACGCTGGCGAGCTGGCCGTCACCGGAAGCCGCAAGCTCGGTGACGCCGGAGACGACCTGCACCTTCGCCTTCACCTCGCGCATCATCGACAGGCCCTTGGCGAAATAGGGCGAGGTCAGGAACGCGAAGGCGTGCGGCAGCGCGGCGAAATAATTGCGGCGCTCGGTGGTATCGAGAATACGGTCGATGCGGCCGCCGAGGCGCAGGATCTGAGCGGCAAGCAGCCAGAGCAGCGGCCCCTGCCCCGCGATCACGGTACGGCCGTCAGGCACGAGCGCCGACGATTTCAGCATGGTCTGCGCGGCACCGGCGGTCATCACGCCCGGCAGCGTCCAGCCGGGGATCGGGAACGGCCGCTCCAGCGCGCCGGTCGCCAGGATCACGCGCTTTGCCTTGACGAAGGCGGACGCGCCGCCGACCGAGACCGCGATATCGAGATTGCGATCGAGGCTCCAGACCGTGGCACGATGAATGACCTCGGCGGTGCCTGCACGCAGCGCCTGCACCAGATCGGCACCGACCCAATAATCGGCGCCGAGCTGATTGCGGTCGGTCACCGGCGTCGAGGAGATGGCGCGAAACACCTGACCTCCCGGACCGATGTTCTCGTCGAGCAGCAGCGTCGAGAGGCCAGCTTCGGCGGCGGTCGACGCAGCCGCGAGACCGGCGGGCCCGGCGCCGATCACCACCACGTCGTACTCTTCGCGCTTGGGAGCCACAGTCATCGTCCGATCTCCCGCTTGCCCTTCTGGATCTCGATGTGCATGCCCTCGGCGACGGGCACGAGGCAGCCCTGGCGGTTGCCAACGCCGTCGATGGTGACGAGGCAATCGAAGCACACGCCCATCATGCAATAGGGCAGACGCGGCGCACCGCTCACCGCCGTCGCGCGACGTGCGTCAACCCCGGACGCCAGCAGCGCGGCAGAGACCGTGTCGCCCTGACGCGCCGCGACGGCAACGCCGTCGACGAAGATCTGCAGCTCTGGCCGTTTGTCCTGTTCGGATCGTTTAAACATCCTGGCTTCCTCAATATCTCTAGTAGCCGCTTTTGTTCGCGGCGCCCGCGCCGCCAAAACGGCTCGCGGAGAACGCGCCGACCAGCTCCGGCTCGAGCGCGCCCTGCGCCACCATGCGCGCGATCTCGAAGGCATGGTTGGAGGCGAGCGTCACGCCGGAATGGCAGCAGGCGACGAAGGCGCCGGGATGGGTCTCCGACTGGTCGTAGATCGGAAAGCCGTCCTGCGGCATGACGCGGATGCCAGCCCAGCTCCTGACCACGTTGAGCCGCGACAAATGCGGGAACATGCGCTGGGCGCGATCGGTCATCACCGCGCTGATCGAATGCTTCAGCGTACGATCGTCCAGCTCGTCCTCCTTGCTGTCGCCGATCATCACCGTGCCCTCGTCGGTCTGGCGGATCGTGGTCAGGGGATGCGGGAGGAACGGCATGGTGCGCTCGGTCACGACGATCTGGCCGCGCGTGGGGCCCATCGGCGCGTAGAGGCCGACCATCGGCGCGAGCGTCTGATTGGCGTTGCCGGCGGCGAGCACGATCTTTGCGGCGCGGAGTTCGCCCTTCGGCGTCGTCAGGCTGAACTCGCCGCCGTGCTTGCTGATCGCCGAGACCGGCCGCTCCGGAAGATAGTCGATGCCGAATTCCCTGAAGCCGGTATGGAACGCGCGAAAGGTCCTCAGCGAATTGACGTGGCCGTCGAGCGGACAAAAGCTTCCGCCGGAGACGTCCGGCCCGATCAGCGGCAGCGACTTCTTCACCTCGGATGCGGAGAGCATCTCCATCCTGTAGTCGGCAGCACCGGTCTGGTTGTGCATGCGCTTGACCAGCTCGGTGCGCTGGCCGAATTCCTCCTCGCCGAGCGTGAGATGAAAGCCGCCGTTCTGCTGAAGCGCGACATCGAGCCCGGTCTGCTGCTTCAGTTCGGAAGCTAGCCTGCTCCACGCTTGCGACGCCTGCACCGTCCACACCGTGTAGGCGGGCATGCCGAGCCCCTTGCTCTGCACCCAGACCAGCGCAAAATTCGCGCGCGAGGCGCGTTTGGTGATGTCGCCTTCGTCGAGCACGGCCACCTTCTTGCCGAGCCGGCCGAGGCCCCAGGCAATGGCGGAGCCGAGCAGACCGCCGCCGACCACGGCGACGTCGTATTCTCCTGACATGAGGTTCTCCTATCGTCCGGTGTCGCCACTCTTGCCGGCGAGCACACGGTCGAGCCCGTAGAAGCGGTCGAGCAGAATGAGGGCGGTCATGGTCACGGCGATCACGCAAGCCGAGACCGACGTCACCAGCGGATCGATGTTGTCCTGGATGTAAAGGAACATGCGCACCGGCAACGTCTCGGTACCGGGTGCGGCGAGGAAGACGGTCATGGTGAGATCGTCGAAGGACTGGATGAACGCGAGCGCCCAGCCGCTGATGACGCCGGGCAGGATCAGCGGCAAGGTCACGCGGCGAAACAGCGTCCAGCCGCCGGCGCCGAGCGAGACCGCCGCGATCTCGACGGTGCGGTCCATGCCGGTCGCCGCCGCCAGCGTCAGCCGCAGCGCGAACGGAAACACGATGATGACATGCGCGATGATCAGCGCGGCAAAACTGCCGCCGAGGCCGGCCGAGGTGAAGAAGCGCAGGAAGGCGATGCCGAGCACCACATGCGGGATCATCAGCGGAGACAGGAACAGCGCCGCCAGCGCATCACGGCCGCGGAAGCGATAGCGCGCAATCGCCAGCGCCGCGGGCACCGCGAACAGCAGCGCCACGAAGGACGACAGCGCACCGAGGCCAAGGCTGACCCAGAAGGCGTGGATGAATTCAGGGTAGTTCGCGATGGCCCTGAACCAGCGCAGCGAGAAGCCGTTGGTCGGCAGCGACAGGAAGCCCTCGGGCGTGAAAGCGACGAGGCAGACCACCAGGATCGGCGCCACCATCACGATGACGAAGAATGTATGGAAGACCAGCGCGAGCGGACCGTTCCGTCTCATCGGAACACCTCCGCGTAGCGCCGCTCGATCAGCGCGTTGCTGCCGACGACGATCAACACCAGCGCAATCAGCAGGAGCGTGGCGACGGCGGCACCGAGCGGCCAGTTCAGGGTGTTGAGGAACTCGTCATAGGCCAGCGTCGCCGCGACCTTGAGCCGGCGGCCGCCGATGATTGCCGGCGTTGCGAACGCGCTGGCCGAGAGCGAGAATACGATGATCGCACCCGACAGCACGCCCGGCATGATCTGCGGCATGATGATGCGGCGGATGATGGTGACGGGGCCGGCGCCAAGCGACATCGCGGCGTTCTCGATCTGCGGATCGAGCCGCTGCAGCGCCGCCCATACCGACAGCACCATGAACGGCATCATGACATGCGCGAGCGCGACGATCATGCCGGTTTCGGTGAACATGAAGGGGATCGGCGACTTCATCACCCCGAGCGACATCAACAGCTTGTTAACGAGGCCATTGTTGCCGCCGAACAGCAGCGCCCAGCCGAGCGTGCGCGCCACCACGGAGATCAGCAGCGGCCCGAGAATGACCAGCAGGAAGAAGCTCTTCCAGCGACCGTCCATGCGGTTGAGGATGTAGGCCTCGGGCGCGCCGAGCAGGGCCGTGAGCAGCGTGGTCAGGATCGCGATCCGAAACGTCCGCCAGAACATTTCGGCGTAATAGGGATCGGTCGCGATCTCGTGCCAGTTCTTGAGGATGAAGACCGGCTCGATGCCCTTGTACTGACCCCAATCGTGGAACGACAGCATCACCGTCATCGCCAGCGGAATCAGCAGCACGCCGACGAACAGCATCAAAGCGGGCGCGGTCAGCGCCCATGGCGCACGCGCGCTGCGTTCCTCGGCGACCGCACTCATGCGACCGCCCTCGCGCGCACGCTCATGTCCTCCGGCCGCCAGACGAGGCGAACCGCCTCGCCTTCAGCCGGCTGCGCCTTGCCGTCGTTCTGGCGGATCACGATCGCCGGACCGCATTCGCTGTCGCACTGGAACAGCCAGTGGTTGCCCTGGAAGATGCGCGTGACGATCTTTGCGCTGAGGCCGGCATCGCCGAAACCAATTCTTTCAGGACGAATGCTGACGGTGACGGGGCCGCTGAGGCCCGCCGGGGCCGGCGCGCTCCAGGAGCCCGCCGTCACCCGCGCCGGTGTAGCGGTCCGATCGACAGCCGCGGCAAAATCGTTGGTCTTGCCAAGGAACTGCGAGACGAAAGCCGAGGCCGGTTTCTCGTAGGTTTCCTGCGGCGTGCCGATCTGCTCGATCTTGCCCTGGCTCATCACCACGATGCGGTCGGACAGCGACATCGCCTCGTTCTGGTCGTGGGTGACGAGGATCGTGGTGGTGCCGATCGTGCGCTGGATCTGGCGCAGCTCGATCTGCATCTCCTCGCGCAGCTTGGCGTCGAGGTTGGACAGCGGCTCGTCGAGCAGCAGCACGCTCGGCTTGATCACCAGCGCGCGGGCGAGTGCCACGCGCTGCTGCTGGCCGCCAGACATGCGGCGGGGATGGCGGTCCTCGAAGCCGGCGAGGCCCACCATCGCCAACGCGGCACGAACGCGCTCCGCTCTTTCAGTGCGCGGCACGTTGCGCATCTCGAGACCGAAGGCGACATTTTCCGCCGCGGTCATGTGCGGAAACAGCGCATAGCTCTGGAACACGATGCCGAGCCCGCGCTTGGCCGGATGAATCGCGGTCAGGTCCTTGTCCTCCAGGCGGATCGCGCCGCGGGTGGGATCGAGGAAGCCCGCGATCATCTGCAGGGTCGTCGTCTTGCCGCAGCCGGAGGGGCCGAGGAAGGAGATGAACTCCCCCTTGCCCACGGCGAGACTGAAGTCGTCGACCACAGTCTGCGCCCCGAACTGCTTGGCGACCCGATCGAGCTCGAGATAGGCCATGCGCTGTCTCCGCTGCGACGATCAGATCAACGCTCGACCTCGCGATTCCAGCGCTTGGTCCACTCCTCGCGCTTCTCGTTGATGACGGTCCAGTCCGGATTATACAGCTTGGCGGCGCGCTCGCCGATCGGCGCCATCTTGCCGAACTCCGGCGGCACCACCAGCGATTTCAGCACCGGGCCGTAGCCGTATTCCTTCAACATCACGAGCTGGATCTTGGGATCGAGCAGCATCTTGACGAAGCTGGACGCGAGCGGCGAGGCGTTCGGCTTGGCGATCGGGCACGCCGTCGTCAGCAGCGTCGCGGCGCCTTCCTTGGGATAAACGAAGTCGACCGGGAAGCCGGTATTGGCAAAGCTCTGCACGCGGCCGGTGCCCCACACCGCGATCACGGCCTGACCGGACTGGAACAGCTCGGTCATCTTGCCCGGCGACGGCTCGTAAGCGAGCACGTTCGGATTGATCTGTTCCTTGAAGATCTTGAAGCCGGAATCGACGTTGGTCTCGCCGCCGCCGTTCATCTTCGACAGCATCACCAGCGCTTCGAGACCGTAGGTGTTGTTGATCGGCGGGATCACCAGCTGCTTTGCGTATTTGGTGTCCTTCAAATCGTTCCAGGAGGTCGGCGGCGCCCAGCCTTTCTCCTTGAACACCTTGGTGTTGTACATCAGGCCGGTCGCGACGATGCCGATGGCGACGGCGCGATCGTCCTTGAAGCGCGCGGTGTCGTAGAGATCCGCCGGCAGGCCCTCGAGCTTGCCGCAGAAGCCGAGCTGAATCGCCTGGTACATCGGGCCGTCATCGACGATGGCGACGTCGATCAGCTGATTGCCCTTCTGCGCCTGGAGCTTTGCCAGCGTGTCGGTGGAGTTGCCGGCGACGTATTCGACCTTGACGCCGTTCTCCTTCTCGAAGGTGGGGATCACCTCGTCGCGGATCGTCTTCTCGAACGAGCCGCCATAGCCGGCGACGTAGAGCGTCTTTTGCTGGGCCGAGGCGGCCGATGGGACGGCAATGAGCGCTGCGATGCTGGCCGCGGTCAGAAGGCTGAGAGTCTTCATATGGTCCGATCTCCAATACCGGGATGGGGTGACGTGCCCAAAATCTCCGACTGAGGCGCCTGCCGCATTTCCTTCCGCGCAAATCCGCTCAGACAGGGCTCCGGCCCCCGTTCGGCGGGTTTTGGCGCGATCTGGAGGTTGAACCCCTCCAATCTGCCGAAAAAGCGGGCTGTCTCCAGTCCTGATGAAAAAGATCGCAACCTATACTTCCATCGTCCAATGAATAATGGCACCGTCTGCATGCCTGAATGTTATGGATGGAATTGGGATGGCACGGATCAATTCGCGGCAGGTTGAGGCCTTCCGCGCGACCATGCTGACCGGAAGCGTCACCGAGGCGGCGGCGCTGATGACGGTGACGCAGCCGGCGGTGAGCCGGTTGCTGCGCGACCTCCAGGCGCTGTTGAAGATGGAGCTGTTCGAACGGCGCGGCACCGGCCTCGTGCCGACCGCCGCGGCGATGGCGCTCTATACCGAAGTGGAGCGCTCCTTCGTCGGTCTCGAACGCATCACGGCCGCGGCCGAAGAAATCCGTGGCCGCCGCACCGGATCGCTGCGCATCGCCGCGCTGCCGGCGCTGGCGAACGGCTATCTGCCGCGGCTCACCGGTCACTTCCTGAAGCAGCGGCCCAATCTGAACCTGGCCTTCTTCGGCGTGATTTCGCCGATCGTGGTCGATTGGGTGCTGAACAATCAGTGCGACGTCGGCTTTGCCGAGGTGCCGATCGCGCATTCCGGCCTTCCCAGCCAGAAGCTGCCGGCGCCGGCGCGCGTCGCGGTGCTCCCGACAGGCCATCGCCTCACGGAAAAGGAGGTGCTGGAGCCGCATGATTTCGAGGGCGAGACCTTCATCTCGCTGTCGGCGGGATCGTCGAGCCGGCACCTGGTCGACCAGATCTTCCACCGTCACGACGTCCGCCGCGTGCTGCGGGTGGAGACTGCGCTGTCGGAGATCATGTGCGGCATGGTGTCGTCGGGACTGGGCGTCGCGATCTGCGACCCCTTCACCGCGCAGGAATTTTCGACCCGCGGCGTCGTCGTGCGCCGCTTCCTGCCACGCATCGATTTCGAGTTCTCCGCGGTGTTTCCCGCACAACGCAGCCCCTCGCCGGTGGCGCTCGATCTGGTCGAGACCATGCGCAAGGCGCTCGTGGAATTCGACGAGCCGGCCCTCAGCCGTTGAACGCGGCCTGCGCCTCCGGCAAATCCCAGATCTTGCCGATCGCGGCGCTGCCTGCTGCGGTGATCGCCGCTTCGTCTGCGCCGAGATATCGACCCTCATCGATCAGCACGCGGCCGTCGACCATGACCTGGTCGATATTGGCGCGGTTGGCGAGCGCGATCAGCGCGCGGCGGGGATCGAACAGCGGCTGCAGATGCGGATGGGTGAGATCGACGACGGTGAGATCGGCCGTCGCGCCGGGCTCGATCCGGCCGAGGTCCGGGCGCTTGATCACGTCGGCGGCCACGGCCGTATTCGCCTCGATCAGCTCCGGTGAGTTCGCGACATCGGCACGCGCGGAAGTGACCTTCGAGATCAGCGAGGCCGCATTGAGCTCGCCGAGCAGGTCCATGTTGTAGCCGTCGGTACCGACCACGGTGCGCACGCCGTGCTCGGCGAAACGGCTGAACGCCGCGGTGACGCCGGCGCGCGCGAACACGCGCGGGCAATTCAGCACGGTCATGCCGCGCGCCGCCATCAGCTTGAGATCGTCGTCGCTCGAGAACATGCAGTGCGCAGCCATCAGGTCGGGCGCGAGCAGGCCGAGCCAGTCCAGATACTGCGCCGGCGTGCGGCCGCCATAGCGCCTGCCGATGGTCTCGACCTCGGCGCGGCTCTGCGCCATGTGCGTGGTGATGGGAACACCGAGCTCGCGCGCCCGCGTGGCGCAGGCCTTCAGCAGGTCGGGGCCGCAGGTGTCGGTGGCATGCGGGCTCATGGCGAGCTTGATGCGGCCTTCGCCGCGATCGTTCCAGCGCTGGTAGAGCCCGTCCCACGTCGCCATGTCGGCGGCGCCGTCATCGCCGGAATATTGCACGACGCCGTCAGGGCCGGCCTTGGCATCCGACGTCGAGAACAGATAGGGCGCACCGTAAAAGCGGATGCCCATCTCCTCGGCGGCGTCGAACATCTCAGGGATCGAATTGCGGAACGGCTCCATCACCGTGGTGGCGCCGCCTTTGAGCAGTTGGAGGATGCCGAGCCGCGCCACCGCCATGCGCTTTTCCGCCGACAGCAGATCGGCGCCGCGCTTGGTCAGCGGCAACAGCACCGTGTAGACGATGCTCTGGTTGTTCTTGCGGCCGTTGCCGTCCTCGGTGTGGCTGCGCGCCACCGCTTCGCTGAAGCAGTGATTGTGCAAATTGAGCAGGCCCGGCAGCACGAAGCGACCGGGACGATCATGGACCTCGTCCGCGCGCGGCCTGTCGCGCGTGATTGCGGCGATCCTCTTGCCTTCGACGAGGACCCAATGGTCGCGCAGCACATCCTGCGCGCCGTCTTTCCGTGACAGCACGTAGCTGCCGAAGATTGCTGTGGTGCTCATGCGGGGCGTACGTTCCAGAAGACGGCGGTGCCGTCGAGAATGCCGGTGATGGCCTTGCGATAGGCGGTCGGCTGCTTGTACAGGCCGATCGGGATGTAGGGAATCTCCTCGAATGCCACCGCCTGGATCTGGCGGCAGATGCGCTGTTGCTCGGCGAGCTCCGAAGCGGCCAGCCACTGGCTGCGCAGCGGCCCCATCTTCTGGCTTGCATACCAGCCGGCGACCTTGCCTTCGCCGCGGATGTTGGTGTTGCCGGCCGGGTTGAGCCAGTCGATGCCCTGCCAGTTGCCGACTGCCGCGCTCCAGCCGCCCTGTCCGACCGGATCCTTCTTGAGCTGGCGCTGCAGCACGACGGCGAAATCGAGCCCGGCATATTCGACGTTCATGCCGGCCTTGCGCAAGCTGTCGACCGCGATCTCGCCGAGCGGCTTCTGCGCCAGCGAATTGGTGGGCACGAGCACCACGATCTTCTCGCCATTATAGCCGGCAGCCTTCAGGTCGGCCTTGACCTTGGCATAGTCGCGCGGCCCGCGGAACACGTCGAGTCCGACCTCGCTCGCCATCGGAGTATCAGGCGCGAAGTAGCCGATCGGCGAGACCTGGAACGCCGGATCGACGCCGGCGACCGCCGTCATGAACGCGGACTGGTCGATCGCACCCAGGAGCGCGCGGCGGACCGCCGGATTGTCGAACGGCGGCTGCAGGTGATTGAGCCGCAGCATGCAGGCGTAACCTCTGGGATCGAGGATGCGCGTCTCGATGTCACCGGCGGCCTTGATCACCGGCAACAGATCATGCGGCGTGGTCTCCTGCCAGTCCTGCTCACCGGTCTGCAACGCGGCAACGCCGGTGCCGGCGTCGGGCGTGGTGGTCCAGACCACGCGATCGTAATGCACGATCTTCGGACCCGCGGTCCAATCCGGCTTGCCGTCGGTGCGCGGCTGGTAGCGCTCGAATTTGGCATAAGCATTGCGCGCGCCCTGCACGCGTTCGTCGGCGAGGTAGCGGAACGGCCCACTGCCGATGACTTCGGTCAGCGGCTTGAACGGATCCTGGCTGGCCAGCCGCTCCGGCATCATGAAGCAGGCATTGATCGCGGCCTTGCCGAGTGCCTGCGGCAGCAGCGGGAACGGGCGCTTGAGACGGAAACGGATGGTGCGGTCGTCGGCGGCGGACAGCTCGTCGGTCGCTTCCATCAGCTCGCCGCCAAAGCCGTCGCGCGCCGCCCAGCGGCGGATGCTGGCGACGCAGTCGCGCGCCAGCACCCGCTCGCCGTCGTGCCAGAACAGGCCGTCGCGCAGGCTGAGGTCCCACTGCAGCTGGTCGCCGGAGATCGCGTGGCCCGACAGCATCTGCGGCGAAACCTGGAGCGAGGCGCTCATTCCGTAGAGCGTGTCGTAGACCATGAAGCCGTGGTTTCGCGACACCTGCGCGGTCGAGTAGATGGGATCGACGAAGGCGAGATCGATCACGGGGATGAAGCGCAGCGTGGTCTGGGATTCGGCACGGACGATGCCCGGCAGCGACAGCGCCGGCATGGTGGCAGCGGCCTTGAGGAGCGAGCGGCGGGAGATGGGCATTACGAGAAGCTCCTGCATAAGGCGATGTTGAGCTGCGACGGCGGTGCGCTCCCTCCCCCGCTTGCGGGGGAGGGCTGGGGAGAGGGTGTCTCCACAATCGAGAACCCCCAAGAGGAGAGAGCCCTCACCCGGCGCTTCGCGCCGACCTCTCCCGCAAGCGGGAGAGGTGCAGCGAGCGCGCGGTTGAGATGTTTCCAGACATCGAACGGCATCATCTGACGTGTCACGTGTTGAGCAAGATCGCGCCGATCGCAGCCGCAACCGCCTGTTGCGCCGGCTCGACCACGGGCACGCCGATCGCATCCGCGATGGCCGCACGATGCGAAGCCATGCCGGCGCAGCCCATCACCACGACGTCGGCGCGGCACTGCGTGACCAGCGCGCGGCCGGCTTCGATCAGCCGTCCCCGGATATCGCTACCTGCCGTCTCGGCCGCGCTCGCGCCCACCGACCAGCTTCCGGCATAGCGGCCGTCGACGCCCATGACCCGCACCATGCGCTGCTGACGGCGGATGCTCGACGGCGACAGCGCGATGATGCCGAAACGCTCGCCCAGCATCAGCGCGCGAAAAATGCCGCACTCGGCGATGCCCAGCACGGGGCGGCCACCGGCCGCCTCGCGGACCGCATGAAGGCCGGGATCGCTGAAGCAGGCCAGCACGAAGGCATCCGCATCATCGCGCGAGACGCGGTTGACCAACGGCATCACGACGCTATCGGCATCGCGCTGGGTCGAGATGCCGGGCGGGCCCTCGGCAAGACCGACCACGTCGATGTCAGGCCCGCCGGCGATCCGCAGCGGCGCGACCGCCTCGTCGATCGCCGCCGTTACCGAGGCCGAGGAATTCGGGTTGATGACGAGGATGCGGCTCATGGCGCTCTCTAGCGGTTACCGGCCTCATGGCGGAGGAAGTTCTCCGCGATCTTCTCGCCGGTGGCGATCCAGACGTCCGGGCACGACTTTGCGTAGGTCAGGAACTCGCGCAGCAGCCGCAGCCGCATCGGACGGCCGCTGCATTGCGGATGCAGCACCGTCGTCACCATCGCGCCCCAGTCCCTGGTTTCGTCGAGCTCGTCCTTCCAGATCGAGAGCACGTGCTCCCTGGGGAAGATCGAGCGCGGGCTGAAGCGGGCGGAGAGGCCATGCATCCAGTCGTCATAGCTTGCGGTGACCGGCAGCTCGATCGTGCCGGGCTTGCCGTCGGCGAGGCGATGGCGATACGGCCTGACGTCGTCGCGGAACGAGGACGTGTAGACGATGCCATGGCGCACCAGCGCGACACGCAGCTCCTCCGTAAACTCGCCGTAAGGCGCGCGATAGCCGGTCGGCCTGACACCGAGCCGGCGCTTCAACGCCTCGAAGCCGCGCTCCAGCTCCTCCTCGATCCAGGGATCGCCGGGATCCGGCAGCAGATGGTGATAGCCGTGATGGCCGATCTCGTGGCCGGCCTTGAGGATCGATTCGGCCATCGCCGGATGCGCATCGACCGACCAGCCCGTGACGAAGAAAGTGGCCTTGAGATCGAGCTGGTCGAGCAGCTCCAGCAGCTTCGGCGTGCCGACGCGCGCCTCGAAGCCGCCATAGCTCATGGTGATCAGCCGCCGGGCGTGAGCGGCATCCTTGCTGGTCCATGCGCTCTCGGCGTCCACGTCGAACGACAGGAACATCGCCGAATTAAACGGTTTCGGCCAGGGA
Organism: Bradyrhizobium amphicarpaeae; assembly: GCF_002266435.3. Taxonomy (NCBI): domain Bacteria; kingdom Pseudomonadati; phylum Pseudomonadota; class Alphaproteobacteria; order Hyphomicrobiales; family Nitrobacteraceae; genus Bradyrhizobium; species Bradyrhizobium amphicarpaeae. The sequence goes on from NZ_CP029426.2 coordinate 6,192,874, forward strand.
TAGTCCGGCGCAGGGTCGGCCGTGTTGGCGGGCGTGAGCGGAATGCTCTGGAGTGCCTTACTGTCCAGCATTGATGGTTGCCTTCTCTAATCCGTTGTCGGTCAGTTTCCATTTGGCGAGCAGGGTCTTGTAGGTGCCGTCCGCGATCAGCGCGTCAACCGCTTCCAGCATCGCCTGTTGAAGACCCTTCTCCTTGACCGGCAGTGCAATGCCGACGAACTGCTGCGCGATGGCATCGCCGACCGGCGTATAGGCGTTGGGCTCGAGATCCATGATGTAGGGCAACGTCTCGTTGCCCTGCACGGCGGCGTCGATGCGACCCTGCTTGAGCTGGGTACGTGCATCGCCGGAGCCGTCGGTGCCAACGAAAGTGACGGGGTTGCCGCCGCAGTGCTTCTCGCTCCAGCTTGCAATCTGTTCCGGATATTTGGTGCGCCGGCTGGCGCCGACCTTCTTGCCGCAGAGAGCGGCGATGTCCTTGAATTCCGCCGCTCGTGACTGCTGCACGAAAAAGCGCGGGCCGGTCTGGAGATAGTCGACGAACGTCGCAATCTCGTGACGGCTCGCATAGTCGGTAAAGCCCGACAGGACGGCATCGACCCGGCCCGTCTGGATCGATGGCAGGAACTCGGCAAAGCTGGTTTCCTGCCATTCGATCTTGGTGCCAAGCTTGCGGCCAATCGCGTCGCCGAGCTCGATGTCGAATCCCGACAGCGCGTTGGTGGCGGGATCGCGAAACTCCATCGGCGGATAGTTCGGCACCACCGCCATCTTGATGCTGCCGCGCTTGACGATCTCCGCCGGAAGCTCCGCTGCCGTGGTCGAAAACGTCATGGCGCCGAAAAGCGCCGCCGCAACCCAAACTCTCTTCATCGATACGCCCCCATTTTCAGATCACTGCCGAAAGAAATGCCCTGGTACGCTCCTCGCGCGGTGCGCCCAATACGTCCGAGGCGCGGCCCTGCTCGACGATCGCGCCCTGGTCCATGTAGACGACGCGGTCGGCGACCTCGCGCGCGAAGCCGAGCTCGTGCGTCACCACCATCATGGTCATGCCACTCTTCGCCAGCTCCTTCATGACCGCGAGCACCTCGCCGACGAGCTCGGGATCGAGCGCGCTGGTCGGTTCATCGAACAGCATCAGCATCGGCTTCATCGCCAGCGCCCGCGCGATCGCGACCCGCTGCTGCTGGCCGCCGGAGAGCTGCGCGGGATACCAGTCCGCCTTCGCGGACAATCCGACGCGGCGCAGCAGTTCGAGCGCTTCCGCACGCACCTCACCCAGCTTGCGGCCCTGCACCTGGAGCGGACCTTCGGTGATGTTCTCCAGCGCGGTCTTGTGCGGAAACAAATTGAAGCGCTGGAACACCATGCCGGTCTTGAGCCGCTGCCGCCCGATCTCGCGTTCGCTGAGCCGATGCAGCCGCCCACCCAGCTCGCGCACCCCCAACAGCTCGCCGTCGAGCCAGATGCCGCCGGCATCGATCGTGGCGAGCTGGTTGATGCAGCGGAGCAGCGTGGTCTTGCCGGAGCCGGAGGCGCCGATCAGGCACATCACCTCGCCGGGCCAGACGTCGAGCGAAACGCTTCTGAGAGCCTGGAACTCGCCAAAGTTCTTGGCGACGGAGCGGATCGCGACGAGAGGTTTTGTCATCGCGCGAGCCGCAATGTGCCGCGCGCAAAGCGGCGTTCGAGCAGCATCTGGAGCGGCGTCAGGATCGAGACCACGAGCAGGTACCAGAGCCCGGCGACGATCAAGAGCTCAATCACGCGGGAATTGGCGTAATAGATGTTCTCGGCGTTGTGCAGCAGTTCTGGGTACTGGATCACGCTCGCGAGCGAGGTCGCCTTCACCATGCCGATGAACTCGTTGCCGAGCGGCGGGATCACCACGCGCATCGCCTGCGGCAGCACGATCCGCCGCAGCGCGCGCAGCCGCCCCATGCCGATCGCCTGCGCCGCTTCATACTGCCCGATGTCGACCGACAGCATGCCGGCGCGCATCACCTCGGAAGTGTAGGCACCCTGGTTGATGCCGAGCCCGAGCAGCGCGGCAAGGAACGGCGTCATGACGTCGACGGCACGCGCGCTCCACAGGCCGGGAATGCCGATGGTCGGGAACACCAGCGCAAGATTGAACCAGAGCAGAAGTTGCAGGATCAGCGGCGTGCCGCGGAACAGCCAGGTGTAGCCGGCGGCGACCGTCTTCAGCACCGGATTGGGCGACAGCCGCATGACCGCGACGACGATGCCGAGCACGATGCCGAGTGCCATCGCCAGCACCGCCATCACCATGGTGTTGACGATGCCTTCGAGGATGACCTTTGCGGTCAGGAAGCGGCTGACATAGGACCATTCGATCTGTCCGTTCGCGAACGCGCGCGCGATGGCCGCGAGCACGAGGACGATCAGCGCGGCACTGAGCCAGCGAAACCAGTGCGGCTCGCGCGCGATCTGCATCCCGGACAGATCGGGGAAACCCTCCGCGAGTGCCGGCGCCGGCTTCATTGCGGCGCCGCGTTCAGCATGGGCTGGGCGACCGCGTTGGCACCCAGGCCCCATTTGTCGAGGACCGCCTTGTAGGCGCCATCGGCGATCATGGCGGTGAGTTTCTCGGTCACGACCTCGCGCAAGGCGACGTCGTCCTTGCGGAACATGATGCCCTGGTAGCCCTTGGCGAAGGGCTCGCCGACGACGCGGTATTTGCCGGGCTCCTGCGTTTGCGCGTAAGGCAGCGTCTCGCTGCCCTGCACGGCGGCGTCGATGCGGCCCTGCTTGAGCTGGTTGCGGACGTCGATCGAGTTTTCGCCGGGGACGTACTGGATCGCGGGCTTGCCGGCCGGCTCGCAATTCTGCTTGCTCCACTTCTCGATCTCCACCGGGAAGCTGGTGCTGCGGGTGGTGCCGACCTTCTTGCCGCAGAGATCGGCCGCGTCCTTGGCTGCATTGTCGGCCATGACGAAGAATTGCGGGCCGGTCTGGAGGTAATCGATGAAATCGGCGGTCTCGCGCCGCGAGGCGCGGTCGGAGATGCCTGAGATGATGAAATCGGCGCGCCTGGTCTGCAGCGAGGGGATCAGCTCGGCGAACGGCGTCTCGCTCCAGACGATCTTGAGGCCACCGAGCCGCTTGGCGAGCTCGTTGGCCAGATCGATGTCGAGCCCGACCAGTTCGTTGGTCGCGGGATCGCGATATTCCATCGGCGCATAGGTGGAGTTGACCGTGAGCTTCAGCGTGCCCGCCTGCTTGATCTCCGCCGGAAGCTCGGCCGCCTGCGCCGGCGTCGCGGCAGCCAAGGCTGCGAGGGCGAAGATTTGCGAGAGGCGTGTCATGTCAGCTCCTTTGCCAACGCCGCGACCGGCCGTTTGAGATCAATCCGCATCGAGAACGGCCGGCTCGATGACGCCGGCACGTTCGGTGATCACCCTGTATTGCTCCGGCCGCCGGTGGGCGGCGAAGTTGAACATCTTGTCCTTGCCCTGGCGGCACATATCGAGATCGATGTCGGCGACGATCACTTCATCGGCGAGCGTCTGCGCCTGCGCGACGATGCGCCCATTAGGATCGACGATGCAGGAGCCGCCGATCAGCCCGGAGCCATCCTCCTCGCCCGCCTTCGCCACCGAGATCGCCCAGGTCGCGTTCATGTAGGCGTTGGCCTGCGTCACCAGCGTCGAGTGGAAGGTACGGAGCGCGCCGTCTTCGGTGGTACCGCCATTGGGATCGTAGGCGGCCGAGTTGTAGCCGATGCAGACGAGCTCGACGCCTTGCAGGCCGAGCACGCGCCAGGATTCCGGCCAGCGCCGATCGTTGCAGATCATCATACCCATGATGGCATGGGCCCAGGCCGAGCCGGCGCGGAAGGCGGGAAAGCCGAGGTCGCCATATTCGAAATAGCGCTTCTCGAGCTGCTGGTAGCGCGCGCCCGGCCGTGGCTCGACCGAGCCGGGCAGGTGCACCTTGCGATAGCGGCCCAGGATCTCGCCGTCGCGATCGACCAGGATGGCGCAATTGTAGCGACGGCCGTCCGGCGTCAGTTCGGCATAGCCGACATACAAGCCGACGCGCAGCGCCCGCGCGCGATCGAACAGTTTTGCCACGGCCGGGTTCGGCATTCCGCGCTCGAAATGGCGGTCGAGCGCCTCGCCCTCGAGCAGCCAGCGCGGGAAGAAAGTGGTGAAGGCAAGCTCGGGGAACACCACGAGGCTCGCGCCGCGGCCGGCCGCCTCCTCCAGCAGAGCAAGCATCCGCGACAACGTATGCTCGCGCGTATCGGCTTTTTGCGTCGGCCCCATTTGTGCTGCGGCGGCGCGAAGGACACGAACCAAGATTGCCTCCAATCTGTGCGCAGTGCTGCCTCAATGGGCTAATGAACCCCTTGATGCGACGTGCAAATCCGCCGCCATTACGGGCGAGCGGGGCTGCAAAATCAATTCGTTCTGCTATGATGTTTTGGCCCTGAGTATAATCGGCAGTGATATGAACCTGCGTCAGCTCGAAATCCTGCGCGCCGTCATCCGCCATCGCACCACGGTCGCGGCCGCGGACGAGCTGGCGCTGTCGCAACCCGCGGTCAGCAATGCGCTGAAGACGATGGAGGCGCAGGCGGGCTTCGCCTTGTTCGAGCGGGTCAACAACCGGCTGTTTCCGACCGCGGAAGCGATGGCGCTGTACAAGGAGAGCGAAGCTATCTTCGCGCTGCATGCAAAGCTCGAGAACCGCGTGCGCGATCTGCGCGAGAACCGCTCCGGGCACCTTGCCATCGTGGCGACGCCGCCGCTGGCCTACAGCATCATTCCCTCCGCGCTCTCAGGCTTCCTGCGACGCCGCCCGGAGACGCGCGTGTTCTTCGACGTGCGGCGCTACGAGGGCATCATCGAGGGCGTGCTCAGCCGCGTCGCCGAGCTCGGCTTTGCGCTCGGGCTGACGCATCATCCCGGCATCGCGCATGAGGTGGTGCATACCGGCGAAATGGTGTGCGTATTGCCGCCGCAGCATCCGCTCGCCGACAGGTCCGTGATCTCGGCTTCGGATCTGTCCGGCCTGCCTTTCATCGGGCTCGAACGAGGCACGCGGCTGGGCGAAGCCGTGCGCGACAGTTTTGCCCGTGGCGGCGCGCCGTTCCAACCGACCGTCGAGGTGCGCTACTGCAACACGGCCTGCGTGCTCGCCGCCGCCGGCGTCGGCGCCGCCGTGGTCGATCCCTACTCGCCGCGGCAGAACGGCGGCAGCGGCCTCGTCGTCCGCCCGTTCACGCCGACGACGCACGCGGTCGCCTATATGCTATGGTCGGAGGCCGAACCGCTGTCGCGTTTGGCCAAGGCCTTTCTCCACGAGGTGCGAAAGCAGAGCGCGCTGCTGGAGAGTACAGCGCCGCACCAGCAACATGGGGCAGAAAGCGACTGAGCTTCGCAACCTTTTGACCTTGGGGGGCAGATGGCACGCATCACCATCATCGAGACCGGACAGGTCCCGCAAAAATATCGGGACCAGCACGGCTCGTTCCCGGACATGTTCGAACGCATGGTCCGCACCGAAGACCCCACGGCTACGGTAGACGTCGTCAGCATCCCGAACGGCGACGCGCTTCCCGATCCTGGCAAGCTCGAGGCCGTGCTGATCACAGGTGCTGCCGCCGGCGTCTATGACGGGCTCGACTGGATCGCGCCGCTGGAGGATTTCGTCCGCACCGCCTACGCCAACAAGACGCCGATGGTCGGCGTCTGCTTCGGTCATCAGCTGATCGCGCAGGCGCTCGGCGGTACGGTACGCAAATCCGAAAAGGGCTGGGGCATCGGCCGGCACGTCTATCGGGTGCTGCCGGAGAACGGCGTCGTCGATGGCGAGGAGGTCGCAATCGCCGCCTCGCATCAGGATCAGGTGATCGAGCCACCCAACGACGCGCTCACGATCCTCTCGTCCGACTTCACCCCGCATGCCGGCCTGCTCTACGCCAACGGCACCACGCTGACGGTGCAGCCGCATCCGGAGTTCGACGTGGAGTTTGCGGAAGTGTGCTGTGCGCTGCGTGACGGCAAGGCGCCGGAGGACGTTGTCGCGACGGCAAGGGCGTCGCTGGCGGAGCCGTTGGACAGCGCGAAGCTCGGTGGGGCGATCACGAGGTTCTTGACCAAGCGTACTGCAACGTAGTCCGCAGCTCTCGCCACGCAGACTCTTCCCTTCTCCCCTTGTGGGAGAAGGTGGCGCGAAGCGCCGGATGAGGGGTATGCGTCCGCACATTCAGCTAAGAGATGGACTCGCGGAGAGAACCCCTCACCCGTCTCTCCGCTGCGCGGCGAGCCACCCTCTCCCACAAGGGGCGAGGGTGCAGTGTGCTCGCTGTGCTGTCTTGCAAGCTTCAGAACGGATCCGTCCCCAGCCCCGGCACATCCGCCGGCCGCGGCCCGGGCGCTGCCCAATGAAACCGGCGGTCCTTCTCCGCGATCGCGATGTCGTTGATCGACGCCTCGCGCCGCTTCATCAAGCCGTGCTCGTCGAACTCCCACTGCTCGTTGCCGTAGGAGCGATACCACTGGCCGCCGGCGTCGTGCCATTCGTACTGGAAGCGCGCCGCGATGCGGTTCTGGTCGAAGGCCCAGAGGTCCTTGATCAGGCGGTAGTCCTGCTCCTTCTCCCATTTGCGGGTGAGGAACGCGACGATGGCGTCGCGGCCCTGCAAGACCTCGGAGCGATTGCGCCAGCGGCTGTCCTCGGTATAGGCGAGCGAGACGCGCACCGGGTCGCGTGAATTCCACGCATCCTCGGCCATGCGGGCCTTTTGCGCGGCGGTCTCACGGGTGAAGGGTGGAAGCGGCGGGCGCGACATCATGGCCTCATCGGTTGGTCGGAGGCCGCAATCTATCGCCGCAATTGGCGGAGTCGAGTGGTCATCACAAATCGGGTGATCACTTATCGGGCGATCATGAAATCAAATCGGCCTTCATCAATGCGCGGATCGATTTCGGGATCGGCTGGGCGCGGCCGCCGCTGATGAAGGCGACGCGGACCTCGGCCTTCACCAGAACCTCCTCGCCGCGACGGACTTCCTGCGCCAGCATGATCGAGGCGCCCTTTACGGCAACCGGCCAGGTCACGACGTCGAGCACGTCGTCCATCCGCGCCGGTTTCAGGAAATCCAGATGCATCGAGCGCACCACGAACGCAAAGCCCGCGCCTTCGGTCTCCACCTGATCGAACAGCGCCTGCTGCTCGGCGCCCATCAGCCTGAGGTGATTGGTGCGGCCACGCTCCATGTAGCGCAGATAATTCGCGTGATAGACGATGCCGGAGAAATCCGTGTCCTCGTAATAGACGCGGACCTGCATGTGGTGGCGGCCGTCGCGGATCTCGCCGTCGAGATGAGCTGTCACGTCGCGAGCCCCTTCGCTTGTCGCTACGGGTCCGTTTTGCGCAAAAACGGCCGACCGCGCAAGCGCGTCAGGACACAACCTGCCCTGCCCGCCCCAGCGTCACTTCGACGATCTCGGGCGGCACGCCGACGCGGACCGGCATGATGCTGCAACCGAGGCCGCCGGAGATGATGAGGTCGCATTTCAGCCGGAAGTGGCCATAGGCGAGGCGCAGGCCGTTCTTGGGCGAAACCGCCGGCGACCAGCCGAGCAGGCGAATCTGGCCGCCATGGGTATGGCCGGACAGTTGCAGCGCGACGCGCCCGGGCACGAGCGGCGCGATGTTGGGCTCGTGCGCGAGCAGGATGACCGGCGCGTCGTCGGTGACCTTCGCCAGCGTGCCTGCGAGATCGTCGGCGCCGAAGCGCCCGGTGCTGCGCAAGCGCCGTGCCGGCAGGAAGGCCAGTTGGTCGCCGAGACCGGCGAGCCAGAACGGGCGGCCGTCCTTGCTGAGGCGCACGGCGTCATTCTCGTAGACGGGGATGCCGACCGCCTCCAGCGCACGATGAGCGATGGTCGGCCCGTGCCCTGCCTGCTGCACCGTCCTGTCGTCCCAATAATCGTGGTTGCCCATCACGGCATGGACGCCGAGCGGCGCCTTCAGGCCGGCCAGCACTCTCGCCCATTCGCGCGACGGAATGAACCGCGTGACGTGGTGAAGGCCGGCGACATAGTCGCCGAGCAGCACGATGATATCGGCGTTGAGCGCGTTGGTGCGCTCGACGATTCCTTCGATCCGCTCCAGCGACATCCAGGGATCGCAGGCGTGGATGTCGGCGATGGCGGCAATCTTCAGCGAAAGATCTGCCGGCCACTGCCGCGGCGTCGGATGATAGCGGGTGACGCGCAGCCGCAGCACCGGCTCGATGCCGACGCCATAGGCTGCGGTCGAGACGCCGAGGGCGGACAGACCGCCGATGGAACGGATGAGATGACGGCGCGTGATCATGAAAACCCGATCGTGATGCGCCTCGTTGATGCTGTCCGATTGGAGCGGAATTGGGGTGCGTTCGTGCAGACCGTCTGCACGAGATTACCAGAAATTCATGTCAGAAGAGCCGCCGCATTTGCGCAGCTCAGTCGTCGTTCTCGTCCGAGCCGAACAGGCCGAACTGTGACGCCGCATCGCGCGAGGGCTCGGCGATGCCGAGATGACGGAAGGCGTGCGAGGTGAGCAGGCGGCCGCGCGGGGTGCGCTGGAGATAGCCGCACTGGATCAGATAGGGTTCGATGATGTCCTCGATCGCATCGCGCGGCTCGGACAGCGCTGCAGCCATGGTCTCGACGCCGACCGGGCCGCCGCCATAGTTCATCGCGATGGTCGTGAGATAGCGACGATCCATCGCATCGAGGCCCGCGGCGTCGACCTCGAGCGCGCTCAGCGCGTGGTCGGCAATCTTGCGATCGATCTTGTCGGCATCGGCGGCCGAGGCGAAATCGCGCACGCGACGGAGCAGGCGGCCGGCGATACGCGGCGTACCGCGGGCACGGCGTGCGATCTCGTTGGCGCCATCGGCGCTCATGCCGACATTGAGCACGCGCGCGCCGCGGGTGACGATGCTTTCGAGCTCCTCGATCGTGTAGAAATTCAGCCGGACCGGAATGCCGAAGCGGTCGCGCAAGGGATTGGTGAGCAGGCCGGCGCGCGTGGTGGCGCCGACGAGGGTGAATTTCGACAGCTCGATCTTGACCGAGCGCGCCGCCGGGCCCTCGCCGATGATGAGGTCGAGCTGAAAATCCTCCATCGCGGGATAGAGCACCTCTTCGACCGCCGGGCTCAGGCGATGGATTTCGTCGATAAAGAGCACGTCGCGCTCTTCGAGATTGGTGAGGAGGGCTGCGAGATCGCCGGCCTTGGCGATCACGGGACCCGAGGTCGCGCGAAAGCCGACGCCCAGTTCCTTGGCCACGATCTGCGCCAGCGTGGTCTTGCCGAGGCCGGGCGGCCCCACGAACAGCACGTGATCAAGCGCCTCGCCGCGCTTGCGCGCCGCCTCGATGAAGATCGAGAGATTCTTGCGCGCCTGCTGCTGGCCGACGAAATCGGACAGCGATTGCGGGCGCAGCGCAGTGTCGCCGACATCGTCGCTGCGGCGCTCGGGCGAGACCATGCGGGAGGCTTTGGGATCGCTCACTCAGCGAACTCCTCGTAGGGTGGGCAAAGGCGCGCTTCGCGCCGTGCCCACCACGTCTCCGATCGGTTGAAAGATCGTGGGCACGCTTCGCTTTGCCCACCCTACGAGACTGACCATCACCGCGCTCATTTCGCCAATTCCTTCAGGCCGAGGCGAATGAGCTGCGCCGTTTCGGCGCCTTCACCCGCACTGCGCGACGCCGACGCGATCGCAGCAGCCGCCTGCGGCTGGCCGTAGCCGAGATTGACCAGCGCTGAGATCGCATCCGCCACGGGACGCGGCGCGCGCTGCTCATCGACGGCGCCGGCGAGATGAACCACTGCGGGATCGACATTGGCGAAGGCCGGCGCCTTGTCCTTCAATTCGGTGACGATGCGCTCGGCGACCTTGGGGCCGACGCCGGGCGTGCGCGCCACCGCGGCCTTGTCGCGCAAGGCGATCGCATTGGCGAGATCGGACGGCGCCAGCGTGCCGAGCACGGCGAGTGCGACCTTGGCACCGACGCCCTGCACGGTCTGGAGCAGGCGAAACCATTCCCGCTCCTGGTCGGTGCGGAAGCCGAACAGTTTGATTTGATCCTCGCGGACATAGGTCTCGATCGACAGCACCGCGGCCTCGCCCGGCGAGGGCAGATGTTGCAAGGTACGCGTAGAGCAATGCACCTGGTAACCGACACCGCCGACGTCGAGGATGACAAAATCCTCGCCGTAGGAATCGATCAGGCCCTTCAGCTTGCCGATCATAGGCTCGCCACCTTCAGCCTGAGCGCGGTGCTCTGGCGGTGATGGGCGTGGGTGATGGCGATGGCGAGCGCGTCGGCGGCGTCGGCCGATGGCGGGTCAGCCTTGGGAAGCAAGATCTTCAGCATCATCGCGATCTGGGCTTTCTCGGCATGGCCGGCGCCGACCACGGTCTTCTTGACCTGGTTGGGCGCGTATTCGGCGACCGAGATGCCGAACATCGCGGGCGCCAGCATGGCGACGCCGCGGGCCTGACCGAGCTTGAGGGTGGCGACGCCGTCCTTGTTCACGAAGGTCTGCTCGACCGCGGCTTCGATCGGCTGATGGGCCGACAGCACGGCGGCGAGACCTTCGTGGATCGCGAGCAACCGGCTCGCCAGCGGCAGATCGTTCGGCGGTTCAACCGACCCGCAAGCCACGTAGATCAGCCGGTTGCCGTCAGCCTCGATCACGCCCCAGCCGGTGCGGCGCAGGCCGGGGTCGATGCCGATGATGCGGATGGGCTGGCGAATCGGGAGCGCGGTCATGGGCCAGTGATAGCGGTTGGCCCATGATAGCGAAACAGAAACAGAACAGAAGTAACAGGGGAAAGGAGGTTTCGTGCCCCGGGCGCGACGCAGCGCGAAGCGGTGCGGCGCTGAACCGGGGCCCATATCGGCACAGATGCCTGGAGGACGATGGGTCCCGGCTCTGCGCAGCAGCGTTGCACGCTGCAGCGCGTCCGGGACACGAGCGAGGCCTCAGCCGCCCATCTTCGCCATCAGCGCGTCCGACACCTCGAAATTGGCGTAGACCTGCTGGACGTCGTCGTGCTCGTTGAGCAGGTCCATCAGCTTGAGCAGCTTCTCGCCGGTCTCGTCGTCGACCGCGACCGTGTTCTGCGGCTTCCAGATCAGCGCGGCCTTGCGCGGCTCGCCGAACTTGGCTTCCAGCGCCTTGGCGACGTCGCGATAGCTTTCGGTCGAGGCGTAGATCTCGTGGCCGGCTTCGCTGGAGACGACGTCGTCGGCGCCGGCCTCGATCGCGGCGTCGAGCACGGCGTCGTCGGAGGCGACGCTGTGGTCGTATTCGATGATGCCGGTACGGTCGAACATGAAGGAGACCGAGCCGGTTTCGCCGAGATTGCCGCCGGATTTGGTGAAGAAGGAGCGGATGTCGGAGGCGGCGCGATTGCGGTTGTCGGTCAGCGCCTCGACGATCACGGCGACGCCGCCCGGGCCATAGCCCTCGTAGCGGATCTCGTCATAGTTCTCGCCCTCGTTGCCGAGCGCTTTCTTGACGGCGCGCTCGATATTGTCCTTCGGCATGTTCTCCTGACGCGCCGCGATGATCGCGGCGCGCAGGCGCGGGTTCATGTTGGGGTCGGGCGTGCCGAGCTTGGCAGCGACGGTGATTTCCCGCGCCAGCTTGCCGAACAGCTTCGACTTCTGGGCATCCTGCCGCCCCTTGCGGTGCATGATGTTCTTGAATTGGGAATGTCCGGCCATGCGGGGTCTCTCGGGGGAATCGTCAGCCAAAGGTGATCGCGGAAAGCGCGGCCTTATAGGCCGCCAACTGCCCGGAATGAAAGAGGTTCTACGATTTAAAGGTATTATCGTAGCACATCAGCCCAAAAGTCAGGCAACGTTAACCCTGATTTCATTCCGGCTTGCGAAAATAGCGTTTGCTCGTCCTCCGACCAGAGAGACCTGATGGCGTTCGGACTATTTCGGAAGCGTCTGCCGGACATGGCTTCGCCTGCGACCGCCCCGGCGGCTACGCAGCCGGCGGCCCATTCCGAGCCCGTTCCCGCGGCCGAAACTGATTCGGCCCGGGAGATCCTGGAGCTGCTGGAACTCGAGCTCGGCGCCATGATCCGCCAGCTCGAACGCGCCGCCAATTCCGTGGCCGGCGGCGCCGAAGCGACCGCGGCGACGCTTGCCGCCATCCGCGACCGCACCGACGCCCTCACCGGCCGCACCAATGCCGCGCAATCGACCGCCTCCACCTTCGCCCAGGCCGCCGACAAGTTCACGCAGTCTGCGCTGGGGATCGGCGCGCAGGTTCGCGAGGCCGGCAAGCTCGCGGACGAGGCCAGCGCCGCGGCGCAGGAAGCCCGTGCCAACGTCGATCGCCTGCGCGAATCCTCCGCCGCCATCGGCAACGTCGTCAATCTGATCGCCCAGATCGCGCGGCAGACGACGCTGCTCGCGCTCAACTCGACGATCGAGGCCGCGCGCGCCGGCGCAGCCGGCAGAGGCTTTGCGGTCGTCGCGACCGAGGTCAAGGCCCTCGCGGTGCAGACGCAAGGCGCCACGGAAGAGATCACGAAGAAGATCGACGCATTGCAGCGCGACGCCGCCGGCTCCGCGGATGCCGTGCACCGCATTTCGCAGGCGATCGAGGCGATCCGCCCGGTGTTCGAGACCGTCAACGGCGCGGTCGCCGAACAGAACGCCACCACCAGCGACGTTTCCGGCAACGCCGCCAGCGCTTCGGAATTCATCGTCTCGGTCGGCGAGAGCGCGGCCGAGATCGACGCCGCGACCAAGGCGGCCGAGAGCCACGGCGAGAACGTCGCCAGCGCCGGCAAAGCCGTCACCACCTTCGCACAGAAGCTGAAATCGCGCTGCGCGGTGCTGCTCCGCCAGAGCGAGCACGACGACCGCCGCAAGACCGAACGGCTGCCGTGCCACCTGAAGCTCGAAACCGCGCGCAGCGTGATGCCGGTCTATGAGATCGCGATGGACGGCGTGCTGATCGGCGGCGCGGATGCGGGCCGGCTTGCACCGCAAGCGATCATCGAAGGCACCCTCGAAGCCGTCGGCGCCTGCCGCCTGCGCGTGATCGAGCAATCCAAGGCCGGGGCCCGTGCGCAATTCGTCGGAACCAATGCCGGGCTCAGCGAAAAGATCGAGGACAGGCTCTGGGCGATCCACGAAGAGAACACCGAGTTCGTCACCCGCGCCATGGAAGCGGGCAACGCGCTGACCAGGATTTTCGAGCAGGCGGTTGCCGGCGGCGAGGTCGGAATCGACGACCTGTTCGACACCGACTACGCCCAGATCGCCGGAACCGACCCGCAGCAATACCGCACGAAATATCTCGACTGGGCCGACCGCGCCCTGCCGCCGTTACAGGAGGCCTTTCTGGCCAAGGACCAGCGCATGGCGTTCTGCGCCATGGTCGACCGCAACGGCTTCCTGCCGGTGCACAACAAGATCTATTCGCACCCGCAACGGCCGGGCGACGTCGCCTGGAACACGGCCAACAGCCGCAACCGGCGGATCTTCAACGATCCGGCGGGGTTGGCGGCCGCACGCAACCTGCGCTCGTATCTGGTGCAGAGCTATGCGCGCGACATGGGCAATGGGAATACGGTGATGATGCGCGAGATCGACGTTCCGATCCACGTGCAGGGCCGGCACTGGGGCGGATTCCGCACGGCTTACAAGCTGTAGTGCACGCTCAGGCAAGACGCCGGCCGCGAATCATCCTTTTAAGCTGAGTTGGAATGGGAATGCCGCCGAGCCGGGTTTACGGCTCTGACTGGAGGACTCATCGAACATGTCCGTCGTACAACTTGCAGTCATGGACACCGGCTCCAACCGCACGCTGGCAGAGCGGCTGATCGATCAGCTTGCCGACCGCATCGGCGGCCTCGGCGTGGAACTCGCCGACATTGCCGGCAATGTCCAGGAAGTCGCCAACCGCGTCGCCAACCAGTCGGAACGTTTCCACCATCTCCAGGAGACCGCCGAGACGATGGTCTCGGCCAACCACGATATCGCCAATGCATCGCAGGCCGTGCAAACCACCACGTCCGCGGCGGTCGGCGAGATCGCGCAATCGCGCGGCGCCGTCGACGCTGCGGTCAGCCACATCTCCGAGCTCGTCGCCGCGGTGGAGCGGATCGAAGCGCGCCTCAGCGCGGTCGGCTCGGCGCTGGCCCAGGTCGCGAAAGTCTCCGGCTCGATCGAGGCGATTGCGAAGCAGACCAATCTGCTCGCGCTGAACGCAACCATCGAAGCCGCCCGCGCCGGCAATGCCGGGCGCGGCTTTGCCGTGGTCGCAAGCGAGGTGAAGAATCTCGCGGAAGCCACCCGCCAGGCCACGCACCAGATCTCCGACACCGTGCGCGATCTCGACGGCCAGATCGAAGGCCTGATCGGCGAGAGCAGCGACGCCTCGCAGCGCGCGAAGACCGCCGGCGAAGGCGCCCAGCAGATCTCCGGCATCATCTCGCGGGTCCAGCAAGGATTCGCCTCCGTGGAGGCGCAGATCGGCAGCGTCACGCGCGCGGCGACCTCCAATCTCGGACATTGCGACACCGTCATCAGCGAGCTGAACGAGCTCGCCAAGGGCGTCGACCTCTCCTCGCACGATCTCAAGAACGCCGACGAGCGGGTGGCGAAGCTGCTCGACACCTCCGAGGGCCTGATCGCGCTGATCGCCGACAGCGGCGTCGACACGACCGACTCACCGCTGATCCGCATCGTGGTCGATGCCGCCAAGCGGATCACGGCCGAGTTCGAAGCCGCGATCGATCGCGGCGACATCACGCTCGCACAGCTCATGGACGAGACCTATCGCGAGATTCCCGGCACCGATCCGAAGCAATACCTCACCAATTACGTCGACTTCACCGACCGCGTGCTGCCCGCGATTCAGGATCCGCTTCAGAAATCCGATCCGCGCATCGTCTATTGCGTCGCCTGGGCGCGGAGCGGCTATTTGCCGACCCATAACCCCAACTACCGCCTGCCGCAGGGCAAGGACCCCGTGTGGAATAACGCCAATTGCCGCAACCGCCGCATGTTCAACGACCGCACGGTGAAGAAGGTCGCAGGCAGCACGAAGCCGTTTCTGCTCCAGACCTACCGCCGCGACATGGGAGGCGGCCAGTTCGTGCTGATGAAGGACCTGTCCTCGCCGATCGTGATCCGCGGCAAGCACTGGGGCGCCTTCCGGATGGGGTTTCGGCAGGGCTGACGGGCGCGCGCGGCGCGTCCTGAATCAAAAAATCGAAAAACAACCCCATGCACAGTAGCCGGGCCCAACGGAATCAATGACTTGCGCCGGCGGATTCTGTCTCGGTTTGACGCGTCGGGCAAACCAGGGACGCGACGTTATGATTCCGAAGTTCAACATCTGAACTTGGCAGGGCCGGAGCAAGCGCCTCGTCCTTCGAGACGACCGCTCCGCGGTCTCCTCAGGATGAGGCTTCTGCATCGGTGTCCGTTGAAACTGCTGCTGCGTACTCCGTCCTCATCCTGAGGGCCCACGGAGGCGGACGTCGCGAAGGATGGGCCGCAGGCGAGGCGCGCCGTCGCGGGGCTCTCCGGCCCGCCCGACTTTCCCAATCGCACGACTTTCATCATCGCATGATTTTGCGAATCCGCACGACAATCTGCGGCGACCACGGACGCGCGCTCCGAAAAAGCGTCAAAACATGACGATTATCATATCAATGAGCCCAAAACCCGTGCAGCGAGCGCCGCACAAATTCGTGAACATCATGGGCTGACGCGTCAGCAGCGCAAATATGCATTGCCGGCGTTTGCGGCACTTCATCGTTTCGCATCGGTGTGGCTATTGTCGCGCGCGATTCGCCGACTAGATCGCCGCAAGCGATCGAGCGAGCAAGGGGATGCATATGGCAATTGTTCTCACCATCAACGGCGAAACGAAATCGTTCGACGCGCCACCTGAAATGCCGCTGCTGTGGGTGCTGCGCGACATCCTCGGCATGACTGGCACCAAGTTCGGCTGCGGCATCGCGCAATGCGGGGCCTGCACGGTGCATGTCGACGGCAAGGCGGTGCGCTCCTGCGTGTTGCCTGTGAGCGCAATCGCGAACCGCGCCATCACCACGATCGAACATGTCGGCAGCACGCCAGCGGGCGCGAAGGTGCAGAAGGCCTGGCTCGATGCCGAAGTGATCCAGTGCGGCTATTGCCAGTCCGGCCAGATCATGTCCGCCGCAGCATTGCTGACGGCAACGCCGAATCCCGATGATTCCGACATCGACGCCGCGATGGCCGGCAACATCTGCCGCTGCGGCACCTATGTGCGCATCCGCGAGGCCATCAAGCAGGCCGCCAACGGCCGTCAGTCGTGAGAATTGCCATGAATGCACACAACAGCGTCTCCCGCCGTACGCTCCTGACCGGCGGCCTCGCCACCGGTTTCCTGCTCGCCTTCCACCTGCCGCTCCGCGCCGCCGGCAACGAGCCGGCGCAACGCGACGTCACCGAAGGCAAGTTCGCGCCCAACGCCTTCATCCGCATCGATGAGACCGGCCGCACCGTCCTGATGATGCCGCAGGTCGAGATGGGCCAGGGCACTTACACGTCGATCTCGGCCGTGATCGCCGAAGAGCTCGACGCAGACTGGAGCAGGGTCGAGGTCCAGCACGCCCCGCCCAACGACAAGCTCTACGCCAACCCGACCTTCGGCTTGCAAGTCACCGGCAATTCCAACTCGATCCGCGCCTGGTGGCTGCCGCTGCGCAAGGCCGGCGCGACCGCACGCGCCATGCTGGTGCAGGCCGCGGCCAGCCAATGGGGCGTCGAGCCCTCAAGCTGCACGGCGTCGAAGGGCGAAGTCGCGCATGCCGCGACCGGCCGCAAGCTCGGCTATGGCGAGCTGGCGCTTGCCGCGCAGGGCCAGACGCCGCCCAAGGACGTCACTATCAAGGATCCCAAGGACTTCGTCCTGATCGGCCAGCCGCTGAAGCGGCTCGATACGCCCGAGAAGACCAACGGCAAGGCGCTCTACGGCATCGACGCGATCCTGCCCGGCATGAAGATCGCCGTGATCGCTAATTGCCCGGTGTTCGGCGGCAAACTCGGCAAGGTCGACGACACAGCCGCGATGAAAGTCGCCGGCGTGCGCAAGGTCGTCGTGCTCGACGACGCCGTCGCCGTGATCGGCGATCACATGTGGGCGGCCAAGAAAGGTCTCGAAGCGCTCAAGATCGCGTGGAACGAGGGACCGAACGCCAGGATTTCCACCAAGGACATCTGGGACGATCTGCGCAAGGCCAGCGCGAAAGACGGCGCGATCGCGAAGTCCGAAGGCGACATCGCCAAGGCGCTCGCCAGCGGTGACAAATTCGAGGCCGCTTACGAGCTGCCGTTCCTCGCGCATGCCTCGATGGAGCCGATCAACGCCACCGTCCACGTCAGGCCCGATGCCTGCGAGATCTGGACCGGCACGCAGATCATGACCCGCGTGCAGGCCACGGCGGCACAGGCCGCAGGCCTTCCTGTCGACAAGGTGATCGTCAACCAGCACCTGCTCGGCGGCGGCTTCGGCCGCAAGCTCGAGCCCGACATGGTGATCGCCGCGGTGAAAATTGCAAAACAGGTCGACTATCCCGTCAAGGTGATCTGGACCCGCGAGGAGGATATCCAGCACGACGTCTATCGTCCTGTTTATCGCGACCAGATCACGGCGTCGCTGGTGGACGGCAAGGTCGCCGGCTGGAAATACAAGGTTGCCGGCTCCGCCGTGCTGGCGCGCTGGCTGCCGCCGGCCTTCCAGAAGGGCATCGACATCGACGCGATCGATGCCGCCGTCGATGCACCGTACGATTTCGCCAATTTCCACGTTGAATATGTCCAGGTGGAGCCGCCGGCGGTGCCGACCGGCTTCTGGCGCGGTGTCGGTCCGAACAACAACGTATTCGCGGTCGAATGCGCGATGGACGAACTGGCGCGCAAGGCCGGCAAGGACCCGATCGAATTCCGCAAGTCCATGCTGACGAAGAATCCGCGCATGCTCGCGGTGCTGAAGCAGGTCGCCGAAATATCCGGTTGGGGCGAGAAGCTGCCGGCGCGCGTCGGCCGCGGCGTCTGCGTACAGCCGTCGTTCGCGAGCTTCATCGCAACCGTGGTCGAAGCCGAGATCGACGATTACGGCGAGATCGCGCTGCGCCGCATCACCTCGGTGGTCGACACCGGCATCGCGGTGAACCCTGACACGGTGAAGGCGCAGATCGAGGGTGGCCTGATCTTCGGTCTCACCGCCGCGCTCTATGGCGAAATCACCATCGACAAGGGCCGCGTGCAGCAGTCGAACTTCCACGACTACCGCATGATGCGCATCAACGAGACGCCGAAGGTCGAGGTCATCGTGGTCAAGAGCGGCGAGGCGCCCGGCGGCATCGGCGAAGCTGGTGTCAACGCCGGACCGCCGGCCCTGCGCAACGCGATCTACGCCGCAACCGGCGTGGCGCTGCGGCGCCTGCCGATCGATCGGAAACTGCTGGCTGCGGGGAAGAAGGCATGAGCGGCAAGATGCGTATCCTTACAAGCCTGGTCGTGATCGCCATTGTCGCCGGCGCAATCGGAGTCTGGATCATCCGCGGGCCCGGCCCGCTCGACTTTTCCGGCGGCACGAAAGTGGCGCTGGCGGACTATCGCGCCGGCAAGCCGAGCGGCGTGCCGGCCAAGCTGGAGAAGGCGAGTCTCGTCGAACGCGGTGAATACCTTGCGAAGGCGGCCGACTGCATGGTCTGCCACACCAAGCCCGGCGAGAAGGACTATGCCGGCGGACTCGCCTTCAAGCTGCCGTTCGGCACGCTCTATTCGACCAACATCACGCCGGACAAGGACACCGGCATCGGCAATTACAATGACCAGGATTTCCTGAACGCGGTCCAGCACGGCAAGCGCCGTGACGGCGCGCGGCTCTATCCGGCGATGCCTTACACGTCCTACACCTTCATGACCGACGAGGACGTGCTGGCGGTGAAGGCGTATCTGTTCAGCCTTCCGGCGGTGCGCGCCAAGGCGCCGGACAATATGCTGTCGTTCCCGTTCAACCAGCGCTGGGCGATGATCGTCTGGTCGGCCGTGTTCAATCCGGACACGCGCTTTGCGCCCGACACCTCGAAAAGCCCGGAGTGGAATCGCGGTGCGTATCTCGCGGAGGCCCTGGCGCATTGCGGCGAATGCCACACCCCGCGTAATCTCGGCTTTGCGCTGGACAACCGCAGGAAGTTCGCCGGCGCGATCACGGCGGGCTGGCGCGCCTTCAACATCTCTTCCGACAAGGCGACTGGTCTCGGCAATTGGAGCGACCAGGACCTGATCTCGTATTTGTCGCTCGGCCATGCGCCGGGCCATGGCGCGGCCTCGGGTCCGATGGGTGAAGCGGTCGACCACAGTTTCAGCAAGTTCGCGCCGGAGGATATCCGCAGCGTCGTTGCGTATCTGCGCAGCGTGCCGCCGCAGCCCTCGCCCGACCTGCCGGCGACCACAGCGCCGGTCGCGCCCGCCTCGCACAAGGACGGCGTCACGGCGGATGCGCGTGGCAAGATGCTGTTCGCCGGTGCCTGCGCCAGCTGCCACGGCTGGAGCGGCGAGAGCCCGGTCTCGCCGATGGCGACGCTGACTGGCACCTGGGCGGTCAACGATCCCGCCGCCACCAACGTCGCGCAGATCGTGCTGTCGGGGACCAAGCGGCACACGCCAGATGGCGCGCTGTCGATGCCGGCATTCGGCGAAGCCTACACCGACGACGAGATCGCGGCGGTGGCGAATTACGTCACGGCGCGGTTCGGTGCGAAGGGCTCGAAGCTCACGGCGAAGGATGTGGCGGAGCTAAGGGAGCAAACGGCGGAGTAGGTTTCGCCGAAAACACCACTGCCCTTCTCCCCTTGTGGGAGAAGGTGGCGCGAAGCGCCGGATGAGGGGTTGTCTCCGCGAATTCAAACGCGACAGACTCACATGCGGAGAGAACCCCTCACCCGTCTCGCCGCGATGCGGCGAGCCACCCTCTCCCACAAGGGGCGAGGGTGCACCGGCAACGCCGGCGAAAATCAGCTCAACCAGAATTTCGGCGTCGCCGGCTCCAGTCGTCCACCCATCCGCACCGGCGCGATCTTCAGCGCGAGGCCCGTTGCGTCATCCGTCTCCACCGCCACACCGCTGAGCGTCGCCGCGCCCGCCGCGGGCTCAAACCGCCCCGACGGAATCCCCGACGTGAATCTCCGCAGCGGTTCTTCCTTCTGCATGCCGATGATGGAGTCGTAATCGCCGGTCATGCCGGCATCGGTCATGTAGGCGGTGCCGCCTGACAGGATCTGGTGATCGGCGGTCGGCACATGTGTGTGGGTGCCGACGACGAGGCTGGCGCGGCCGTCGCAGAAGAAGCCGATGCCCTGCTTCTCGCTGCTCGCCTCGCAATGGAAATCGACGACGATGGCGTCGGCGGCGACGCCGAGCGGACAGGCCCCGAGCTCGCGCTCCAGCGCGGCAAAGGGATCGTCGAACGGGGTCATGAAGACGCGGCCGAGTGCGTTGACGACGAGCGCGTGCTTGCCGTTCTTGGTCTCGACCAGGGCGGCGCCGCGGCCGGGCGTGCCGCGCGGATAGTTCGCCGGACGCACCAGGCGATCGGCACGCTCGATGAACACCAGCGCCTCGCGCTGGTCCCAGGAGTGGTTGCCGAGCGTCACCGCGTCGGCGCCGGCCTCGACGAACTCGTTGTAGATCGCTTCGGTGATGCCAAAACCGCCGGCCGAATTCTCGCCGTTGACGACGACGAGATCGAGCGACCAGTCCTTGACCATTCCTGGAAGATATTCTGCGATAGCGTCGCGCCCGGCTCGGCCGACGACATCACCCACGAAGAGAATGCGCAACTTCAGAACTCCGGAAATCGAACACGTCCGATTCCGTTAGCACATAATCGAGCGCCACGTCGTGCGATAGTGCCGGAACCGCCTTGATCTCCTGCGCCGCAAAAGCCAGCCCGATGCCGACGATGTTCTTGGTCTTGCGCAGATGCGCGAAGGTGAAATCGTAATGCCCCGCACCATAGCCGATGCGATGGCCGAGACGATCGAAGGCCGCGAGCGGCGTCAGCATGATGTCGGGAATGACTTCTTCGGCGGCCGGCGACGGCTCGGGAATGCCGAGCGGGCCGAGCATCAGGCGATCGGTCGGATGGAAGACGCGGAAGACCAGCGACTGGCCGCGGGCGGTGACGCAAGGCAGCGCCAGCTTTGCACCCTGCTCCGCGAGCCTCTTGAGCAGCGGCATCGGATCGATCTCGCTGCGGATCGGCGAATAGCCGGAGACGATGCTGCCGGGCAGCAGATCGAACGGCAGACCCCGTTTGGCGAGCTTTGCGGCGGCGGCGCTGCGCTTCTTCTCGCTCAGCGCGTCACGCGCGGCGAGGGCTTTGGCACGGAGTTCGGCTTTGGTGTTGGTCATGCGCTGGGCCCCCAAGGTCATCACCCGAACCGCAGTCTGACGCGCAAATTCGACAGGCACAAACCAAGCAAACAAAAGTGCGAAGCCGCGTACGCCGTTGAAGCACTCGATCCCGGAGTTCCCTACGAAAGTAGGTGGGCACCATATGTCCGGGCCCACGGGCCCGGCCAGGGACAGTTCCCTAAAGGATCGATAAGGCCCCGGGGATATATGGCTCCTGACGCGCGTCGCAGCCTCGCTCGGGCAATGTAACAACGATACTGACGAATCGCCAGTGCGACGCAGCGCTTTCGCAGCGCGCTTTCCTACCCTCCCCTGGAGGGGGAGGGTCGGCTCACGTGGAGCGCAGCGGAATGTGAGACGGGGTGGGGTGACGGTCTCTCCACATCCAACAGTGCCCGAGTGGAGAGATCACCCCACCCCGCTCGCGCTGCGCGCGATCGACCCTCCCCCTCAAGGGGAGGGTAAGGCCCGCGGCTCCATTGAGCCCAACAATTGATTTCAGCCGATCGCGATGCCGTTTCCGACGGTCCGGTTCAGCACCTGGGTCGACTTCTCGATGCGTTCGGCGGCCGCGTTCAGCGCGTTGACCACGGCGGTCTGCGTCATCCGGGCGCGCTCGACGGCGGCGTTGCGGAAGTCCCTGAGCTCGGTCAGCTCCTGCTCCATGGTGCGGAGACGGTTGCCGGTATCGACCAGCTCGTCGCAGACGGTCAACGCCGCCATCACGGTGAGGCGCGCATCGCCGATCTCGCCGAATTTTCCGCGCAACGACTGGATGCGGGTCTCCAGGCTCTCGGCGAGCTTGAGCAGCCGCACCTCCTGGCCCTCCTCGCAGGCCATGCGGTATTGCCGGCCATTGATGGTGACGTTGATGTGGCTCATCCGTCCTCTCCGGTATCGAGCACCGAGCGTATCGTGACGATCGCGGAATCCAGCCGATCGGAAATCTCGCGGTTGCTGCGCTCGAGCTTGCGCGCCTTCACCAGCGCGCCATCGAGCTCGTCGGCAAGCCGCGAGCGATCCGCGCCCAGCGCCTGGATTCGTGCCGCGAGTTCGTTCTCGTCGCGATCGGCGTCGCGCCGCCGCTCCACCGCGCTTTCGAGCGCGTCGAGAGCCGCCGTCAACCTGCGGGTCGCGATCTCGATCTCGACCGCAGAAGACTCCGTCATGGCAGCACTGTTGGAGACGCGATCGTTCATGCAGTCAGCGGTGAAACCTGGAGGCCTTTGCCCAGTGGCCTTTTCCTGGAGCTCGCCGGCCGGCAAAAGACTCGGTTCGGCAAGTGGTTAGAAGCAGAAATTTACAAAGCAAGCTAGCCCAGCGCAACGCCGCCGCGAAACTATGCACCGATCAATCGGGATGGGGGTGTCCCGGGCATCAGTTCCGCTGCGCGCAGTCTGTGGGGAAACGATCTCCACAGAGGCAACTTTTGCGGCCGAATCGGCGTTTGACTGCCTTGGACTCCCGGAACCGAGATGCTATCCCAGCCCCGATCTTCGCGGCCGCCAGGCTCCTCCGGCGCAGGCGTTCGTCGCCTCCAAGCGCCTCATTTCAGACGGATTTCAGACATGACGCAGGTCGACCACAACCGCATGGCCAACGCGATCCGCGGCCTTTCGATGGACGCTGTCGAGAAGGCAAAATCGGGCCATCCCGGCCTGCCGATGGGTGCGGCCGACATCGCCACGGTCCTGTTCACGCAGTTCCTGAAATTCGATATCGCTGCGACCGAATGGCCGGACCGCGACCGCTTCGTGCTCTCGGCCGGCCACGGCTCGATGCTGCTCTATTCGCTGCTCCATCTCCTCGGCAGCCCCGAGATGACGATCGACCAGCTCAAGAATTTCCGGCAGCTGGGGTCGCTGACCCCGGGCCATCCCGAACACGGGCACACTAAAGGCATCGAGACCACCACCGGTCCGCTCGGCCAGGGCATCTCGACCGCGGTCGGCATGGCGCTCGCCGAGAAGATGCTCGCCGCCGAGTTCGGCAAGAAGATCGTCGACCATCACACCTACGTGCTGGCCTCGGACGGCGACCTGATGGAGGGCATCTCGCAGGAAGCGATCGCGATGGCGGGGCACTGGAAGCTCAACAAGCTGATCGTGCTCTATGACGACAACGGCATCTCGATCGACGGTCCAACCTCGATCGCCGACTCCGTCGACCAGGTGAAGCGCTTCAAGGCGTGCGGCTGGGCCGCCGAGAAGATCGACGGCCACGACCAGGCGGCCATTGCCGCCGCCATCACCCGCGCGCAGAAATCCAGCAAGCCGACGCTGATCGCCTGTCGCACCACGATCGGCTTCGGCGCGCCGCACAAGCAAGGCACCTCGAAGGTGCACGGCGAGGCGCTCGGCGCCGATGAGCTCAAGGCCGCCAAGGAAAATCTCGGCATTTCGCTCGAGCCGTTCTCGGTGCCCGACGACGTGCTGAAGGCCTGGCGTGCGGCCGGCAGCCGCGGCGCTTCCGCGCGGCAGGAATGGGAAACGCGGCTCGGTGAGCTCGGCAGCCGCAAGCGCGCCGAGTTCGAGCGCCGCCTGCGCCACGAGCGGCCGGCCGCGCTCGCCAAGGCGTTCAAGAGCTACAAGAAGGAGCTGCTCGAAAAGCCGATGAATGCGGCCACTCGCAAATCCTCCGAAGCGGTGATCGAAGTCATCGCCGGCGCGATGCCGATGGAATTCCTGGCGGGCTCGGCCGACCTCACCGGCTCCAACAACAACAAGGCGAAATCGGCGACCGCCTTCTCGGCCAAGACCCCGAAGGGCCGCTTCATCCATTACGGCATCCGCGAGCACGGCATGTGCGCGGCGATGAACGGCATCTTCCTGCATGGCGGTTTCGCGCCGAACGGGGCGACCTTCCTGGTCTTCACCGACTATGCGCGTCCGGCGATGCGCCTTGCGGCGCTGATGGGCACCGGCGTCGTCTACGTGATGACGCACGACTCCATCGGCCTCGGCGAGGACGGCCCGACCCATCAGCCGGTCGAGCATCTCTCCGCACTTCGCGCCATTCCGAACATGCGCGTGTTTCGTCCCTGCGATGCGATGGAGGTGGCCGAGTGCTGGGAGCTCGCGCTCAACCGTACCGACGGCCCGACCGTGCTGGCGCTGACGCGGCAGAACCTGCCACAGCTGCGTACCACCGCGACGAACGACAATCCCTGCGCAGCTGGCGCTTACGAACTGGTCGCCGCACAGGGCGAAGCCAAGGCGACGCTGTTCGCCTCGGGTTCCGAGGTTGAGATGGCGGTCGCCGCCCAGAAGCAGCTGGCCGAGCGTGGCGTTCCGACACGGGTCGTCTCGGTGCCGTCCCTCGAACTGTTGTTAGCGCAACCAAAGGAACGCCGCGACGCGATCATCGGCAACGCGCCGGTTAAGGTCGCGATCGAGGCCGCCGTGCGCTGGGGCTGGGACGCCGTGATCGGCCAGGATGGCGAGTTTGTCGGCATGCACTCTTTCGGTGCCAGCGCCCCGCTGAACAAGGTCTTCCAGCACTTCGGTATTACCGCCGAGGCCGCGGTTAACGCTGTCCTGAAGCGCGTTTCCTGAGTGTTGAGCTTGCCCGAAAAAAGGACTAGGTAATCTCTCATATGATCAAGCCCCGCCCGGCTGAACCGGGCGTCCGCCCCTAAAAAACCCTCGCAGGCGCGTATAGCGCGTTGTGCGGGATGACAACGGTCATTGAAGGAGACGAAACATGGCAGTCCGCGTTGGAATTAACGGTTTTGGCCGCATCGGCCGCAACATCCTGCGGGCTATCGCCGAGTCCGGCCGCAAGGACATCGAGGTCGTCGGCATCAACGACCTCGGCCCGGTCGAGACCAACGCCCATCTGCTCCGCTTCGACAGCGTCCATGGCCGCTTCCCCGGCACCGTCACCGTCGACGGTGATACGATCAATCTCGGCGGCGGCAAGATCAAGGTGACCGCCGAGCGCGACCCCTCGAAGCTGCCCTGGAAGGATCTCGGCGTCGACATCGCGATGGAATGCACCGGCATCTTCACCTCGAAGGACAAGGCGTCCGCGCATCTCGCCGCCGGCGCCAAGCGCGTTCTCGTTTCCGCGCCCGCCGACGGCGCCGATGCCACCATCGTCTACGGCGTCAACCACGAGACGCTGACCAAGGATCACCTGATCATCTCCAACGGCTCCTGCACCACCAACTGCCTGGCGCCGGTTGCCAAGGTGCTGAACGATCTGGTCGGCATCGAGACCGGCTTCATGACCACCATCCACGCCTATACCGGCGACCAGCCGACGCTCGACACCATGCACAAGGATCTCTATCGCGGCCGCGCGGCGGCGATGTCGATGATCCCGACCTCGACCGGTGCCGCGAAGGCGATCGGCCTCGTGCTGCCGGAGCTCAAGGGCAAGCTCGACGGCGTCGCGATCCGCGTGCCGACCCCGAACGTCTCGGTCATCGATCTCAAGATCGTCGCCAAGCGCGCCACCGACGCCAAGGAGATCAACGCGGCGATGAAGCGCGCCAGCGAGCAGCAGCTCAAGGGCATCCTCGGCTACACCAGTGCGCCGAACGTCTCGATCGACTTCAACCATGATCCGCACTCCTCGACCTTCCACGAGGACCAGACCAAGGTGCAGAACGGCACGCTGGTGCGCGTGATGTCCTGGTACGACAACGAGTGGGGCTTCTCGAACCGCATGGCGGACACCGCCGCCGCGATCGCGAAGGTGATCTGAGTAAGGGTCTCGTGTCCCGGACGCGGTGCGGCGCGCAGCGCTGCTCCGCAGAGCCGGGACCCATTCAACTGCGGGACTCGCTGTGATGTGGGTCCCGGTTCTGCAGCGCATCGCTCCGCGGCTCGCGCAGCGCACGGGACAAGAGAGCCAGACATGACCAACAAATTCCGCACCCTCGACGACGTCGAATTGAAGGGCAAGCGCGTGCTGCTGCGCGTCGATCTGAACGTGCCCATGGACAATGGCCGCGTCAGCGACACGACCCGGCTCGAGCGCGTCGCGCCGACCATCTCCGAAATCTCGGACAAGGGCGGCAAGGTCATCCTGCTCGCGCATTTCGGCCGGCCGAAGGGGCGCGATGCCAAGGACTCGCTCAAGCCGGTCGCCGAGGCGCTGGCGAAAGTGGTGAAGAAGCCCGTCGCCTTCGCCGACGACTGCATCGGCGAGCCGGCGGCGAAAGCCGTCGCGGCGCTGAAGGACGGCGACATCCTCTGCCTGGAAAACACCCGCTTCCACAAAGAGGAAGAGAAGAACGATCCGGCCTTCGTCGCGGAATTGGCCAAGCTCGGCGACATCTGGGTCAATGACGCGTTCTCGGCGGCGCACCGCGCCCACGCCACGACCGAAGGCCTCGGCCACAAGCTGCCGGCCTATGCCGGTCGCACCATGCAGGCCGAGCTCGATGCGCTGGAGAAGGCGCTGGGCTCGCCGACCAAGCCCGTCATCGCGATCATCGGCGGCGCAAAAGTCTCGACCAAGATCGACCTGCTCGAAAACCTCGTCAGCAAGGTCGACGCGCTCGTGATCGGCGGCGGCATGGCCAACACCTTCCTGCACGCGCAGGGCGTCGGAATCGGCAAGTCGCTAGCCGAGAAGGATCTCGCCCCGACCGCGCTGCGCATCATGGAGAAGGCGGAAGCCGCCAACTGCGCCATCATCCTCCCGGTCGACGCTACCGTCGCCTATCATTTCGCCGCCAACGCGCCGTCGCACGCCTATGGGCTCGATGCGATCCCGGCCGACGGCATGATCCTCGACGTCGGCCCGCAATCGATCGCCCGCGTCCATGCCGCGATCGACGATGCGGCGACCCTGGTCTGGAACGGCCCGCTCGGCGCCTTCGAGATGCAGCCGTTCGACCGCGGCACGATGGCGGCCGCCAGGCACGCCGCCGAGCGCACCAAGGCGAAAAAACTGATCTCGATCGCGGGCGGCGGCGACACCGTTGCGGCCCTCAACCAGGCCCATGTGGCCGGTGACTTCACCTATGTTTCGACCGCCGGTGGCGCATTTCTTGAATGGATGGAAGGCAAGCCCCTGCCCGGCGTTGAAGTTCTGCGCATCAAGTAAGCAAGCGGCCTTTGAGGCCCCAACGGGAGAACAAGACAGATGGCTCGGATCACGTTACGTCAATTGCTCGACCACGCGGCGGAGAACGATTACGGCGTACCGGCCTTCAACATCAACAATATGGAGCAGGCGCTGGCGATCATGGACGCGGCCAACCAGGTCGACGCGCCCGTCATCATCCAGGCCTCGCGCGGCGCGCGCTCCTACGCCAACGACATCATGCTCAAGCACATGATGGACGCGGTCACCGAAATCTATCCGCACATCCCGGTCTGCGTGCATCTCGACCACGGCAACGAGGCCGCGACCTGCATGACCGCGATCCAGGCCGGCTTCACCTCCGTCATGATGGACGGCTCGCTGAAGGCCGACGGCAAGACCCCCGGCGACTGGACCTACAATGTCGGCGTCACCAAGACCGTGACCGACATGGCTCATCTCGGCGGCATCTCCGTGGAAGGCGAGCTCGGCGTGCTCGGCTCGCTCGAAACCGGCATGGGCGACAAGGAAGACGGCCACGGCGCCGAGGGCAAGCTCAGCCACGACCAGCTCCTGACCAATCCGGACGAAGCCGTGAAGTTCGTGCAGGAGACCAAGGTCGACGCGCTCGCGATCGCGATGGGCACCTCGCACGGCGCCTACAAGTTCACCCGCAAGCCCGACGGCAACATCCTCGCCATGAACGTGATCGAGGAGATCCACCGCAAGCTGCCGAACACGCATCTGGTGATGCACGGCTCGTCGTCGGTGCCGCAGGATTTGCAGGAGATCATCAACGCCAATGGCGGCAAGATGAAGCCGACCTGGGGCGTGCCGGTGGCCGAGATCCAGCGCGGCATCAAGAACGGCGTGCGCAAGATCAACATCGACACCGACAACCGCATGGCGATGACCGGCCAGATCCGCAAGGTGCTCAAGGACAATCCGGAAGAGTTCGATCCGCGCAAATATCTGAAGCCGGCGATGGAAGCCATGACCAAGCTGTGCAAGCAGCGGCTGCAGGAATTCAACACCGCCGGCCAGGCCGCCAAGATCAAGAAGGTGCTGACCACCGCCGACATGGCCAAGCGGTACGCCAAGGGCGAGCTGGATCCGAAGGTCGCGTAAGCCTCCGTCCACTGTGTTAACGCCTTCACAATTGAGTTCACGAGAAGTCGTCATGCCCGGGCTTGTCCCGGGCATCCACGTTCTGGGGCTCCGGGGCTAGGCGTGGATGGCCGGGACAAGCCCGGCCATGACGCTGTGGAAGTCGGCGCCCCCCTGCGACGAACGTTAACTCGGCAATTGCCCGAGAACGGTCTAACTTCACGGGCAAGGGCAGAGTCGTTTTGGGAGGACCTCTCGATGAATCTGACTGAGCTCAATAAAGTCGCGACCGCCATGGTCGCATCGGGCAAGGGTATCCTTGCCGCCGACGAATCCTCCGGCACCATCAAGAAGCGGTTCGACGCGATCGGCGTGGACTCGACCGAAGACAACCGCCGCGACTATCGCGAGATGTTGTTCCGCTCCAGGGAGGCCATGAGCCGGTATATCTCCGGCGTGATCCTCTATGACGAGACGATCTGGCAGAATGCCGCGGACGGCACGCCGCTGGTCAAGCTGATCGAACAGAGCGGCGCCATTCCCGGCATCAAGGTGGACGAGGGCACGCAAGCCCTGCCGATGTGTCCGGGAGAGCTCGTCACCGTCGGACTGGACAAGCTCGCCGAGCGGCTGAAGAAGTACTACGAGCGCGGCGCACGCTTCGCCAAATGGCGAGGGGTGATCGACATCGGCAGTGGGATTCCCTCGATGACTGCGATCAGCGTCAATGCCCATGCGCTGGCCCGCTACGCCGCGCTGTGCCAGGCCGCGCAGATCGTGCCGATCGTGGAGCCCGAAGTGCTGATGGACGGCGACCACGACATCGACCGCTGCTATGAGGTCACCCAACGCGTGCTCAACAAGACGTTCCAGGAATTGCGCGTGCAGCGCGTCGCGCTCGAAGGCATGGTGCTGAAGCCCAACATGGCGATCTCAGGCAAGAAATGCCCGAAGCAGGCCTCGGTCGAGGAAGTCGCGGAGAAGACCATCCGGCTGCTGAAGGCTTGCGTGCCGGCGGCGGTGCCCGGCATCGCCTTCCTCTCCGGCGGCCAGTCGGATGAGGAGGCGACCGCGCATCTCAACGCCATGCACAAGCTCGGCCCGTTGCCCTGGGGCCTGACCTTCTCGTACGGCCGCGCGCTGCAGGCCGCGCCGCAGAAGGCCTGGGCCGGCAAGGCGGAGAATGTCGCAGCCGGCCAAACCGCCTTCAGCCATCGCGCGCGAATGAACGGCCTCGCCTCCAAAGGCGAATGGCAAAGCAGCCTGGAACAGAAAGCAGCCTAGATCTTGTCGAACAAACCGCCTCCGCCGCGCCCCGCGCCGCGCCTCTATCTCGCGACGCCCGTCGTCGATGATCCCGCTGCGCTTCTGGCCGAGCTGCCGGGCCTGCTTGGCGCCGCCGATGTCGCGGCCGTGCTGTTGCGGCTGAAGGAGACCGACCAGCGCACCATGATCTCGCGCATCAAGGCGCTCGCGCCGCCGGTGCAGAAGGCGGGCGCCGCGCTGCTGGTCGAGGGCCATGCCGAGCTGGTGGCGCGCGGCGGCGCCGATGGTGCGCACCTGCCCGGCATCGCCGCGCTGAAAGAGGCGCTGCCATCGCTCAAGCCCGATCGCATCGCCGGCGTCGGCGGGCTGACGACGCGGCACCATTCCATGGATGCGGGCGAGCTGGGCGCGGATTATTTGCTGTTCGGCGAGCCGGATGCGAAGGGCCAGCGTCCCCAGGCGCAGGCGATCGCGGAACGGATCGACTGGTGGGCCGAGCTGTTCGAGCCGCCCTGCGTCGGCTTTGCCATGTCGCTGCAGGAAGCCCACGACTTCGCGCTCAGCGGCGCCGATTTCGTGCTGGTCGGCGACTTCGTCTGGTCCGATCCGCGCGGGCCCAAGGCCGCGCTGATCGAAGCGGACGCCGCGATCAAGCAGGCCCATGCGACGGCGACGGCCGACCGGGATCCTGCAGGACAGGAGAACGGCTAGCGCCCGACATGAAGCTTCCCTGCATCACCATGCTGGCCACGCTGCTGCTCACGAGGCCCGCAACCGCGCAGCTTCAGATCGCGCCGCCGGCGACGATCCCGAGCGTTGCGCCCGAGAAGCAGAAGCCCAAGCCGCACGCGCTCACCAAGAAGAAAGAGGCCGCGCCGGCGCCGAAGCCTTCACCTTCGCCCTCGGCCTCGCCAAAACCGTCCCCATCGCCCAAGCCGGCCGCCACCGTGATCCCGGCGCCGCCAACCGACAATTCCAACGCCGATCTGGTGTTCGGCGCCTATCAGCGCGGCCAGTACAAGACGGCGTTCGACCTCGCCACCGCCCGCGCACAAGCGGGCGACCCCAAGGCGATGACCATGCTCGGCGAGCTCTATTCCAATGCCATGGGCATCCGGCGCGACTACGCCAAGGCCGCCGAATGGTATAAGCGCGCGGCCGACGCCGGCGACCGCGAGGCGATGTTCGCGCTCGCCATGCTGCGCATTTCGGGCCGCGGCGGCTCGCTCGACAAGAGCGAGGCGGTCAAGCTGATGGCGTCCGCCGCCAAGCTCGGCGAGCCCAAGGCGGCCTATAACCTCGCGCTGCTCTATCTGGACGGCCAGACCCTGCCGCAGGACGTCAGGCGCTCCGCCGAGCTGCTGCGCCAGGCCGCCGATGCCGGCCTGCCCGAGGCGCAATACGCGCTCGCAACCTTCTACAAGGAAGGCACCGGCGTGCCGAAGGACCCGGAACGCGCGGTGCGGCTGCTGCAGGCCGCCTCGCTCGCCGACAATGTCGATGCCGAGGTCGAATATGCCATCGCCATGTTCAACGGCACCGGCACCCCGAAGAACCAGCCGGCGGCCGTCGCCCTGCTGCGCAAGGCCTCGCGCCAGGGCAGCGCGATCGCGCAGAACCGGCTGGCCTGGGTGCTGATCAACGGCGTCGGCGCCCCCGTGGACAAGGTCGAGGGCTTCAAATGGCATCTGGTGGCCAAAACCTCCGGCAAGGGTGACCCCGAGCTCGACAAGCAGCTGTCCGACCTTCCGGCCGAGGACCGGGCCAAGGCCGAGGCCGCCGCCAAAAAGTGGCTCGGGGCCAAATGACTGGACGCAATGACTTGACCTGACGGCCCTTGCAGGGCACCCAATCCCTCAAACAGGCGCGCTTTCGCGCCCTTTCCCCCCGATCAAGACCCAGAGCTCATGCTGTATTCCGCCACTATCAATGTCATGGTCAAGGCCGCGCGCCGTGCCGGCCGCAGCCTCAAGCGCGATCTCGGCGAGATCGAGCATCTCCAGGTCTCGCTGAAGGGGCCGGCCAATTTCGTCTCGCTCGCCGACAAGCGCGCCGAGGAGATCGTCTACCAGGACCTCACCAAGGCGCGGCCCGGCTACGGCTTCATCGGCGAAGAGGGCGGCACCCGCGAGGGCAGCGACAAGAGCCACACCTGGATCGTCGATCCGCTCGACGGCACCACCAACTTCCTGCACGGCATCCCGCAATTCGCGATCTCGATCGGCCTCGTTCGCGAGGGCACCATCATCGCGGGCGTGATCTACAACCCTGCCAATGACGAGCTCTACATCGCCGAGCGCGGCAAGGGCGCCTTCCTCAACGACCAGCGCCTGCGGGTGGCCGGCCGCCGCCAGCTCAACGAATGCGTGGTGGCCTGCGGCCTGCCCCATATCGGCCGCGGCGACCACGAGGAATTCCGCCGCGAGATGACCGCGATCCAGGACCGCGTCGCCGGCCTGCGCCGCTTCGGCGCCGCCTCGCTCGACCTGGCCTTCGTCGCGGCGGGACGGCTGGACGGTTATTGGGAGCGGAATTTGCAGTCGTGGGACATTGCTGCCGGTATGCTGATGGTGCGCGAAGCCGGCGGAACGGTCAGCGATATCGCGACGCCGGGGGATGCGCTGGTGACGGGGAACGTGGTGTGCGGGAATGAGTACGTGCACGGGGAATTGGTGAAGATTTTGCGGAAGTAGGGGGAAGTGAGCGAGGGCGGCGCACTCATTCCGATAGCCCGATACGGCGCATCAACCGGAACCCCGGCACCGTGAGCTCCTTCAGTGTCCACAGCGCCTGAACGCTCGCTGCGCATCTGACGATGAACGCGAGTTCGGGATCCTCCCGACTCGCCGGTACCACGCCTTGGGTCGACAGGAAGGCGCCATCCGGATCCTGGCTACGCTCCGTGAAAAGCACGAAGCTCCGTCGGAATGGCTGCGAAGCGTGGCTGCAATAGACGCTCGCTCTCGCACTTCGATGTGCGAAGATAAGGTTGAACGAACGCGCAGCTGCCAAGGCCACGCCTTGAAGCAGTTCGCAGCAAAGAGGCGCTTTCTCAAGCTCGCATGCACCCCAATCGCTGGCGGTCTCAATCGCGCAAACCGCCTGTCTTGCGCCCTGCGGTCCCTCGGCCAGCCATTCGATGAGCCTGTGGGACGACAGGGAATGGCCTGACGCCTTCGCGGTTGCCTTTGCAGCGAGTACCATCGAAGTCGCCGGAGCGTTCGCCAAGATCGCTGTGAGAGGATCGACCTGGAGGAGATCTCCCGGGCGGATGTCCCGCGATATGTCCGCGAACAGGCCCCGCGCGGGGCGGGATTCGCTGACACAGCCGCAGACCCGAGCGAGAGCTGCGGCATGCACCTGCGCTGCACCTCGACAAGAACTCGCCATCGACTGTGATCGAAGCCACGCCTCGGTACGATCAATCGCCAGCTCCAGGTCGGATTCCCGGCCGTGATCCTCGGCCAGCCGCTCTCGCCCGATGACAATCATGGATTTCGCGCCTCGGCCGCCAACAGGAAGAGGCTGACCACCGTGGGGTGATACACCTCGAGGAAATCGGGCCGCCCGCCTTCATCGGAGGCTCCGCGCTTTGAGGTAGACGGGGGCAGATATCCACTCGGATGCTGGACCTCACAGATGCAATTCATCGCCCAGCGATCGAGTTCTTCGTCAAAGCCGAGGTACAGGCGACACATCAGCAGCTCTGCGGTCAGATCCCAGTTCTGCTCTGCGATGCACATCGAAAGCGCGAGCCGGACGTACGACTCGATGGCCGGCCTCAACTCCGCCAGGAAGGGTGTCGCATCGACGGCGCCGAAGTCGGTCAGATCGAACAGGATGTGGGTTACGGCATAGAGATCGATGTCTCTGACGTAAGGCAACTCCGGGCCCGTGGCCAGCGAGCTCGCCCGGAGCAGCACTTGCTTTGGAGGCAGGCAATGTTCGAGACCTGCCGCATCGAAGTAGTAGCACAGATCGAGCTTCTGCCAGGCATTGTGCTCAATGCGGTCGACATAGCCCCGTGACAATACCTGCTGTAGGCGTGCTCGCAACGCGGAGCAGGCCGGCGGCCGAAGATCCCCCATGGCAACCGCAAGCGCAACATGGTTCGCGAACAGCCCGAGTGCACTGTCGACGTTTGCGAAAACGCCTTGTTCATCGGCCATCGATATCCATTTGGCAACCAACGCGCGAACCTCAGGGCGTTTGCGCAGGTCCGGGATTCGGCACGCTATGCGCAACGCTGCGCCGAGCTCGCCAAATGCCTTCCGAAGCCCCCCGGAGCTTGTCGCTTCGGGCGCGTGGACGCTGGGCTCCTCCTCCCGGGGCGGACGGAATTTTTCTAGATTGGCCTCAAGCCAGCGCAGCACGCCCGCTGTAAACGAGGCGCGCTGCTTCTCACTGCGAAAAAGCGTCTGCTGCATCGGGCCGGATGATCGCGCCAGTTCCGCCGTCTCCGGAACAGAGACTTACGGCATTGCAATGATGATGTGACTGTTCGTGATCCACTCCGCGGGCATGGGCGTCTGCGGTTGCTTGTTGACGATTTGGCTCGCGAGATCGTCAAGTGAAGAGATGCCGGCGCCGCGAAGCCGAAGCAGGACTTCATCCTTTCCAACCTTCGGCCCGCCGCAATAGGCATCGCCAGCCGCAAGCACGATGTTGATCGCCGTCTTTACCAGCGAACTCGATATAGCACCGGCGAGTGCCACGAGCGCGGGGCGCGCTGCCGGCCAAAGGCTACAGAAATTCGTGGCCCCAACCGCCGCTGTATCAGCTGCGATCTCCGCGTGTGGAACAGTGATTGAAAGATTCGCCATGGGAGTTTCCTCATTGATTATTCTGTGGCGTTGCGAACCACAATTATAAGATGTCAATCATATAATCATAAACTATTAATTGAGATGACGCAACCAGAGATTGATCCGCGCCGCAATGATCTGAAGGGCAAATTGAATTGGAGTCGAGAGCCGCCATCGGTCTTCGCCCCGGCAAGACGACGGGGGAACCCACTAGCGCTGCAGAATGGTGGCTTAACCGCCCTCGTGGGTGGGAGCCGCGGCCGCATACGACGCAGGCTCGGCCAACTGATGCATCTTCGGCTCCCGATCCCCACCCAGCACGCGCTGCACCGAGACGAAGAACACCGGCACCATCAAGAGCGCCAGGATCACCACGGCGATCATGCCGCCCATCACGATGGAGCCGAGCGCCTGCTGGCTGGCGCCGCCGGCGCCGTGGGCGATGGCCATCGGAAGCACGCCGCAGATGAAGGCGAGGCCGGTCATCAGGATCGGGCGGAAGCGCAGGCGGCAGGCCTCGATGGTGGCGTCCACCAAGGGCTTGCCCTCTTTCCGCAGATCCTTGGCGAACTCGATGATCAGGATCGCGTCCTTGGCCGCAAGGCCGATGATGGTGATCAGGCCCACGGTGAAATAGACGTCGTTGGGCAGGCCGCGCAGCATCGCCGCGATCACGGCGCCGACGATGCCGAGCGGCACGGTGAGCAGCACCGCGAGCGGAATGGTCCAGCTCTCGTAGAGCGCGGCCAGGCACAGGAACACCACGAACACCGACAGCGCCAGCAGGAACGGCGCCTGCGAGCCCGATAGCTTTTCCTGCAGCGACTGCCCGGTCCATTCATAGCCGAAGCCGCGCGGCAGTTTTCCCGCAAGCCGCTCCATCTCGGCGATCGCATCGCCCGAGGTGAAGCCGGGCCTGGCTTCGCCGGAGATGCGCACCGCCGGATAATAGTTGAAGCCGGCGATCTGAGTCGGACCGCGGGCCCATTCGACCGTGGCGAAAGACGAGAACGGCACGAGCTGGCCGCGGCTGTTCTTGACGTTGTAGTTGAGGATGTCCTCGGTCCGCATGCGGTCGCGGGCGTCGGCCTGCACCACGACGCGCTGCATGCGGCCGCGGTTCGGGAAGTCGTTGATGTAGTTCGAGCCGAGATTGGTCGAGATCGTGTTGTTGATGTCCTCGAAGGTGACGCCGAAGGCGCCGGCCTTCTCGCGGTCGATCACCAGATTGACCACGCCCGCTTCGGGCAAGCCCTCGACATAGACCTTCTGCAGCACCGGGCTCGCATTGGCCTCCGCGATCAGCTGGTCGGCGGCGCGCATCAATTGCTGATAGCCCTTCTGGCCGCGATCCTGGAGGCGGAACGAGAAACCCGAGGAGTTGCCGAGATTGTCGATCGGCGGCGGCTGCAGCGCGGCGATCTTCGCGTCGCGGATCGAGGCCCCCAGATCGCGGTTGATGTCGTTGACGATGGCCGCAGCGGAATCCTTCGGTCCGCGCTCCGACCAATCCTTCAGCGTGATGAAGGCCTGCGCGGTGTTCATGCCCTGGCCGGAAAAGCTGAAGCCGGTGAGGAAGGTGACATCCTTCACGCCCGGACGCTCGGCGAGATATTTCTCGACCTTCTCGATCACGGATTCGGTCCGGGAGTAGGACGAATCCGACGGCGTCTGCACGTCGGTGGTGACGAAACCCTGGTCGTCGATCGGCAGGAAGCCGCCGGGCAAATTGACGAAGGCCCAGGACAGACCGACGAGCAGCGCGACGTAGACCAGCATCAGGCGGCCGGTGCGCTTCAGCGAGAAGCCGACGGTGCGTGAATAGCCGTCCCTGCCGCCGTCCAGCATGCGGTTGAACCAGCCGAACACGCCCCGCTTCGCATGACCGTGGCCGGCCGCGACGGGCTTGAGCAGGGTCGCGCACAGGGCCGGCGTCAGCGACAACGCCAGGAAGGCGGAGAAGCCGATCGCCGCGACCATGGTCACGGAGAACTGCCGGTAGATGATGCCGACCGATCCCGGGAAGAACGCCATCGGCACGAACACCGCCATCAGCACCAGCGTGATGCCGATGATGGCGCCCGATATCTGCGACATCGCCTTGCGCGTCGCCTCCTTCGGCGGCAGCCCCTCCTCCGCCATGATGCGTTCGACGTTCTCGACCACCACGATGGCGTCGTCGACGAGGATGCCGACCGCGAGCACCATGCCGAACATGCTGAGCATGTTGATGGAGTAGCCGGCGAGCAGCAGCACCGTGCAGGCGCCCAGCAGCGCCACCGGCACCACGATGGTCGGGATGATGGTGTAGCGGATGTTCTGCAGGAACAGGAACATCACCACGAACACCAGCACCACGGCCTCGACCAGGGTCGACAGCACCTTCTCGATCGAGGCCTCGACCACCGGCGTGATGTTGTAGGGAATCTCGTAGGTGATGTTGGCCGGGAAGAAGCGCGACAGCTCCTTCATCTTCTCTTCGACCGCGCTCGCGGTCGCCAGCGCGTTGCCGGTCGGCGACATCAGCACCGACAGGCCGGCGGTCGGCTTGCCGTTCAGGCGCGTGTTGAACTGGTAGCTGAGACCACCGACCTCGATGCGTGCGACGTCGCGCAGCCGCACGGTCGAACCGTCGGCATTGGCGCGCAGGATGATGGCGCCGAACTCGTCCGGCGAGGACAGCTGGCCCTTGACCAGCACCAGCGCGGAGGTGCGCTGGTTCGACGTCGACGGCTCGGCACCGATGCTGCCCGAGGCGACCTGCGCGTTCTGCGCGGCGATGGCCTTGTTGACGTCGTCGGCGGTGAGCCCGTAGCCCACCAGCTTGGCGGGATCGACCCAGACGCGAAGCGATCGCTCGGTCGAATAGAGCGTGGCGCGGCCGACGCCGGGAATACGGCGGACTTCGCCGAGCACGTTGCGGATCATGAAGTCGCCGAGGCCGACCTCATCGAGGCTGCCGTCGGTCGAACTGAGCGTGATGATCTGCAGCACCGCGCTGGAGGCTTCCTCGACCAGGATGCCCTGCTGCATCACCGCGCGCGGCAGGCGCGCCTCGACGCGCTTGATGCGGTTCTGGACCTCGACCGAGGCGTCGTTGGTATTGGTGCCCGGCTGGAAATTCGCGATGATCTCGACCTGACCGAGCGAGTCGCTGGTCGATTCGAAATTGAGGATGCCGGAGGCGCCGTTGAGCTCCTCCTCGATCAGCCGCGTGACGCTGTTGTAGAGGTTTTCGGGCGAAGCGCCGGGATAGCTGGTCGAGATCGAGATCGAGGGCGGCGCGATGATCGGATATTGCGCGATCGGCAGCAGCGGCACCGCGATCGCGCCGATCAGACATATGAACAGCGCGACCACCCAGGCGAAGATCGGCCTGTCGATGAAGAAACTCGCCATGATGCTCTACTGCATCATCTGCGCGCGTTGACTTTCCACGATGGCTTCGGCCTCGGCCCAGGATTGCGGCTTGACCTTGTCGCCTGCCGCGAACCTCTGGAAGCCTTCCACGACGACCTTGTCACCGGACTTCAGGCCTTCGGTGATGAACCAGACGCCGTCCTGCACCGAGCCGGTGCGCACGGGCTGCACCGCGACGCGGTGGTCGTCCTTCACGACGAAGACTTCGCTGCCGCCGCCGCCATTGCGCTGAACCGCCTGCTGCGGCACCGCGATCGCGTCGCTGTCGATGCCCTGCTCGATGCGGACCCGAACATACATGCCCGGCAGCAATTCGCGGTTCAAATTGGGAAATTCACCGCGCAGCGTCACTTGCCCGGTATTGGCGTCGACCTTCGCGTCGGAGAACAGGAGCTTGCCGTTCAGCGGGTAGATCGTGTTGTCGTCGAGCACGAGACGCACCTTGGCGGCGTCGGGCGCAATGCGATCGAGGTCGCCGCTCGCGAAGGCGCGGCGGAGCTGATTGAGCTCGTTCACCGATTGGGTGAAGTCGGCATAGATCGGATCGAGCTGCTGAATGGTCGCGAGATTGGTCTCGTTCTGCACGGCGAGAGCGCCCTCACTCACCAACGCAGCGCCGACGACGCCGTCGATCGGCGCCCGCACGGTGGCGTAGTCGAGATTGAGCTTGGCACGCGCGAGGTCGGCCTTGCGGCCCTCGACCTCGGCGCGAGCCTGGAGCTCGGCCGCGATCGCCTTCTCGTTCTCCGCCTCGGGCGCGGCGCGCTGGCTGGTGAGCGTGGCGATGCGGTGCGCCTGCTGCTTGGCCTGCATCAGCGCAGCCTCCGCTTTGGCAAGCGCGGCCTGGTTGGCCGACACTTCGACCTCGAACGGACGCGGATCGATGCGGTAAAGCGGATCGCCCGCCTTCACTTCGCTGCCCTGGTGGAACAGGCGCTCGACCACGATGCCCGAAATACGCGGCCGAACGTCGGAGACGCGCGTCGGCGCGATACGTCCAGGCAGTTCCCGCACGATGGAGCGTGGCTGCGGCCTGACGGTCACGACGCTGACGTCGGGTTCGGTCGGTTGCGCCTGGACGATCGCAGAGTTTGATTCATCACAGGCCGCAAGAATCGGCGCCGCAACCGCGAGCATTATGGCCACGCAGGCGGATCGCGCATTTGGTGCTGACATAAAGGTAGTTGCCCCGTTCAATCGCATTGCGCTCGGACTTCCAGAAGGTTCCGGACAGTCTGATTTGCAAAAGAAAATAATCGGTGCTTGCTGCAACGCAATGAGGCCATCGGCGGCTCATTGTCACACGACCTATCCCATTCTAAAGACGGGTGTTTTCTGGAGTCACCGGATCGTGAATCCGGTTCCATCGCGGCGTGCTGCGACGGAACATCGCAATTACTCCGCAGCCTTCATCCGATAGTGGCTGACGCCCCATTCGGTTCCATCGGCATAGCCGAACAGGCCCGCTGTCGCGAGCAGGAACCAGCGCCATCGCCGCGTCCACAGGCTGGTCTGTTCGCCATGGACCTGGCGCAGGGACGCCTCGATCGCGTCCCCATGCGCGTCGACATTGGCGAGCCAGTCGTTGGCGGTGCGCTGATAATGCGTGCCGCTCCAGCACCATTCCTTCTCGACCGTGAAGATGTCGTCGAACTGCCTGACGAGATGATGGCTCGGCATCAGCCCGCCGGTGAAGACGTGCTGCGCGATCCAGTCCTCGCGATCGAGCCGGTCGAACAGCTGCGAGCCGGAGCGATGGGTGACGATCTGCATGTAGAAACGCCCGTCCGGCGCGAGCCATGACCGCAGCCGTGTCATCAGCTTGCGCCAGTTCATCATCTGCTCGAACATCTCGACCGAGACGATGCGGTCGAACCGGGCGTCGGGCGCGAACACGTTCATGTCAGCGGTGACTACGTGCAGGTTCGGCAGGCCGCGCCGCCGCGCCTCCTCCTCGACATGAGCGCGCTGCGCCTGCGAGGTCGACACCGCCGTCACCCGGGCGCGCGGAAACTGCCGCGCCATCCACAGCGACAGCGAGCCCCAGCCGCAGCCGAGCTCGAGGATGGTCTGGCCGTCGGCGAGGCCGGCATGCTCGACGGTCTGGCGCAGCGCCTCCTCCTCCGCCTCCTGCAAAGTGGTCGCGTCGGTCTTGTAGAAGCAGCAGGAATATTTGCGGTTGGGGCCGAGCATTTTGGCGAAGAACGAAGCGGGCACCTCCTCACGCCGGGCTTCCGCGTTTTCGGCGATCGGCCGCAGCATCATCCGTCCGGCGAAAGCGGCGTCAGTGGCCGCATCCTGCGCCGCAAGGCGGGTTGCGCTGCGGGAGCACAGGCGCTGGATCGCGGCGCGGATCACGACGTCCGGCAACGGCACGCGTTCGGCAGTCCCGATGATCGCGGAAACGACGCTCATGCGCCCCCCGGCTGGCAAATCTCTGCAAGTACTGGCTTATCAAAGCGCCGCTTCCGGTCCGGGTTCCCCAACTGGCCCCGAAATCAGCGCATCCGGCGCTTTTTTTGGGCTGGCGCTGTGCCATAGTGCGCACCGCACGCAAGCTTTTGGAATGGATGATACCGGTCATGCCGTCAGGCACCTCGCCCCGCTCCACCATGGATATCGAGTACACGAAGCTGTCCTCACCCAGCGTCTTCCTGGTGCGGATGCTGGTCTTCCTGGTGCTGTGCGCGCTGGTCGGCGTGGTGCTCTACAAGCAGATCATCCAGGCCTTCTTCGCCAATCCCGGCCTCAATGCCCTGATCGGGGCGGTGCTGTTCATCGGCATCATCCTGGCCTTCCGCCAGGTCATCCGGCTCTATCCCGAGGTCTCCTGGGTCAATAATTTCCGCATCGCCGATCCCGGCCTGGCGCCGGCCCGGCACCCGAAACTGCTGGCGCCGATGGCGGCGATCCTCGGCGGCGAGCGTTCCGGGCGGATGTCGATCACCCAGGCCACCATGCGACACCTGCTCGATTCGATCGCGACCCGCCTGGACGAGGCCCGCGACATCTCGCGCTACATGACGGGCCTGCTGGTCTTCCTCGGCCTGCTCGGCACCTTCTGGGGCCTGATCGAGACGGTCGGCTCGGTCGGCAAGGTGATCGACGGGCTCAAGGTCGGCGGCGATTCCGGCGCCCTGTTCGACACGCTGAAGGAGGGCCTCGCCGCCCCGCTCGGCGGCATGGGCATCTCGTTCTCCAGCTCGCTGTTCGGCCTCGCCGGTTCGCTGATCCTGGGCTTCCTCGATCTGCAATCGAGCCAGGCGCAGAACCGCTTCTACACCGACCTCGAGGACTGGCTTGCCACCACCGTGCGCGAATATGGCAGCGGCGAGGTTGCGGTCGCTTCCAGCGGCGGCGGCGGGGTCGCCAGCGGCGAGCTCCAGGCCGCGGTCGAACGCTTGCGCTCGGTGCTCGAGGAAGGCAGCGCCAGCCGCGGCACCACGGCGGCAATGGCGAGCCTTGCCGAAGCCATCCAGGCGCTGGTGTCGCACATGCGCACCGAGCAGCAGATGATCCGCGAATGGGCCGACGGCCAGGGCGAGCAGAACCGCGAGATCCGCCGCCTGCTGGAACGCATCGCGCGCCAGCCCGAGAAGAGTTGAGACGTAACGAAGGTTTCGTGCCCCGGACGCAGCGCAGCACGCAGTGGTGCGCTGCCGAGCCGGGGCCCAGCACCTTCTGAGCAACAGATGGGTCCCGGCTCTGCGCAGCAGCGTTCCACGCTGCAGCGCGTCCGGGACACGAGAGAACGAACGGAGACGTAAATGGCCTTAGCGCGCGGCCGCCGCGGCGATACCTCCTTCAACTACTGGCCCGGCTTCGTCGACGCGCTGTCGACGCTGGTGCTGTCGATCGTGTTCCTGCTGTCGGTATTCCTGGTGGTGCAGTTCTTCCTGTCGCAGGAGGTCACCGGCAAGGACAAGGCGCTGGAGCAGCTCAACGCCAAGATCGCGCAGCTCAACGAGCTGCTGTCGCTGGAGAAGCTCGGCAAGCTCACGCTCGACGACCAGGTCTCGCAATTGAAGGCCGGCCTCGCCTCGGCCGAGACCGAGCGCGACCGCATCAAGGGCCTCTATGACGGCCTCGCCGCCGCCGGCAACGACGCCCAGGGCAAGACCTCCGAGCTCGGCAAGGCGCTGGATTCGGAGAAGGCGGTCTCGGCGCGGGCGCTGGCCCAGATCGAGGTGCTGAACCAGCAGATCAGCGCGCTGCGCCGGCAATTGGCGGCGCTGGAAGAGGCGCTCGACGCCAGCGAGAAGCGCGACAAGGAATCGCAGAACCGCATCGCCGATCTCGGCTCGCGCCTGAACGTGGCGCTGGCGCAGCGCGTGCAGGAATTGTCGCGCTACCGCTCGGAGTTCTTCGGCCGGCTGCGCGCGATTCTCGGCAACCGGCCGGACATCCGCATCGTCGGCGACCGCTTCGTGTTCCAGTCCGAAGTGTTCTTCGACACCGGACAGGCGACGCTGCTGCCCGAGGGGCGCGCCGAGCTCGACACGCTCGCTGCCGCGCTGATCGATCTGGACAAGAAGATCCCGAGCGAAATTCCCTGGGTGCTGCGTGTCGACGGCCATACCGACGTGCGTCCGGTCAACGGCCCGACCTTCAAATCCAATTGGGACCTGTCATCGGCACGCGCGATCTCGGTGGTGCAATATCTGGTTTCGCTCGGCGTGCCCGCCCAGCGGCTGGTCGCGGCCGGCTTCGCGGAGTTTCAGCCGCTCGACACCGCCAACACCGAAGAGGCCTACAAGCGCAATCGCCGTATCGAGCTGAAGCTGACGGAGCGGTAGTGGTGTCGGCTACGCCACATCTTGTCATTGCCGGGCTTGACCCGGCAATCCATCAGACAAGATTGTTGCGAAGTGGATGGATGGCCGGGCAGAGGCGAGCGGAAGCGACGCCGTCCTTCGAACGGCTATGCCCGGCCATGACGAGTGTATCCGGATGATCCATCTGCGTCCCTATCGCGTCGAGGACGAAGCGGCGACGATCGACCTCTGGCACCGCACCTGGCAGCAGGCCTATCCGCAGATCGATTTTGCCGCGCGGCTCGACTGGTGGCGCGAGCGCTGGCGCAAGGATCTGGTGCCGAAGGCGTCCATCGTCGTCGCGGAAGCGGACGGCGCGCTGACCGGGTTCGTCACCATCGACGACGAGGGTTATCTCGACCAGCTCGTGGTGGGGCCGGATCACTGGGGCTCGGACACCGCGCGGCTGCTGGTGGACGAAGCGAAACGCCTGTCGCCGTCGGGCATCACGCTGCTCGTCAACAGGGACAACATTCGCGCCATCCGCTTCTACGAGCGCAACGGCTTTGCCCATGCCGGCGACGACGTGAACCCGACCTCGGGCCGGCCGGTGCTGAAGATGATTTGGCGAGCGTGAGGCCCATCACGCTGGGATCCCTGGGCGTCTGCTAGTCGTTGGTGCAATGAGCGATGGCAAGCGGATGGGAGACGATCGATGAAGCTGCGCGACCTGGCCCAGGGCTCCTCGGTCTTTCTCGGCGTCATCGTTGCCGGCTATCTGTCGACGACCTATGTCGACCAGCACTTTGCATCGCGCGAAGCGATGCATGCGGCTGCGCCGTCGAGCGGCCCAGCCCCGTCGGCCTGCGTCGGTGAGGACGGCAGTTGGAAGAACTGGTCATGGCCAAATGTGCCGGCGCTGTCGCCGAAGTGCCGGTGAGACGAAGCAAAAGTGCGAAAACAACCCCATGCACAGTAGGCCACGCAAGCAAAATCAATAGCTTACGCGACCACCAGAAAGACCTTTACGCCCCCTCGAACTGCAACCTCGCCAGCCGTGCATAAAGCCCGTTCGCGGCCACGAGCTCGGCATGGGTGCCCTGCTCGACGATCTTGCCCTGGTCCATCACCAGGATGCGGTCGCAGGACAAGACTGTCGCGAGGCGATGCGCGATCACCAGCGTGGTGCGGTGGCGCATCAGCTCCTCCAGCGCGGTCTGCACCAGCGTTTCGCTTTCGGCGTCGAGCGCGGAGGTGGCTTCGTCGAGCAGCAAGAGCGGCGCGTCGCGCAGGATGGCACGCGCGATCGCGATGCGCTGGCGCTGGCCGCCGGACAGCGTCACGCCGCGCTCGCCGAGCGGGGTGTCGAAACCTTCGGGCAGGCGGCGGATGAACTCGGCGGCATGCGCGAGCTCGGCCGCGCGCTCGACCTCCGCATCGGTCGCACCGGGCCGGCCGAAGCGGATGTTCTCGCGGGCACTGGCGGCGAACACGTTCGATTCCTGCGGCACCAGCGCGATGCGCGCGCGGAAATCGCGGGGGTC
This sequence comes from Bradyrhizobium amphicarpaeae, assembly GCF_002266435.3. Lineage (NCBI taxonomy): Bacteria > Pseudomonadati > Pseudomonadota > Alphaproteobacteria > Hyphomicrobiales > Nitrobacteraceae > Bradyrhizobium > Bradyrhizobium amphicarpaeae. Next base: position 6,237,303 of record NZ_CP029426.2, read on the forward strand.
GGCGGATCTGACGGGCACGCCATCAAGCGAGATCGCACCGCTGCGCGGGTCGTAGAAGCGCAGCAGCAGGTGGAAGATCGTGCTCTTGCCGGCGCCGGACGGACCGACGATCGCGACCTTCTCGCCGGGGCGCACCGTGAACGAGACGGCATCGAGCACCTTGACGTCGCGCCGCGCCGGATAGGCAAAGCTGACCTGATCGAAGCCGACCTCGCCGCGTCCCGGCACCGGCAGCGCGCGCGGCGTGGCGGGCGCCTTGATGTCGGGCTGCACACGCAGGATCTCGAACAGGCGCTCGGCCGCGCCCGACGCCGCCGAGACCTCGCCCCAGACTTCGCTGAGCTGGCCGAGGCCCGCTGCGGCGAACACCGCATACAGCACGAACTGACCGAGCCGGCCCGGCGAGATCGCGCCTGACAGCACGTCATGCGAGCCGATCCAGAGGATCGCGACCACGCTTGCGAACACGATGAAGATGATGATGGCGGTGAGCACGGATCGCGCCTGGGTCGAGGTCCGCGCGGCCTCATAGGCCTGCTCGACCTCGCCGCCGAAACGCTTCTCGGCGAACGCCTCGCTGGTATAGGCCTGCACGGTGCGGATCGCGCCGACCAGCTCGCCCGCATAGGCCGACGCCTCGGCCAGCGTGTCCTGTGCGTTGCGCGACAGACGCCGCACCCAGCGCCCGAAGGCCACCAGCGGCAGCACGATCAGGGGAATGGCCAGCAGCACGAAGCCCGACAGCTTCGGGCTGGTGATCACCATCATCGCCGTCGCGCCGAGAAACATCATGAGATTGCGCAGCGCGATCGATACCGAGGCGCCGACGGCCGATTTGAGCTGGGTGGTGTCGGCGGTCAGCCGCGAGATCAATTCGCCGCTGCGTGCGGAATCGAAGAAGGCGGGAGACAGCGAGAGCAGGTGAGCGAACACGTCACGCCTGAGGTCGGCGACGATGCGCTCGCCGATCGTCATCACGAGGTAGTAGCGCGCGGCGCTGGCCAGCGCGAGCACGCCCACCACCGCGAGCATCACCGAGAAGTAATCGTTGATCAGCTCGATGCCCTCGGGCGTCAGGCCGAAATCGATCATCCGGCGCACCGCGACCGGCACCAGCAGCGTGGTCAATGCCGCGACCGTGAGCGCGACGAAGGCCAGCGCCGCCCGGCCGCGATAGCGGCTGACATAGGGCGCCAGCGCAAGCAGCGGCCGCAGCTTGGCGCGACCCTTGGCCGGCTCTTCGATCAGCTCGGCCTCGATCGAGGGGGTGTCCGCGGCGTTCATTTTGGGCTGGTCGACATACTGGCCATCAAGCCGTTCCACTGCGCTCATGAGATCCAACCCATTGCATTCGTTTGCTCCCAATAGGCCGGTGCAAGGGTAGTGGCAAATCCGGGATGTCCCTTAGGGGCTAGCCCGGTTCAGAGGCCAGGATGGCTTGTTTTGTGGGGTTTCGTGCGGTATAGAGCCGCCCAAATCCGTCATTCGTTAGCCACCCAAGAAGGCGCCGGGGCGCCGAGGAATTGCCATGAAAGCCGAAATTCACCCGAATTATCATACGATTAAGGTCGTGATGACCGACGGAACCGAGTACCTGACCCGCTCCACCTGGGGCAAGGAAGGCGACACGCTGAACCTCGACATCGACCCGAAGTCGCACCCGGCCTGGACCGGCGGCAACGCCCAGATGCTGGACCGTGGCGGCCGCGTCTCGCGCTTCCAGAAGAAGTTTTCGGGCTTTCTCAAAAAGGATTGATCCGGCCCGCAAAGGCTGGAGACGAAAACGCCCCCGCAAGACGGGGGCGTTTTTGTTTTGGGGCGTGTCATCGCCTCGCTGCCAGACCCGTCATCCCCGCGCAATGGCGAAGCCATTGTCGCTGGAGGCGCGAGCGGCGCGATGCAAAGCATCGCGCCGGAAGCCTCGAAGGATGCACGGCCCCACGCTGGCAGCCGGGCCGTCGCCCTTCGAGGGCCGCTGAAGGAGCGGCCACCTCAGGGTGACGGGATCAACATCGGATTTTCGGTCGGCGCTTACCGCTCGAACGCCGCCTTCAGCGCGTTGAGGTGCGGCACCAGCGGATTGCCGATCGCGGTGTACTCGGCCGGCGGGGTGTGGATGGTGGTGTCGAGGCGGCGCACGCGGGTCTGTAGGCTCATCGAGCGATAGATCAGATCCTGGAGCTGCGAGGGCAGCTTCTCGATGGTGTCGTCGGGGCCGGGATCGGCGGCGCTGAGCTTGACCTTGGTCTTCTCGCGGTTGGCCTGGCCGAGCGTCATCTCGCCTTCCTTCACCGCGCGATGCAACAGCAACCAGGAAGCAAGCTGCATCAGGCGGGTGGTGAGGCGCATGCTCTCGGTCGCGTAGGTAAGGCTGACCGCACGATCGAGCGCCTTGGCCTCGGTGCGGCCGGCGCCGTCGAGATAGGCGGCGGTCTCTTCGACAAGATCCATGCCCTCGCGGAACAGGACGCCGAACGCCGCAGAATTGGTGAATCGCTCGCTGAGTTGAACGAGAGCGCCGTCGGCCTGCAAACGTTCCATGGTTAACGCCTCTTACGCAACTGTTTGACTGCCCGGCTTTGGCAGCCGGCTTATGATGAACAAATCATTGCGCGGGCGGGACGCCGAGTCCAGTGACAAGCGCGGATATGGTTTCCACGGGTTGCTCCCCGGGAATTCAACCGCAACGCGATGCAAAAACGCAAAAAAAGAGCCGCCGGATGACCGGCGGCTTTGAAAGTTGATAACAGGGAGGCGTCAAACAGAGTGGACAGGAGCCACTCGGTGTCCAAACGAGGACAGTTCCAGTCATAAACCCGAAAGCTTAATCTGGAGTAAACGAGCGATTTTTTTGAGGGTTCGTTAGCCATGTCGGTCAGTGGCCGAGTGGGGTCTCGTGCCCCGGACGCAGCGCAGCGCGTAGCGGTGCGTTGCAGAGCCGGGGCCCAGCGCTTTGGGTGAGGCGTTGGAGAGACATGGGTCCCGGCTCAGCGGAGCAGCGTTGCACGGCTGCACCGCGTCCGGGACACGATGGGAGGCGCGAGAGCCTACTTCTTGAAAAAATTATCCGCCGCGTCGCGCGAGGCGCGCTTTTTGGTGGCGGCTTCCTCCAACCTTGCGATCTCGGACTTCAGCAGCGTGACGCGCTCGGTCAGTTCCTCGACCGACAACAGTGAGAGGTCCTGTCCGATTTCATGGCTGATCTTCTTGCGCGGGCGGTCGTCGTCTTCCGTCGCCATCCTCGTTCCTCCTCTCGTCCGCGGACCGGACCACACGGCTGAGACAGTTGCCAGTCCGGAGCGCGCTGGCTAATCAATGGCCTCGTTCATCCCGCACCTTCACCCAAGGACACATCATGGACAAGCTGCCTGCGCAAATGACCGTGGTCGCCATCTCCAAGCCGGGCGGACCGGAGGTGCTGGTGCCGGAACAACGCGCCCTTCCGCAGCCCGGTCCCGACGAAATCCTGGTCAAGGTGATGGCTGCCGGCGTCAACCGGCCCGACGTCGCACAGCGCTCCGGCGCCTATCCGCCGCCGCCCGGCGCCAGCGACCTGCCCGGTCTCGAGATCGCGGGCGAAGTGGTGGCGGTCGGCAGCAATGCCAAGCGGCACAAGATCGGCGACAAGGTGATGTCGCTCGTTGCCGGCGGAGGTTATGCGCAGTACTGCATCGCCCAGGACGCCCAGGCGATGAGCGTTCCGCCCGCGCTGTCCATGAAGGAAGCCGGCGCGCTGCCGGAAACCCTGATGACGGTCTGGCACAACGTGTTCGAGCGCGGTGGCCTGAAGGCAGGCGAGACGCTGCTGATCCATGGCGGCTCCTCCGGCATCGGCACCATGGCGATCCAGCTCGCCAAGGCGTTCGGTGCGAAGGTGTTCGTCACCGTGGGATCGCAGGACAAGATCGATGCCTGCCTCAAGCTCGGCGCCGATCGCGCCATCAATTACAAGAGCGAAGACTTCGTCGCCGTGGTCAAGGAAGCGACCAACAAGGAAGGCGTCAACCTCATCCTCGACATGGTCGCCGGCGAATATGTCGACCGCAATTATGATGCCGCCGCGGTCGACGGCCGGATCGTGCAGATCGCAACCCTCAACGGCCCCAAGGTCACCGTCAACATCGCCAAGGTGATGGTCAAGCGCCTGACCCATACCGGCTCGACCCTGCGCCCCCGTACTAATGCGGACAAGGCGGCGATGGTGGCCGCGATCGAAGCGAAAGTGATGCCGCTTTTGCGCGAAGGCCGGGTCAAACCGCTGATGGACAGCACTTTCCCGCTGGAAAAGGCGGCCGATGCGCACCGGCGCATGGAGACGAGCGCACATATTGGCAAAATTGTGTTGGAGGTCTAGGCCGCCGGCCCACAGGCAGCGGCGGAAACCCTTTGATTTTCCTTGCTTTCGTGGCATCTATCGCGACGCACCGAACGCACCCGTTCGGTCTGAAATCGTCTTCATCTGAAGAGTTTGCGTCGAACGCGGAGAACTGACCTTGCGTCTGATCAGGTGCCTCGCGCCCATCGCGCTGGGCCTCATGATTCTCGTCGCCGCGTATCCCGCGCGCGCGCTCGACGCTGTCAGCGTCCGCAGCGACGCGCCCGCGATCGACCTCACCGGCGTGCTCGAGCATCAGCGCAGCGATGCCGACCGCATCCAGGTCTCCACTGCGCCGGGCACCGACGGCATCGTCCGCCGCATCGAGGTGCGCGCCCGCGAAGGCGGCCAGAACTGGGTGGTGTTCGCGCTCGCCAACAACACCGACGACCAGCTCGACCGCCTGATCGTCGCCCCGCATTACCGCATCGTCTCCTCGGGGCTGCTGTGGCCCGACCTCGGCCTGTCGCGCATCGCGACCATCACGCCATCCACCGGCGACCGGCCGGAGCGGCAGGAAAGCCCGACCGCCGACGTCTTCCGCGTCACGCTCGACCCCGGCGCCGTCGTGACCTTCGTCGCGGAGCTGCGCACCGACAAGCTGCCGCAGCTCTATCTGTGGGAGCCGGAAGCCTACAAGGACAAGGTCAACTCGTTCACGCTCTACCAGGGCATTGTGATCGGCATCTCCGGCCTTTTGGCTCTCGTTCTCACCATTCTGTTCGTGGTGAAGGGCAGCATCATGTTCCCGGCGGCCGCAGCGCTGGCCTGGGCGGTGCTGGTTTATATCGGCGTCGATTTCGGGTTCTGGGGCAAGGTGCTCGATATGTCGAACAACGCCGAGCGCATCTGGCGCGCGGCGGGTGAGGCGATCCTGGCGGCCACGCTGCTGGTGTTCCTGTTCGCCTATCTCAATCTCAGTCGATGGCACGTGCGCTATTCGCACATCACGGTGGGCTGGCTGGCGTTCCTGGGCTCGCTGGTCGCGCTGGCCCTGTTCGATCCGGCGGTGGCCTCCGGCATCGCGCGCATCTCGCTGGTGCTGATCGCCTTCGCCGGCTTCGCGCTGATCGTCTACCTCTCCACCCACGGCTTCGACCGCGCGGTGCTGTTGATCCCGACCTGGTTCCTGCTGGTGGTCTGGGTGGTCGCGGCCGGCATGACGGTGGCGGGTTCCGTGACCAACGACATCGTCGGCCCGGCCCTGCTCGGCGGCCTCGTCCTGATCGTGATGCTGATCGGCTTCACGGTGATGCAGCACGCCTTTGCGGGCGGCGGCGCCACCACCGGCGTGGTCTCCGACATCGAGCGGCGCGCCCTGGCGCTGGCCGGGTCCGGAGACCTGATCTGGGACTGGGACGTGTCCGCCGACAAGGTTTTCACCAGCCCCGAGACCGAAGCTCTGCTCGGACTGAAGCGCGGCACGCTGGAAGGCCCGGCCGCCTCCTGGCTCGAAGTACTGCATCCGCTCGACCAGGACCGCTTTCGCGCCGCGCTCGACAGCGTGCTCGACCAGCGCCGCGGCCGCCTGGTTCAGGATTTCCGCCTGCGCACGCCGGACGGCCATTTCATGTGGTTCGCGCTGAAGGCGCGCCCGGTGGTCGGCTCCGACGGCGAGGTCTCGCGCGTGGTCGGCACGCTCACCGACGTCACCGAGCTGCGCAATGCCGAGGAGCGCCTGCTGCACGATTCCGTGCATGACAATCTCACCGGCCTGCCCAACCGAAAACTGTTCATGGACCGGCTGGGTGCGGTGGCGCATTTCGCCAAGACCATGCCGACGCTGCGGCCGACGCTGATGGTGATCGACCTCGACCGCTTCAAGCAGGTCAACGATTCCGTCGGCATCGCGGTCGGCGATTCCATTCTGCTCACCCTCGCCCGCCGCCTCACCCGCATCCTGAAACCGCAGGACACGCTGGCCCGCATGGCCGGCGACCAGTTCGGCCTGATCCTGCTGTCGGAGCAGGACCCGGCCCGCATCACCGCCTTCGCCGAGACCATCCGCAAGACCATCCGCGCGCCGATCGCCTTCAACGACCGCGAGATCTTCCTCACGGCGTCGATCGGCCTTGCGCTCTCCGATCCACAGACGCAGCTGACGGACGAGATCATCAAGGACGCCGAGCTCGCGATGTACCATTCCAAGCGCATCGGCGGCGACCGCATCGACGTCTACAAGCCCGCGATGCGCGCGCGGAAGACCGACCGCCTGACGCTGGAGAGCGAGCTGCGCCGCGCCATCGAGCGGCAGGAGCTCACCATCCTGTACCAGCCGATCGTTCGGCTGGAGGATCGTTCGGTCGCCGGCTTCGAAGCGCTGGTGCGCTGGGATCACCCGAAGCTCGGCCGCATGGCGCCCTCGGAATTCATCACCATCGCGGAAGAGACCGGCCTGATCGTCGACCTCGGCATGTTCGTGCTCGACCAGACCGCCAAGCAGCTCTCGATCTGGCAGCGCGCGATGCGCTCGCGCGAGCCGATCTTCGCCTCCGTCAACGTCTCGTCGCGGCAGTTGCTGCGCCACGATCTGATCCACGACATCCGTACCGTGCTGTCGCGCTCCTCGGTGGCCCGCGGCACGCTCAAGCTCGAACTGACGGAATCGCTGGTGATGGAGAATCCGGAGCACGCGGCGCAGATGCTGACGCGGATCCGCGAGCTCGGCACCGGGCTGTCGCTCGACGATTTCGGCACCGGCCATTCGTCGCTCGCCTATCTGCAGCGCTTCCCGTTCGACACCATCAAGATCGACCAGTCCTTCGTGCGTACCACCAACCGCGGCACGCGCCCCGTGATCCTGAAGTCGATCATCGCGCTCGCGCACGATCTCGGCATGGACGTGGTGGCCGAAGGCGCCGAGACCGATTCCGACGCGGTCGAGCTCTACCAGATGGGCTGCGAATACGCGCAGGGCTTTGCCTTCGGCGAGCCGATGGACGCGGACGCCGCGATGCGGCTCTTGACGGAAGTGCGGCTGGAAGCGGCGAGCTGATCTTTCTTCCCTCTCCCCTTGCGGGAGAGGGTCCGCTCGCGCAGCGAGCGGGGGTGAGGGGTATGTCTCCGCGAGTCCAAATCTCTCAGTTGAAGATGCCGAAGCAACCCTTCATCCGGCGCTTCGCGCCACCTTCTCCCACAAGGGGAGAAAGGAGGAATCGCGCTAGCGCCGCCCGTCCTTCTTCAGCTTCGTGAACCGCACGCTCTCCCCATCCGGCATCCGCATCGCCTTGAAACCCGCGGCGAGGCAGGCCTCTCGCTGCGGCATCTGGATGTCGGGGCTGCGCGAGGTGTCCCACCATGAGGCACGGTTGGCCGCGCGCGGCAAGGCGGCGCCGATGATCTCCTCGATCTGTTCGAAGCTCAGGACGAATTCGGCCTGCTTCTGCCGCAGCAGATATTCGCGCAACGCGTCGTAGTCGTTCACAATCGTCCTCTCGTCCCAAGCCCGGATCATCCAATCGATCGGGCCTGCTGAAAATCGATAGCCGGATAAACCGTTTCTTAACTCATTGCGACAGCGGCGTCGCGGCTTAAACACTACTCAAGCTTTCGGGCGCATCCATCGGGATCGGGAGCAAGCGATGCTGTCTGGATGGCGCGAAGTCATGGCCCGCCGGCCGTGGCGGATTTCGGCGAAATTGCTGATCATCTCGTCCGTGGTGACGGTGATCGGCTTTTCCGCCATTTGCGTCAACGTCATGCTCGACATGCGCCGGGGCGAGGAGGCGCTCGCCCGCCAGACGCTGGAGAACCTGGCGACGACCATCGAATCCGACATAGGCCGCAACGTCGAGATTTACGACCTGGCGCTGAAGGCGGTTGCCAGCAACATGCTGCTGCCCGAACTCGCGACCGTGTCGAAGCCGATCCGTCACCTGATCCTGTTCGACCACGCCATGACAGCCAGGCATTTTGGTGCCATCCAGGTGTTCGATGCTGCGGGCAAACTGACGATCGACGCCTCCACGCTCGATCCTGCACCGGAGAACCGGAGCGAGGAGGACTACTTCAAGGTCCATCGCGACAACCCCGGAGCCGGACTGTTCATCAGCCGTCCCATGCTGTTTCGCGGCGCCTATTCGATCGTGCTGAGCCGGCGCATCAGCGACACCGATGGCGGCTTCATAGGCGTCGTCGCCGGTTCGATCCGCTTCAGCTATTTCCACGAATTGTTCGACCGGCTGAACCTCGGCCCCGAAGACACCATCACCGTGCTCAACCGCGACCGCACCATCATGATGCGGCGGCCGTTCGACCTCGACGTGATCGGCAAGAACCTCGGCGCGCGCCAGGACTGGAAGGCGGACAATCTACGTGCGGGCGGTGCCTATGCCGGCCAGGGCCCCGTCGACACGACCCCGAGGCTGTATGTTCGAAGCAGCGGCACGAGCCCGCTGTTCGTCGTTGCCGGCAAGCCCCTGAGCGCGGTGTTCGAGCTGTGGCAGAAGGAAGCCTACCGGATCGGTGCCGTTATGGTGGCGCTCATCCTGTTCATGCTGGGATCGACGCTGGTGCTCGCGCGCGAGATCGGCCGCCGCGCCGAGGCCGAACGCAAGCTCGAGGAGATGGCGACGACGGACGCGCTCACCGGCCTGCGAAACCGCCGCAAGTTCGATTCGGTCATCGACGTCGAATGGCGGCGAGCCATGCGCCAGAAGGCGCCGGTCGCGCTGTTGATGATCGATGCCGATCACTTCAAGGCCTACAACGACACCTTCGGCCACCAGGCCGGCGACCAGGTGCTGGTCGGCATCGCCATCTGCATTTCCGATTCGGTGAGCCGGGCCGGCGACTGCGCCGCGCGCTATGGCGGCGAGGAATTCGCCGTGCTGCTGCCGAACACGTCTGCCACCGACGCCTTCAAGGTCGCCGAGGCGATCCGCGCCAAGGTGCAAGGCTGGTCCGACGACGAGGTGATTTCCACGGTGTCCTGCGGTGTCGCCAGCCTCGTTCCCACCGCCGGCATGGACTGGGCCATCCTGGTCGCCGCCGCCGACAAGGCGCTCTATGCGGCGAAGGCCGGCGGACGCAATCAGTCGGTGGTCGCGAGCCTGCCGAAGCTGTCGCTGGTGGCGTGAGAGCCCCCTCTCTCCGTCATTGCGAGGAGCCCTTGCGACGAGCAATCCAGACCATCTCCGCGGAGGGTTTCTGGATTGCTTCGCTTCGCTCGCAATGACGATTGGGGCTACTGCCCCAGATATTTCTTCATCTCCGCGATCAGTCCGTCGCGCAGCTCCGGGCGCTTCAGGCCGTAGGCGATGTTGGCGCGGAGGAAGCCGGGCTTGGAGCCGCAATCATGGCGCTCGCCCTCGAACTCGACGCCGTAGAATTTCTGCGACTTGGCGAGCCCGATCATGGCGTCGGTGAGCTGGATCTCGCCGCCGGCCCCGCGCTCCTGGGTCTCGAGGATCTTGAAGATCTCGGGCTGCAGGATGTAGCGGCCGGTGATCGAGAGATTGGAGGGCGCGGTGCCCTTGGCCGGCTTCTCGACCATGCCGTCGACCTCGAACATCTTGCCGTTGCGCTTGCCGACGCCGCAGATGCCGTATTGATGGGTGAGATGGTCGGGCACTGCCTCGACCGCGACCAGATTGGATTTCTCGCCGAGCGTCGAGGCCGTCTCGATCATCTGCTTGAGGCAGCCGGGCGAGTTGAGCACGAGCTCGTCGGGCAGCACGACGGCGAACGGCTCGTTGCCGACGATGTCGCGCGCGCACCAGACCGCATGACCGAGGCCGAGCGGCGCCTGCTGGCGGGTGAAGCTGACGGCGCCGGCTTCGGGCTGGTTCTGCGCCAGGACGTCCTGCTCGGCCTTCTTGCCGCGCGCGGCCAGCGTGGCGTCGAGCTCGTACATCCGGTCGAAATGGTCTTCGATGACACTCTTGTTGCGGCCGGTGACGAAGATGAAGTGCTCGATGCCGGCCTCCCGCGCCTCGTCATAGACGTACTGGATCAGCGGCTTGTCGACGATGGTCAGCATTTCCTTCGGCATCGCCTTGGTGGCGGGCAGGACACGGGTGCCGAGGCCGGCGACGGGGAATACGGCTTTGCGAATTTTCATGTGATTGTTCGAATACCTGGGGGCACGTGGAACGGGGATTGGAACAGCGCAATGGCTCCTAGCTAGCCTGTTTGCAGCCGCCAACAAAGGCGGATGTGGGGCCTCATCCGCGCAGAGTTAAGAAAAAGGCCGCCACCAAAATTTTACCTTTGTTAAGCTATTGGCAACCGTAACCGGGCCTCCTGATGCCGGATTTTTCAGGCCTATGGGTGGGACATGACGCAATTGGTGGCAGGGCAGGCAAGACGGGCGGGAGCCGTGACCGGCGCGGCGATGATCGCGGGCGCGCTGCTGCTGCCCGTCAGCGCACACGCCCAGGCGCAGAACGGCCTGTCCAACCTGTTCGGCGGCCTCTTCTCGGGTGCGAACCCGGCGCCCTCGCAAGCCCCGCCCGGTCCCGGCGGCGCCCTGCCCTGGAGCGGCGAGGACGGCGCTTCCGGCCATCCGCTGATGACGGCCGCGGCGATCCGCGAGGCGGCCTCCAATTTCAACAATTGCGTCGCCGGGATGTGGCCCGATGCCGCGCGGCGCGGCGTCACGCAGGAAAACTTCCAGCGTTTCACGGCCGGGCTTTCGCCTGATCTGCGCATCATGGACCTCATGGACTCGCAGCCGGAGTTCACCAAGTCGATCTGGGACTATCTCGACATCCTCGTGAACGACAACCGCCTCGCCAAGGGCCGCGAGGTGCTGGCCAAATACAAGGCGCAGTTCGACGCCACCGAAAAGGCCACCGGCGTCGATCGCTACATCATCGCCTCGATCTGGGGCATCGAGTCCAATTATTCGACGCAGATGGGCGACCGCAGCGTGCTGCAATCCACCGCGACGCTCGCCTGCATCGGCCGCCGCCAGGCCTATTTCAAGGACGAGTTCCTGTCCGCGCTGGAGATCGTCAACCGCGGCGATCTCAGGCCCGAGCAGATGCGCGGCTCCTGGGCCGGCGCGTTCGGCCCGACCCAGTTCATGCCGACCGCGTTCAAACGCTTTGCCGTCGACGGTGACGGCGACGGCCGCCGCGACGTCGTCGACAATCCGACCGATCTGATCGCCTCGACCGCCAACAACCTGAAGAAAGACGGCTGGCAGGCCGGCCAGACCTGGGGCTTCGAGGTCGTGGTGCCCAAGGGCTTCAACTACATGCTGGCCGACCGCGCCAAGGCGATGCCGATCGCGCAATGGGAGAAGCTCGGGCTCAAGCGCGCGACCGGCCAGCCATTCCCGCATCCGGGAGAGAAAGCCTATCTGCTGGCTCCCGCCGGCGCGCAGGGGCCCGGCTTCCTGATGCTGCAGAACTACCGGGTGATCATGAAGTACAACCCGGCCGAGGCCTACGCGCTGGCGATCGGCCATTTCGCCGACCGCCTGCGCGGAGGGCAGCCCTTCGTGCAGCCTTGGCCGCGGCAGGAACGCGAGCTGTCCCGCACCGAGCGGCTGGAACTGCAGCAGCTGCTGGCCCAGCGCGGCTTCTACAAGGGTACCCCGGACGGCCAGTTCGGCGGCCAGACCCGGGAAGCCCTGCGCAATTTCCAGGCCTCGATCGGAGTGCCCGCGGACGGTTTTGCCTCCTCCGACGCACTGGAACGGCTGCGCGGACGGTAAAATCGCGCCGCGCCGGCTCCTCAGCTGTCAACGTAGTTCACGACGTCGGAGAGTTCGAACCTGGCTCCCGGAGCCGACATGTCCTTCACGCTGGGCCGCCAGTGCGGGACCTGGACGAGATAGGACTGGCTGTCGGCGACCACGAGGCCGATCAGGACCTCGGCGACGATACGGCCGCCCACGTCACCCAGCCGGCTGCCGCCGAGCTTTGCCGTACGCTTCTTCTTGGCGTCGTCCTCGAAGGCGGTCTTGACCTGATCGGTCAGTTCGGCCTCGCGCAAGATGTAGTACCAGAGCGGCGCATTCTCATGCAGCTGTGCGAAATTCGCCTTGAACATCTCGCGGCGGGCCTTCACGGCCGCTTCGTCGGTCAGGTTTCCCTCGTCGATCCAGAGCTGCTCGTCGGTCAGCGGCGTCAAACCCATGCGCCGTGCCACCGCCTGCCCACTCGGCAAGCCAAGCGCTATGCCGCGCTGGAGATTCAGGCTCGGCAGAGACCTGCGATCGAGCCTTTCATTGCGCAGATCAGGCAAGCTGGCCAGCGGGTCGACGAGCATCGAGTCGATTCGATAGGCCGGCTGCGGCCGGATGAAGTTTCCGAATGGAAGCTCCTTCGTTGGTTTCGGCAGATCGCTTTTCACGTCGGGCAGGAAGAAGCTCCAGTCGATGCCCCATTCCGGCGGCAACGGACGAAAGCCGTTCAGGCTCTGCACGTCGTCGCAGCTGAAGTTCGGCTTGAAGATGGCCAGTCGATCGAGCGAATTCGTCTTCTGATGCGGTATCTCCGCGCTCAGCGAGTAGCTTGGCCGGACCATGGAGTGACCGAACCGATAGGCCGCGACCGAGAACTCAACGGGCATGAACGGATAGCGCGCGGCTTCCGGCTTGTAGAACTGGATATTCGGTTTGCCGCCGTTGTAGACGGCGTTGAACATCTTGTCCCCGACGACGCGCCGCACGAAGTCGTGCAGCACGACCCATTGATAGTGCCACCGCACAATGCGCTGCGCCGTGTTGAAAGCCGCAAGCCCTGTGATGCCAGGGCGCTCATTTCCCTTCGCAGTCGAGGGCTTGGCGAGATCCAGCATGATCTTGTTGTGAAATCGCTGCCACAGCGCATGGATCTGTATGACGATGTTGTTCTCATCGTTGCGCTTGTCGCCGATGATGGCACGTGGGCAATCCTGGTGTGCGTCGTCGACTTCCCCGCTCTCGTCGCGCGGCGCGCGCTGCACGTCGCAACGCTTCTTGCCCTTCAGATAGGCCGGCGTCTTGTCGAAGCCCAGCTTGATGGTGAGGTCCGGATTGTAGAGATAAGGCTGATCCGCCGGCCCGCGGCCGTATATGGAGTCGAGATCGAGCCGGGCCGTCCGGAAATCCTCGGTTGCGTTGGGATCATTGTCGCGGTCGAGATCGGAGGCGGGATCGAAGGTGATGTCGTGGTCGATGAACTGGCCGAAATAGGTATAGCCCGCCTTGATCGCCGGATTTTCGTCCACCGGCTCGGCCTCGTCGATCGGAGCGCCGAGATCGCCTGTCTTGATCATTGTGGCGGCGATCGCCTTCATGACCTCCTGCTCCTGCGGCAGAGTATCGCCGAAACGGGCACGGGCGAGTTCGGGGAACATCCGGCCGAACCGACCAAAACCTTCCGGATGGTAAGCCACCGCATCCAGACCACGTTCGGCCCGTCCATGGCCTTGCGGCCGCTTCGCCTTGGCCTGTTCCGCCTGCTTCTCGAGCAACTGCTCCGCTTGCGCACGCGACTTCGTCATGTCCTGCATGGCTAAGACTCCACAAATTAACGTTGCTGAAATGGGATAATTGCAATTACAGGAGGATCTTATTCCGAAAATATCATTCAGGTTGTCGGATGGATCACAATTGGGAGCGGATCCGTACTGCCCCGGTTCTGGCCGGTAACCGTTCCCGTCGACGTCGCTAGGATCGGCCTTGACCGCCGGCCCTATCGGGCGATTTATGGCGATGGAATTTGCCCGTTTGCGGCCTGATTCCGGTATTATATGGACCTGTTCCAGACCCCCATTGCGCTGGCCCGAGATCGCATGTCGAAGCCGAAGTCCCTGTTCAAGGTGCTGACCGAGACCGGCCCGCTGATCGCGCTGGGGACGGCGCTTGCGATTCTGGTCTCGGTCGCGGGGCCCGCCTCGGCGCAGTTCTTCAACTTCCCCGGCTTCGGCGGCCCGCCGCAGCGCCAGGCTCCGCCGCCACAACGGGGCGGTGGAGGCGGCGGCGGCTGGTTCGGCGGCGACTTCTTTGCACCGTTCCAGCAGCAACAGCCGCAAGCGCCGCGCCAGGATTATTCGCGCGCGCCCTCGCCCGCCAAGCGCGACACCACGCCTGAGAAGAACGTGCTGGTGATCGGCGACGCCATGGCCGACTGGCTCGCCTACGGCCTGGAGGATGCGTATGCCGAGCAGCCCGACATGGGCGTGATCCGCAAGCACCGGACCACGTCGGGTCTGATCAGGTATCAGCCGCGCGGCGAGCCCGCGGATTGGACGGCTGCCGCAAGGGGCATCCTCGAGACCGAAAAGCCCGACGTGATCGTCGTCATGCTGGGCCTCAACGACCGCAGCGCGATCCGCGAGCCCGTCGCCGACAAGACGGACAAGGCCGCCGCAGACAAGGACAAGAAGAACGACAAGGGCGCGCGCGCCAAACAGCCGGCGAAGCCGGGGGATACCAAGCCCGGCCATGACACCGCCGCCAAGCCGGACGACAAGCCTGCCGATGCCGATCTGCCGCAGGACGATGCCGACAACGCCGACACGCCGGCGGCCGCGCCGGAGAAGACCGCGCGCAATCCGAACGGCCTCTACGAATTCCGCGACGAGCGCTGGGTCGAGCTCTACGGCAAGAAGATCGAAGAGCTCGCGGGCGTCCTCAAGAGCAAGGGCGTGCCGGTGCTGTGGGTCGGCCTGCCCGCGATCCGCGGCCCGAAGGGCACCGCGGACATGCTGTTCCTGGATTCGCTCTACCGTGAAGGCGCGGCCAAGGCCGGCATCACCTATGTCGACGTCTGGGACGGCTTTGTCGATGAGGCCGGCCGCTTCCTGCAGAAGGGCCCGGACTTCGAAGGTCAGATCCGCCAGCTGCGCAGCGGTGACGGCGTTTACTTCACCAAGCCCGGCGCGCGCAAACTCGCGCATTATGTCGAGCGCGAGATCACGCGCCTGCTGGCAGGACGCTCCGGCCCGATCGCGCTGCCGAGCGAGCCGGCGACGCCCGACACCAGCGCCGAGCCCGGCAAGCCCGCACCGCGGCCGCTGGCGGGGCCGATCGTGCCGCTGGTTGCAGCCTCGATTTCGACCGATCAATTGCTGGGTGGCCCAGGCTCGCGTCCCGCCGCCGTCGACGCGCTGGCCGCAAAGACGATGGTGAAGGGTGAGCCGCTGGCGGCTCCCGCCGGCCGTGCCGACGATTACGCCTGGCCGCGCCGCGAAGTCGGCCGCGAGCAGGCCAAGGGCGATACGCCCGTTGCCGCGACGACGCCTGATGGCGGTGCGGCTTCCGCTGCGCCGGGCGCAGCCGCGGCGATCGCTCCGCAAAAGCTCGCGCCGAAGAAGCCGCCGGTGGTGCAGCAGCCGGCCCAGGCCCAGCCGTCGCTGCGTGATTTCTTCGGCTTCGGTTCGCCGCAGCCTGCGCCTGCGCCGCGTCAACTGACGCCCGCGCCGCGCAGCCCGAATCCCAACGCAAATCCAGGGATTCCGCGCCCGCCCGGCAGCGTCGGGCGATCGGCGGAGATGTTCCGGTAAGCGAGGTCTCGCTCTCGGACGGGCGCAGCGTGTAATGCTGCTGCGCAGAGCCGGTTCATGGCATTTACAAAAGAATGCGCCCCGGCCGGCAATGCGGCGTTTTTCAACGCCGCATTGCGTCCGGGGCACGACATCCAGAGTCTGTTACGACTTGGTTGGAAGCCTCAATAACGCCAGCGCGTGGGCGGACGGCGCGCGGGGCGCGACATCAGCAGCGCGAGCGCGAAGCCGATACCGCCGGCCACCATCAGTGCACCGAGCGGGTTATCCTTCACCTTCTGGGCAATCGCCTGCGAGCCGTCGCGGAAAGTATCGCCGCTGTTCTCGTAGGCGTCCTTGGCGTAGCTCGCCGCGGTATCCGTGGCATCGCGCACGGCATCCTTGGCCTGCCCGTAGAGATTCTGCACGGTCCCCGCAGCTTCCCGTGCCTTGCCTGAGGCCTGCGTCTTGGAATCGCCTGCCATGTCTCCGATCGCGCTTTCCGCCTTACCGGCGTAATCCTTGGCCGCTCCAACAATCCGGTCCGTATCCATGATGGTCCTCCTCGGGGGTCAGCCCAAGTAACCGATCAGGCGCGGCGCGGTTCCAATCCAGTTGAAGTGTATTCCGGATGAAGGTCCGTAACCCGGGTGAGCGCAGCGATACCCGGGAACGGTGCGAGCCAAGTCCCGGATGTCGCTTCGCTCATCCGCTACAATATCTACAAGATCAGCCCGCCATCGACGACCAGCGTCTGACCGATGATGTAGGACGACAGCGGAGAGGCCAGGAACAGCGCCGCGCCCGCCATGTCGGCCGGCGTGCCCAATCGCCGCAGCGGGATGCGCGCGAGCGCGCCTTCGAGCCGCTTGGGATTGTCGGTCGTCACCTTCGTCATCTTGGTGTCGACGAGCCCCGGCGCGATGCCGTTGACGCGAATGCCGTCTTCCGCCCAGGCCTCGCCCAGCGTCCGCGTCAATCCGACCGCACCGGTCTTCGAGGCATTATAGGCGGGATTGCCCATGGTGGAATGATAGGCCGCGGTCGAGGACACCATGATCAGCGACCCCTTCGCATCCCGCAACATGGAATGAAACCGCGTGGCGCAAGCCATCAGGCTCATCAGATTGACCTCGACCACCTTGCGAAAACCGCTCATCTCGAATTCCCCGCGCCGGTAGAGCACGGCGCCCTGCGCCAGCACGAGCACGTCGAGCCGCTCGAAGGACGGCTTGAACGCCTCGATCGCAGTGGGGTTGCTGACGTCGAGCTGCGCGTAGGCGAGACCGGTGAGATCGGAGCCTTCTTCAACCGAATATTCCGTTGCGTGAGCCCGGGTGCCGCAAACGGCAACAGCCGCGCCCCTGGTGCGAAACGCCTGCGCGATGCCGTTGCCGATCCCGCTCGAACCGCCGACCACCAGCACCTGTCTGCCTGAGAAATCGAGCTCGTTCGCCATCGCGGCCTCCCCTTTTGTCTTGCTTGTTTGACCTGTCTGCGGATCGATGCCAGCCTTGTCAATCATAACAAGAACAAGCGGCCGTCCGAGGAAACAGCATGTCCGAGTTCAAAGAGCTCAGCCGGTCCGTCAAGGGCCTGACCGTTCTCGTCACCGGCGCGGCCAGCGGCATGGGACGAGCCACCGCGCGCGTATTCGCCGCGGAAGGCGCCAACGTTGCCGTCACCGACCATGACGAGCAAGGCGCGCTCGCCGTCGCGCAGGAGATCGCGGCGAGCGGCGGTTCGGCAAAAGCCTGGACGCTCGACGTTGCCGACGGTGGCGAGATCAAGCGCGTGGTGAATGATGCCGCGGCACATTTCGGCGGGCTCGATATCGTCGTCAACAATGCCGGCATCTCCGTGCGCGTCGCGATCGACGACGAGGCCTATGAGGACGCATGGGCCAAGGGCATCGCGGTGATGCTGACCGCGCATCCGCGCATCATCCGCGCCGCGTTGCCTTACCTACGCAAGTCGAATTGCCCGCGCATCGTCAACATCGCCTCGACCGAGGCGCTCGGCGCCACCGCATTGCACAGCCCCTATTCGGCGGCGAAGGGCGGCGTGGCGAGCCTCACCCGCTCGCTCGCGGTCGAACTCGGCCGCGAGGGCATAACCGTCAACTGCATCTGCCCGGGTCCGATCCGCACTGGGATCACCGACCGCATCTCGGAAGAGCACAAGACAATCTATGCCAGACGACGCACCGCACTCGGCCGCTACGGCGATCCAGAGGAGGTCGCGCACATGACACTGAGCCTTTGCCTGCCCGCGGCGTCGTTCCTCACGGGCGCCGTGATCCCGGTCGATGGCGGGTTGATGGCGCGGAATGCATGAGAGAAGAATAGTAGCCCGGATGAGCGCAGCGACATCCGGGACTTTGCTTGCTCCGCCGGGTATCGCTGCGCTCACCCGGGCTACGGGCTGCCATGCGCGCCGAGCGTTGACAAGTACGAGCACGGGAGTAGCTTTTTCGCCGACAGAGCGGACCAACCGCTCGCACATGCGGGAGAAACGCCATGACGATCGCCATCCGGCAGCTTCACAAGCATTTTGTCGGCGAGGTTGCCGGCCTCGATTTGCGAAAGCCCCTTACCGACGTCGAGGCGCGCGAGATCGAGGCCGCCATGGACAAATACGCGGTGCTGGTTTTCCACGGCCAGGACATCACCGACGAACAGCAGATGGCCTTTGCGCTGAACTTCGGTCAGCGTGAGGATGCGCGTGGCGGCAACATTACCAAGGCCAGCGAACATCGTCTCAACTCCGGCTTGAACGATGTCTCGAACCTCGGCAAGGACGGCAAGCCGCTGCCGAAGGACAGCCGCGCCAATCTGTTCAACCTCGGCAATTGCCTGTGGCACTCCGACAGCTCGTTCCGGCCCATCCCTGCAAAATTCTCGCTGCTGTCGGCGCGCGTGGTGAACCCGAAGGGCGGCAACACCGAATTCGCCGACATGCGCGCCGCCTATGATGCGCTCGACGACGACACCAAGGCGGAGATCGACGACCTCGTCTGCGAGCACTCGCTGATGTATTCGCGGGGATCGCTCGGCTTCACCGAATACACCGAGGACGAGAAGGAGATGTTCAAGCCGGTGCTGCAGCGGCTGGTGCGGACGCACCCCGTGCATCGCCGCAAGTCGCTGTATCTGTCATCCCATGCCGGCAAGATCGTCGGCATGAGCGTGCCCGAGGGCCGGCTGTTGCTGCGCGACCTCAACGAGCACGCGACGCAAGCGGAGTTCGTCTACGTCCACAAATGGAAGCTGCACGACCTCGTGATGTGGGACAACCGCCAGACCATGCACCGCGTCCGCCGCTACGACCAGTCGCAACCCCGCGACATGCGCAGGGCGACGGTGGCGGGGACGGAGCCGACGGTGCAACAGCAGGCGGCGGAGTAGGCCTTCATCATTGCGAGGAGCCCGCGACAAAATTGCGAAGCAATTTTGCGTTGGCGACGAAGCAATCCAGGCTGCCAATGCAGGGAAGATTCTGGATCGCTTCGCTACGCTCGCAATGACGGCGGTGAGAGCGTCGCGACACGCACCACGGTGCTACGCGTGCCCGGCCTCGTTCGACAGCATGCCGGGATCGATGCCGATCTTGCGCAGGGCGCGTCCGTATTTGTCGTCGACGTCGTCACCGAAGATCAGATCCGAATCCGCATCGCAATGCAGCCAGCCGTTGCTCTGGATCTCGGTCTCGAGCTGGCCCGGCGCCCAGCCGGCATAGCCGAGCGCGAGGATGGCATGCTTGGGACCCGAGCCGTTGGCGATGGCGCGCAGGATATCGACGGTCGCCGTGAGACAGACTCCGTCGTCGATCCGCAGCGTCGCGTTTTCGATATAGAAGTCGCTGGAATGCAGCACGAAGCCGCGGCCGGTATCGACCGGGCCGCCGCGCAGCACTTTCATGCTTTCAGCGTTCTCCGGCAGCCTGATGTGCTCGCCCTTCTTGATGATGCCGAGCTGCTCCAACAGCTCGGGAAAATCGATGCTGCCGGCCGGATGGTTCACGATGATACCCATCGCCCCCTCCGCCGAATGGGCGCAGAGATAGATGACCGAACGTTCGAAGCGGGAATCGCCCATGACGGGCATCGCGATCAGCAGCCGGCCGTCGAGATAACCGGCTGAATTGGGCAGCGCGGGCCCCGCGCTGCGGGTGCTTTCGCCCGTTCTCTTGCCTGTGGGAGCCATCGGTGAAGCACTCCGGTTTCAATTCCTATCCTGATGTCGGGCCGGGCTGCTGTCAAATCAAGGCTTGCAGGGACGCGATTCAAATGCCTCCATCACAAGCAATTCAATGGTTTGCCCAGGGGTGACCCTGTAAAGACGTGTCATGCTCACAAGAGTTCCCCTGCGTGCGGCGGTTGGCGTCGCGACAACCCTGCTTGCGTCGTCGCTGGCGTTCACAGCGCGCGCCGATGACGCTTCGCCGTGGCAGCGCGACGGACATTCCGCGGCGCGGCTATTGGCGGGATCGCGCAGCGGCGCGGTCCTGCTCGGCGGTATCGCCATCCAGCTCGAGCCGGGGTGGAAGACCTATTGGCGCTCGCCCGGCGATTCCGGCGTCCCGCCGCGGTTCGACTTCTCCAAGTCGGACAATGTCGAGGCGGTAACGGTGATGTGGCCTGCGCCGCTGAAATTCGACGATGGCGCCGGCGGCCATTCGATCGGCTATCACGACCAGATCGTGCTACCCTTGCGCATCGTCGCCAAGGCCGCCGACAAGCCCGTGACCTTGCGCGCCGAGATCAATTACGCGGTGTGCGCAAAGCTCTGCATTCCCGTCGAGGCGAGCGCCGAGCTCGGCTTCAACAGCGTCGCCTCGACCGAGGACGCGAACTTGCGTGCAGCACTCGATACCGTGCCCAAGCCCGCCAATATCGGCGATCCCAATCCGCTCACCATCCGCGACGTCAAGCGCGACGGGCCCAAGAACGTGGTGGTGGACGTCGTGGTGCCCGACAGCCGCAACGTCAATCTGTACGTGGAAGGGCCAACGCCCGATTGGGCACTGCCGATTCCGGAGCCGGTCAAAGACGGCCCGGCTGGCGTGCAGCGTTTCTCGTTCGAGCTCGACGGATTGCCCCCAGGCGCCAAGCCCGACGGCGCAGCGCTGAAGTTCACACTGGTCGGGCCGGAGAAGTCGTACGAGTTCAATACGAATCTGGAATAGGTCGTCGCGGACCGCGCAACGGAGCCGATCAGGTTGCTGGGCAGGCCTTCGATGCCTGCTTTTCCTGCAACTTCTTCGTGCAATATAAGCTGCATCGCTGGCCGCCGGCCTTGGTGCAGACGGCCAGACACTTCTCGTATGAGCATCCCCACGCATCCGCTCGCGCGGGTAAGATGGAATAGAGACCGAAGCAGGCCATCGCAGCAAGCACGGTCACGCATGTCAAAAATCTGGTCATCAATCGCCCCTTCTGAAATGCCGTGAGCATAGCTCGAAGCGGCGCAGCACGTCACCTCTCGAAACAGGCAGCGCGGAAACTCCCTGGATGAAGTGATGACAGCACCGCCCGACCCAGCCGGCCCCGGCGGGAAGCGACCGGAGGCGTTCCAACCGAATCTTAAGGAATGGTTGCTAAGTCCCGGGCCTGCCGCAGCATGCGGGGCGCCCTGGGGATTCTTCGTGGCCGTTATGGATGCAGAACCCGCAATGACCGGACCGGCCGGCTTGATCGCGCGGGTGCGGGCCAAGTTGAGCGGCGGCTCGAGCGAGGCATCGCTGACGCGGCGGCTTGCCGGCACCATCTTCATCATCCGCGTCATCAGCGCAGGCCTTGCCTATGTATCGCAGGTGCTGCTGGCGCGCTGGATGGGCACGTCCGACTACGGCATCTATGTCTATGTCTGGACCTGGGTGCTGCTGCTCGGCAGCATGATGGATTTCGGCATCTCGGCCTCGGCGCAGAAAATCATTCCGGAGTATCGTGCCAGCGGCGAGCAGGCCTCGCTGCGCGGCTTTCTCTCCGGCAGCCGTTGGCTGACCTTCACCGCCTCGACGCTGGTCTCGCTCGCCCTTGCCGGCATTGTCAGGCTGCTGTCGCCCTGGATCAACCCGGCCGAGGAGCTGCCGCTCTATATCGGCTGCATGACCCTGCCCGCCTTCGTCGTCGCCAACACCCAGGACGGCATCGCGCGTTCGCATGACTGGATGCAGCTCGGCCTGATGCCGCAATTCATCATCCGCCAGGGACTGATCATCGGCATCACGGGCGCTGCCTTTCTGCTCGGCTACCATCTCGGCGCGGTCGCGGCGATGGTTGCGAGCGCCGGCGCGGTCTGGATCGCGATGACCGGGCAGATGGTGGTGCTGAACCGCAAGCTCGCCGGCCATATCGAGCCCGGCCCCAAGACCTACGACATCGGCGGCTGGCTCGCCGTCTCGCTGCCGATCCTGCTGGTCGAAAGCTTCTACCTGCTGCTGTCCTACACCGACGTGCTGGTGCTGCAGCAATTCCGCCCCTCTGACGAGGTCGGCGTCTATTTCGCGGTGGTGAAGACGCTGGCGCTGGTCTCCTTCATCCACTACGCGATGTCGGCGACGACGGCGCACCGCTTCGCCGAATACAACGCAAGCGGCGACAAGGCACGGCTGTCGGCCTATGTCGCGCACGCCATCAGTTGGACGTTCTGGCCGTCGCTGGCCGCGACCATCGTGCTGCTCGCGCTCGGCAAGCCTCTGCTCTGGCTGTTCGGACCGCAATTCGTGATCGGCTACGACATCATGTTCGTCGCCGCGATCGGACTCGTGGTGCGCTCCGCGATCGGACCGGTCGAGCGGCTGCTCAACATGCTCGGCCAGCAGAAGATCTGCGCGCTCGCTTATGCGCTGGCCTTCGTGATGAACCTCGTGCTCTGCATCGCACTGGTGCCGCGCTACGGCGGCCACGGCGCCGCGGCCGCGACCTCGATCTCGCTCGGCTTCGAGACGGTGCTGCTGTTTTGGATCGTGCGGCAGCGGCTGGGGCTGCACGTGCTGGCGTTCGGCAAATAGGTCATTCGGCGCCGCCCGTGCTCGCCCCCATGGGGAACGACTGTTTCGCAGCGCGCTTGGGACCAACCGGAAACCCCTCTCCCCTTGCGGCACGCAGTACAATTTTTCTTATTTTACCCAAACGGTTGCATCTCAGGGAAACTTTATCCTACGTCGTATTGCCCAAACGACGAGACCAACCTAAGATTCCCCGGATATGTTCGATCCACTCTACGTCGCCTCCGGATTCGGCGTCGGCCTCCTTGTCGGGATGACCGGCGTGGGCGGCGGTTCGTTGATGACGCCGCTCTTGATCCTGCTGTTCGGTGTTCATCCCTCCACCGCGGTCGGCACCGATCTGCTTTATGCCGCCGCCACCAAGACCGGCGGCAGCGTCGTGCACGGCTGGGCGCGCAGCGTGCACTGGCCGGCGGTGCTGCGGCTCGCCTGCGGCAGCATTCCCGCCAGCGCAGTGACCCTGCTGGTGCTGTGGAAGCTCGACCTCAGAAGCGATTCCGAGCGTAGCCTGATCAATCTGGTGCTGTGCTTCGCGCTGCTGCTGACCGCGACCTCGCTGATCTTCCGCAAATCCATCATGGAGCGTTATCGCGGCCGGCTCGAACAGGTCGACGAACGCACCACCGCGATTGCGACCGTCGTCACCGGCGTCGTGCTCGGCGTGCTGGTGTCGATTTCGTCGGTCGGCGCCGGTGCAGTCGGCGTCACCGTGCTGCTGCTGCTCTACCCTCGCCTGCCGATGGCAACCATCGTCGGCTCCGACATCGCCCATGCGGTGCCATTGACGCTGGTCGCCGGCATCGGGCACTGGGCGCTCGGCGATGTCGATTGGGCGCTGATGGGCGTGCTGCTGATGGGCTCGCTGCCCGGCATCATCGTCGGCAGTTACAGCGCGACGCGGGTGCCGGAAACGGTGCTGCGGCTGACGCTCGCCAGCGTGCTGTTCGTGGTCGCCGGCAAGATCATGTTTGCGGAACTGGACCTGTCGTCAGCGTTCGTGACGGCGCTGGCCTGGACGCATTGAATCCCGACCGGATTGACAGAATCGGAGGGTGGGCAAAGCGCAAGCGTGCCCACCGTCTTTTCATCGGGAAAAATGGTGGGCACGGCGCCTCCGCGCCTTTGCCCACCCTACGGCACTGTCCTTACTCCGCCGTCCAACCGCCGTCGATCGAGAGATTGCTGCCGGTGATCTGGGCGGCATCATCGCCGCACAGGAACAGCGCCAAGGCCGCGATCTGCTCGGACGTCACGAACTCCTTGGTCGGCTGCGCATCGAGCAGCACGTCGTTGATGACCTGCTCGCGCGTGAGATTGCGGGCCTTCATCGTGTCGGGGATCTGTTTCTCCACCAGCGGCGTCCAGACATAGCCGGGGCTGATGCAGTTGCAGGTGATCTTGTGGGTCGCAACCTCCAACGCCACGGTCTTGGTGAGACCGGCGATGCCGTGCTTGGCCGAGACGTAGGCCGACTTGAAGGGCGAGGCGACCAGCGAGTGCGCTGACGCGGTATTGATGATGCGGCCCCAGCCCTTCTTCTTCATGCCGGGGACGGCAGCGCGGATGGCATGAAACGCCGATGACAAGTTGATGGCGATGATCTGGTCCCATTTCTCGAGCGGGAATTCCTCGATCGGCGAGACGAACTGGATGCCGGCATTGTTGACGAGGATGTCGACCGAGCCGAAGGTCTTCTCGCCGAGCGCGATCATGCCGGCGATCTCGGCCGGCTTGGTCATGTCGGCGGGCGAGTAGATTGCCTTGACGCCGAAATCGGACTCGATCTTGGAACGCTCCTTCTCGATGTCCTCCGGCGAGCCGAAGCCGTTGATGACGACATTGGCGCCGGCGGCAGCGAAGGCGCGCGCGTAAGCGAGCCCGATGCCGCTGGTGGACCCGGTCACGACGGCGTTCTTGCCTGACAGACTACCCATTCTATTCGCTCCTTTTTGCCGGGGGCGCGGAGACGTCCCCCGTGAGATCGTAGGTCACCATGGTCTCGCCGGATTGCGGCCGCTCGAGCCAGTCCTTGTGGTGCATCGACAGATGCACGTCGTGCACGCCGGCCTCCCAGTGCTCGACCATGGCGACATGCGAGAAGTCGTAATCCTTCGACGAGGATTCGTAGTTCTTGCTGCGGTAGATCAGATGCACCACGGTGACGGTGCTTTCACGCGATACCTTCGCGAGGAATTCGACGGAAGGGTCGTTCTTCAGATAATCGGGCAATTTGGAAATCAGGTCGCGCACCGCCCTGCGGGCGTTGTGGACCTGCTTGTTCTTGTCGGTGTTCATGCGCGTGCGGCTGGAGAAGCGGATGTCCTTTTCGCGCTCGGTTGCTTCGAGCAGCGACGTCGGAAGATCACCGCGGGCGCTGAACAGATCGACCTGGAAGATCAGGAGGTCGCGGTCGATCTCCGCGTCCAGCACGTAGTCGAGCGGCGTGTTGGAGGCGATGCCGCCGTCCCAGTAATGCTCGCCGTCGATCACGACCGACGGAAAGCCCGGTGGGAGCGCACCCGACGCCATGATGTGCTCGGGGCCGATGGTCTTGCCGAGCTTCTTGAACTCGAAATTGTCGAAATATCTGAAGTTGCCCGAGGTGACGCCGACCGCGCCGACCGACAGGCGCGTCTTGAGGTCGTTGATGCGGTCGAAATCGACCAGACGCTCCAGCGTCTTCTTCAAGGGTGCGGTGTCGTAATAGCTCTCGGCCTGCGGGCTGCCGGGCGGCCAGAGCGGCGCCGGCGGAATCCGGGGCGTGAAGAAGCCGGGGACGCCGAAGGTCGCGATCAGCGCGGCGCTGGTGGAGTTGAACAGTTCGCGGCTGTGGTCGCTCTTGCCGATCGGTTTCCACGGCACCGGCGCGGAGACCATTTCCCAGAATTCCTTGAGCCGCTTGACGCGGGTCTGTCCCTCGTTGCCGGCGATGATGGCGGCGTTGACCGCGCCGATCGAGATGCCGGCGACCCATTCCGGCTCGAAGCCGGCGCCGCACAGCGCCTGATAGGCGCCGGCCTGATAGGAGCCAAGCGCACCGCCGCCCTGGAGAACCAGGACGCGTTGCGCATTCGCGGGGATGCTGGCGGATTCCGGGCTATGATCGGTCATGGTGGAACAATAGCAAAAGGCGAGCCACCGTGGCGACCCGCCGCCGCGGCGTCAATGCATCCCGGGATCAAGTCTGGCTTATCGGGGATCCGTCGAGGCCAAGATCATGGTCCAGAACACCTTGTATTTGGTGCCGGGAGCATAGCTCGCCGCGATGCCCAATTTTGTGACACCGCTCTTGAGCATGTTGGCGCGGTGGGGCGGCGAGTCGCGCCAGCCGGAAAACGCCTCAGCCAGCGTATGATAGCCGGCCGAAATGTTCTCGACCGCCACGGTCGCGGGATAGCCGCCGGCGGCCAGGCGCTTGGCCAGGGGGGCGCGGACGTCATGGTCCATTTTGTTGGCCGCCGCCATCGCGTTCGATTGGGATTCGGCGAGCCGCATCAAATCGGGGTCGACGACGACGGTGCCGAGTGCGTTGTTCTGGCGGTATTGCGAGATCATGATCGCGGCCGCCTGCGCATCGAGCTTGGAGCCCGGGGCCGCCATATCGGTATACATCGACGGCTGCTGGACCGGTGCCTCGTTGCCGGCACAGCCGGCAAGCAGCAAAGTGATGAGAATTGCGGCCGCAGCGCGCATGTAGGGCCCCCAAATGAGGGGCCGTTGTTGCATACCAACCGTGGCTGAAAGGTGAATTTTGAAGAAAATTCGACCTGAAGCGGCGGCTCAATTGCCCGCAAATATCCGGAAACGGCGGGGCTCGAGGCCGATGGCGTCGCCGGCGTGCAGTTCCTTGTCGCGGGGGGCGTCGATCTCGATGGTCTCGCCGCCTGACAATGCGACCTCGGCGCGCTGCACGGGACCGAAATTGCGGACGTGCCGCACGGCGCCCTCGAACGCGCCGCTGCCGGGGGGCCCGACCAGCATGTCATGTCGCCGCACGAACAGTTTTGACGCGCCAGGCGCCAGCCCGTCCGCCGCGATCCGAAGCGGCCGGCCGCCGAGCTTGATCACGCCTGCTTCGACCTGAACCGGCAGCTCGATCGACTCGCCGATGAAGCCGTGGACGAAGGCGCTTGCCGGGCTTTCATAGACGTCGTCGGGCGAGCCGATCTGCTCGATCCTGCCTTTGTCCATGACGACGACGCGGTTGGCGACTTCGAGCGCCTCCTCCTGGTCGTGGGTGACGAAGATGGACGTGACGTTGATCTCGTGATGCAGCGAGCGCAACCATTTGCGCAGCTCCTTGCGCACCTTGGCATCGAGCGCGCCGAAGGGCTCGTCGAGCAAGAGGATGCGCGGCTCGATCGCGAGCGCACGGGCGAGCGCGATACGCTGGCGCTGGCCGCCGGAGAGCTGGCTCGGGTAGCGGTCGGAAAGCCAGTCGAGTTGCACGAGATCGAGCAGCTCCTTGACCCGCGCCCGGATCGCAGCCTCGTCTTTCCGGACCGCACGTGGCTGCACGCGCAGGCCGAAGGCGACGTTCTCGAACACCGTCATGTGGCGGAACAGCGCGTAATGCTGGAATACGAAGCCGACATGCCGCTCGCGCGCGCCCTGCGCGAGCGCGTCCTCGCCGTTGATGAGGACTTCACCGGAGTCGGGCCAGTCGAGACCAGCAACAATCCTGAGCAGCGTGGTCTTTCCCGACCCCGACGGCCCGAGCAGCGCCACCAGCTCGCCGCTCTCGACCTTGAGATCGACGCCGTCGAGCGCTTTGAAGCTGCCGAATGTCTTGACGAGATTTCTGACTTCAATGGTCACTTGCGTCTTGTCCCTCGTCCAGATGACGTTCCAGAACGGCTTTTGCGATCAGCGTGATCAGCGCCAGCATCGCCAGCAGCGAGGCGACCGCGAACGCGGCGACGAACTGGTATTCGTTGTAGAGGATCTCGACCAGCAGCGGCATCGTGTTGGTCTCGCCGCGGATATGGCCGGAGACGACGGAGACTGCGCCGAACTCGCCCATCGCACGGGCATTGCAGAGCAGGACCCCGTAGAGCACGCCCCATTTGATGTTGGGCAGCGTGACGCGGAAGAAGGTCTGCAAGCCGGAGGCGCCGAGCGAGATCGCAGCCTCCTCCTCCTGCGTGCCCTGCTCCTGCATCAAGGGGATCAGCGCGCGCGCCACGAACGGGAAGGTGACGAAGGTGGTGGCCAGCGCGATGCCGGGCACCGCGAACAGGATCTGGATGTCGTGATCCCTGAGCCAGCTGCCGAAATAGCCCTGCGCGCCGAACAGCAGCACGAAGACGAGGCCCGAGATCACCGGGCTCACCGAGAACGGCAGGTCGATCAGCGTGATCAGGAAGGTCTTGCCCGGGAATTCGAATTTTGCAATCGCCCAGGCGGCGACGAGGCCGAAGACGAGATTGAGACCGACTGAAATCGCAGCGACCAGCAAGGTCAGCTTGATCGCCGCAAGCGCCTCGGGCTCGGCGAGCGCAGCCAGATAAGCGGCGATCCCCTTCGAGAACGCATGTGCGAACACCACCACCAGCGGCAGCACGACGAAGACAGTGAGAAACGCGATCGCGATCGTGATGATGGCGATGCGCACGGCCCTCGGCTCGGTACGAAGATTGTCGCGCGCGAGGGCTTCACGTGCGCGGGCCTTCTCGTCGGACGAGGTGAGCGGACCTGAATGGGCAATCTGCATCGTCATGGTCCGTCCTCAGCGCGCCGGGATCCGGCTCTGCGCCCAGCGCTGGAGCCGGTTGACGGCGAAGATGATGACGAAGGACACGACGAGCATGACCATTGCGATCGCGGTGGCGTCGGCGTAGCGGAACTCGGACAGCCGGATCACGATCAGGAGCGGCGCGATCTCGGAGACGTTGGGCAAATTGCCGGCGATGAAGATCACCGAGCCGTATTCACCGACCGCGCGGGCGAAGGCGAGCGCGAACCCGGTCAGCAGCGCTGGCGCGAGCGAGGGCAGGATCACGCGGATGACGGTCTGCCAGCGGCTGGCGCCCAGGCTGCCGGCGGCCTCCTCGATCTCGGGGTCGAGATCCTGCAGCACCGGCTGCACGGTGCGCACCACGAAGGGGATACCGATGAAGATCATGGCGACGAAGATGCCGGCCGGCGTGAACGCCACCTTGATGCCGAGCGCCGCAAGCGGCGCCCCCAGCCAGCCCTTTTCGGCGAACAGTGCGGTCAGCGCGACGCCGGCGACCGCCGTCGGCAATGCAAAGGGCACATCGACGATCGCGTCGAACAGCCGCCGACCGGGGAAGCGGTAGCGCACCAATGCCCAGACGATGATGCTGCCCATCACGAGATTGACGCAGGCTGCCGCGAAGGCGAGTCCGAAGGACACGCGCAACGCGTTCAGCGTGCGGCGGCCGGAGAGGATGGTCCAGAATTGCTCGGGGCTGAGCTCGAGCGATTTCAGGAACAGCCCGGCGAGCGGAATCAGGATGATGACCGACAGCCAGGAAAGCGTCAGTCCCATGGTGAGACCGAAGCCCGGCAATGTCCGGCGTCGTGCTGCGAATGCGCTCACCAGGCCCTCTGCTAAAGCCCTTTAGGACAGTGCCAGATCAGTTCTTATAGATCTGGTCGAAGGTGCCGCCGTCGGCGAAATGCTCTTTCTGCGCCTTGGTCCAGCCGCCGAAGACGTCGTCGATCGTGAAGAGTTGAACCTTCGCAAAGGCGTTTTCATGTTTTTTGGCGATCTCGCTATCGCGCGGGCGGTAGAAATTGTGCGCGGCGATCTCCTGCCCCTCCTTGGTGTACCAGTACTGGAGGTAGGCATCAGCGGCGTTGCGAGTGCCCTTTTTGTCGGCAACCTTGTCGACGATCGCGACCGGCGGCTCGGCGAGAATGGATTCCGGCGGCGCAACGATCTCGAATTTCTCCCGGCCGAATTCCTTCAGCGCGAGAAACGCCTCGTTCTCCCAGGCCAGCAGCACGTCGCCGACCCCGCGCTCGACGAAGGTCACGGTCGCGCCGCGCGCGCCGGTATCGAGCACCGGCACCTGCTGGTAGAGCTTGCCAATGAAATCCTTGGCCTTGTCGGCCGAGCCATACTTCTTCTGCGCGAAGCCCCAGGCCGCCAGATAATTCCAGCGAGCACCGCCAGAGGTCTTCGGGTTCGGCGTGATCACGGCAACGCCTGGCTTGATCAGATCGTCCCAGTCCTTGATCGCCTTGGGATTACCCTTGCGCACCAGGAACACGATGGTGGAGGTGTAGGGCGACGCGTTCTGCGGCAACCGCTTCTGCCAATCCGTCGCCGTGAGACCCTTGTTTGCGATCGCGTCGATGTCGTAGGCGAGCGCGAGCGTCGCCACATCGGCCTGCAATCCGTCGATCACGCTGCGGGCCTGCGAGCCGCTGCCGCCGTGCGACTGCTTGATCTCGACGCTCTTGCCGGTTTCCTTCTGGTAGGCGTTCGCGAAAGCCTTGTTGAATTCGGCGTAAAGCTCGCGTGTCGGATCGTACGACACGTTGAGCAGATTGATGTCGGCAGCGAGAGCCGCGCTTGCCAAAAACCCCGTCGCGATGAGTCCTGCAGCGAGCGGAACGATACGGCGCATCATGTCCATCTCCATTCGCTTCGACGACAGCGGTGTCGGCGAAGGCAGGCGAAACTCGCGGCGAAACGCGCTCAAGTCAACGAAACCGGATTTTCTTGTTCGCTAGCTTGCAGCGTGGCTGTGCTACGAAGTCTTCATGGTGTGGATGCCGCATTCTGTCTTGGCCCGGCCGCGCCAGCGACCGGCGCGCTCATCCTCACCTTCGGCCGTTCGGCTCGTGCAAGGCATACACCCAACCGAACGGAAACCGGAGGCGGCCAGTGGATGACGCGGCAATTTGGCGCGGACGAAGATGGCTTCGAGTTCCTCGCGCGAGACGTTGGCGAAGGGGTTGAACTTCAACCGCACGCCATCGTCTTCGACCACGGGAATGTCGGCGCGCGCATCGCCCTGGAAGCGCTTGCGGCCATTGAGCCAGGCCGAGAACGGCTTCAGTGCCCGCGCCAGCGGCTCGACTTTACGAATGCGGCAGCAGGCATCGGGATCGGAGAACCAGAGATCACGATCCGCGTCCTCGCGCGCCAGAATCTCCGCCGCAGGCTTGACCGAGCGGACATCCTTCAGACCAAGCGTCGCGATCAGGGTGTCGCGATAGGCCAGCGTCTCCTCGAACAGCCAGCCGGTATCGAGGAAGATCACGGGGATCGCCGGATCGACGTCCGCCATGACCTTCAGCAGCGTCGCCGATTCCGTGCCGAACGACGACACCAGCGCCAGCTTCTCGCGCCCGACCGCCTTCAGCGCCGCGGCGATGATCTCCGCGGGCGAGGCATCGCGCAATGCGCGATCCAGCTGTTCCGCCGAAGGCAGCGCAGAGACGGACGTCGGCGAGACCTGGGGCGCGATCGCGTTCACGTGCCGACGCCCTCGGAATGACGCAGCTGCATGCGCCGGTGCAGGGCCGTGATGCGGCCGTCACCGGTCGGCTGGTAGAACACCGAATAGCGTTTCGCGGTCTGCATGAAGGCTTCCGCGTCGGCCTGCTTCTTCACCTCGAACGAGTCGAAACCGGCGCGCAGCATGAACACGAACTGATCGCGCAGCACCTGGCCGGTGGCGCGCAATTCGCCGCGGTAATTGTAGCGCTCGCGCAGCAGGCGGGCCTGGCTGTAGGCGCGGCCGTCGCGGAAGGTCGGGAACACCAGCGCGACCACGGCGAGCTTGCCGAGGTAGGGCACCAGCTCGCTGATGTCGCGGTTGTTCGGCCAGATCACGCCGATCTTGCCCGCGCGCTTGAGCAGCGCATCCGCCTCGCCGACGAAGCGCTCGGCCGGCACCAGGATGTCGCCGCCCTCGGGCAGCGGCGTGTCGACGGCCAGCTTGACGAAGCTGTCGTCGGCGATCTTTCCGCCGTTAACGAGTGGCATAAACGCGCTCCTTGAAAGGTTCGACGCCGAGGCGTTTCACTGTGTCCATGAACAGCTCATCCGGCCGCTCGCGCAGCGCCAGATAGGCTTCCACGATGTCCTCGACGACGTCAGCGACCTCGTCGAACTTGACGCCCGGCCCGATCAGGTTCCCGAGCGCTGCGTTCTCGTCGGCACGGCCTCCGATGGTGATCTGGTAGACCTCCTCGCCGTTCTTCTCGACGCCGAGAATGCCGATATGGCCGACATGGTGATGACCGCAGGCATTGATGCAGCCTGAGATGTTGATGTGGAGCCGGCCGATCAGGTTGGCCAGCTCGTGGTTGGCGAACCGCCGCGTCAATTCCTGTGCGATCGGGATCGAGCGCGCGTTCGCCAGCGAGCAATAGTCGAGGCCCGGGCAGGCGATGATGTCGGTGATCAGGTTGACGTTCGGCGTCGCGAGGCCGAGCTTGTCGAGCGCCTTCCACAACGCCGGCAGATCGCGCTTGGCCACGTGCGGCAGCGCCAGGTTCTGCTCGTGGCCGACACGGATTTCGCCGAAGGAGTATTTGTCGGCAAGATCGGCCAGCGCATCCATCTGCTCCGCCGTGGCATCACCCGGAGGCGCGCCGATCGGCTTCAGCGAGATGGTGACGATGGAATAGCCCGGGTTCTTGTGCGAGGCGACCGAGTTTTTGCGCCAGGCCTCGAAGTTGGGATCGGCCGCAGCCTGCCGCAATTCGTCCGGCATGTGCGGCAGCTTTTCGTAGGCGGGATAGATGAAGCGCGAGCGGATGTCTTCGATCACCTCGTCGTCGATCTCGAGCGAGGAATGGCGGATGTGCTGCCACTCCTCCTCGACCTCGCGCGAGAATTTCTCGATGCCGAGCTCGTGCACCAGGATCTTGATGCGCGCCTTGTAGATATTGTCGCGGCGTCCGTACTGGTTGTAGACGCGCAGGATGGCCTCGATGTAGCTCAACAGATCGCGGCCATGGACGAAATGCTTGATGGTCTTGCCGATGAACGGCGTGCGGCCGAGGCCGCCGCCGACCAGCACCTCGAACCCGGTCTCGCCCTTTTCGTTCTTGATCAGGCGCAGGCCGATGTCGTGAACCTTGATCGCGGCACGGTCGTGGTCCGACGCGGTGATCGCGATCTTGAACTTGCGCGGCAGGAACGAGAATTCCGGGTGCAGCGTGGTGTGCTGGCGGATCAGCTCCGACCAGATGCGGGGATCCTCGATCTCGCCCGGCGCGACGCCGGCCCACTGGTCCGAGGTGACGTTGCGCATGTTGTTGCCGGAGGTCTGCATCGCATGGATGCCGACCTCGGCGAGATCGGCGAGCGCATCCGGCAGGTCCGACAACTTGATCCAGTTGAACTGGATGTTCTGCCGCGTGGTGAAATGGCCGTAGCCGCGGTCGTATTTGCGCGCGACATGGGCAAGCGCCCGCAACTGGTTCGACGCCAGCGTTCCGTAGGGGATAGCGACGCGGAACATGTAGGCATGCAGTTGCAAATAGACGCCGTTCTGCAGGCGCAGCATCTTGAATTCGTCTTCGGTGAGTTCGCCCGAGAGGCGGCGCTGCACCTGGTCGCGGAATTCCGAGACGCGCTCGTTGACCAGCGTGCGGTCGATTTCGTCGTAAGCATACATTGAAAAATGCCTTAACCCTGAGCCGGCAACTCGATAGTGACTCCGGCCTTGCGGATTTGTTCACGCAGATTGCCGGGCAGGACTTTGCCATCCTCGCCGATCTGCACCGGGGCGATATAAGGGCCGATCGCACCAACGTCATCGGCTACGGCTTCGGCAAGCAACGCCTTCGCCTCGTCGGAGTTGCGCACGATCGCGGCGTCTGCGAGTTCCGCCGACCAGCCCTTGCCGGCGGTCCGATAGACGACAATGCCGTCCCAGGTACGGTTGGCGGTCACGACGGAGGGACCAGTGATCTTGATTTTCTGTTGCAGTGGAGAGGTCATTCGGCAGCATCCAGGAGGTCAGAGAGGATTTGTTTGGGCGTTTCGCGGCGAAGCGAGCCGGCATGCCGGATCACATCGCCGATGATGAGGATGGCGGGACCGCCATGGATCTGCCCAACCAGTTCGGGGAGGTCGCGCAGCGTGCCGATCGCGCCTTGCGCATCGGGACGTGTCACACGCGCGAACACGCCGACCGGCGTCTCCGGCGAACGGCCTGCGGCGAACAGGCCAGCGCGTACTGCGGGCGCGGCAGTCATGCCCATATAGACCACGACGGTCATTTTCGTGTCGGTCAGGGTCGACCAGTCCACCGCTTCGGCATCGCTCGCCTTGTGCGCGGTCAGGAAGGTGATGCGGGTTGCCTCTTGGCGGTAGGTGAGCGGCACCTCGAAATCGGCGCTGCCGCCGAGCCCCGCGGTGATGCCGGGGATGATCGAGTAGGCGACGCCGGCCGCGCGCAGCGCTTCGACCTCTTCACCGCCGCGGCCGAACACGAAGGGATCGCCGCCCTTCAGCCGCACCACGCGCTGGCCGGATTGCGCGGCCTCGATCATGCGCTGGTTGATGGCGTCCTGCCCGATGCCGGGCTTGCCGACGCGGCGGCCGACGGAAACACGTGTGGTGTCGCGGCGGATGCGGTCGAGAATCTCGGGCGAAACCAGTTCGTCATGGAAGACGATGTCGGCGTCCTGCAATGCGCGCAGCGCCTTGATGGTGAGGAGATCGGGATCGCCGGGTCCGGCGCCGACCAGCGCGACCGAGCCTTCCGGCTTGTCGGCACGCGCGAAATCGGACGGATCGGAGATCGCCCTCAGCGCGGCGTCGGCCTCGCCCTTACGGCCGGCCAGCACGGCGGCGCCGATCGGGCCGTCGATGACGCGCTCCCAGAACCGGCGGCGCAGCGGAAACTCGGCGATGCGCTCGTTGACGGACTTGCGGAAGCCGCCGATGAACTCGGCGAGCTCACCGATACGGGCCGGCAGCAGCGCCTCGATCTTCTCGCGCACGCGCCGTGCCACGACGGGCGAAGTGCCGCCGGTGCCGATCGCGACCACGACATCGCCGCGATCGACGATCGCCGGAAAGATGAAGCTGGAATGTTCGAGGTCGTCCATCACGTTGACGGGCAGGCCGAGCGCCTTTGCGCGAGCCGACATCGCCACGCCGATATCACCTGCGCCGGCGCAGACCACGGCGATGACGCCTGCAAGATCGGCCGTCAGCGGATCCGCCGTCGCGATCTCGATGCGCGCCGCGTCCTCAGAGCTCAGACCCAGGTCCAGATTGCCATCGATCGCATGTACGCGGATGTGCGCACCGGCAGCAGAGAGCACGCGCAGCTTTGCGCGCAAAAGCTCACCCGCGCCGATGAGGACCACCGGACCGGCCTTCAGATCGAGAAACACCGGCAAGAACCGCATGTGATACTCGCTTCCCCACATCCGGGGTTGACTGGAATTATTTTCTATATATGTGTCGTTTCGAGCGCGCAAAGAGAAAATTTTTTCTTCTCTCGCGCCCCGCAACTATAGAATTTTCGCCTCCAGACGCAAAGTGGCAGAGATGCATCTTCTCAGGTCCGATTCCGGCGCAGATGGGCTGGGTTTCACCGCTCCCGTTTCCGAGCAAGTTCCGGTCGCGCAGACCGCCCCCAGCATGGACCATCTCGACCAGTTGGAGGCACAGAGCATCTACATCCTTCGCGAGGCCTTTGCCCGCCTGAAGAAGATCGCCCTGCTGTGGTCTCTCGGCAAGGACTCCAACGTCATGATCTGGCTGGCGCGGAAGGCGTTCTTCGGCCGCGTGCCGTTCCCGGCGCTGCATGTCGACACCGGCAAGAAGTTTCCGGAAATGTACCGCTTCCGGGATCACTACGGAAAGGAGTGGGAACTCGATCTGCGCGTCGAACCCTGCCCGCCCATCGATGCCGTCGATCCGACGCTGCCGCCTGCTGCCCGCTCCGCGGCGCGCAAGACCGAAGGCCTCAAGATGGCGCTCGCCAAATACGGCTTCGACGGCCTGATCGCCGGTATCCGCCGCGACGAGGAGGCCACCCGCGCCAAGGAGCGTGTGTTCTCGCCGCGCGGACTCGAAGGCAATTGGGACGTGCGCGACCAGCCGCCGGAATTCTGGGACCATTTCAACGCCTCGCCGCCGCAGGGCGCGCATTTGCGTATCCATCCGATCCTGCATTGGACCGAAGCCGACATCTGGGCCTACACCAAGCGCGAGAACATCCCGATCATCCCGCTGTATCTCGCCAAGGACGGCAAGCGCTATCGCTCGCTGGGAGACCAGGACATCACCAATCCGGTCGCATCGACCGCATCCAATATCGACGAGATCCTGATCGAGCTCGAGCAGACCAAGGTGCCGGAGCGCGCCGGCCGCGCACTCGACCACGAGACCGAGGACGCTTTCGAGCGCCTGCGCGTCGCCGGCTATCTCTGATCTCAGGACGCGAGCGCGATATGAACATGATCGTCACCCCGGCTTCGCCCGCCACCCCGAACGGCACGACGCGACCGCAGGTCCGCATCGTGATCGTCGGCCATGTCGACCACGGCAAATCGACGCTGGTCGGCCGCCTGTTGCACGAGACCGGCAGCCTGCCCGACGGCAAGCTGGAGATGCTCAAGGCCGTCAGCGCGCGGCGCGGCATGCCGTTCGAATGGTCGTTCCTGCTCGATGCGCTGCAGACCGAGCGCGACCAGGGCATCACCATCGACACCACGCAGATCCGCTTCCGCACCAATTCGCGCGACATCGTGCTGATCGACGCGCCCGGCCACGCCGAATTCCTGCGCAACATGATCACCGGCGCCTCGCAGGCCGACGGCGCGGTGCTGATCATCGACGCGCTGGAAGGCGTGCGCGACCAGACACGGCGGCACGGCTATCTCCTGCATCTGCTCGGCGTGAAGCAGGTCGCGATCGTCGTCAACAAGATGGACCGCGTCGATTTCTCAGCAGAGCGTTTCAAGGAGATCAGCGACGAGATTTCCGCACATCTGAGCGGCCTCGGCGTGACGCCCACGGCCGTGACTCCGATCTCGGCGCGCGACGGCGACGGCGTCGCTGATCGTACCGACCGGATCGGCTGGTACAAAGGTCCGACGGTGGTCGAGGCGCTCGACGCTCTCGAGCCGGCCCGGCCGCTGGAAGCGCTGGCGCTGCGGCTGCCGGTGCAGGCGATCTACAAGTTCGACGACCGCCGCATCGTGGCGGGCCGGATTGAATCCGGCAGCCTCATTGCCGGCGACGAGATCGTGATCATGCCGGCCGGCAAGATCGCCAGAATCAAGACGGTCGAGAGCTGGCCGGTGACGCCGGTGGCAGGACGGCAGGGCGCGGGCCGCTCGGTCGGCATCACGCTCGACCGCGAATTGTTCATCGAGCGCGGCGATATCATCGCGCATGTGAGCGCTGCCCCGCGCGAGACGCGGCGGCTGCGCGCCCGCATCTTCTGGCTGCACGACAAGCCGCTCGCCAAGGGCGACCAGTTGCTGGTTCGGTCGGGGCCGAAGGAAAGCCGCGCCACCGTGGTGGAAATCGAGAAGGCGGTCGACCCCGGCGAATTGTCGAGCATCGAGAACAAGGCGATCGGCCGCAACCATGTCGGCGAGATCGACATCTCGCTGTCGAACCCGATCGCCACCGATCCCTACACCGAGAACCCGCGCACCGGACGCCTGGTGATCGAAGTCTCCGGGCGCATCGCCGGCGGCGGCCTGGTGCTGTCGGTCGATGCCGGCCAGCGCGCCGTGCCGGTCGACATCGTGCCGGTGGAATCCGCGCTGCGTCCCGACGAACGCTCCGCGCGCTATCAGCACAATGGCGCCGTGGTCTGGCTCACCGGCCTGCCGGCTTCCGGCAAGTCGACGCTGGCCAAGGCGCTGGAACGACGGCTGTTCAGCAATGGCGGCTCGCCGATCCTGCTCGACGGCGACAC
This sequence comes from Bradyrhizobium amphicarpaeae, assembly GCF_002266435.3. Taxonomy (NCBI): domain Bacteria; kingdom Pseudomonadati; phylum Pseudomonadota; class Alphaproteobacteria; order Hyphomicrobiales; family Nitrobacteraceae; genus Bradyrhizobium; species Bradyrhizobium amphicarpaeae. The sequence continues at coordinate 6,274,998 of NZ_CP029426.2, forward strand.
GCTGCGCGCCGGGCTCAACAGCGATCTCGGCTTCTCCTCTGCCGATCGCAGCGAGAACATCCGCCGCCTCGCCGAAGTCGCAACGCATCTCGCGCGCAACGGCCACATCGCAATCGTCGCCGCGGTCTCGCCCGCCCGCGAAGACCGCGCCGCGGCGCGCCGTATCGCCGACACCGCCTTCCGCGAGATCCACGTCGCGACGCCGGCAGAGGTCTGCGAGGATCGCGATCCCAAGGGGCACTACAAGAAGGCCCGCGCCGGTGCGCTGGCGTCGTTCACCGGCATCGGCAACGACTACGAAGCACCGCAGGCAGCCGAGCTCGTGATCGACACCTCGACACGGACAGTTGCGGATGCGGTCGACGAGATCGAGCGCATGCTGAACAGCACCGGCATTCTGTTCGACGAGGCCGTCGACCTCGCCGCGAATATCTAAGGGCGGCCCCCGCTGTCGTCGCACGGCTTGACCGGGCGACCCAGTACACGGGACGGTGCGGCCGGAACCGAGAAGCCGCAGCGGACTGGATTCCCCGCCTGCCGCCTACGCTGAAGCTTCGGCGCCCCTGAAGTTCGACCCCGGCGAAGCCTTGGCATAGCCGGGTCGCGGGGAGTGACAGCGGTGCGCAAGGCCGCCCGCCTCGCCTTGACATTTTGACAGACATCGAGGGTCTTCTCACCGCCCCGATTTTGGGGCTAATAGACCCCGAAAGCCGCTCCCTCGTGGGCGCATTTTGCTGCTGTCGGGTCAAAAGCAGCCAAAAACAGCCATTTCCAACAAGAAAGCCCATCATGAAACGCGTCGACGCCCACGGATTGAAGATCGCTCCCGTCCTGTTCGATTTCATCGCCAAGGAAGCGGCCCCGAAAACGGGGATCGCGCCGGACGCGTTCTGGGCCGGGCTTGCCGCCATCATCAAGGAGCTGGGGCCGAAGAACCGCACGTTGCTGGCGGTGCGCGACACGTTGCAGGCCAAGATCGACGACTGGCACCGCGCCAGCAAGGGCAAGGCGTTCGACCTCAATGCCTACACCGCCTTCCTGAAGGAGATCGGCTATCTCGTTCCGGAGCCGGCGACCCAGAAGGTCGAGACCGCCAATGTCGACGAGGAGATCGGCAAGATCTGCGGCCCGCAGCTCGTCGTCCCTCTCACCAATGCGCGCTACGCTCTCAACGCGGCGAACGCGCGCTGGGGCTCGCTCTATGACGCCTTCTACGGCACCGACGCGATTCCGCATGATCCGTCCGAGAACGGCAAGGGCTACAACAAGGCGCGCGGCGACAAGGTGATCGCCAAGGCCAAGGCATTCCTCGATGCCGCCGTGCCGCTCGCGACCGGCAGCCACACCGACGTCACCGCCTACAGCGTCGTCGCCGGCCAGCTCGCGGTGAAGCTGAAGAGCGGCAACGCCACCGCGCTGAAGAACGCGGCGCAGTTCGCCGGCTTCCAGGGCGATGCGGCTTCCCCGAGCGCCGTACTGCTCGCCAACAACGGCCTGCATGTCGAGGTCAAGATCGACCGCAACAGCGCGATCGGCAAGGACGATCCGGCCGGCGTCGCCGACATGATCATGGAGTCCGCGGTCTCCACCATTCTCGACATGGAAGACTCGGTCGCCGCGGTCGATGCCGAGGACAAGGTTCTGGTCTACCGCAACACGCTCGGCCTGATGAACGGCACGCTGTCGGCGGACTTTGAAAAAGGCGGCAAGACGCTGACGCGTTCGCTCAACGCCGACCGCAGCTACAAGACCCCCGACGGCAAGGGCGAAGTCAAGCTGCACGGCCGCAGCCTGCTGCTGATGCGCAATTGCGGTCACCACATGTTCACCGACGCGGTGCTGGACGAGAAGGGCGAGGAAATTCCGGAAGGCCTGCTCGATGCCGCTGTGTCGGGCCTGCTCGCGATCCACGACCTCAAGGGCAATTCCAAGGTCAAGAACAGCCGCACGGGATCTGCCTATATCGTCAAGCCGAAGATGCACGGCCCGGACGAGGTGTCGCTGACCTGCGAGATCTTCGACCGCGTCGAGAAGATGCTGTCGCTGCCCGAGAACACGCTCAAGGTCGGCATCATGGACGAGGAGCGGCGCACCACCGTCAACCTCAAGGCCTGCATCCAGCGCGCCTCCAAGCGCATCATGTTCATCAACACCGGCTTCCTCGACCGCACCGGCGACGAGATCCACACGTCGATGGAAGCGGGTCCGATGATCCGCAAGAACGAGATGAAGGCGCAGCCCTGGATCAAGTCCTATGAGGACTGGAACGTCGACATGGGCCTGACCTGCGGCCTGCCCGGCCACGCCCAGATCGGCAAGGGCATGTGGGCCGCGCCGGACAAAATGGCGGACATGTTGCAGCAGAAGCTAGGCCATCCGCAGGCCGGCGCCACCACGGCCTGGGTGCCCTCGCCCACCGCCGCGACACTGCACGCGCTGCATTATCATCAGGTCAACGTGATCGCGCGCCAGGAAGAGCTTACCAAGGGCGGGCCGCGCGCAAAGCTCGAAGACATCCTCACCATTCCGGTGTCGAAGTCGAACTGGGCGCCTGATGACGTCAAGCAGGAGATCGACAACAACTGCCAGGGCATTTTGGGCTATGTCGTGCGCTGGATCGACCAGGGCGTCGGCTGCTCCAAGGTGCCTGACATCCACGATGTCGGCCTGATGGAAGACCGCGCCACCTTGCGCATCTCCAGCCAGCATCTCGCCAACTGGCTGCACCAGGGCGTGATCACCGAGGCGCAAGTAATGGAATCGCTGAAGCGCATGGCGGTCGTGGTCGACAAGCAGAACGCCGGCGATGCCGTCTACAAGCCGATGGCGCCCGCCTTCGACGGCACGGCCTTCAAGGCCGCATGCGATCTCATCTTCAAGGGCCGCGAGCAGCCGAACGGCTACACCGAATACATCCTCACCGCGCGCCGCCGCGAGGCCAAGGCGGCCGGCTGAGGCCGGTTGTCGAACAGCAACAGCCCCGGCTCACGCCGGGGCTTTTTTGTTTGAGGCCCCCGTAGCCCGGATGAGCGAAGCGACATCCGGGGCACTGCCCCCGCATATCGCTGCGCTCTTGCGGGCTACAGGCCGCCCTAGAACACCGCGAGATATTTCAGCAGCGACACGATGCCGATGATGATGACAACCACGCGCGCAATCTGCTTGGCGCGGCCGTCCATCGGCAGCATGTTGATGAGATAGAGCACGAGAATGACGACGAGAAATGTGACGAGTACGCCGACCAGCATCGCAAGGCCCCCTTAGGCAAATGACCAACGAGGTCCTAACGCCTGCCTTGCCCTCCGGTTCCATATCGGCAACCCATTGCAACTTCTGGTAAATACGTAATTCTACCGTCAAGCCGGCTGCCTAAAACTTTACCCTTTTCGTTTCTGATATCGAAACCGCCCGCTGCCGCGAGCGGCGAACGGTATTGAATTGCCGATGCTCGACGCCCCTGTTTTCTCGATTTTGCCGGGCGCCTTTGACGAACTTCGAAATGGGATTTTAGGGGACATCGATGTTGAATCGCCTGACCGTATCCGCGCTGTTGAAGACAGTGATCGCGATCACATCGATCTGCGTGGTGATCGCACTTTCGCTCACCGCCTACGAGTCCTGGCATCGCCTCAAGACCGCCAGCCGCATCTCGCAGATCGCCGACGCCTCCGCTGATCTGTTCAAGGCGATGCACAATCTGCGCACCGATCGCTCCACCACCACGCGGCTTCTGAACGCGACCGAGCCGATGGATGCCGGGATCGAGAAATACCTGCGTGCGCTGCGTGATGCCCAGATGCCGGCGATGGCACGCGCACTCGAGCTGATGCCGAGCATGGATTTCCCGCAATCGGGCACGCTGGTGCCGGAGCTGTCGCGTCTCTACAAGCTGCTGGTCGAGGAGCAGAAGCAGTTCTGGGAGGACGTCGCCAAGCCCAAGGATCAGCGCCGCGCGGGTCTGCCGAAGGAATATTTGGAGACGACGCAGGGCCTGCTCGACGTGCTCGACAAGCTGTCGAACACGCTGGCCGCCACCGTCAACCACCAGGACGCCGAGATCGACCAGTTGCTGTCGATCAAGCAGAACGCATGGCTGCTGCGCAATACCGCCGGCGAGGCCTCGCTGATCGTCTCGATGGGGCTTGCCGCCGGCAAGATCACGCCGGAGGGGCGCTACAACTATACCCAATATGTCGGCGGCACGAGCGCGATGTGGAAGGCGCTCGAATTGTCGACCTCGGGCATGCAATTGCCGCCGGCGCTCGCCTCTGCCATGGCCGCCGCCAAGACTGCCTATTTCGATCTGCAATATCTGGCTTTGCGTGACCGTCTCGCGGATGCCCTGCTCAAGGGCGACAAGGCCGAGATGACGGCGAACCAGTGGAGCCCGATCACGGTCGGCCGCATGGCGAGCGCGGTTGCGGTTGCCGAAGCCGCCCTCGACGCTGCCAAGGTCCATACGCTGGATCAGCGTGGCGCCGCGGAGCGCGGGCTGAGCGTTCAGCTCGCGCTGCTGGCGCTTGCGATCGGGCTCGCCGTCGGCGCAATCATGCTGGTCAGCCGCCGCGTCATCAACCCGCTCAACACCATCCGCGACGCCATGCTCGAGGTCGCCGGCGGCGATCTCGCCGTCGAAAGCGGCTATCTCGATCGCCAGGACGAGATCGGCGCGCTTGCCGGCGCGCTCGAAATCTTCAAACAGCAGGCCTCCGACAAGCTCGAGATCGAAGAGCAGGAACGCCAGCGCAACGCGGGCGCGTCCGCACGCCAGCGCGCCGTCGAGGCCTATGTCGGCGAGTTCGAGGGCGCGGTACGCAAGACGCTGGGCGAATTGAGCGAGGCTTCCGGCGAGATGCGCAAGACCTCGGGTGACCTCTCCGCCGTGTCACGCCAGACCAACGACCGCGTCCAGGTGGCCGGCAAGGCCTCCAACGACGCCTCGACGAGCGTCGATAGCGTTGCTGCGGCGGCTGAAGAGCTCTCGGCTTCGATCAACGACATCAGCCAGCAGGCCGCTCACGCCGCCGGCATCGCCGGCCGCGCCGTCACGCATGCTCGCGAGACCGACGGCACCGTGCAGGGCCTGCAGAAGTCAGCGGGACGCATCGGCGAGGTCGTCGGCCTCATCAACACCATCGCGCAGCAGACCAATCTGCTCGCGCTCAACGCCACGATCGAGGCCGCACGCGCGGGCGAGGCCGGCCGCGGCTTTGCCGTGGTCGCCTCCGAGGTGAAGTCGCTGGCCAGCCAGACGGCGAAGGCGACCGAGGAAATCTCCGAACAGATCGCCGACATCCAGAAGGTCGCGGGCGACGCCATCAACGCGATCCAGACCATCGGCGGTATCATCGGCGAAGTGAACGAAGTGGCGACTGCGATAGCTGCCGCCGTCCAGGAGCAGGGCGCGGCGACCCAGGAGATCACCCGCAGCACGCAATTCGCGGCGCAGGGCACCAAGAACGTCTCGGACAACATCACCGGGGTCAAAGCCGATGCTGACGCGGCCGCCGCAGCCGCCGACAATGTGAAGCAGGCCTCCGAGATCCTGGAGAGCCAGAGCCGCCAGCTCGGCAACGAGGTCAGCGACTTCCTCGGCAAGATCCGCGCAGCGTAGGCTACGGCAGCCCGCTGTCGATATCGTCCTGGCGAAAACTTGGACGATGACGGAATGACGTGCCTAAACCTCAGTCGCTCGAGAGGCCCGCAGGCGCTCACGCATCCGTAATTTTACGGCAGCAACACTGTCTAAGTTTTTACCCTTTTCGGGCCAAATGCACCGCAAGCGCGCCGCGAGGCATCGGCGTCTGCTGCGCCCATTCCCTTGTTTTGAAGTTGGCGAGGGCCGCCGTCCAAGAACTTCAAAACGCGTACTCAGGTGTCCGATGCTCAACCGCTTGTCCGTATCCACGCTGCTGAAGACGGTGATCTTCACCACCGCGCTCGTCGTCGTCATCGGCTTCTCGATCAGCGCATGGAGCTCGTGGATCCGGCTTCAGCAGGCTAGCCGGATCGTCGACATTGCCGCGGCCTCGGCCGACGCCTTCAAGGCCATGGCCAACATCCGGGCCGACCGTTCGACCACCAACCGCCAGTTGACCAGTGACATCCAGGTCGATCCAGACACCGAGAAATACATCCGCGGCATTCGCGACGAGCTGATGCCGGCGCTGGGGCGCGCAATCGACATCCTTCCCTCGATCGACATTCCGCAGCGCGACACGATCGTTACCGATCTGGCGCGGCTGAACAAGGCGCTACTGGCGCAGCAAGCCGAGTTCTGGACCGAAGTCGCCAAGCCCAAGGCCTCACGCAGGCTCGCGCTCGCCAAGGAATATCTCGAGAGCGAGGACGGGTTGATGACCATCCTCGAAAAGCTGTCGCCCGTGCTCGTAGCCAGTGTCAACCACCAGGACGCCACGATCGACCAGCTTCTGATGATCAAGCAGATGGCCTGGCTGTTGCGTCAGAACGCCGGCGAATCATCGGTCATTGTCGGCAACGCCTTGACCAGCGGCAAGGTCTCCCCGGAGGCCCAGCTCGCCTTTACGAAATTTGTCGGTGCTACCGATGCGGCCTGGAGCGCGATCGAGCTGGCCGCCACCGGCATGCAGCTGCCCCCGGCGCTGTCCGCGTCCATGGCAGACACCAAGTCGGTCTATTTCGACCCGCAATATACCGGCACGCGTGATGGCATCATCGCGACGGTGGCCAAGGGCGAGAAAGCGTCGATGACCGCCAACCAGTGGAGCCCCTATTCGGTCGGCCGCATGGCAAGCGCGATCAGGCTCGCCGATGCCGCGCTCGCCGCAGCCAGGGATCATGCCTCTGCCCAGCGCGCCGGCGCGCTGCAATCGCTGCTGGTCCAGCTGGCCCTGCTCGTCGCCGCCATCGTGTTGACGGGCGCCGCCATGCTCGCGGTCAGCCGCCGCGTGATCACGCCGCTGCACCGGATCCGCGACGCCATGCTCAAGGTCGCCGGCGGCGATCTCGCCGTCGACAGCGGCTATCTCGATCGCCAGGACGAGATCGGCTCGCTTGCCGGCGCGCTGGAAACCTTCAAGCAGCAGGCCATCGACAAGCTCAAGATCGAGGAGCAGGAGCGCGAGCGCAATGCCGGCGCGGCCGCGCGCCAGCGCGCGATCGAAGCCTATGTCGGTGAATTCGAAGGCGAGGTGCGCAAATCGCTGGGCGAGCTGAGCGAGGCTTCCGGCGAGATGCGCAAGACCTCGGGCGATCTGTCCGAAGTGTCCCGCCAGACCAATGAGCGTGTCGAGGTTGCAGGCAGAGCTTCAAACGAGGCCTCTTCCAGCGTCGAGAGCGTCGCGGCCGCCGCCGAAGAACTCTCTGCCTCGATCAACGACATCAGCCAGCAGGCCGCGCATGCGGCAGGCATCGCCAGCCGCGCGGTCAACCAGGCTCGCGAGACCGACGGCACGGTGCAGGGATTGGCACAGTCCGCGGGCCGCATTGGCGAGGTTGTCGGATTGATCAACACGATTGCGGCGCAGACCAACCTTCTCGCGCTCAACGCCACGATCGAAGCCGCACGCGCCGGCGAGGCCGGGCGCGGCTTTGCCGTGGTCGCCTCAGAGGTGAAGTCGCTGGCGAGCCAGACCGCCAAGGCGACCGAGGAGATCTCCGAGCAGATCGCCGACATCCAGAAGGTCGCGGGCGACGCCATCAACGCGATCCAGGCCATCGGCGGCATTATCGGCGAAGTCAACGAGGTCGCCACGGCGATCGCAGCCGCCGTGCAGGAGCAGGGCGCGGCTACTCAGGAGATCACCCGCAGCACGCAATATGCGGCGCAGGGCACCAAGAACGTCTCGGACAACATCACCGGCGTGAAGGCCGATGCCGACACCGCCGCCGGTGCCGCCGAGAACGTCAAGCAGGCCTCGGAGACGCTGGAAACCCAGAGCCGGCAACTCGGAGAGCAGGTCAGCGACTTCCTCGGGAAGATTCGCGCAGCATAAGTCAGGCTGGAGCAAGGCGCTTCGAGCCGTCCGTGCCTCCGCGAGGAGGACGCAGAAGCAGCCCCTATTCCTTCGCCACCACCGGTACTTGCCGGAATCTCGCGCGCACCGAATCCGGCAGCGGCGAGAAATTCATCGCGACGCCGCGGCGGTCGTTGGCGTTGCGGCTGGCGACCACGAGGCCGTTCGCGCCCGCGACGATATCGCCCTTGCGCAAGGTGGGATCATCTTCGATCTTGACCGATGCAAGCCCGACCGCGTCCTTGCCGTTACAGGTACAGCCCGCAACGATCTCGTTGCGATAGCGGAACGCGTTAGGCAGTTCGGAATAGGGTTTTCCCTTGTCGGTGGTGGCGTCGTCGATATCGCCGCCATAAACCAGCGAAGTCTCGGACGTCGGGCAGAAGCTCTTGCAGGATTGCGCCTTGCTCTCGGCATCGTTGCCCTGCGCCGGGAAGTAGCGGCCGTCGCAGCCCCGCACGCAATAGGCCGTGCCGCCGCCATAGGCGGCGCGCTGCCGCGGGGCGTCGTAGCGCGGCATGTCATCGCCGGCGAACGGCATCCGGATCTGGGGAGGCCGCGCTCCGAACCCGCCGAACAGCGCCGAGAAGAAATCTTCCGCATGGGCCGACGGTGCGAATGCCAGACCGGCGGAGACAACGACCATGATCGCCGTTCCGCCAGCCACTTTGCCAATCAGGCGTCTGCTCATATCACTCACTCTTAGTTCACGGCGGTCGTCGTAACGTTCAGCGCCTGCCGGCCAGAGGGCAGCGCCGTCACGGCCGGACGCTTGCGCACGGGGTCGCCGCCTTTGGCCATCAGCGGCGCGTTCTTCGGCAGCACCACGACCTTGGCGCCGACATTGACGCGACTGAACAGGTCGGTGACGTCCTCGTTGGTCATGCGGATGCAGCCGGAGGAGACGAACTTGCCGATCGTGGAGGGATCATTGGTGCCGTGGATGCGGTATTCGCTGGAACCGAGATACATCGCACGCGCCCCGAGCGGGTTGCCGGGGCCGCCGGCAACGAAGCGCGGCAGATAGGGCTGACGCGCGATCATCTCAGCCGGCGGACGCCAGTCCGGCCATTCCGCCTTGCGGCTGATGCTCTGCACGCCGGACCAGGTGAAGCCTTGCCGGCCGACGCCGACGCCGTAACGGATCGCGCGGCCGTTGCCGAGCACGTAATAGAGATAGGTGTTGTTGGTATCGATGACGATGGTGCCGGCCGGCTCGCTGCGGTCGAAGCCGACGATCTGCTTGCGCAGGCGATCGGGCAACTGGGCATCCTCGTCAGCCGCCTGCGGCGCGTCGTTCACCTCGCCCTGCGCGTAACCCTGGTCCTGCGGATAGGCCTGCTGCAGCATCGGCGCATAGCCAAGGGTCTGGGCGCTCGCGCCGGCAAACGGCACCGCGAGCAGTGTGGTTGCGAAGGCGAAGGCGGTGACGGCGCGCGGCGAAAAGCTGCGACGGACTGCAGAGAACTTGGTCATGTGCTGCCCCGTGGGATGCGAGCATCAGGGTGATGCGCTTCCGAACAAACGCTGCGGGAGCGATTCAAGTTCCGGCCCGCGCCGGGCATTCGTGTCACAGTCAAGAGAACGCTTAATCACGAAAGCGCGATGGAACCGCTTGGCCACTCGCGCGTTGTCAGCCCTGTCGATGGGCGTGCGGATCGAGGCTTCCGTGCGGGAGAGATATTGTGCGCGTCCTTCCCAGTGAACGTCCGGCTCCCGGCAGCAGCGAAGGCAGCCCGCTTCCCGACAGTCATTCGGAACTCCCGCCGGTCATCCGCCGTACCGAGTTTGTGACCTTCGCGCTTGGCGGCCTCCTGCTGATCGCCATCGTCACCGTACTCTACGTCGGAAGAGCGTTTTTCCTGCCGGTGGTGATGGCCTTCGTCGTGGGCACCATGCTGTCACCGGCGGCAACCTTCCTGGAGAACCACAAGGTGCCGCGCGGATTGGGCGCCGCGCTGATCGTCATCGCCGTGACCGCCGTGGTTGCCTTCGTCATCGCGCTGATCGCCTCACCCGCGATGGAATGGAGCGCGCGCCTGCCTGAACTCGGCGCGCAATTGAAGGACAAGCTGCACGTGTTCGACCGGCCGCTGGCCCTATGGCGGGAGCTGCAAGTCATGGTCGGTGGCTCGGAAGGGGGGCTGCCGAGCTTCCAGCTGCCAAAATTCGAGTGGGTCCAGCCGACACTGGAATTCCTGTCACCGACCTTTACCGAATTCCTGCTGTTCTTCGTCACCCTGATCCTGTTCATCGCGAGCTGGCGTGACCTGCGCCGGGCGCTGATCATGAACTTCAGCGATCGCGACGCGCGCCTGCGCACGCTCCGCATCCTCAACGAGATCGAAGTCCATCTCGGCAATTACCTCCTGACCGTCACCCTCATCAATGTCGGCGTCGGAATCGGCACCGGCCTCATCTGCGCCATCACCGGCATGCCAAATCCCGCCGGGCTCGGCGCGCTCGCGGCGACCCTCAACTTCATTCCGATCATCGGGCCGATCGCGATGTTCGCCGTGCTGGTCCTGGTGGGGCTGATCGCCTTCCCGACCATCAGCGGCGGCCTGATGGCGGCACTCGCCTTCGGCGGCCTCACCTTCCTGGAGGGGCATTTCGTCACGCCCATGATCATCGGGAGGCGACTGGCGCTCAATGCGCTCGCCGTGCTGCTCGCGCTCGCGTTCTGGACCTGGCTGTGGGGACCGATGGGCGCCTTCCTGTCGTCGCCGCTCCTGATCGTCGCGCTGATCCTCAAGGAGCACCTGATGCCGACGGATGCACCGCATCTTCCGCAGGACTGAGCGGTTTCCGCGAAGGGAACTTACCCCACGACGAAACGTTCTTCGGCTATCTCAGCCGTCAGCAGTTTGGAGCTCCCGATGTCCACGACCAACGCCGAAGCCGGGATGAAAGACTGGACCGACAAAGCCACCAGAGAACGCCTCGAGAAGGATGTAGCAGCCGTGAAAAGCGATATCGCCGCCCTCACCGACCAGATCACCGACGCCCTCAATACTTTCGCCAATTCGACCAGCAAGCAGGCTCGCAGCGGCTATCGCCAGGCGCGCGAGAACATGGATACCGCGCTCGACGACGTGTCGGAGCGCGGCAGCGCAATGATGGGTGCGGCCCAGGAAGCCTACGGCTCGATCGAAGAATCGCTCGAAGACGCGATCACACAGCGGCCGCTTGCGACCGTCGGACTCGCGCTCGGCATCGGCTTCCTGATCGGTGCCGTCTGGCGCCGGTGAGATTTGCGGACGCCTGTGGAGCGGCGGCACCGGCGCATTGCCGGTGTCGGTCCGTGACGGTTCGGCTTGTGGGGAATTGAGGAGCGAGGGCCATGTTTCAGCGCATCATCGACGGGATCAGCGCATCCACCGGCACGACGGTGCGGCTGACCTCGCTTGCCGCAGGCGCGGCGTTCGCGCTGCTCGTGACGACATGCTTCCTCTGTGCCGCTGTCTTCATCTCCGTGCTGCAGAAATATGGCCCGGTGCAGGCCTGTCTCGCCGGCGCCGGCATCTTCTTCCTGCTGACGCTGGCTGCGGCAGGTTCGTATTGGGGCTACAAGCGCGACTTGCAGAAGCGGGCGCGGATCGCGGCCGAGCGCGCCGCGAAGTCCGCGGCGCCAAGCATGCTCGCGGACCCGATGCTGCTCGCCACCGGACTGCAGATCGTTCGCGCCATCGGGGTCAAGCGGCTGTTGCCGATCCTGGCGATCGGCGGCATCGCCCTCGGCATCATGGCGAGCCGCGCCGGCGTGCCGGACGAGGCGTCGGCTGAGCCGGCCGAATAAGCACAGGACCGCGTTAGGATTATTTCCTCTCAGGACGTTGCGACGACACGGACCGGCTTTTATCGGCATTCTTGCGCAATTTTTGAGCGCGCAGCCTCCACTCACGCAAACGCTACTCGGATGGGCAGGCGGTTGCCGCTAAAAGCAGCATCCTGATTCCCAAAGCTATTTTAATCAATGAAACCGTCCGTCAAGGCGAACCTCGCCGCATTCCATCACGACGCCAGACTGTATTTGACGCTCGGCATCGCCAACTGGTCGGTGTTCGTCGACCACATCCCGAGCAACGTCGTCAATCTGCTGACGCTGCGCAATTTCGGCTTCAGCGGCGCGGCAGACCTGTTCGTGTTCGTCGTGGGCTACGGCGTCGCCATCATCCACGGCCGGATGACGCTTGAACGGGACTACCTCGTGGCGGCAACGCGCATCTTCCGCCGCGTCTGGCGGCTCTACGCCGCCTATGTCGTGCTGTTCGTGATCTACATCGCCACCATCGCCTACGTCGCCTCGCAATCGATGGCGCCGGAGATCATCCACGAATACAACATCTCGGGCATTCTCGAGCACCCGCTGCGGATCCTGGTCCGCGGCCTCGTGCTGCAGGAGGAGCCGCTCAACCTCGACCTCCTGCAACTGATGATCCCGCTGATGGCCTTCTTTCCCTTCGCGCTCTGGGGCCTGTTGCGACGGCCGAACCTGACCCTGGCGGCATCGGTCGCGCTGTATCTTGCCGCACGCTGGTTCGACTGGAATTTTCGGGTCTATCCGGACCAGGAATGGACCTTCAATCCGCTGTGCTGGCAGATGCTGATGGTGCTCGGAGGCTGGTTCGCCGTGACAGGCGCCCCTGGGCGCGCGCTACGCGACATGCCCTGGCTGCGGATTCTCGCCGGCACCTATCTCGTCCTCGCGATGGCCATCACCCTGCTGCGCCATTCGCCGGCAATGTCGGCTTATCTGCCGGACCTCCTCCTCCACAGCATCACGCCGGCCGACAAGGAAGACCTCGCGCCCTATCGCGTGGTTCACTTCCTCGCGCTCGCCTTTCTGGCGACCCATCTCGTTCCGGCCGATCACCCCGGCCTGCAATTGAAGCCGCTCCAGGCGGTGATCAGATGCGGCGAGGAATGGCTTGCCGTGTTCTGCGTCGGAGTGTTCCTGTCGTTCGCCGGCCATCTCATCCTGATCACCAGCGCCAATCTGGTGGCGATGCAGATCGTCGTGAGCCTTGCCGGCTTCGCCGCGATGACTGCGGTGGCTCACTATGTCGCCTGGTCGAAGTGGCAGGATCTGCCAGCCGCCCTGCGGCAGCAGGCTAGTTAACTCATCGTGCGTTAGCGCATACGCCTTCGATTTCCCCTAGGCCGGCCGCTGAGGCTGCGCTATCCCGGACAAGAGCGATTGGGCGAGGAGACCGGGCGTGGTGACGGCGAATGGCGGGGGTGGCGGGGCCGACAGCGCCCCACGGCGCGGCCGGCCGCGATCGATCGAGACCAGCAACGCCATTCTCGAAAGCGCCTATGCACTGATGGCGTCCACCGGCCTTGCCGCCACCACCATCGACGCGGTCGCCCGCCACTCCAGCGTCTCCAAGATGACGATCTACAAATGGTGGCAGTCGCGCGAGGCGCTCTTGATCGACGCCTTTCTTCAACATGCCGCGCAAATGCTGCCGCTGCCTCCCGTGAGCTCCGGCACCCCCGCGACGCGCGCCCGCCGCCATGCCGCGGCCTACGCCGAGGCGCTCCAGGGCGAGTTCGGCAAGGTCCAGCTCGCCGTCATCTCCGAATGCATTTCCAAGACGGGCTCTGCCGAGCTGTTCTACGCCCGCTATCTGAAATTGCGCCGCGACGCGCTGGTCGAGATGATCGCGGCGGGCCAGAAAGACGGCAGCATCCTGGCCGAAGGGCCGGCTGAGGATCTCTACGACGCGATCTATGGCAGCCTGTTCTATCGCTACGTCTTCGGCATTGCGCCGATCACACCTGGCTACGCCCGCAATCTCGTCGACATGGTGTTGCGGCCCAGGGGTTAGCTATCGCGCAGGCCGCACCGGCGCCGAGATCTTGTCCGTGCGGTCACGCTCGGTCATGTCGACCACCGTCTCCATCGGCGCGGTCAGCTCGTAGACATAGGAGGCCTCGGTGAAATAGCGCTTGGCGGTGCCGCCGAGCGCCTCGGGGGCGACACGGTCGAGCAGGATCAGGCCGAAATCGGAATCGGGGCGGCGTGTCGCCTCGCTGGTGTTGAGCTCCTCCCAACGGAAATGGAAGACCTCGCCGGTCCCCTCGCTCGTTACCGTCCAGCTGGCGGTGATGTGCGGATGCTTTCCAACCAGCGACAGGCCCTCATCGGAATGCGAGGCAAGTTCGAAGAACAGCAGCGAGAGGCTCTGCGCCGCGCGTGCACTGACCGCGATATCAGGACCCGTGACGGCGATGCGGTCGGCGTGAGGGATGGCGCGCGCTTCGAACAGGCCCTTCAGCTTGACGCCCTGCCACTGGCTCTCGCTAAGCAGCGAGACCACGTTGGACATGGCGTGGATGCGGCCGATCAGGAGCTCGCGCGCGCCGTCGATGTCCGCGCCGTGACGCAACGTGCGCGTCACGATCGACTGGATCACCGCGAGGATATTCTTGACCCGGTGGTTGAGCTCGTCGATCACCGCTGTCAGCCGGCGCTCGAAGCCGATTCTGACCTGGATTTCCCTGCTGAGCCGCAGATTGTTGTAGGCGACGTAGCCAAACAGGCCGCACACCATCGCGGTGATCGCAAAGCCGATCGCGGCCACGATGATCGCGGTTTGCTCGGCGCGGCGCGCCGAGTTGGTCTTGGCGTAATAGCCGAGCTGCCAGTCGCGGCCGCCGAAGCTCACCGTGCGCGTCGCCGATGGCGCCGCCTCCGCGGCCATCATCCGCGTCGAGACCGCACCCTGATCGTTGGCAACGAGCTCGCCACCTTCCTTGCGCGGGTCCCTGAGCGCGACCGAGAACAACGACATGTCGTCATTGGTCAGCATCAGCGAGGCGAGTTCGTAGGAAAACGTGACGAACCCGGCTGGCTCGGTCGCACCCTCGGGAATGACGGGTGCCGCCACGATGATCCCGACCGGCCCGTTGCCGCGCAACAGCGGAGTCGGGTCCGAGGCCACAGACTTTTTCTCGATCCGGGCGCGCGTCAGCATGGCGCTGCGAACCGGGTCCTGATCGTAACTACGGCCGGGAAGAGCCCTGGTATCGTTGCTGCGCGGCTCGAGATCCAGCAGCACGTCGATCGGCTGGGTGATCTCGGCCGGATTGATCGGCTTGTCGTCATAGGCGCGAATCGTCGGATTGGGGAAGCCGGCGCCCGCAATGGCGGCCTGCGCCGCGTCGAGCTCGTTCGGCTTCAGCCGGGCGATCCAGCCGGCCACCACGAAATCGGTCTTGAAGGCATAGATGGCCGAGCGCAGCGGCTCCAGCATGTTCGGCTTGATCACGGATGGCGCGTGGAACAGGCCTGAGGCGACGCGTGCGAGCAGTTCTCGCTCGGTGAGCCGGTCCTGCACCAGGCTGGCATGAACGTCGATCGCGCGCGCGAGCGCGATCCGATCCAGCGCCAGCTCCTGGTCGTGGACGCGATAGGCCGCAAGCCCAGAGAGCAAGGCTCCGAGCAGGGCAATGAAACCGATGATGAAACCCAGCCGGACCACGCGACTACTCAGACGAAAGCAGGAGGTCGGCAATAAACAAGGAGCATATCAACGCCGCTCGGACGGCCACATGCCGAAACGGGGTGACCCCCGCTGGCAGAGATAATGAAGGAGGAGACATCGGTACGCAACGTGGGTCGCCTGAAAAGCTTAATCCGCCCGGCCGATGGTCTGACCGGGACGACTTGCCCGGACTCCGGAGGTAGTCAATCGCCGTGTCCGAAATTTGTTCCGCGGTTGCGGCCCCGACCCCACGGTTAACGCCAAAGAAAGCATGCGCCAAGTCGTCGCGCGCTGTCAGCCCGCCCGTTTCAGGCCGCCTTTGGCCTCGATGAAGCCGACAATGCGGTCAAGGCCCTCGCTCTTCTTCAGGTTGGTCATGACGAAGGGACGCTCGCCGCGCATGCGCCTGGCGTCGGTGTCCATCTTCTCCAGGGAGGCGCCGACATGGGGGGCGAGGTCGATCTTGTTGATGACCAGCAGGTCGGACCGGGTGATGCCGGGACCGCCTTTGGACGGGATCTTGTCGCCGGCAGCCACGTCGATGACGTAGATGGTCAGGTCGGCCAGCTCCGGGGAAAACGTGGCAGCGAGATTGTCCCCGCCGGACTCGATGAGCACGAGGTCGAGCCCGGGAAATTTCGCCCGCATATCCGCAACCGCGGCGAGATTCATCGAGGCGTCCTCGCGGATTGCGGTGTGCGGACAGCCGCCGGTTTCGACGCCGGCAATACGATCCGGCGTCAGCGAGCCCGAACGCACCAGGAACTCCGCATCCCATTTGGTGTAGATGTCGTTGGTGATCGCGGCGATGTCATAGCGTTCGCGCATGCTCTTGCAGAGCAGGTCCATCAGCGCGGTCTTGCCCGATCCGACCGGGCCGCCGACGCCGACACGCAAGGGGCCATGAGATTTAGACATGTGATTTCGCTCGCTCTCGATGGGTTGAGGGCCACGCCGCTCTCACGAGCGGAACAGCCGCGTATATTGTGTCTCGTGCCGCAGGCTGGCGAGATCGGCGCGAAAGGTCGCGCTGCCGAGATCGTCCAATGTCGCATTCAGCGCACGATTGGCGGTGGCAGCGACGGCGGCTTCCAGCCTCACCAGCACGCGCTGGCTGTCGGTCTGGCCGAGCGGAATGAGCCGGCTGGCGGCCGAAATCCAGTTCGAGACCAGCGCGTGCAAGAAGGCGTGCAGTGTCGGCGCCAGCGGCACGCCGTGCATGGCTGCGACCACGCCGACGGCGACGGGATAGACCAGCGGCGTGCGGCATGCCGCAACCATGGCATCCAGGCCGTCAGCATCCCATGCTGCCCGGGAGATGTCGATGAAGGCGCGGCCCTGCGAGCTCGTCTCCAGCTGCCGCTCGCGCGACGGCACCATGGCCGCAGCGAGCTCCGCGATATCGCTTAACGTGGCCTCCTCGCCCGCTTCGGCGGCACGATAGGCGTGGACCAGGAACGTTGCGTCGCAAAAGCCGGAGCCGTCGCCGAGCATCGCGTCGAGCCAGTCGGCCAGTGTGGCCGTATCGACGATGTCGCCGACCTCGACCGCCCATTCGATGCCGCTGGAATAGGAGAAACCGCCGACCGGGAATGCCGGCGACAGCCAGGTCAAGAGCCGGTACAGCGCCGCTGCCTCGCGCTCGGCGAGGTCGCAGGCACCGACCCGCTCACTTGTGGTCATGAGCATGCTTGTGGCCGTGGTGATGGTCGGGATGGTCGCAATGCTCGTCGTGGTGATGATGGCCATGATCATGCGCGGCATGATCGTGTGGGTGGTGATCGTGAGCGTGGTGATCGTGGCCCTGATGATCATGGTGATCGTGACCATGGTCATGATGATGTCCGTGATCGTGATGCGCATGATCGTCGTGCCCATGCGCGTGGCCTGCATCGGCATAGGCGCCGCCCTCAGGATCGAACGGCGCCTCGATCTCGATCACGCGCGCACCGAGGCCCTTCACCATCGCCTCGATGACGTGATCGCGGCGGATGCGCAAGGCCTTGGCCATGATCTGCGTCGGCAGATGGCGGTTGCCGAGATGCCAGCCGATGCGGACGACGTGGTGCGGATCGCGGCCGCGAATCTCGAGCAGCGGCTCGGGCGCCGCGACCACCTCGACGAGCCGGCCGTCCTCCAGCACCAGCGCATCGCCGCCGCGCAACGCAACGGCATTCTCCAGGTCGAGCAGGAACTCGAGGCCGCGCGTCCCCGTCATGGCCATGCGGCGGCGGTGCCGGTCGTCGAAATCCAGCACGACCGTATCCGCTGGTGCTTCCGTGAAGCGGTGCTGTCCCCTGACCTGCGTCGCCCGGATCATGCGCTATACCTCAGAGCTTCTCGACCTTGCCGTCGCTGATGATCTCGATCACCGTCGGCGCCGTCTTCATCTGCGCGGAATATTCGCGCCACACCTTCATGTGCGGCGCCTTGGCATGCGCGGTGAGATCGTCGCGGGTCTCCCAGCGCTCGACCACCACATACAGATTGGGGTTGTTGACGCTGACATTGCCGTCATAGGAGATGCAGCCCTTCTCCTTGAGGGTCTCGACGGTGCAGGCCTTGTGTCCCTTGATGAAGTCGTCTTTGTTCTCCGGCTTCATGGGCGTGGTGGCGATGACATAGATCATGGGGTTATTCCCTGTTGTTCTTGTTAGCGGACGTCGATCTTCTCGGGTGTGATCACTTCGATCTTCGGCGGGGCCGTAAAGCACTTCACCGCGACGCGGCCAAAGGTTTTCATGTGCTCCTGGCCGCGATGCGGCACCAGCGCCTCGGCGTTCTCCCACTGCTCGACGAACACCATCTTGGCAGGGTCGGTAACGCTCTCATGCAGGTCATAGGCGATATTGCCGGGCTCCTTCCGCGTCTCCTTGATGCAGGCGGTGGCGGCTGCAATGAATTCGGCGCGCGTCTCGGGCTTGATGGTCAGGGTGGCAACGACGTAGATCACGAGAAATCCTCCCGGCTTTTCTTCTAGGGTTCGATAGCGGGCGGGACATTAGACCAGCCGGGATCGAACGCAAAACTGGAAAAGCCGCCCCCCGGACAAGCGCCCGGGACATGCGTTGAGGCGCTATTTCAGTACATGAAATATCGCTGTGCCATCGGCAGCACCTCGGCGGGGGCGCAGGTGAGCAATTCGCCATCGGCGCGCACCTCATAGGTCTCCGGATCGACCTCGATATTGGGCGTGGCGTCGTTGTGGATCATGCTCTTTTTCGAGATTTTGCCGCGGGTGTTCTGGACCGCATAGAGCTTCTTCTCGATCCCGAGTTTTCGCGCGAGACCGCCGGTGATCGCGGCCTTCGAGGTAAACACCACGGACGACGCCGTGCGCGCCTTGCCGAAGGCGCCGAACATCGGCTGGTAATGCACCGGCTGCGGTGTCGGGATCGAGGCGTTGGGATCGCCCATCGGCGCGGCGACGATCGAGCCGCCCTTGACGATGCAGTCCGGCTTGACGCCGAAGAAAGCCGGCGACCACAGCACGAGATCGGCGAGCTTGCCCTTCTCGACCGAGCCGATCAGCTTCGACACGCCATGCGCGATCGCCGGATTGATGGTGTATTTGGCGATGTAGCGCTTGACGCGGAAATTGTCGTTGTCCTTGCCCTTGTCCTGCGGCAGCGACCCGCGCTGCTTCTTCATCTTGTCCGCAGTCTGCCAGGTCCGGATGATCACTTCGCCGAGCCGGCCCATCGCCTGGGAGTCCGACGACATCATCGAAAGCGCGCCGAGATCGTGCAGGATGTCTTCGGCGGCAATCGTCTCCTTGCGGATTCGGCTTTCGGCGAACGCCAGGTCTTCCGCGATCGAGGGATCGAGATGGTGGCACACCATCAGCATGTCCAGATGCTCGTCGATGGTGTTGCGCGTGAACGGCCGCGTCGGGTTGGTCGAGGACGGCAGCACGTTCTTGAGCCCTGCGACCTTGATGATATCCGGAGCATGGCCGCCGCCGGCGCCCTCGGTGTGGAAGGCATGGATGGTGCGGCCCTTGAAGGCCTTGATCGTGTCCTCGACGAAGCCGGATTCGTTCAGCGTATCGGTATGTATCATCACCTGGATGTCGTGGGCATCAGCCACCGACAGGCAGTTGTCGATCGCCGCCGGCGTCGTGCCCCAATCCTCGTGCAGCTTCAGCGCACAGGCGCCGGCCTTGATCATCTCGACCAGGGCTGCGGGACGCGAGGCGTTGCCCTTGCCGGAAATGCCGAGATTGACCGGGAAGGCGTCGAACGACTGGATCATCCGCCCCATGTGCCATGGCCCCGGCGTGCAGGTGGTGGCAAACGTGCCATGCGACGGGCCGGTGCCGCCGCCCAGCATCGAAGTGACGCCGCTCATCAGCGCGTGCTCGATCTGCTGCGGGCAAATGAAATGGATGTGGCTGTCGAAGCCGCCGGCGGTGAGGATTTTTCCTTCGCCCGCGATCACGTCGGTGCCGGGGCCGATGATGATGGTGACGCCCGGCTGGATGTCGGGATTGCCGGCCTTGCCGATGCCGGCGATCATGCCGTCCTTGATGGCGACATCGGCCTTCACGATGCCCCAGTGATCGACGATCAGCGCATTGGTGATGACCGTGTCGGCCGCGCCCTGCTTGTTGGTGACCTGCGACTGCCCCATGCCGTCGCGGATCACCTTGCCGCCGCCGAACTTCACCTCCTCGCCATAGGTGGTGAAATCCTTCTCGACCTCGATGATGAGGTCGGTGTCGGCCAGCCGCACCTTGTCGCCGGTGGTCGGACCGAACATGTCGGCATAGACGGAACGCATTATTTTGACGGACATCACAAGCCCCGTTTGCGTTTGTTTTTCTCTGCGGCGTGCCGCATCTCTTGGTAGAGCGCGTGACTACAATTTGCCCATCACATCGCCGCGGAAACCGTAGATCGTCTTCTTACCCGCCAGCGCGACGAGTTGGACGTCCCGGGTCTGGCCGGGCTCGAAGCGCACCGCGGTGCCGGCGGCGATGTCGAGGCGCATGCCGCGGGACTTCTTGCGGTCGAACTTCAGCGCGGGGTTGGTCTCGAAGAAATGGTAGTGCGAGCCGACCTGGATCGGGCGGTCGCCGGTGTTGGCGACCGTCAGCGTCACGGTCTTGCGGCCGGCATTGAGCTCGATCTCGCCGTCCTGGATGAAGAGTTCGCCGGGGATCATGCGTCTTGCTCCTACCTGATCGGCTCGTGCACCGTGACGAGCTTGGTGCCGTCCGGAAATGTCGCCTCGACCTGGATGTCGTGGATCATCTCGGGGATCCCCGGCATCACCTGGTCGCGGGTCAGGACCTGGGCGCCGGATTGCATCAGTTCGGCGACGGTGCGGCCGTCGCGGGCGCCTTCGAGGATGAAATCGGAGATGATCGCGATCGCCTCGGGATGGTTGAGCTTGACGCCGCGATCGAGCCTTCGGCGGGCCACGATCGCCGCCATCGAGATCAGAAGCTTGTCCTTTTCTCGGGGAGACAGGTTCATGAAGACTCTCTTCCGTTCAACACGTCAATTCAGCCGGTCAGTTCAACCAGAGTCGCGGCAGAGCCGCTCCCGTGCGCGCCAGCACGGCCATCATGTCGGCGCGCAAGCGCGCCGCATCTTGGGCACAGAACCGCGCCATTGCAAAGCCATTCCAGGCGGAGATTCCCACCTCGCCGGAAAACGAATCCGAGGCCTCGCGGATGCGCTCGACGAGGGCCTCGTCGCCGGGGACGACCAGCGCCGTGCCGATCGCCGCGCCACCCTTCGCCACCGCCGATCGCCCAAGTTTGGCGCCGATATTGCCGTCGAGCCTGACGGTCTCGGCGAACACCAGCCTGCCACCACGCCGCAGCCGCCAGCGGTCGACGAATTCCCCCTGCTCCATCCGCTCGCCCATGGCGGTGCGGCCGAACACGACGATCTCGCACAGCACGAGCGAGGCGGTCTCGTCGAGCTCGATATCGAAGCTGCGATGGACCCTGGCGCGATCGAACAGGATCGTCTCCTGCGGCAGCCAGCCGAGATGCGCGCCCGCGGCGATTTTCAAGGAAATATTGAACTGCGCTGCCGCTCCCGGCGCGCGATAGACCTTTTCGGCGGCCGCCGTCGTCAAGGTCAGGCGCGAGCGCTCGCCCGCTGCGATGTCGATCTCGAAACTGTCCCCTCCCGCGACGCCGCCGGCCGTGTTGACGAACACGCCGGACAACCCCTCGCCTTCCGGTGAGGGAAAGCGCACGCGCAGCGAGCCGGACTCATGCAAGACGCCGCGCCGTGTCACGCCGTCACGCGCATGGACGTCGAAGCGCACTGCGCCGCGGGCACGGTTCGCCTCGAAAACCCCCGATGTGACCGCAACGTCGCTGCGCATCCGCCTCCCCCAGCCGGTCGCGGCAGAACGGCTTACAGCGCCATCTGGCGGCTGATCTCGCTCGCGTCCAGATTGGCGCGGTCGCAGGTGAACTTCACCGCGCCGCGATCCATCACGGCAAAACTGTCGCCGAGTTCGCAGGCAAAGTCGAGATATTGTTCGACCAGCACGATGGCGATGTTGCCGAGATTGCGCAGATAGGAGATGGCGCGGCCGATGTCCTTGATGATCGAGGGCTGGATGCCCTCGGTCGGCTCGTCGAGCAGCAGCAATTTCGGACGCATCACCAGCGCGCGGCCGATCGCCAATTGCTGCTGCTGCCCGCCCGAGAGATCGCCGCCGCGCCGGCCGAGCATGGATTG
The DNA here is from genome assembly GCF_002266435.3 of Bradyrhizobium amphicarpaeae. Taxonomy (NCBI): domain Bacteria; kingdom Pseudomonadati; phylum Pseudomonadota; class Alphaproteobacteria; order Hyphomicrobiales; family Nitrobacteraceae; genus Bradyrhizobium; species Bradyrhizobium amphicarpaeae. The sequence goes on from NZ_CP029426.2 coordinate 6,297,198, forward strand.
CAGCACCGGAAACAGCGAGAACACATCGTCCGGAATGTTCTTGTCCTGGCGCTTGAGTGGACCGAAGCCGGTCTTGAGGTTCTCCTCGACCGTCAGCAGCGGGAATATCTCGCGGCCTTGCGGCACGAAGCCGATGCCCTTGCGCGCACGCTCATAGGGCTTCAGGCCGGTGATATCGCTGCCATCGAACACGATCGCGCCTGAGGAGATCGGATATTGCCCGACCATGGCGCGCAAGAGCGAGGTCTTGCCGACGCCGTTGCGCCCGAGCACGCAAGTGACCTTGCCCGGCTCGGCCGCAATAGAGACGCCGCGCAGCGCCTGCGCCGCGCCGTAGAACAGGTTGATGTCCTTGACTTCAAGCATGCTCAGCGTCCCAGATAGACTTCGATGACCCGCTCGTTCGACGAGACCTGGTCGATGGTTCCTTCCGCGAGCACCGTGCCCTCGTGCAGGCAGGTGACCTTGACCCCGAGTTCGCGCACGAACGTCATGTCGTGCTCGACCACCATCACGGTATGGGTCTTGTTGATCTCTTTCAGCAGCTCGGCGGTCAGATGCGTCTCGACGTCGGTCATTCCCGCAACCGGCTCGTCGACCAGCAGCAGTTTTGGGTCCTGCGCGAGCAGCATGCCGATCTCGAGCCACTGTTTCTGGCCGTGGCTGAGACTGCCCGCGAGGCGGTTGCGTGCTTCGGTGAGGCGGATCGTCTCCAGCACCTTGTCGATGCGCTCGGCCTCGTCCCTGCTGCCGCGCCAGAATAGCGTGCCCTTGACGCTGTGGTCGACATTGAGCGCGAGCAGGAGATTATCCTGCACGGTCTGGCTCTCGAAGACGGTCGGCTTCTGGAATTTGCGGCCGATGCCGAGCTCGGCGATGCGGGTCTCGTCGAGCCGCGTCAGATCGGTGACGCCATCGAACAGCACCGTACCCTCGTCGGGCTTGGTCTTGCCGGTGATGATGTCCATCATCGTGGTCTTGCCCGCGCCGTTCGGACCGATGATGGCGCGCATCTCGCCGGGCGCGAGCGTCAGCGACAGATTGTTGATGGCGTGGAATCCGTCGAACGAGACGTGCACGCCGTCGAGATAGAGCATCGCCGAGGTGGCGCGGTTGTCCATGACGTTCATTGCGCCTACTCCGCCATCTTGGGTTCGACGACGCCGTCTTCGGCCGCGGCACTCGCCATCGTCGCGGCGCGCTTCTCCTTGGAGGAGTCCCACCATGCATTGAAGGTGCCGATGATGCCCTTCGGCAGCAGCAGCGTCACCAGGATGAACATAGCGCCCAGCATGAACAGCCAGTACGGCGCCAGCACGCCAGAGGTGAAGAACGTCTTGGCGTAGTTGACGACGACGGCGCCGAGCGCGGCACCGACCAGCGTGCCGCGGCCACCGACGGCGACCCAGATCACCGCCTCGATCGAATTGCCGGGCGCGAATTCGGAGGGATTGATGATGCCGACCTGCGGCACGTAAAGCGCGCCGGCGACCCCGGCCATGCAGGCCGACACCGTGAACACGAACAGCTTGTAGGATTCGACGCGGTAGCCGAGGAAGCGCGTGCGCGATTCCGCATCGCGCACCGCGATCAGCACCTTGCCGAGCTTGGAGGAGACGATCGCACGGCAGACCAGGAAGCCCGCGATCAGCGCCAGGCAGCTCAGCGCGAACAGCGCCGCGCGAGTGCCTTCCGCCTGGACGTTGAAGCCGAGGATGTCCTTGAAATCGGTCAGGCCGTTATTGCCGCCGAAGCCGAAATCGTTGCGGAAGAAGGCGAGCAGCAGCGCATAGGTCATCGCCTGCGTGATGATCGACAGATACACGCCGGTGACGCGGGAGCGGAAGGCGAGCCAGCCGAAGCAGAAGGCGAGCAGGCCGGGCACGATCAGCACCATCAGCGCCGCGAACCAGAACATGTCGAAGCCGTACCAGGTCCAGGGCAGCTTCGAGTAATTCAGGAACACCATGAAGTCGGGCAGAACAGGATTGCCGTAGACGCCGCGGGAGCCGATCTGCCGCATCAGGTACATGCCCATCGCATAGCCGCCGAGCGCGAAGAAGGCGCCGTGGCCGAGCGAGAGAATGCCGCAATAGCCCCAGATCAAATCGATCGAAAGCGCGAGGATCGCGTAACAGACATATTTGCCCCAGAGCGCGACGAGATAGGTCGGCACCTGCAGGAACGAGCCCGCGGGCAGCAACAAATTGGAGAGCGGGATCAGGATGCCGCAGGCCGCGACGACGGCAAGGAAGATCGTCGCACTGCGGTCCAGCGATCGCGTCAGCATGTGAGGGGTCATGCTTCCACCGCGCGGCCCTTGAGCGCGAACAGGCCGCGCGGGCGTTTTTGAATGAACAGGATGATGAGAACCAGGATCGCGATCTTGCCGAGCACGGCGCCGGCCACAGGCTCCAGGAACTTGTTGGCGATGCCGAGCGTGAAGGCGCCGACCAGCGTGCCCCAGAGATTGCCGACGCCGCCGAACACCACGACCATGAAGCTGTCGATGATGTAGCTCTGGCCGAGGTTCGGGCTGACATTGTCGATCTGCGACAGCGCCACGCCGGCGATGCCGGCAATGCCCGAGCCGAGCCCGAAGGTGAGCGCGTCGACCCGCGAGGTCGCAATGCCCATGGAGGCCGCCATGCGCCGGTTCTGCGTCACCGCACGCATCTCCAGGCCGAGCGCCGTGTAACGCAGCATCGCCAGCAGGATCGCGAACACGGCCAGCGTGAACACGAGGATCCAGAGCCGGTTATAAGTGATGGTGATCTGGCCGAGCTCGAAGGCGCCGCTCATCCAGGAGGGATTGCCGACCTCGCGATTGGTCGGACCGAACATGGTGCGCACCGCCTGCTGCAGCACCAGCGACAGGCCCCAAGTCGCGAGCAGCGTCTCCAGCGGACGGCCGTAGAGGAAGCGGATGATGCTGCGCTCGATCAGCACGCCGATCGCGCCGGCGACCACAAAGGCCAATGGCACCGCGATCAGCAGCGAGTAGTCGAACAGGCCGGGATAGCGGGTGCGGATCACCTCCTGCACCACGAAGGTGGTGTAGGCCCCCAACATCACCATCTCGCCATGGGCCATGTTGATCACGCCCATCACGCCGAAGGTGATGGCGAGCCCGATCGCAGCGAGCAGCAGCACCGAGCCGAGCGAGAGCCCGTACCAGGCATTCTGCACCATGGACCAGATCGCGAGCGAGTTCTGGATGGAGCCGATCGCGCTCGCGGCGGCTTTGGTCACCGATGCCGGCTGGTCGCCCATGCCTGTGAGCAGCGCGAGTGCCTCCTGATCGCCGCGCCCCTTGAGGGTGGCCACCGCCTCCAGCTTCTCGACCTCGGTAGCGTCCGGCTTGAACAGCAGGATCGCCGCACGGGCGTCGCCGAGCGCCGCCTTGACGGATTTGTTGGTTTCCTTTGCAAGCGCACCATCGACCGCCTCGAGCGCCGTCTCCTCGTGCGACTTGAAGACGGACTGCGCCGCCTGGAGCCGCGTCCCGACGTCCGGCGACTGCAGCGTCAGGCTGCCGAGCGCGGCGTCGACGCTGCGGCGCAGGCGGTTGTTGAGGCGAACCGCGCTGGCGCTGTCGGGAACGCTGGCCACTGCCTGGCCGGTCGCGGCGTCGATCGACTTGCCGTCGGCACCGGTGACGTAAACCTTCTTGCTGTCGAGGTCGACCATCAGGCGGCCGTCCTGAAGCGCACTGATGATGGGGAAAGCCAGCGGATTGCCGCTGCTTGCGACCACTCCGATCGCCTCGTCCGTGTCGGAATAATCGTCGTTGGCGAATTTCGCGACCGCGTCCTCGAACGGACCGGCGAGGGCCGGCAGCGCGAACGCGATCAGGAACAACGAGAGAGCAAACGAGCAGAGACGCGCGGACAAATGGGTTGGCACTGTGAATGACCCCGGCAGAAATGAGTGGAGAAGGCGGCGGGATCGCCGCCTTCTCCGGTCGCGCAATGGCGTGTCAGATCCGGATCAGGAGCCCGAACCGAGGCACTTGTTGGTCTTGGTGTTGAAGTTGCCGCACTTCTTGCCGACCCAGTCGCCGATCAGGTCCTTGGAGCCGTCGAGCTCCTTCGACCAGGCGTCGCCCGCGACGAGACCCGGGGTCTTCCAGACCACGTCGAACTGGCCGTTCGCCTTGATCTCGCCGATGAACACCGGCTTGGTGATGTGGTGGTTCGGAAGCATCTTGGAGGTGCCGCCGGTCAGGTTCTTGGCCTCGATGCCCGGGAGAGCGTCGATCACCTTGTCCGGATCGGTCGACTTCACCTTCTCGACCGCCTTGACCCACATGTCGAAGCCGATCACGTGCGCTTCCATCGGATCGTTGGTCACGCGCTTCGGATTCTTGGTGTAGGCCTGCCACGCCTTGATGAACTTCTCGTTCTCCGGCGACTTGATCGACTGGAAGTAATTCCAGGCGGCGAGATGGCCAAGCAGCGGCTTGGTGTCGATGCCGGCGAGCTCTTCCTCACCCACCGAGAACGCGACCACCGGGATGTCCTTGGCCTTGATGCCCTGGTTGCCGAGCTCCTTATAGAAGGGGACGTTGGCGTCGCCGTTGATGGTCGAGACCACCGCAGTCTTCTTGCCGGCCGAGCCGAACTTCTTGATGTCGGCCACGATCGTCTGCCAGTCGGAATGACCGAACGGCGTGTAGTTGATCATGATGTCTCCCTGGGCGACACCCTTCGACTTCAGATAGGCTTCCAGGATCTTGTTGGTGGTGCGTGGATAGACGTAGTCGGTGCCCGCGAGCACCCAGCGCTTCACCTTCTCGTCCTTCATCAAATAGTCGACGGCCGGGATTGCCTGCTGGTTCGGCGCCGCACCCGTGTAGAACACGTTGCGCTCGCTCTCCTCACCCTCGTACTGCACGGGGTAGAACAGGATGTTGTTCAGCTCCTTGAAGACGGGCAACACCGACTTGCGCGACACCGACGTCCAGCAGCCGAATACGACCGAGACCTTGTCCTTGGTGATCAGCTCGCGCGCCTTTTCGGCGAACAGCGGCCAGTTCGACGCGGGGTCGACGACGACGGCTTCGAGCTTCTTGCCGAGAACGCCGCCCTTCTTGTTCTGCTCGTCGATCAGGAAAAGGATGGTGTCCTTCAGCGTGGTTTCGCTGATGGCCATGGTGCCGGAAAGGGAGTGCAGCACGCCGACCTTGATGGTGTCGTCCGCGGCCTTGGCGCCGGTCAATGAAGCCAGACCGAGCACCAGGCCGGCGGTCGCGGCGAGCACGCCACGGCGGCTAAATGACGCCGCTATATCGTGAGTAGATTTGCTAAACATGAGTGTCTCATCTCCCTGACGCAGACGTGAAAAACGCTGCGAAACGGCCCCACGGCCGCCTGCGATTAACGGAATCGCAAGAACCGTGCCATGGCTTGGGCACCTGCCAACTCATTGGTCAGATTAGATAATTCTATTGCAATCCAAGTTTGGCCACAGTCCGATTGCTTATAATTTGGGCGATAAAAATGTATGCTTATGCGGCAGTCAGTTCTTTTTTTGAGCAGCCGCCTGCCTGTGGCTAAAATTCCGGCATAACTATTTTTGCACTGCAATAACCATTTCAGGCCGCTCCGCCTTGAAAGCGCCCCTTCAATGTTCCATATGACGCGCAGAGACCTCTTGCGAATCAAGTGGTCGTCGCGAGCCGCGTGTTCTTAAGCCCTTACGGGCCTCTGGCTTGCCCCATATCTCCCAAGCCATCCGACACCCCAAACACGCAGGTGTCTTCTCGACACCCTTTTGCGTGCGCCGCGCTGAATGCGCCGGGCGCCCGCTTTTGACATGGAAAGAACCCCTCTTTTGACTTCGTTTCAGGACTTCGGCCTCGCCGAACCGATCGCGCGCGCTCTTCAAGAAGAGAATTACGTCACCCCCACCCCCATCCAGACCCAGACCATTCCCACGGCGCTGACCGGCCGCGACGTCGTCGGTATCGCCCAGACCGGAACCGGCAAGACCGCGTCCTTCGCGCTGCCGATTCTGCACCGCCTGCTCGAGCACCGCATCAAGCCGCAGCCCAAGACCACGCGCGTCCTGGTGCTGTCGCCGACCCGCGAACTGTCCGGCCAGATCCTCGACAGCTTCAATGCCTATGGCCGCCACATCCGCCTGTCCTCGACGCTCGCCATCGGCGGCGTTCCGATGGGCCGTCAGGTCCGCTCGCTGATGCAGGGCGTCGAAGTGCTGGTCGCCACCCCCGGCCGCCTGCTCGACCTCGTGCAGAGCAACGGGTTGAAACTGTCGAGCGTCGAATTCCTCGTGCTCGACGAGGCCGACCGCATGCTCGACATGGGCTTCATCAACGACATCCGCAAAATCGTCGCCAAGCTGCCGATCAAGCGGCAGACGCTGTTCTTCTCGGCCACCATGCCGAAGGACATCGCCGAGCTGGCGAACGCGATGCTGCGGGATCCGGCCCGCGTCGCCGTGACCCCGGTGTCCTCGACCGTCGAGCGCATCAACCAGCGCATTATCCAGGTCGATTTCTCCGCCAAGCCCGCCTTCCTGACCAAGCTTCTGAAAGACGAGCCGGTCAACCGCGCCCTGGTCTTCACCCGCACCAAGCACGGCGCGGACAAGGTGGTGAAATCGCTCGAGAAGGCCGGCATCCCCGCCAGCGCCATCCACGGCAACAAGTCGCAGAACCATCGCGAACGGACCCTGGCCCAGTTCCGCTCGGGAGAGATCCGCACCCTGGTCGCCACCGACATCGCCGCCCGCGGCATCGACGTCGACGGCATCAGCCACGTCATCAATTTCGACCTGCCCAACGTGCCGGAAACCTACGTCCACCGCATCGGCCGCACCGCGCGCGCCGGCGCCGACGGCACCGCGATCTCGCTGGTCGCAGGCGGCGAGGAGCTCAGCTATCTCCGCGACATCGAACGGCTGATCAAGGTGGCACTGCCGCGCGAAGATCTCCGCACCGACGCCGGCCGCCGCGATGCGGGCGCTCCCGCGCCGCAGCAACGGCAGGGCCGCGGAGGCCGCCCGGGCCAGCGTCCGCAAGGCGCAAGGCATGGCGAGGGGCGCCACGGTGACGGACGTCGTAGCGAGGAACGACATTCCGACGGACGCCACCATACCGCCGGCAAGCAGGGCGATGGACGCCCCGGTGAAAGCCGACATGGCGGCGAAGCGCGACATGCTGACGGGCGGCCCGGCAATGGCCCGAACGCCTCGAAGGGGTCTCGTCGTCCGCGCTCTGGCGGGAAGGCGCATTCTCCCCAAAACGGCCGCCCGGAACAGCGTTCCGTGCATAGCGCCGGGGCGGCTGATGGGATACAAGGCGTGGCCTTTTTGCGCCGTGAGAGTCGGCCGAACGGCCAACCGAACCGCAAACCCCATTCGCACTAGCCGTCCACGACCTGGAGAAATTCATGGCTAAGGAAGAGCTGATCCAGTTCGAAGGACTGGTCACCGAAATCCTCCCCGACGCACGCTACCGCGTGCAGCTCGATGCCGGACACGAGATCGTCGCCTATACCGCCGGCAAGATGAAGAAGAACCGCATCAAGACGCTGGCGGGCGACCGCGTGACGGTGGAGATGTCGCCCTATGACCTCGAAAAGGGCCGGCTGATTTTCCGCCATAAGGACGAGCGTCCCAGCGGTATGGGTGGACCGCCCCGCCCGGGCCAGCGCGGTGGCCAGTTCCGCCGGCGCTAGGCGCCTGCCGGCGCCCTTGGAAGTAAAATTCCGGCCTAAATGTCGATCCGCCGCGGACTTCGCGGCGGATCAAAAAATCGTGCACGTCCGGATTGTTTTGGGACGCCAATTCCGATAAAATGAATTCATCGATTTTCGGCCGGACGACATTAGCATCCACCGGTACAGCCGGTTCAGACACGCTGACGACCCTTCCAAAAATTCGATCTAACTGGCCTGCGCAAGCGGGCTCCAACATTGTGTTATCTGAGAAGGGACTATCCCCGTGAGCATGGGAACCGTGAAGTGGTTTAACGCGACCAAAGGCTTCGGCTTCATTCAGCCCGACGATGGCGGCCAGGACGTGTTCGTCCACATCAGCGCTGTGGAGCGTGCGGGCCTCGGCACGCTGCGTGAAGGCCAGAAGCTCTCCTACGAGATCGTGGCCGACCGCCGTTCCGGCAAGTCGGCAGCGGACAACCTCCGCTCCGAAGGCTGAGCCGCCGGGCGCGTGGCCCGATCGGCTCGCGCGAGCCAAGAAAGCAAAAAGGCCGTGCGCGACGCACGGCCTTTTTCATTTTAGCGCCAGCGCGCGGGTGTCAGCACGTCGTTTTGTTGTTGTTGTCCGGATAGGGATAGGGAACGCAGGTGACCTGTCGCGGTCGGGTGTAGGACACATCACCCAGTGTGATCTGCGACTTCAACACATAGCCTACCGAAGGCGTGTAGGTGTAGTTCGTCTCGCTGAGAATGAGATAGGTCGACGCTATCAGCAGCGAAGCGGGAATTATGCTGGTGACGTTGTCGCCGGGCTTGCGGGTCGAGGTCGCCAGCGTCGCTTGCGTCGCGCCGGTCGCAATGGTGCCGGACCTGCTCCATTGAATGGTGGCGACCTTGTTGGCATCGATCTGGATCTGGGAGACCGTACCCTTCACCAGGGTAGCGTCATAGGGCTGGATGACGGAGATACTTGCCGTGAACGTATCCTTCATGTCGGCATCGGCGAGCGTCGTCGACTGCGAGATCAGATCGGACAAAGTCCGCGCGATCAGCGTGACCTTGCGATCGATCGCCACTGCCGACGAGAATTCGACGGTGCCGAAGAACATCACCAGCATTAGCGGAACGATGACCGCGAACTCGGTCGCCGCGAGTGCGCGCTTGTCGGCGCCGAAGCCGCGCACCGAACGACATGCATTTCGCCAGATATTCGCAATCGCCTGCATCGGTCCGCCCGGATCCATCTGTCTCAGAAGGGTTCGTTCTTGAAGGCCGCGGTCGCCACCATCAGCCTTTTGTTGCTGCACCCGATATTGTAACCGAGACCGGTGACGATAAGCGGCCACTGATAGAACAGCCGCACCACGACCACCTGGCCCGAGGTGCCGGCACTGTATTGCATGCCGGTCGGGTTGAAACTGCAGGAATCGCCGTAATTGGTCAGGTTCAACGACCCGAAGGAGCCGGTGCTCACGACGTCGACGAACAGCTTGTTGCAATCAAATAGCGCCGGGATCTGCGTGCAGACATAGGCCTTGAAAGTCGTCTGGTCGCACGCCGCGACGACGCCGGGCGTCGTCTGGCAGGCCGCCACCGAACCGCCCTGCGCTTGCGCCTGGCCGGTCAGGATCACGCGCGCGGAATTTTGCGTGATGGTTTCGAGCACCTGGTTCGCGAAGAACATGAGCGCCGTTTCGATGATGGCGAACAGCAGCGCGAAGAACATCGGGGCGACCAGGGCGAACTCGACGGCTGCGGAACCGCGGCGGTTGCCGCGAAACCGGCCCAGCGCTTTCCGGAGCGTGAACCTCGTGGGTGCAGGCAATGGCATCACGTCAAATTCCCCAGCAACGGGCGATCAACTGTTCCGTTCAATAGCGGAAACTGATTGTTGAAGTGTTTCAGGTGATCCGCAGGCGGCGGACCGCGCTGTTAGGAATGCGTTAACCAGCCGCGCCCGCAAGCCCACGGAAAGCGCGGCGCGCAGAGACCTCTGCCTCATATCCGCAAGCGGCGTAAGGCGATCCTGCCCGCGCAAACCCGCCGATTGATCCTGCTAGTTGGACTTGGCCGGACCGGCGCCGCCACCACCGCTGGCGCTGGCGCTCAGCGAGCCGGCCTGGTTCATCGTGTTGTTGAAGTAGGTGTCGCTGTCGCCGAGCGTCACGCGACGCTGGCAAAGCGGCATGCAGCTGTAGGACTCGCGCTCGATCCCGCGATAGACGGTGACGAGCCGGTCGCTCGGACCTTCGACCTGGATCTGGCGATCGACCAGAATCTCGCCGGCCCGGTCGAGCGCGATGAAATTGGTGGCTCCATAGCCCTTGCCGGTCACGACGATCATGCCCCCGGGCTGGAGCGTGACGTCGGCGATGAGGGGATTGCCGACCACCAGGGTCGCCACCTTACCGGGGAGCCGCACCAGCTTGGCCTGGTCGACATTGACGGCGATGGTGTCGGCGGTCGGGTCGGCAAGGCCGGCAGCCGGCGATGCCAGCACCGCGGCTGCGACCAGAAGACAGACGCGCGCACGACGGCGCAGCAATTCTTTACGCATACTCTTACCCCCGGGACGTCACAAACCGGCAGAAGCGAACAGATAACAGCGGAGCCGGTGCCCGACCCCGCTAACCTGCCCTTAATTCGTGAACGTTCCGCAAACTCGCGGACTATTGTTTGAACAGACTGGCGTTTTACCGCCATCGAAGCTAGCGGCGGAACGGATAGGCGAACTGACCCGCGATCTCCTTCGGCATGGTCGCTTCGTCCTTGCCGTAGTCCTGCGGCAGTTCACCCTCGGGCATGCGGAAGGTGCCGAACAGGACATCCCAGATCGGGAACGTGCCGGCAAAATTGGTGTCGCCGCCCTCCTCGAGCGAGGTGTGGTGCCAGCGGTGGAACACCGGCGTCGCCAGCAAATATTTGAACGGCCCGAAGCTCCAGTTCAGGTTGGCGTGCACGAAGGCCGAATGGAAGGTCGTGAACGGGGCGAGCCAGACCATCGCGTTCGGCGAAATGCCGGCCATCAGCAGCACGACGTCGACGCCGATCGAGCCGAGCACGAGATTGACGGGATGGAAGCGGGCCGCCGAAATCCAGCTTATCTCCTCCGAGGAGTGATGGATCGCGTGGTACTTCCAGAACCCGCCGCCGTGGAACAGCCGGTGCAGCCAGTACAGCATGAAGTCGGACAAGACCAGGAACAGCGCGGCCTGGACCCAGAGCGGCATCAACGACAGCGGGCCGTGGCCATTGTCGTAGAAGGCGATGAGTTCGTCGGCGTCGTGGATGTTGAAGACGAGGCTGGCGCCGACGATCAGAAGTCCGATCCGCATGGTGCGGGCGAACACCGGAACGAAGAACCAGTAGCAGATGTCGGTGACGATCTCGCGCTTGCGCCACCACGGCGCGCCGGCATTGCAGGCCCAGAGATGTTCGAGCACGGTGAAGACCGCCGCGAGCGCGAAGGTGATGGGGATCACCTTGACGATGGTCTCGCCGAGCATCAGGGCGACTTGCATGGGCAGGCTCGACATCGTCGCCTCTCTTGCGAATTCCAGCTCTGTTACGCCTACGCCGCGAAATTTAAGGGAGCGTGAAGCCGGCGCCGCGCCGACGGCAGATCCGGAACCGGAACGAATGACAGCGGGTGCCTTAAGACGAAATTCACTCTGGGTTAAAGCATCGCGCCGCAAGCGGGTTTGCTCGATCGAATTAACTCTACCGAAAGAGCTCGGCTCTCATGGTCATCACGTCAAAGACGGCGCCGATCGAGGCGATCCCCACCCCAGTTGGAGTAATGTTCATGAAGAACTTGGTTGTGCGTTTCGCGAAGGATGAATCCGGCGCCACCGCCATCGAATACGGCCTGATCGCGGCCGGCATCGCGCTGGCCATCATCACCGTCGTCAACAATCTCGGCACCACGCTGAACACCAAGTTCACCGCGATCTCGACCGGCCTCAAGTAAAGCCGGACGAACGACGGCAAAAGCCCCGGGGTCTCCGGGGCCTTTGTTTTTCCGAAGACGGCGAGTTCCAGTGGCGTTGCGTAAGTACAGAACCGATGCCGCGATCGCGGCAAACGCGACAGCGGCGTCACAGGCCGGCTCGCCGGTCTATTGGGTCTGCGTTGCACTGCTGCTTGCGACGGCCGCGCTCGCCGCGCGTATTGCCAGCCTGTGGTGACGACGCGTTTTGCGGCTTCAGGCCCGCGCGGGCCTTGCTGCCGTTGTCGGTTTGTTTAGCACTGCCGGCTAGCATCGCCCGACGCCAGTTCCCGCGGCAATTCCCGGCCTCAAGACGCAGCCCATGATCCTCGACCTCGCGCGCCTTCTGCTCTTCCCGGCCCTGATGGCGTTCGCCGCCGCGAGCGATCTCTTCACGATGACGATCTCGAACCGCGTGTCGCTGGCGCTGGTCGCAGGCTTCTTCGCACTCGCCTTCGCCGGTGGCATGGCACCTTACGAGATGCTCAGTCATGTCGGTGCCGGCGCGCTTCTCCTGGTCATCGCCTTCACCTGCTTTGCGATGGGCTGGGTCGGCGGCGGCGACGCCAAGGTCGCGGCCTCGGTCGCGCTCTGGTTCGGTTTCGCACCGCTGATGAACTTCCTGCTCTACGCCTCGCTGTTCGGGGGTGCGCTGACGCTGCTCCTGCTCCAGTTCCGGCAATGGCCGCTGCCCTACGGGCTGGCGGGCCAGGCTTGGCTCGCTCGGCTGCACGCCAAGGAGAGCGGCATCCCCTACGGCATCGCGCTCGCGCTGAGTGCGCTGATGATCTACCCGGAGACCGAATGGGTGAAGGCGATTGATCTCGCTCACCTCGCGCTGCGCTGAACGCACTGGGTAAACCCGGCGTTAAGGCGATTTAGATACGCCTCATTAACCATGCTTTGACGAATAGCTGGTCAACTGCCGATTACGGCGGCGGTAGCGTCGCGGCGTTTTGTGGAAAGTGAAGCGTATGAATAGGGCACGCATTGTCGTCCTGACGGTCGCCATCTGCGCCGGCGGTGTCGCCGCGTACCTGGCGAGCGGCTCGGACAATTCTGCGCCGCCTCCGGCCCCGGTCGCGCAGCTTCCGACCGTCGACGTCCTCGTGGCCAAGAACGACATCGGCCTCGGCCAGACCGTGAAGCCGGAAGATCTGCAATGGCAGACCTGGCCGGCCGCGACCGCCAGCGCCGCCTTCATCCGCCGCAACGAGCGTCCCGAAGGCGTGACCCAGGTGACCGGTTCGATCGCGCGCGCCCCCTTCATTCAGGGTGAGCCCATCCGCGACCAAAAGCTGGTCAAGGCCGAGGGCTCCGGATTCATGGCGGCCATCCTGCCCAGCGGCATGCGGGCCATCTCCACCGAAATCTCGCCGGAGACCGGCGCAGGCGGCTTCATCCTGCCCAATGACCGCGTCGACGTCCTGCTCACGCGCCGTCTCAAGAACCCGGACCAGGCCTCCGGGGCCCCGGACGTCGTCACGTCCGAGATCATCCTGGTCAATGTGCGCGTGCTCGCCATCGATCAGGCTCCGAAGGAGAAGGACGGCCAGAACGCCGTGGTCGGCAAGACCGTGACCCTGGAACTCACTTCCGCACAGACCCAGGCGCTTTCCTCGGCCCGTCAGGCCGGAACGCTGTCGCTGGCGCTGCGCAGCATTGCCGACGTCAAGATGAGCGAGATCACCCTCGACGAATCCGCACAGAAGCGCGACGGCATCTCGATCATTCGCTACGGCGTCCCAAGCTCGACGGCGAAGGCACGATGAGGACAGGCGACATGAAATGCAGGGCAGAACAGGCGACGATGCGAACCTCCATGGTCCGCGCCCTGTCGTTCTCGGCCGCCTTCGCACTGGCATTCAATCCGGTGCTGACCCCCGTGGTCGCCGCCGACTATCGCCCGGCCGCGCCGGTCGCCGCCGACGGACAGATGAACGCCCGCTTCCTCTCGCTCGGCATCGGCAAGTCGATCGTGATCGACCTTCCGCGCGACATCAAGGACGTGCTGGTCGCTGACCCCAAGATCGCCAATGCGGTGGTCCGCTCGGCGCAGCGCGCCTACATCATCGGCGCCGCGATCGGCCAGACCAACATCGTGTTCTTCGATTCCGCAGGCCAGCAGATCGCGGCCTATGACATCGCAGTCAAGCGCGACCTCAACGGCGTGCGGGCGGCGCTGAAGCAGGTCCTGCCCAATTCGGACATCCAGATCGACGGGCTCGGCGACGGCATCGTCCTGACCGGCACGGCGGCGAACCCGATGGAAGCGCAGCAGGCCAACGAGCTCGCCGCGCGACTGGCCGGCGGCGTCGACAAGGTGGTGAACTCGATCGTGGTGCGCGGCCGGGACCAGGTCATGCTCAAGGTGACGGTGGCGGAAGTCCAGCGCACCATCGTCAAGCAACTGGGCATCGACCTGAGCGCCAGCCTCAACTACGGCACGTCCGTGGTGAGCTTCACGAACTCCAATCCGTTCACCGCGCTCGGCCACAATCTCGTGGACGGCAACAATTTGACGACCAAGTTCGGCGGCGCGACGTCGGTGCAGGCCACCCTGCGCGCGATGGAAACCGCTGGCGTGATCCGCACGCTGGCCGAACCGAACCTGACCGCGATCTCCGGTGAATCGGCGACGTTCATCGCCGGCGGCGAATTCCCGGTGCCGGCGGGGTATGCGTGCGACCCCACCACGCATGTCTGTACCACCCAGATCAGCTTCAAGAAGTTCGGCATCTCGCTCAACTTCACTCCCGTGGTGCTGAGCGAAGGCAAGATCAGCCTGCGCGTCATGACCGAAGTCTCCGAGCTGTCGAACGAAAATGCGATCACGCTGTCGCAGGCCGTGACCTCGACATCGGTGAACTCGCTGACGGTGCCCTCGATCAGGACCCGCCGCGCCGAGACCTCGCTGGAAATTCCCTCCGGCGGCGCGATGGCAATGGCCGGCCTGATCCAGCAGCAGACCAAGCAGGCGATCAGCGGATTGCCGGGACTGATGCAGCTCCCGATCCTCGGTACGCTGTTCCGCAGCCGCGACTTCGTCAACAACGCGACCGAGCTGGTCGTGATCGTGACGCCCTATGTCGTTCGCGCAGTGGCGCCAAAGGACCTGTCGCGGCCGGATGACGGCTTCGCCCCGCCTGCGGATCCACAGGCCCAACTGCTCGGCAACATCAACCGCATCTACGGCGTGCCCGGCCGAACCGAACCGGCCAAGAGCTACCGCGGCACCTACGGCTTCATCACCGAGTGAGGCGGAACGGGGACTTCAAGATGATCACAAGACCACCCCAGCTTCGCAAACGCACCATCCGCCTTGGTGGTGCGCTCGTCGGCATGGCGCTCGCGCTCGGCGGCTGCCAGCATGACCAGGCCGTCACGGCCTCCATTCCCGACGACTACAAGCAGCGCCATCCGATCGCGATCGAGGAGCAGAATCGCTCGATCGTCGTCTTCGTCGGCCATGCTCGCGGTGGTTTGACCGCGGCCCAGCGCGCCGACGTGATGGGTGTCGCATCAGCATGGTTGCAGGAAGGCACGGGGGCCATCCGTATCGACATGCCGTCCGGCACGCCCAATGCTCGTCCGGTCGCGGACACGATGCGTGAAATCCAGGCGATGCTCGCGGGAGCGGGCGTTCCGCCGCGCGGCGTCAACGTTCGCCCCTACCAGCCGGAAGACAAGCGCTTCCTGCCGCCGATCCGGCTCACCTATTCCAAGATCGGCGCGGTCGCTGGTCCCTGCGGCCTTTGGCCGGACGACATCGGCCCTTCGATGAAGAACAAGAGCTGGTTCGAGAACAAGGACTATTACAATTACGGCTGCGCCTATCAGCGCAACCTCGCGGCGATGGTCGACAATCCGTCGGACCTCGAGCAGCCGCGTCCTGAAACTCCCTCCTACACGCCGCGGCGCATCACCTCTCTCGAGAAATATCGCAAGGGTCTCACGTCGGCGACCACTTATCCCGAGGCCGACAAGGCCAAACTCAGCGATACCGGCAAATGATCAACTACGCCCGCCAGACACACGAAGAGCAGCCGGACGCAGCTCCTCCGCCGGTCGAGGAGCATATTGCGCCCGCGCCGCGCGTCTCGGTCCAGGCCTTCTGCGAGACCGTGGAGACTGCTGCCGCGGTCCAGGCGGCCGGCGAAGACCGCCGTCTCGGCAAGGCCCACCTGAAGATCCAGATGGGCGGCATGGCCGCGGCAAGCGAGGCCTACCGCTCGGCCCCGACGCCGAACGTCATCGTGCTCGAAAGCGACGGACGCAACGACCTGCTCGGCGGGCTCGACCAGCTCGCCACCGTCTGCGACGCCGGCACCCGCGTGGTCGTGATCGGCCGCATCAACGACGTCACACTCTACCGCGAGCTGGTGCGCCGCGGTGTCAGCGACTACGTGCTCGCGCCGGTCGGCGCGATCGACGTCGTGCGCTCGATCTGCAACCTGTTCTCCGCGCCGGAAGCCAAGGCGGTCGGCCGCATCATCGCCGTGGTCGGCGCCAAGGGCGGCGTCGGAGCTTCCACCATCTCCCATAACGTCGCCTGGGCGATCGCGCGCGACCTCGCAATGGACGCCGTCGTCGCCGATCTCGACCTCGCCTTCGGCACCGCCGGGCTCGACTACAACCAGGACCCGCCGCAGGGCATTGCCGACGCCGTGTTCTCGCCGGATCGGGTCGACACTGCCTTCATCGACCGCCTGCTGTCGAAATGCACCGACCATCTCAGCCTGCTGGCGGCGCCGGCGACGCTCGACCGGGTCTATGA
The DNA here is from genome assembly GCF_002266435.3 of Bradyrhizobium amphicarpaeae. Lineage (NCBI taxonomy): Bacteria > Pseudomonadati > Pseudomonadota > Alphaproteobacteria > Hyphomicrobiales > Nitrobacteraceae > Bradyrhizobium > Bradyrhizobium amphicarpaeae. The sequence continues at coordinate 6,313,645 of NZ_CP029426.2, forward strand.
TTTCGGCACCGACGCCTTCGACGCCGTATTCGACACCTTGCGCTCCACCATGCCCTGCATCGTGCTCGACATTCCGCACCAATGGTCGGGCTGGACCAAGCGCGCCCTGATCGGGGCCGACGACATCCTGATCGTGGCCGCGCCCGACCTCGCCAATTTGCGCAATACCAAGAACCTGTTCGATTTGTTGAAGGCCGCGCGCCCCAACGACCGGCCGCCGCTCTACTGCCTGAACCAGGTCGGAGTGCCGAAACGGCCCGAAATCGCCGCCGCGGAGTTCGCCAAGGCGATCGAAAGCCAGCCAATCGTCTCGATCCCGTTCGAGCCGCAGATTTTCGGCTCGGCTGCCAACAACGGCCAAATGATCGCGGAGATCTCGGCCAACCACAAATCGATCGAGATGTTCCTTCAGATCGCCCAGCGCCTGACCGGCCGCAGCGAGACCAAGAAGCAAAAGTCGTCCCTGCTTTCACCCCTGATTGACAAGTTGCGGGGAAAATAAGCCCCGCATGGAGTTGTTAAGTGTTCGGTAAGCGTAGCGGAACAGACACCGACCTTCGGGCGCCCAAGCCCGGCGCCGTGTCGCCCGAGCCTGCCCAGGCTCCGGCGCCGACGGTGTCGCGCGCCCCGGCTCCGCCGGCGGTCGCCTCGCCCCCGCTCGCGCCTGCCAAGGCGCCGCCGCCTCCGGCCATGGAGAACCGGCGCTCGGACAATTATTACGAGGTCAAGGCGACCATCTTCGGCGCGCTGATCGAGGCGATCGACCTCGCCCAGCTCGCCAAGCTGGACTCCGAGTCCGCGCGCGAGGAAATCCGCGACATCGTCAACGAGATCATCGCGATCAAGAACATCGTGATGTCGATCGCCGAGCAGGAAGAGCTGCTCGACGACATCTGCAACGACGTTCTGGGTTACGGTCCACTCGAGCCGCTGCTGTCGCGCGACGACATCGCCGACATCATGGTCAACGGCGCCAACACCGTCTTCATCGAAGTCAACGGCAAGATCCAGAAGACCGGCATCCGCTTCCGCGACAACCAGCAGCTCCTCAACATCTGCCAGCGCATCGTCAGCCAGGTCGGTCGGCGCGTCGACGAATCCTCGCCGATCTGCGACGCGCGTCTCGCCGACGGCTCCCGCGTCAACGCCATCGTGCCGCCGCTGTCGATCGACGGCCCCACGCTCACCATCCGCAAATTCAAGAAGGACAAGCTGACGCTCGATCAGCTGGTCAAGTTCGGCGCGATCTCGCCGGAAGGCGCCGAAATTCTTCAGATCATCGGCCGCGTCCGCTGCAACGTGCTGATCTCAGGCGGTACCGGCTCCGGCAAGACCACTCTGCTCAACTGCCTGACCAACTATATCGAGCATGACGAGCGCGTCATCACCTGCGAAGACGCCGCCGAGCTCCAGCTCCAGCAGCCTCACGTGGTGCGGCTGGAAACCCGACCGCCCAACATCGAGGGCGAGGGCCAGGTCACCATGCGCGAGCTGGTACGCAACTGCCTGCGTATGCGGCCCGAACGCATCATCGTCGGCGAAGTCCGCGGACCCGAGGCGTTCGACCTGCTCCAGGCCATGAACACCGGCCATGACGGCTCGATGGGCACACTGCACGCCAACAACCCGCGCGAAGCCCTGTCGCGCTGCGAATCCATGATCACGATGGGTGGCTTCTCGCTTCCCTCACGCACCATCCGCGAGATGATCTGCGCTTCCATCGACGTCATCGTCCAGGCGGCGCGCCTGCGCGACGGCTCGCGCCGCATCACCCACATCACCGAGGTGATGGGCATGGAAGGCGACACCATCATCACCCAGGACATCTTCCTCTACGACATGGTCGGCGAGGACGCCAACGGCAAGATCATCGGCCGCCACCGCTCGACCGGCATCGGACGTCCGAAGTTCTGGGAACGCGCGCGCTATTATGGCGACGAGAAGCGCCTTGCCGCTGCACTGGACGCGGCGGAAGTCGCGCCGAAGACGTGAGCAGGTCAGCATGAACATGCAGGTCCTCGCCCTCGCATTCCTTGCCACCGCAGCGGTCGGCGGCATCGCCTGGGTCTTCCTCTATCCGCTGCTGTCCGGAGAACGAAAGGCCGAAAGCCGCCGCGCCTCGATCTCGCGCGCCGAGGCGCCCACGGTCCGCCAGGCCGAGAAGACCCAGCGCTCGCGCCGCGAGCAGGTCGAGACCTCGCTGAAGGATCTCGAGGCGCGACGCCTGCAGGAGAAGAGCACTCCGCTCCCCGTCCGCCTGTCGCAGGCAGGGCTCGATTGGACGCCGCAGAAATTCTGGATCGTCTCCGCCGTCGTGGCGGGCGCATTCTTCGCGGCCGCTCTGTTCGCCGGCGGCGGCCTGATCGGTGCCGTCGGCCTCGCCTTTGCCGGCGGCTTCGGCCTGCCGCGCTGGGCGCTCGGCTTCCTGAAGAAGCGTCGCGAGGCCAAATTCCTGGCGGCGCTGCCCGACGCGGTCGACGTGATCGTCCGCGGCATCAAGGCGGGCCTGCCCCTGTTCGAATCGATCAAGGTCGTCGCGGCCGACGCGCCCGAGCCGCTGCGCAGCGAGTTTCTGGCGATCATCGAGACCCAGGCGATCGGCATGCCGCTCGGTGAGGCCTGCACGCGGCTCTATGATCGCATGCCGCTGCCGGAGGCGAACTTCTTCGGCATCGTCATCTCGATCCAGCAGAAATCCGGCGGCAACCTCTCCGAAGCGCTCGGCAACCTTTCCAAGGTGCTGCGCGACCGCAAGAAGATGAGGGAGAAGATCCAGGCGATGTCGATGGAAGCCAAGGCCTCGGCCGGCATCATCGGCTCTCTGCCGCCGATCGTGATGTTCCTCGTCTATCTCACGACGCCACATTACATCTCGGTGCTGTGGACCCATCCCACCGGTCAGCTCATGCTGGTCGGTTGCGTCGTCTGGATGGCGGTCGGCATCATGGTGATGAAGAAGATGATCAATTTCGATTTCTGACGGTGCAGTATGGTCCAGTTTCTCGTTGCGAAACTACATGACATCCACTTCATGACCATGATGCTGGCGGCGATTGCCGCCAGCGCCACCGTCTATACGCTGGTGATGCCCCTGTTCGCCGGCGAGGGCCTCTCCAAGCGCATGAAGGCGGTGGCGAGCGAGCGGGAACGCATCCGGCAGCGCGAGCGTGAGCGCCTTCACAAGAACGAAAAGGTCACGCTGCGCCAGACGCCGAAGCAGATCGTCTCCAAGGTCGTCGACGACTTCAACCTCACCAAATGGCTCGCGCAGGAAGCCGCGCGCGACAAGCTGATCATGGCGGGTTACCGCGGTCACGCGCCCTACATCACCTTCCTGTTTGCCCGCATGGTCGCGCCGATGGTGCTCTTCATCGGCTCGGTCGTCTACGTCTTCGTGATCGCGCATATGGAGCAGGCCATGCCGATCAAGATCGGCATCTGCGTCGGCGCCGCCTATCTCGGCCTCCAGGCGCCGATGCTGTTCCTGAGGAACGCGATCTCCAAGCGCCAGCTCTCGATCAAGCGCGCCTTTCCCGACGCGCTCGACCTGCTCCTGATCTGCATCGAATCCGGCATGTCGGTCGAGATGGCGTTCCGGAAAGTCGCCACCGAGATCGTGGGACAGTCGATCGCGCTGTCGGAGGAGTTCACGCTGACGACAGCCGAATTATCCTATCTGCAGGATCGCAAGGTCGCCTATGAGAATTTGGCACGACGCACCGGGCTCGAAGGCGTCAAGTCTGTGTGCCTCGCGCTTCAGCAGGCGGAGCGTTACGGCACCCCGCTTGGACATTCGTTGCGCGTCATGGCGCAGGAAAATCGCGACATGCGAATGAACGAAGCCGAAAAGAAAGCCGCCGCCCTGCCGCCGAAGCTGACGGTGCCGATGATCCTGTTCTTCCTGCCCGTGCTGTTCGTCGTCATTCTCGGGCCGACCGGCATCAAGATCTCCGAGATGCAATGACGCAAGACGCGGGTTGCGCTTGCGGCTCGCGGATGGCTTTCAGGATGAGACGATAGAAGAGACGATCAGCCCGGATCAGTCCGGCTGGCTGAGCGAGGCGACCGGCGTCCGATTCGACGCGCCGCGGGGAGCGTCGCTGCGGCTGAGCATCTCCTTGAGATAGGCGACGTTGGCCGCGGCCTGATCCGGTGGCAGATCTGCTTTCACGATGGTCTCGGCTTCGGCGAAGCGGCCCTGCAGACCGACGACTAGGCCGAGATTCTGCCGCACCCGGATGCCGGCACGCGGCGAAGCGTAGGCCTGCCGCAGCGCCTCTTCGGCCTTCGGAAGGTCTTTCGACAACATGTAGGACAGGCCGAGATTGGAGAGCACGCCGGGATCACCCGGTGCGATCTTGAGCGCGCTCGCGTAGTAGGAACGCGCTTCCTCATGACGGCCCATCTGGTCCAGCGCGGTGCCCTGAACCGAGAGCAGGCGCCAGTCAGGATTGTCGGGCGAGTGCGCTTTCGACAGCACGTCGTAGGCCTGCTGGAAATTGCCGTTGTCGGCGAGGGCGCGGCCGTATTGGGCGAGCAGCGCCCTGTTGCCGGGATTGGCGATGGTCGCCTGCTCGAGCACGGCGGCGGCCTGGGCGCGCTGACCGTTTGCGCGCAACGCCTGACCGTAGGCGAGCGCGGCATCGGCGTCCTTGGGATTGGCGCGGTAGCGCTCGCCATAGACCTCGACGGCGCGCACCGGATCGGTGGGAGCAGCCTCTGCCCGTGGTCCGCCGATCCCGCCCGTCACGTCGGAGAGTTTCGACATGCCCGTGCAGCCGCCGAGGCCCATGGCCACCACCGCGACCAGCGAGGTGGACGCAACAAGCCGGGCAAGACTGAATCGTAAACGCATGACGCTGTGACTCTCGAGCCGATTGATCGAGCCGAACGCGCCAGCAATAGACCGTTAACCCTAACAGCCGGTTAACACCGCTCCTGGGCCACGCCTCTCACGGCGGCGTCTGCGGCGGTGCCCCACCGCCGAGGCCGAGATCGAGGCCGCGCCCCTCATCTGTTCGCTCGGATGCCTTGGCAATTGCCGCCTCAATATTCGATGGCAAGCCGCTTGCGGATTTCGTCGACGCGCTTGTCGAGCGCATCGAACCGCGCATGGACAGAGCGGTCGTGGAGATAGAAAACGTAGCCGCCGGCAAGGAGCGCGAAGATCCAATGGTGATGCTCGACATAGCCGAAGATCGCCTCGACGGCATCGCCGATGAACGTGACCACGCTCCACACGAATTCCATTGCATGTCCTCCCGGCGCGCTTTGTCGTCGGCCGCCTGATGTCCAGCTCTGGCGACCGTTGCCGGAACCTTATCATGGCCCCCTTGCCACGAGTAGCGGCTCGCTGAACGGTGACCGCAAAGCCGATTGCAGCGGCGGCGAAACTCTGCGAAGTCTCATCCTTTCGCATCACCCGTTTGATCTGACGATCCGGACCCGCCAATGCCATCTGTCTTCGAGACGTCTTCCACTGCCATTCCGATCAGCTTCGTCACCAAATCGAGCTGGGACCAGGTCGCCGAGACGCTTCCGGCGCCGCAACGCGCGTTCGCCACGGCATGCGCCTTTGCCGCCAAGCCTGGCGCCTATCTGGCGCTGCCTGCGCCCGACGGCGCAATCGCGCAGGTGTTGTTCGGCCTCGAGGACGAGGGGGCAAGATCGCGCGACCTGTTTCGGCCCGGCGCCCTGCCTGGCCTGCTGCCGCCCGGCATCTATCGCTTTGCCAATGCTCCCCACGATGTACGGCTCGCGGCGCTCGCTTTTGCAATGGGGCGCTACCGCTTCGCGCGCTACCGCAAGGCTGACAGACCCGACGTCCGGCTGGTGCCGCCTGAAGGCGTCGATGCGGTCGAGATCGAGCGGATCGCTGATGCCGCGATGCTCGCGCGCGACCTCATCAACACGCCCTCCAACGACATGGGACCGGAAGAGCTCGCCGCCGTCGCGCAAGCGCTCGCCACGGAGTTCGGTGCAAGCTTCGCCTGCACCATTGGCGCGGAACTGGAGAAGAACTTCCCGCTGGTCCACGCCGTCGGCATGGCCTCGAACCGTGCGCCGCGGCTGATCGACATCGGCTGGGGCGAACCCGATCATCCCAAGGTGACGCTGGTCGGCAAGGGCGTCTGCTTCGACACCGGCGGGCTCGACCTGAAGCCGTCGAGCGGCATGCTGATCATGAAGAAGGACATGGGCGGCGCCGCCAACGTACTGGCGCTGGCGCGCATGGTGATGGATGCGAAGCTGAAGGTGCGGCTGCGCGTGCTGATCCCGGCGGTGGAGAACGCGGTGGCCGGCAACGCCTTCCGCCCGCTCGATATCTTCACCTCGCGCAAGGGCATCACGGTGGAAATCGGCAATACGGATGCGGAGGGCCGGCTGGTGCTCGCCGACGCGCTGGCGCTGGCCGATGAGGAGAAGCCCGATCTGCTGATCGATCTGGGCACGCTGACCGGCGCAGCGCGCGTCGCGCTGGGACCGGATCTGCCGCCCTTTTACACCAATGACGAGACGCTTGCCGCCGACGTCGCGCGCTGCGCCGTGAGGGAGAACGATCCGTTGTGGCGCATGCCGTTGTGGCCGCCTTACGATTCCTGGCTGGACTCCAAGACCGCCAGCATCACCAACGCACCGTCAGGTGGCTTCGCCGGCTCGATCATTTGCGCGCTGTTTCTGCAACGCTTCGTCGAGCAGGCGAAGAGCTGGCTGCATGTCGACATTTACGGCTGGACGCCGTCGGCAAAGCCCGCACGCCCCGAAGGCGGCGAGTGCCAGGCCGCGCGCGCCATCTACGCCTTGCTGAGCGAGCGCTATGCATGATCCAAAATACGATTTGAGGATAACCCCGGCGCGGGGCGACCTCGCCGCGAAATATCTCGAAGGCAAGGTCGAGGCGGATCGCTTCGTCGCCGGCGAGGAATTCGAGGTGATCGACCCGGTCGCGCCGGTGCGGGAGCGACCTTCGTCGGGCGCGATGCTGATGACGGAGGCGCTGCGCGGTGAACGCGTCACGGTCTACGATCGCAATGGCGAGGGCTGGGCGTGGGGCCAGCTCAATGGTGACGGCTATGTCGGCTGGCTGCCGGATGCAGCGCTCATGAAACCCTCGGCGGCGCCGACCCATTTGGTCAGCGCACTGCGGACGTTTGTCTTCCCCGGTCCCTCGATCAAACTGCCGCCGGCAGAGACGCTCGTAATGGGATCAAAGCTCGCCGTGGCACGCGAGGACGGCAGCTTCGCTGTGACGCGCGACGGACAATATCTGCCGAAGACGCATCTCGCCCCGCTCGATCATCGCGAGCCCGATTTCGTCGCGGTCGCGGAACGCTTCGTCGGCACGCCCTATCTCTGGGGCGGCAAGAGCAGTTTTGGCATCGATTGCTCCGGCCTCGTCCAGGTCTCGCTGACAGCGGCGGGGATCGGCTGTCCGCGCGACAGCGACATGCAACTGGCCGGTCTCGGCCGCGCACTGGAGCCGCATGAGCGAGGCGGTCTGCTGCGCGGCGATCTGATCTTCTGGAAGGGCCACGTCGCCATCGTCCGCGATCGGACCACCATGGTTCACGCCAACGCGCATCACATGGCGACAGCGATCGAACCGATCGAGCCCGCCATCGCGCGGATCAGGCAGGCCGGCAGCGAGGTCGTTGCAATCAAGCGGTTATGACGCGGCTTACGTCCCGACCGATCCGTTGCCGGCCGTCTCCAGCCGGAACGCGGCCGCGAACAGCGCGCGCGTGTAATCGGTCTTCGGATTCTTGAACAGCTCGGCGGCCTGGCCCTCCTCGACCACCTTGCCGCCGCGCATCACGATCAGGTGGCTCGCAAGCGAGGCCACCACGCGCAGGTCGTGGGAGATGAACATGTAGGTGAGATCCCGCTTGCGCTGGAGCTCGCGCAGCAGGTCGACCATCTGGGCCTGGAACAGCATGTCGAGCGCGCTGGTGGGCTCGTCCAGCACGACGAAATCCGGCTCCAGCACCACCGCCCGCGCGATGCTGATGCGCTGGCGCTGGCCCCCGGAGAATTCATGGGGATAGCGGTAGCGGGTATCCGGCTTCAGCCCGACGTCTTCCAGCGCCTTGACGACGCGCTCCTCGCGTTCTTCCCGCGTCAGCTTCGGCTGATGCACCGAGAGACCTTCCGCGATGATGTCGGCGACCGACATGCGCGGTGAGAGCGAGCCAAACGGATCCTGGAACACGATCTGCATGTCGCGCCGGAACGGCCGCATCTCCTTGAAGCGCAGGCCCTGGATGTCTTTCCCCAGGAACACGATGCGTCCGTTCGATGAGATCAGCCGCAGCAGAGCCAGCCCCAGCGTGGTCTTGCCCGAGCCGGATTCGCCGACCACGCCGAGCGTCTCGCCCTTGCGCACCGCGATGCTGACGCCGTCGACCGCCTTGATGTGGCCGACCGTCTTGCGCATCAGGCCGCGCTTGATTGGAAACCACACCTTCAGGTCATCGGCCGACATCACCACCGGTGCATCCGGCTGCGGCGGCGCCGGATCGGGCTTCGGCTCCGCCGCGAGCAGGTCGCGCGTATAGGGATGCTTCGGCGTCTTGAAGACCTGCTCGACCGGCCCCTGCTCGACGATCACGCCGCCCTTCATGACGCAGACGGTGTCGGCGATGCGGCGGACGATGCCGAGGTCGTGGGTGATGAAGAGCAGGCTCATGCCGAGCCGCGAACGGATCTCGGCGAGCAGCGCCAGGATCTGCGCCTGCACGGTGACGTCGAGTGCCGTGGTCGGCTCGTCCGCGATCAACAGATCCGGCTCGTTGGCGAGCGCCATGGCGATCATCACGCGCTGGCGCTGGCCGCCGGACAGCTGATGCGGATAGCTCTTCAACCGGGTCTCCGGCTCGGGAATACCGACCTGCGTCAGAAGCTCCAGCGTTCGCTTGCGCGCCTCTGCATTGCTGGTCGGATTGTGCAGCTGGATGATCTCGCCGATCTGCGCCTCGATCGTGTGCAGCGGATTGAGCGAGGTCATGGGCTCCTGGAAGATGATGGAGATATCGCTGCCGCGAATCCCCCGCATCTCTTGCTCGGAGCGGTTGATCAGCTCCTGCCCCTTGAAGTGAATGCTGCCCGAGGGATGCGAGGCGTTCGGATAGGGCAGCAGCTTGAGGATCGAGAGCGCGCTGACGGACTTGCCGGAGCCGGATTCGCCGACCAGCGCCAGGCATTCGCCGCGCTTGATCTGGAACGAGACCTTGTCGACCGCGAGCGTGGTGGCGCCGCCCTGGTGGAAGGCCACCGAAAGGTCGCGAACGGCGAGCAGGGGCTGATTGATCGCGTCCATCGGCCTACCTGAATGTTCTGCGCGGATCGAAGGCGTCGCGCACGGCTTCGCCGATGAAGATCAGGAGCGACAGCATGATTGCGACCGAGAAGAAGCCGGAGAAACCGAGCCAGGGCGCCTGCACATTGGACTTGGCCTGGGACAGCAACTCGCCCAGCGAAGGTGATCCCGGCGGCAGGCCGAAGCCGAGGAAATCGAGCGCCGTCAGCGTCATCACCGAGCTCGACACGATGAAGGGCAGGAACGTCATGGTCGCGACCATCGCGTTCGGCAGCAAGTGGCGGAACATGATGACGGGATTGGAGACGCCGAGCGCCCGCGCCGCCTGGATGTATTCGAAGTTGCGCCCGCGCAGGAATTCGGCCCGCACCAGACCGACCAGAGAGACCCAGGAGAACAGCAGGAGGATGCCGAGCAGCACGAAGAAGCCGGGCACGAGTACCGAGGACAGGATCAGGAGAAGATAGAGCGAGGGAATCGCCGTCCAGATCTCGATGAAACGCTGAAAGATGAGATCGACCCGGCCGCCGAAATAGCCCTGCACCGCCCCCGCTGCGATGCCGATGACGGACGAGACGATCGTGAGACAAAGGCCGAACAGCACCGAGATGCGGAAGCCATAGATCAGCCGCGCGACCACGTCGCGCCCCTGATCGTCCGTCCCGAGCCAGTTATATTCGAGGTCGCGGCAGCTCTTCAGCCCCTTCTTCTCCACCACCGGCTTGCATTGCGCTTCCGTGAGCATCCAGGTCGGCGGCGACGGCGCCGGCGTCGGCAGGTCGAGATTGTGGGTGTCGTAGGAGTAGCGGATCAGGGGCCAGAGGATGCTGCCACCCTTGTCCTTGATCAGCTTCTGCAAATAGGGGTCGCGGTAGTCCGCCGCGGTTTCAAAGTCGCCGCCGAAGGTGGTTTCCGAATAGGTCACGAAGGCGGGCCAATAGAGATGGCCGTCGAACTTGATCAGGAAAGGCCGATCGTTGGCGATCAGCTCCGCGAACAGCGAGAGCACGAACAGGGCGATGAACAGCCAGAACGACCAATAGCCGCGGCGGTTCGCCTTGAAGTTCTGCCACCGCCGCCTGTTGAGCGGCGAAGGCGCGAAGGGCTTGCGCGTGATCGGAACGACCTCGCCCAGCGGGGACTGGGCCGTGGTCTCGATCGGCGTCGGCGCGGTAATCGTCATCAGACCTCCCGCGCCTCGAAATCGATTCGTGGGTCGATCCACATATAGGTCAGGTCGGAGACCAGATTGATCACGAGGCCGACGAGCGAAAAGATGTAGAGCGTGCCGAACACCACGGGATAGTCGCGGTTGAGCACGCTCTCGAAGCTGAGCAGCCCCAGCCCGTCCAGCGAGAAGATGGTCTCGATCAGGAGCGAGCCCGAAAAGAACGCGTGGATGAAGGTGCTGGGAAAGCCTGCGATCACGATCAGCATCGCATTGCGGAAGACGTGCCCATAGAGCACGCGGTTCTCGCTGCAGCCCTTCGCGCGCGCGGTCATCACGTATTGCTTGCGGATTTCGTCGAGAAACGAGTTCTTGGTCAGGAACGTCATGGTGGTGAAGGCACCGAGCCCCATGGCGATCAGCGGCAGCGTCAGATGCCAGAAATAATCGATGATCTTCCAGTACCAGGGAAACTCCGACCACCCGTCGGAGGTCAGTCCGCGCAGCGGGAACCAGTTGAAGAAGGAGCCGCCGGCGAACAGGATGATCAGGAGAATCGCGAACAGGAAGCCGGGTATCGCGTAGCCGAGCACGAGCACGGTCGAGGTCCAGGTGTCGAAGCGCGTTCCGTCCTTGACCGCCTTGCGGATGCCGAGCGGGATCGAGATCAGATAGGTCAGGAGCGTCAGCCAGAGGCCGAGCGAGATCGAGACCGGCAGCTTCTCCTTGATCAGCTGGAGCACGCTGACGTCGCGGAAATAGCTCTTGCCGAAATCGAACCGGGCGAAATTCCAGACCATCAGCGCGAAGCGCTCCGGTGCCGGCTTGTCGAAGCCGAACTGCTTTTCCAGCTTCTTGATGAAGTCGGGATCAAGGCCCTGCGCGCCGCGATATTTCGAGTTGATGGCATCGCCGCCGGCCCCCAGCTGCCCCGGCGCGCGCTGCGCAAAATCGCTGCCGCCGGAAATGCGCGAGGTGCCGCCGGTGTCGGCCCCCGAGAGCTGCGCGATCACGCGCTCGACGGGCCCGCCCGGCGCGAACTGCACAACGACGAACGAGACGAACAGGATTCCGAGCAGCGTCGGGATCATCAGAAGGATGCGGCGGGCGATATAGGCGCTCATGATTATTTCGCCTGCTCGAGCTTGGCGGCCTTGGCGGGTTCATGCCACCAGACATCGGGCGCGCCGACGCCGTTGGCATAGCGCGGCAATTTCTGTGGATGGCCGAACTGATCCCAGTAAGCCAGCCGATGGGTCTTGGCGTACCACTGCGGCACCCAATAGCGGCCGGCGCGGAAGAGGCGATCGAAGGCGCGGCAGGCGACCGTCAAATCCTCACGGCTGTCGGCGGCCATGATCTTCTCGATCATGGCGTCGATGGCCGGGCTGGCAATGCCCGCGAGATTGTACGATCCCTTGGTTGCCGCGACCTGCGACGAGAAGAACGCGCGCATGGCATCGCCTGGTGTCGCCGACATGCTGAAGCGCTGGATCGTCATGTCGAAGTCGAAATCCTCCACGCGCGCGCGATATTGCACGGCGTCTACGAGGCGGAGACTTGCCTCGATGCCGAGCGTTGCCAAATTCTTGATATACGGCGCGTGATGCGGCTGAAGCGAGGGCTCTTCAGCCAGGAACTCGATCTTGAACACCTCACCGCTCGGCAACATCCGCTTGCCATCCTTGATTGGATAGCCGGCTTCGTTGAGCAATTGCTGCGATTTGCGCAGGAGAGCGCGATCCTGTCCCGATCCGTCCGAAACCGGCGGCGAAAAGGGCGTTGCGAACACTTCGTCGGGAACCTGACCGCGAAACGGCTCGAGCAGCTTCAGCTCTTCCGGCGACGGAGGCCCGTTGCTCGCCATGAGATCGGAATTCTGGAACGGCGACACCGTGCGGGCATAGGCGCCGTACATGATGGTCTTGTTGGTCCATTCGAAGTCGAAAGCATCGATCAGGGCTTCGCGCACGCGCGGATCCCTGAATTTTTCACGTCGCGTGTTGATGAACCAGCCCTGCGCGCCGGAGGGTGTCTCGTCGGGCACGACCTCGATCTTGACACGTCCCTCCTTGACTGCGGCGAAATCATAGCGCGTCGCCCAGATGCGGGACGTGAACTCCTCGCGGTAGAGATAGTTCTTGCCGGTGAACCCCTCGAAAGCGACGTCGCGATCGCGATAGAACTCATAGCGCACGATGTCGAAATTATAGGTGCCGCGGCAGGGCGGCAGATCGGCGCCCCACCAGTCCTTCACCCTCTCATACTCGATGTAGCGATTGACCTCGAACTTGCCGACCTTGTACGGACCCGAGCCCAGCGGGATCTCCAGAGACGTTTCATCGAACGGGCGGGACGCGTAGTACGACTTCGAGAAGATCGGCAGGCTCGCGGCATAGAGTGGCACGTCACGCGCGCGCCCCTTGGCAAAGGTCACGACGAGCGTTGCATCGTCGGTGGCTTCCGCGCTGACCATGTCGCGCAGCTGCACGAGGATCAGGGGATGTCCCTTCGTCTTCAGCGCCATCAGCGAGAACGCCGCATCATGCGCGGTGAGCTTCGTGCCGTCGTGGAATTTCGCCTCCGGCCGCATGGTAAAGCGATAGACCAGCCGATCCGGCGATATCTGAACGGATTTGGCCGCGAGCCCATACATCGCATCAGGCTCGTCGTTCGCGCGCACCATCAGCGGCGCGAAGGTCATGTCCATGCCTTGCGCGCCGTCGCCCTTCAGGATGAAGGCGTTGAGCGAATTGAAGGTCTGGTAGGATTGGTTATAGGCGCGTACCGACGGAATGAGCGAGAACGTGCCGCCTTTCGGCGCATCGACCTTGACGTAGTCGAAATGGTGGAAGTCGGCCGGATATTTGAGATCGCCGAAGGCCGAAATGCCGTGCGCCTCAACCCCGCTTTCGGATGCATGCGCACCACGCAGCAGCTGCGCATTCAGCGACGCACCGACGGCGCCGCCGACACCCAGGGACAGCACGTGGCGGCGTGACATCTGCGTCATGCGGGGAGCGTCCTTCACGATTTCTTTGCGATCCGCGCCGCCTTGTCTGCGTCGTACCACCAGATGAACGGGAAGCCGGACTGACCGTATTTGGGCAATTCAGCCGGACGGCCGAAACGATCCCAGCGCGCGGTGCGCACTTTGTTATACGTCCATTGCGGCACGACGTAGTGATTCCACAGCAGCACGCGGTCGAGCGCCTTGGTTGCGGCGACGAGATCGTCGCGATCTTTCGCGAAAATCACACGATCAATCAACTTGTCGACTGCCGGATTTTTGATCCCGGCTATATTGTCAGACCCCGCGACGTCGGCATTCTTAGCGCCCCAACGTTCCCGTTGCTCGTTGCCGGGAGACTGCGACTCCCCCCAGGACTTTGTGACAACATCGAAGTCCCATTCCCGCAATCTGTTCTCGTACTGTGTCGGATCCACGGTCCGTACGCTGACGGCGATGCCGAGCCGTTCCAGCGATGGCTTGTAGAACAACGTGATCCGCTCGAAACTCGGATCCGAATTCAAGAGTTCGAGGGTGAATTGGGCGCCGGTCTTGATGTCGGTCATCTTTCGGTCGCGCACTTCATAGCCGGCCTCCTTGAACAGGCGTAGCGCCTCGCGGAGATTGTCGCGCACCCGCTCCGGATTGCCGCCGACCGGGTTGCTGTAGGCGGTGGTGAAGACCTCCGCCGGCACCTCGGCACGAACGGTCTCGAGGATCTCGAGCTCCTTGCCTTGCGGCAGGCCGGTCGCCATCAGTTCCTCGATGCCGTCGAAATAGCTCACGACGCGCTTGTACTGGCCGTAGAAGATCTGCTTGTTCATCTCCTCGAAGTCGAACGCATAGTTGAGCGCACGCCGCACGCGGGGGTCGCTGAACTTGGCGCGGCGCAGGTTCGGCACGAAAGCCTGCATCACGCCCGAGCTGCGATTGGCGAACTCTTCCAGGATCACGCGCTTTTCGGTCACGGCCGGGAAGTCGTAGGCGGTCGCCCAGTTCTTCGCGCTGTTCTCGGTACGCCAATCGACCTGGTCGGCCTTGAACGCCTCGATCGCGACGGTGGCGTCGCGGAAATATTCGTAGCGCAGCTCGTCGAAATTGTTGCGGCCGACATTGGCGGGCAGATCGCGGCCCCAGTAGTCCTTGACGCGCTCCAGCGCGATCGACCGTCCTGCGACAAAGTCCTTGACCTTGTAGGGACCGGAACCAAGCGGCACCTCGAGCGTGGTGGCGGACACGTCGCGCTTGCGGCCTTGCGCGTCGGTCCCTTCCCACCAATGCTTCGGCAGGACAGTGAGCTGCCCGACGATCTGCGGCAACTCGCGATTACCCGGCGCGTCGAACACGAACTTCACCTCGCGCTCGCCGACCTTCTCGGCCTTCACCACATGGCTGTAATAGGCCGAGTACATCGGGTGGTGCTTCTTGAAGGAATCGAGCGAGAAGATCACGTCGTCGGCGGTAACCGGCTTGCCGTCGTGCCATTTGGCCTGCGGGCGCAGGCGGTAGGTGACGAAGGAAAAATCATCGGGATGGCTGGCGGCCTCGGCCAGCGCGCCATATTCGGTCGAGACCTCGTCGAGCGAGGGCGTCGTGAGGGATTCGTAGATGAATGCGACGGCACCGGCGACCTGCCCCTTCACACCCGACACGACGATATTGAAATTATCGAAGGTGCCGACCGCGATCTGCCGCGCGACGCCCCCCTTGGGCGCTTCCGGATTGACGTAGTCGAAGCGCTTGAAGTCGGCGGGATATTTGACCTTTCCGAACAGCGACAACCCGTGGCGC
Source organism: Bradyrhizobium amphicarpaeae (assembly GCF_002266435.3). Taxonomy (NCBI): domain Bacteria; kingdom Pseudomonadati; phylum Pseudomonadota; class Alphaproteobacteria; order Hyphomicrobiales; family Nitrobacteraceae; genus Bradyrhizobium; species Bradyrhizobium amphicarpaeae. The sequence goes on from NZ_CP029426.2 coordinate 6,328,930, forward strand.
CAGGATGGCTCATTCGCCGCTTGCGCTTCGGCACTGCCGATGACGGAGAAGCCCGCCACGGAACCGAGGGCGGGAAGCGCTGCAACCGCAGTGCCGGTGAGCAGGAGATCGCGTCGGGTAATGGCCAAATCAATAGTCCTGTCTTGAAGGAGGCTACCCCTTTAAGGTCCCAATATAGGCGAGGTTTCGACCGAATATGTTGCTTTTTCCTCATCTTCGGAGGCCGGGCGGCCTGTCGGATGCGGCCAAACGCCCCGATAAACTCACCGCGAGGCCCGGATAAGGAAACGGCCAGGCTTCTCAGCCTGGCCGCATATTCCAAGATCGATACCGAGGCGCCTTATTTCGCCGCGGTCGGTAGCGGCTTCGGGCTGTCGGAGAGGCTGTTCAGGTACGCGATGACGTCGGCGCGCTCGGAATCCTTCTGGATACCCGCGAAGCCCATCGCAGTGCCGGGAACGAAGCCCTTGGGATTGGCGATGAACTTGTTGAGATCGTCGATCGTCCAGGTGCCGCCCTTGGCCTTCATCGCCGCCGAGAAGTTGAAGCCGTTGCGGCCTTCGCCCCGGTGGTCGCCGACGACGCCATAGAGGTTCGGACCGACGCGGTTCGGGCCGCCCTTCTCGAAGGTGTGGCAGGCGCCGCACTTCTTGGCGGCCGCCGCGCCCTTCTCGACGGAGGCGGTCTGGAGCAGCTTTTCGATCGGCTCGGCGGGCGCGGCGGCAGCGCCGCCTTCCTTGCCATGGCCGGCATCTTCCTTCACGGCGATCTCGAAACCCGGCTTTTCCGGCATCTTGGGCGAGAACAACGCATTGGCGGTGAAGCTCGTCACCAGCAGAAGGAGACAGGTGCCGAGCACGGCACCGAGAATCTTGTTGAGTTCGAAAGAGTCCATTTCCGGCCAGGCCCCACACCGCAAGAAGGATCGAGCGGCCGGGCGGCCGCCAGGACGAGCCTCGGGAGAATCAATCGTTCCCTATCGTTTCCCCGAGTTTTGCCATTGAGATATCGGTTTGCCCGGGGTCTGGCAACCCGTATAAGCGACCCCGCTTTCGGCCCGTCCCCACTCCATTTCCCGGCGCGGAAAACGCCCCCTTTCCAGGCTCCTGACTCCGGATCTCCAGACCCAATGATCGATCCCCGCATCCTGGTGCTGATCCCGGCCCGCATGGCCGCCACCCGCCTGCCCGGCAAGCCACTCGCCGATATCGCGGGACTGCCGATGATCGTGCACGTGTTGCGCCGCGCCGAGGCCGCCGGCATCGGCCGGGTCGCGGTCGCGACCGACACACCCGAGATCGCTTCGGTCGTGACGGCCCATGGCGGCGAGGCCGTGATGACCAGCCCGACACACCCCTCCGGCTCCGACCGCATCCACGAGGCCATGCAGAAGCTCGATCCGGACGGCAAGGCCGAGATCGTGGTCAATCTGCAGGGCGATTTCCCGACGATTACGATCGACAACATCCGCGAGGTGCTGCCGCCGCTGCAGGACCCGGCCGTGGACATCGCGACACTGGCCTCGCAGATCCACACCGAGGAGGAAGACCTCGCCCCGAGCGTCGTGAAGGCGATCGGAACCTCGCTCGGCGGCAAGCGCATGCGCGCACTTTATTTCACCCGCGCCACCGCGCCGACCGGGGACGGACCGCGTTACCACCATATCGGCCTGTACGCCTATCGCCGCGCCGCGCTGGAGCGTTACGTTTCGCTGCCGCCCTCGCCGCTGGAATTGCAGGAGAAGCTCGAACAGCTCCGGGCGCTGGAAGCCGGAATGCGCATCGACTTCACCATCGTCGACACCGTGCCACGCGGGGTCGACACGCCGGCAGACCTGGAAACCGCCCGCAGCATCCTTTCCAAATCCTGAGCCGCTGTTACAAGGCCGACCCAGGAGCACTTTTAAGACATGAGCAAGATGAAGATCGCATTCCAGGGCGAGCCCGGAGCCAATTCCCACATCGCCATCGTCGAGGCCTATCCCGACGCCGAGCCGTTGCCCTGCGCCACCTTCGAGGACGCGCTGTCGGCGATCTCGTCGGGTGAGGCCGATCTCGGCATGATCCCGATCGAGAATTCGGTCGCCGGCCGCGTCGCCGACATCCACCATCTGCTGCCGGCCTCCGGCCTCTTCATCGTCGGCGAATGGTTTCTCCCCGTGCGGCATCAGCTGATGGCGGTGAAAGGGACCAGGCTCGAAGACATCAAGAGCGTCGAGAGCCATGTCCACGCGCTCGGTCAGTGCCGGCGCATCATCCGCAAGCTCGGCATCAAGCCGATCGTGCACGCCGACACCGCCGGCAGCGCCCGCGACATCTCCGAGCGCAACGACAAGACGGTGGCCGCGATCGCCTCCCGCCTCGCCGCCAAGATCTACGGCCTCGACATCCTCGCCGAGGACATCGAGGACGAGGCCCACAACACCACCCGCTTCGTGGTGCTGGCGCGCGAGCCAAAATGGGCGGCGCAAGGCTCCGGCCCGCTGGTCACGACGTTTGTCTTCCGGGTGCGCAATCTGCCGGCCGCGCTCTACAAGGCGCTCGGCGGCTTTGCCACCAACGGCGTCAACATGACCAAGCTCGAGAGCTATATGGTCGATGGTAATTTCTTCGCCACGCAATTCTACGCCGACGTTGACGGCCATCCCGACGACAAGGGCCTCGCCTTCGCGATCGAGGAGCTGAAATTCTTCTCGCGCGAATTCCGTATCGTCGGAGTGTATCCCGCCCACCCCTTCCGCGCGACCTTCAGCGAAGCACAGCAGGATTAGTCTCGTGTCCCGGACGCGCGAAGCGCGAGCCGGGATCCAGGAACTGCGAGCCTCGGAGCAACCATAGGCCCCGGCTCAGCAGCGCATGACTGCGTGCTGCGCTGCGTCCGGGGCACGAGAGCGGCTTATGCCGCGCTCTTCACCAACCCAAACGCCTCCGCAAGCAGCGAATACGACTTTTTCCGCGCCTCGTGATCGTACACCGCCGTGATCACCATCAGTTCGTCCGGCTTGCTCGCCTCGATCAGCAGCTGCAGCTTCTTCTGCACCGTCGCGGGGCTGCCGACGAACAGACGCGAACGGTTGCGCAGGATCGAGGTGCGCTCGGCGTCGGAGTAAGGATAGGCCAGCGCCTCCTCGACGCTCGGCAACGGCAGATATTGACCGCGGTCGCGACGCAGCCGGTTGAGGTCGAACGAAGAGGCAAGCTGTTCGGCCTCCTCGTCGGTATCGGCGGTGATGACGGCGACCGCGAGGATGGCGTGTGGACTTGCACGCCAGGCCGAAGGCTGGAAGCGGTTGCGATAGTGCACCATCGCATCGACCGCGTCGTGGGACGCGAAGTGATGCGCGAAGGCGAAGCCCATGCCGACTTGCGCGGCCAGCTCCGAGGAATAATCGCTGGAGCCGAGCAGCCAGATCGGCGGCAACCTGGTGTCGTCGGGCATGGCAACGACGTTGTGGTAAGGGTGCCCTGCGGGAAATTCGCGGGTCTCCCACAGAATCAGTTCGTGCAGCCGCTCCAGGAAATCGTCGCCCTCGCGGCGGTCGAGCCGGCTGCGCAGCGCATAGGCCGTCGCGCCGTCGGTACCGGGCGCGCGACCGAGGCCGAGGTCGATGCGGCCGGGAAACAGCGCTTCCAGCATCTTGAAGCGTTCGGCCACCACCAGCGGTGCATGATTGGGCAGCATCACGCCACCGGAGCCGACGCGGATATTCTGCGTCACCGCTGCGATCTGCCCGATCATGACGTCGGGCGCCGGGCTCGCGACCGAGGCGAGGTTGTGGTGCTCGGCGAGCCAGTAGCGGACATAGCCGAGCCCGTCGATGTGGCGCGCGAGATCGATGCTGTTGCGCAGCGCCGCGGCGGGTTTTGTGCCTGTGGTGACGACGGAGAGGTCGAGGACTGAGAGCGGGATCATGGCGCGCTAACCTAGTGAAGGACCGGGCGGCGACAATGGGGTGGCTGCGCAGGTCTGACGTGTGCAGGTCGCGAGCCGAGGCCTCCAGGTCAAAGCGGGTTGATTGGGCCAATTAACGTCCACGTAACAAAACATTCCTTCTGCCCACAGCCGATATTGCCTCCAAACTCAGTCTCCCTATTCAATATATCATTGATACTTATATATTTCTCTCATATTGCCATTCGCCCACCAAAGTCAGCTTACAACAAATAATTCGACTATTATCGGCACAAGTGGGCGATTTCCCATCCCTGATGGGCTGTCGATCAAACCGCCTTTGCCCTATCTTAGGCTCTCCCAAGCTAGACCTGACCGTCGGCCGCCAGGATCTGGCGACACATCTGGAGCGAGTGGTGCCATGACCGATCTGACGATTCCTGCCCGAGCCAACGGGCAAGACGGGCACCTGAAGCGGCCTGCGATCTCCTTCGAATTCTTTCCGCCCAAGACGGAAGACATGGAGCGCAATCTCTGGGAGACCATCAACCGGCTCGCCCCGCTCGACCCGAAATTCGTCTCGGTGACCTATGGCGCCGGCGGCTCGACCCGCGAACGTACCCATTCCACCATTGCCCGCATCCTGAAAGAGACCGCGCTGCTGCCGGCGGCGCATTTGACCTGTGTCGGCGCCTCGCGCGGCGAGATCGACGAGATCGTCGACCGCTATCACGAGGTCGGCGTCCGCCACATCGTGGCCCTGCGCGGCGATCCCGCCGGCGGCATCGGCACGCCCTATTCCAGCCATCCCGACGGCTACCAGAGCTCGGCCGACCTCGTCGCCGGCATCAAGAAGCGGCACGGCGACGTCGAAGTGTCGGTGTCGGCCTATCCCGAGAAGCACCCCGAAGCGCGCGACTTCGATGCCGACATCGACACGCTGCAGGCCAAGGTCGACGCCGGCGCGACCCGCGCGATCACCCAGGTGTTCTTCGACAACGACCTCTACTTCCGCTACCTCGACCGCGTCCGCGCGCGTGGCATCGAGATTCCGATCGTGCCAGGCATCATGCCGATGCACAATTTCAAGCAGGCGCGCAATTTCGTCACCCGCGCCGGAACCACCGTGCCGGACTGGTTCGCCGCGAAATTCGAGGGCCTCGATGACGACGTCGAGACCCGCAAGCTGGTGGCCGCGACCGTTGCGGCCGGCCAGGTGCAGAAGCTCGCCAAGAACGGCGTCGACACCTTCCATTTCTACACCATGAACCGCGCCGATCTCGTATTCGCGATCAGCCATTTGCTCGGCATCCGCGCCAAGAGCGCGCAAAAGGCGGCGTAAGACGACATGACCGTATCCAACTCTCCGAAGCGAACTGGCCTGCTCAACGCCGCGCGCGAGCGTATTCTCGTGCTCGACGGCGCCATGGGCACGATGATCCAGAACCTGCAGTTCGACGAAGCGGCCTTCCGCGGCGAGCGCTTCAAGAATTTTCATCGCGACCTGCGCGGCAACAACGACCTCTTGATCCTGACCCAGCCGCAGGCGATCGAGGACATCCACGCGGCGTATTTGCGCGCGGGTGCCGACATCGTCGCCACCAACACCTTCTCCACCACCTCGATCGCGCAGGCCGATTACGATTTGACCGACATCGTCTACGAGATGGCGCGCGAAGGCGCCCGCCTCGCCGGCAATGCCGCGCGCCGCGTCGAGGCCGAGGACGGCAAGCCGCGCTTCGTCGCCGGCGCCATCGGGCCGACCAACCGCACCGCCTCGATCTCGCCGGATGTTTCCAATCCCGGCTACCGCGCCGTCACCTTCGACGATCTGCGCAAATCCTACGGCGAGCAGATCAACGGCATGCTCGACGGCGGCGTCGACCTGTTGCTGGTCGAGACCATCTTCGACACGCTGAACGCCAAGGCGGCGCTCTACGCCATCGCCGAGATCACCGAAGCGCGCGGCATCGACATGCCTGTGATGGTGTCGGGCACCATCACCGACAAGTCCGGCCGCCTGCTCTCGGGCCAGATGCCGGAGGCGTTCTGGCATTCGGTGCGGCACGCCAGGCCCATCACGATCGGCTTCAACTGCGCGCTCGGCGCCGAGGATTTGCGCGCGCACATCGCCGATATCGGCCGCGTCGCCGACACGCTGGTGTGCGCCTACCCCAACGCGGGCCTGCCCAACGAGTTCGGCCAGTATGACGAGACGCCCGAATACATGGCGCGCCTCGTCGGCGAGTTTGCGCGTGATGGCCTCGTCAACATCGTCGGCGGCTGCTGCGGCACCACGCCGGAGCATATCGCCGCGATCGCCGCCGCAGTCGCCCCGCACAAGCCGCGCATCGTGCCCGAGATCGAACCGCGCCTGCGGCTCTCCGGCCTCGAGCCGTTCATCCTGACCGACGCGATCCCGTTCGTGAACGTCGGCGAGCGCACCAACGTCACCGGCTCCGCCCGCTTCCGCAAGCTGATCACCGCCGGCGACTACACGGCGGCGTTGCAGGTCGCGCGCGACCAGGTCGAGAACGGCGCGCAGATCATCGACGTCAACATGGACGAGGGCTTGCTCGATTCTGAAGCCGCGATGGTGACCTTCCTCAACCTCGTCGCCGCCGAGCCCGACATCGCCCGCGTGCCCGTGATGGTCGATTCCTCGAAATTCTCCGTGATCGAAGCCGGCCTGAAATGCGTCCAGGGCAAGCCGGTCGTCAACTCGATCTCGATGAAAGAGGGCGAGGAGAAATTCATTCACGAAGCCAAAGTCGCGCGGCGCCACGGCGCGGCTGTGGTGGTGATGGCGTTCGACGAAGTCGGCCAGGCCGACACGTTCAAGCGCAAGACCGAGATCTGCAAGCGCGCCTACGACATCCTGGTGGACAAGGTCGGATTCCCGCCGGAGGACATCATCTTCGATCCGAACGTCTTCGCGATCGCGACCGGCATCGAGGAGCACAACAATTACGGCGTCGACTTCATCGAGGCGACGCGCTGGATCCGCCAGAACCTGCCCGGCGCGCATATCTCCGGCGGCGTCTCCAATCTGTCGTTCTCGTTCCGCGGCAACGAGCCGGTGCGCGAGGCCATGCATTCGGTGTTCCTGTATCACGCCATCAAGGCCGGCATGGACATGGGCATCGTCAATGCCGGGCAGATGATCGTCTATGACGACATCGATCCGGAATTGCGCCAGGTCTGCGAGGACGTCGTCCTCAACCGCGATCCCGGTGCGTCCGAGCGGCTGCTGGCGCTCGCCGAGAAATTCCGCGGCAACAAGACCCAGACCAAGGAGGCCGATCTCGCCTGGCGCGAATGGCCGGTGGAAAAGCGGCTGTCGCATTCGCTGGTGCACGGGATCACCGAGTTCATCGAGCAGGACACCGAGGAGGCCCGCAAGAATTCCTCGCGTCCGCTCGACGTGATCGAGGGCCCGCTGATGGCCGGCATGAACGTGGTCGGCGACCTCTTCGGCGACGGCAAGATGTTCCTGCCGCAGGTGGTGAAGTCCGCGCGCGTGATGAAGCAGGCCGTGGCCTGGCTGATGCCGTTCATGGAGGAAGAGAAGGCGCGCAACGCCGCGAACGGCATCGGCACCGAAGGCTCCTCCTCCGCCGGCAAGATCGTGCTTGCGACCGTGAAGGGCGACGTCCACGACATCGGCAAGAACATCGTCGGCATCGTGCTCCAGTGCAACAATTACGAGGTGATCGACCTCGGCGTGATGGTGCCCGCCGCCAAGATCGTCGAGACCGTGAAGGCCGAGAAGGCCGACATCGTCGGCCTCTCCGGCCTGATCACCCCCTCGCTCGACGAGATGGCGTTCTTCGCCAGCGAATTGCAGCGCGAAGGCCTCAAGCTGCCGCTGTTGATCGGCGGCGCCACCACAAGCCGCGTGCATACCGCTGTGAAGATCGATCCGAGCTATCGCTCAGGTCCCGTCGTGCACGTCAACGATGCCAGCCGCGCGGTCGGCGTCGCCTCCTCGCTGCTCTCGCCCGAGAAGCGCGACGCCTATGCCGCCGAGGTGCGTGCCGAATACGCCAAGATCTCCGAGGCGCATCTGCGCGCGCAGGCCGACAAGAAGCGCCTGAAGCTCGCCACAGCGCGCGCCAACCGTGTGCCGGTCGACTTCGCGAAGAGCAAGCCGGTGAAGCCGACCTTCCTCGGCATCAAGAGCTTCGACGATTACGATCTCGCCGAGCTCGTGCCCTATATCGACTGGACGCCGTTCTTCCAGACCTGGGAGCTCGCGGGGCGCTTCCCCGCCATCCTCGACGACGCCAAGGTCGGCGAGGTCGCACGCTCGCTCTACGACGACGCGCGCAAGATGCTCGACACCATCGTCAGGGAGAAATGGTTCCGGGCCCGCGCCACGATCGGATTCTGGCCGGCGAATGCCGAAGGCGACGACATCGCGCTCTATGCCGACGAGAGCCGCACGACGAAAATCGCGACGTTGCACACGCTGCGCCAGCAGCTCGAGAAGCGCGAGGGCCGTTTCAACGCGGCGCTCGCCGACTTCGTCGCGCCCGCAGGCGTTCCCGACTATGTCGGCGGCTTCGTCGTCACCGCAGGCATCGGCGAGGATGCGGTCGCCGACCGCTTCAAGATGGCCAATGACGATTACTCCTCGATCCTCTGCAAGGCGCTGGCCGACCGCCTCGCCGAGGCGTTCGCGGAACGCATGCATGCCCGCGTGCGCCGCGAGTTCTGGGCCTATGCTCCCGACGAGGCCGTGTCGACCGACGACCTGATCCTGGAGAAATACCAGGGCATACGTCCCGCGCCGGGCTATCCCGCGCAGCCCGATCACACCGAGAAGGCGACGCTGTTCGAGCTGCTCGATGCGGAGGCCACGGCCGGCGTGAAGCTGACCGAGAGCTTTGCGATGTGGCCGGGCTCGTCGGTATCAGGGCTCTATTTCGCTGCGCCCGAGAGCTATTATTTCGGCGTCGGCAAGATCGAGCGCGACCAGGTCGAGGACTACGCCGCGCGCAAGGGCATGACGGTGAGCGAGACCGAGCGCTGGCTCGCGCCGGTGCTGAACTACATCCCGTCGCGCGAGGACAGCGCCAAAGCCTTTGCAGCAACGCCTGCGAATGACGAGACGTCGAACGAATTGGCATCGCACCCGCCGGGCTGCACCTGCGCGGTGCATCTGGTCTGGCAGAAGAAGCGAGTGGTTGCGGGATAGGCCTCCGTACCATCAAAAGTGCGAAAACAACCCCATGCACAGTAGCCATGGGTTTGAAAAGGTTGAGCAATTTTTTTGTGGCGTCGGGCGGGTTTTGCGCCGTCGGGCAAAACAGGTGTATCGTTGCACGATCGGCTGCTGTGCGTGGTCCTGGAGCAGGGCAATCGCATGTCGAGCGATGTCGCTCGTGGCCATCCTTCGAGACGACCGCTCCGCGGTCTCCTCAGGATAACGCTGAACCCGCGGCTTTGCCCCGCGAAAGAGCCGCCAAGCATTCGGTCCTCATCCTGAGGGCCCGCCGTCTCGAAGGATGACCGCAAGCGAGTTTCCCACCACGTTCTGCTCAAATGCGATGGTGCTGCTCCTCAAGGGGAGCGCGGACGGTAGCGCGATCTGCCAAATGATCCCGGTCATGTGAACGCAACGCGCGCTCACCGCGACGAATGGCGGTCGCCGTCGCTGGCTGGGGGAAATCAGATGCTCGACCCGCAACAATTGATGTGGACGCGGATTGCCGCGGGCATCTTCGTACTGCTGTCCGGATTGATGCTGTCCAACCTGATCCGCATGCGCGGCCGGATGCAGGCGGCGCGAAGCTGGGACAAGGTCGAGGGCATCATCACGGTGTCCAGCGTCGATCGGCCGGCAGCGCACGCCTCCGACGACCAGAACGACGCCAAGCCCATCATCCGCTATCGCTATCGCGCCGGCGACCAGGAGCTGGAAGGCGACCAGGTCGCCGTCGGTGGCATTGCGATGACGACACCAGTGCTGGCCGCAAAGCTCGCCGGACGATATCCGGTCGGCGCCCATGTCGACGTCTATGTCGATCCGAAGCACCCGACCGAGGCGCTGCTGGAGCCGGCCGCGGCACAGAACGTCGCGGCACTCGCGGCCTTCACCATCGTGTTCGGCTTGATCGCCGCGACTTTGACCGCGCATGCGCTCGCGGGTCACGTGCTCTACGCCGCTCGTAACGTGCCGCTGTTCGTCTTCGCGCTACCGATCATCGTGCTGGTGGGCGGCGTGTTCTGCGTCGTCGCCTATGTCAGGACGCGCCGGCTGGCGAGCGCGAGCCTGCGCTGGCCGATCGCGGCGGGCCGGATCACCCATAGCGAAATGATCGAGGAGATCGTCGAGGAGACGAGCGACGATGACGACAAGCCGAGGACCACCAAGCTCCGGCATCGCTATCAGGTCGATCTGCGTTACGCCTACAAGGTCGGCAAACGCGACTTCACCGGCACGGAAGCCAATTGGGGCGGCACCATGATCACTGGCTTGCGCGAGGTCGCGGAAAAGGACGCAGCAAGATATCATCCCGGACAGAGCGTCCAGGTCTATTACGATCCCGACCGGCCCGGCCATGCCGTGCTGGAGCCCTCGAGCGGGGAAGGCGCGCTGGCTCCGCTGATCGGCGCCGCCGTCTGCGCGGTGGTCGGCGGCGTCTTTCTGACCATCCTGATCAAGGTCGGGTTCGCCTAAAGCGCGATGAGATTGGGATGAATCGTCATCGCGCTTTAGGTTGTTGTTTGAGCATAATCTTTTCGGAAAACCGCTTCGCACTTTTCCGGATCATGCTCTAGCGGCCGAGGGTGTTCGCTCTCTCACCCCTTCGGCGGCGCCAGCGGCTGCACGATCTCCCGGAACGGATCCAGCGCCTCGCAGCGCTCGGCATGCGCGCTCAGGGCCGGATAGCGCGACACGTCGAACAGCTGCGGATGCGCCTCGCGGGTGAAGCGAACGACGCAGGCCACCGCGACGTCGGCATGGCCGATGCGATCGCCCAGCCAGTACGGCGACGTCACCCTGGCGCGCTCGGCTTCCAGCACTTTCAGCACGTCGCCGATCTGCGCCTGGCAACGCTCGACCCACAGCGCGAGCTGCTCCTTTCGCAGCACGCGCTCGTAGAGCAGGCTCACCGCCTTGTCGCCGAGACCTGAGGCGAGCGCGCAGATGCGCAAATGCATCCGGCGCTCGGGGCCGCTCCGCGGCAGCATTACCCTGTCCTCGCCGACGAGTTCGTCGAGATAATCGAGAATGATCATACTCTCGATCAGCGCCTCGCCGTCATCGAGCACCAGTGTCGGCACGCGGCGCAACGGATTGAAGGGCGCGATCTTGTCGGCGTCGCCGAAGGTCGACCAAGGCCGGTGCTTGAAGGCGAGCCCGTAAAGCCGCAGCGCAATCGCGACACGCCGGACGAAGGGGGAATCATATTGGCCGATCAGGAACATGGGTCGCCTCTCGTCATTGCCGGGCTTGACCCGGCAATCCATCACGCTTCAGACTAGAGTTTGATGGATGCCCGGATCAAGTCCGGGCATGACGATCTCGGGCCGGGAGCGATCTGATGCGATGTCTTCCATTCGCCGTTCTGGCATTATCGCTCGCGACGGCCTCGAACGCGCAGGATCGCCCGATCGGCTTCCAGACCCCGTCGAAGAACATCGCCTGCCAGGTCTTCACCGATAACAGTGAGGCCGTGCTCCGCTGCGACATCATGAACATCGATACCCGCCCGCGTCGGCCCGCCGATTGCGAGCTCGAATGGGGCAACGCCTTTGAGATGAGTGTGAAGGGAGCGGCCGGACGCATCTGCGCCGGTGACACCATCATGGACCCGTCGCTGCCGGTGCTGGCCTATGGCGAGGTGTGGCAGCGCGCGGGGTTTACGTGCCGATCGGAGCAGACCGGGCTGACGTGCTTTAACGCGATGCAGCGCGGGTTTTCGCTGGCGCGGACGAAGCAGGAGGTGTTTTGAGGACGAGTCGCCCCCAGCGAGTGTAGCCCGCATGAGCGCAGCGACATGCGGGATAGCGGCGCCGGATATCGCTACGCTCATCCGGACTACGGCACTACAAGCGCCGCCATAAGCTCAACCGTCATCCTGAGGTGCGAGCCTTGCGATGCGCGAGCATCGCCAGGGGAGCCTCGAAGGATGGGCGACGAGTGCTTCCAGCCCATCCTTCGAGGCGCGCAAGAGCGCGCTCCTCAGGATGACGGCGGAGCGTGTGACAGCGGACGATCTAGCGGGCGAGATGCGCCGTTTTCAAGAACGACAGCACACGCCGTCATTGTGAGCGGAGCGAACCCGCGGCAGCAGTCTGGATTGCTTCGTCGCAAGAGCTCGTGGCAATGACGGTGGCGAAAGTGAGAGTGCGTGTAGCCCGGATGGAGCGCAGCGCAATCCGGGATTCTCACCACCGGCGACAGCGGTCCCGGATGCGCTGCGCTCCATCCGGGCTACGGCACTACAAGCGCCGCCATAAGCTCAACCGTCATCCTGAGGTGCGAGCCTTGCGATGCGCGAGCATCGCCAGGGGAGCCTCGAAGGATGGGCGACGAGCGCTTCCAGCCCATCCTTCGAGGCGCGCAAGAGCGCGCACCTCAGGATGACGGCGGAGCTTGTGACAGCGGACGATCTAGCGGGCGAGATGCGCCGTTTTCAAGAACGACAGCACACGCCGTCATAGCGAGCGGAGCGAAGCAATCCAGACTGTCTCCGCGGCAGCCGTCTGGATTGCTTCGTCGCAAGAGCTCGTCGCAATGACGGTGCAGAGAGTGCGTGTAGCCCGGATGGAGCGCAGCGCAATCCGGGATTCTCACCACGAGCGACAGCGGTCCCGGATGCGCTGCGCTCCATCCGGGCTACGGCACTACAAGCGCCGCCATAAGCTCAACCGTCATCCTGAGGTGCGAGCCTTGCGATGCGCGAGCATCGCCAGGGGAGCCTCGAAGGATGGGCGACGAGCGTTTCCAGCCCATCCTTCGAGGCGCGCAAGAGCGCGCACCTCAGGATGACGGCGGAGCTTGTGACAGCGGACGATCTAGCGGGCGAGATGCGCCGTTTTCAAGAACGACAGCACACGCCGTCATAGCGAGCGGAGCGAAGCAATCCAGACTGTCTCCGCGGCAGCAGTCTGGATTGTTTCGTTGCAAGAGCTCGTCGCAATGACGGTGGAGAGAGTGCGTGTAGCCCGTTTACCCCTCCCCCTCATCACTCGCCAGCACGCCCTTCACCGCGCGTGCCCAGCCCGCAAGCTTGCGCTCGCGCGTCGCCTGGCTCATCGCCGGCTTGAAGCGGTGCTCCAGCCGCCAATTGTCGGCGAATTTCGTCGGCTCGGGATAGACGCCGGCCTGGAGGCCGGCGAGGTAGGCAGCTCCCAGCGCCGTGGTCTCCTGGATCACGGGGCGATCGACCGGGGCGTCGAGCAGGTCCGCGAGGCGCTGCATGGTCCAGTCTGACGCGGTCATGCCGCCGTCGACGCGGAGCACGACGCTGGCGGTTTCCGAACTCGGCCAGTCCGCGCGCATCGCGGCCCAGAGGTCGAAGGTCTGGTAGCAGACGCTTTCCAGCGCGGCGTGGGCGAGCTCGGCCGGGCCGGTGTTGCGGGTGAGGCCGAACAGCGCGCCGCGCACCCTGGGATTCCAGTAGGGCGCGCCCATGCCGACAAAGGCGGGGACGAGATAGACGCTTTGCATGGAGTCGGACTGGTCGGCGAGCGGCCCCGTCTCAGCGGCGTGCTTGATGATGCCGAGGCCGTCGCGCAGCCATTGCACGGCTGAGCCTGCGACGAAAATCGAGCCTTCGAGCGCATAGGTGCGTTTGCCGTCGAGCTGGTAGGCGACGGTGGTGAGCAGCTTGTTCTTCGACACCACCGGCGTGGTGCCGGTGTTGAGCAAGGCAAAGCAGCCGGTGCCGTAGGTGGACTTCATCATGCCCGGGCGGAAGCAGGCCTGGCCGATGGTGGCGGCCTGCTGGTCGCCGGCGATGCCGGAGATGAGAATCGCGCCGCCGAACAGATCGGGGGTGCTTTCGCCGAAGCGGGCAGACGAGTCCTTCACCTCGGGCAGCATCGAGCGCGGCACGCCGATGATCTCAAGAAGCTCGTCGTCCCACTGGCCGGTGTGGATGTTGAACAGCAGCGTGCGCGAGGCGTTGGTGGCGTCGGTGGCGTGGACCTTGCCGCCGGTCAGGCGCCAGAGCAGGTAGCAGTCGACGGTGCCGAACATCAATTCGCCGCGCGCGGCGCGGGCGCGGGCGCCGGGGACGTGGTCGAGGATCCAGGCGATTTTGGTGCCGGAGAAATAGGGATCGATGATCAGCCCGGTCTTCTGCGAGATCACGGGCTCGCGGCCATCGGCCTTGAGCTTTGCGCAAATGTCGGCGGTGCGGCGATCCTGCCAGACGATGGCGCGGTGCACGGCCTGCCCGGTCGCGCGGTCCCACACCACGGTGGTCTCGCGCTGGTTGGTGATGCCGATTGCGGCGATGTCCTTTGCGCCGATGCCAGCCTGCGCGATCGCGTCGCGGCAGACCTTCACGGTCGACGTCCAGATGTCCTCAGGCTCGTGCTCGACCCAGCCCGAGGCTGGAAAATGCTGCGGGAACTCGGCCTGCGCCTTCGCCGCGATGGAGATGTCGCCGCGAAACACGATGGCGCGCGAAGAGGTGGTGCCCTGGTCGATGGCGAGGACGAAAGACATGGCGGCTTACCCTTGGCGTTGTCCCGCGGGGGATCATTTCGCGGCATAGGGAGCGGATTAACGCGGCAACGTCAAGGCAGGTCTCACTTACCCTCCCCTGGAGGGGGAGGGTCGGATCACATGCAGCGCAGCGGAATGTGATCCGGGGTGGGGTGAAGGTCTTTCCACATCCGACACTGCCCGTGTTGAGAGATCACCCCACCCCGCTCGCGCTGCGCGCGATCGACCCTCCCCCTCCAGGGGAGGGTAAGAAAGAGCGCGGCTCGATTCAGGTCGAAGTCTTCCGCTTGCGCCGGTGCTCAAGCGGCATGGCTTCAGCTTCGCGCGAGCCGTAGAGCTCGACATAGATGCGCTCCATTACAGCGGTTAGATCGTTCGAGACCTCCGAATTCCAGAATCGGACGACACGGTAGCCTTCGTTCTCAAGCCAGCGCTGGCGGACTAGATCGCGCGCCGCGTTGTCGTCCTCATTGTGGTGCCCGCCATCGAGCTCGATGATGAGACGCTTGGCCGGACAGAAAAAATCGACGACGTAGGGACCGACAGGTGCTTGCCGGCGGAAGTGCGAGCCGTCCAGCGGGAGTTCCTTGAGAGCACGCCACAGCATTCGCTCATGCGGCGTCGTGTTGGCTCTCAGCTTCTTTGCGGCGGCGCGTCGAATTGATGTTGAGACCATCGCTGTGGCTTCCACCCACCCCGCTCCGCGCAAACGCGAAACGACCCTCCCCTTCCAGGGAGGGTAAGGGAAGCGTAGCGTCGATGCAATCTCTCGTGGTGCGAGACTTACACCGCCGCCGTCGTCACACCACCATCGATCACGATGGTCTGCCCCGTCATGAAGCTCGACGCGTCCGAGGCAAGATAGGCCACCGCGCCGGCGATTTCGTCGGGTTCGCCGATGCGGCGCAGCGGGGTGGTGGCGGTGCGGCGCTTGAGGTTGGCTTCGTCTTCCCACAATGCGCGGGCGAAATCGGTCTTGACGAGGCCGGGCGCGATGCAATTGACGCGAACGCCCTTCGGACCCCACTCCCCGGCGAGCGAACGGCACAGCGCGAAGTCGGCGGCCTTGGAGATGCCGTAGGCGCCGATCACGGTGGAGCCGCGCAGGCCCCCGATCGATGAGATGATGATCACCGAACCCTTGCCGCGCTCGGCCATCTGGGGGATCGCCAACGCGGAGAGCCAGATGTTGCTCTTGACGTTCGAGCCCATGATCTTGTCGAAGGCCTCGTCCGTGATGTCGAGCAGCGGACCGTAATAGGGGTTCACCGCGGCGTTGCAGACCAGGATGTCGATCTTGCCGTAATGCTTCGTGGCACCGGCGATCAGCGCCTCGACCTCGGCCTTGCGCGCGATGTTGCAGGGGATGACGGTAGCCTCGCCGCCGGCAGCCACGATGCCGTCGGCAACTTCCTTGCAGGCATCGGCCTTCCGCGAGGAGACCACGACCTTGGCGCCGAGCTTCGCCAGCAGTTCGGCGGAGGAGCGGCCGATGCCCCTGCTGGAGCCGGTGACGATTGCGACCTTGCCGGTGAGATCGAAGGGGGTGTTTTTCATGGGTGTTGCCTCGCTGACGCCTCTCGTTCAGGTGTCATCGCCCGGCTCGACCGGGCGATCCAGTACGCCGCGGCTGAAATTGCGTGAACGAACTACCGCCGCGGAATACTGGATGCCCCGGTCAAGCCGGGGCATGACAGTTGTCGTGTGGTTCAGATCAACTCAGATCAACCCGCCGCCATCCGCGACGCGGCGCTGGTGGTAGTCGGTGTCGCCGAACGAGTTCTCGATCATGGTGAGGCGCTTGAAGTAGTGGCCGATCTTGGCTTCCATGGTCATGCCGATGCCGCCATGGAGCTGGATCGCCTGCTGGCCCACGAACTTCAGCGACTTGCCGATCTGCACCTTGGCCGCGGCGATCGCGTTGGAGCGCTCCTTGGCGTCCTCGAAATCACCGGCCATGGTCGCAAACATCGACATCGATCTCGCCTGCTCGGCGGCGACGAACATGTCGGACGCCCGGTGCTGCAGCGACTGGAACGAGCCGATCGCGACGCCGAACTGCTTTCGCGTCTTGATGTACTCGACCGTGGACTTGAGCGACTCGTCCATCAGGCCGACGGCTTCGGCGCAGAGCGCGATGCGGGCTTCATCCACCACGCGCTCGATCAGCGCGAGCGAATCGTCGGGATTGCCGAGCACGGCGTCCGCACCCACCTCGACACCGGTGAAGGTGATGTCGGCGGCGTGCAGGCCGTCCTGGGTCGGATAGCTCTTCTTGGCGACGCCCTTGGCATTGGCCGGGACCAGGAACACGCCGATGCCGGACTTGTCGCGACGGTCGCCCTTGGTGCGCGCCGTGACGATCAGGGTGTCGGCGTTCTCGCCGTTGAGCACGACGAACTTCTCGCCATCGATGACGTAAGCCTCGCCCTTCTTCTTCGCGGTCGTCGCGACGTCGAACAGATCGTAGCGCGAGTTCTTCTCGAGCTGGGCGAAGGCCAGCGTCTTGCTGCCGTCGATGATGCCGGGCACGTACGCGGCCTTCTGCGCATCCGAGCCCGCGTGACGCAGGAAGCCGCCGCCGATCACGACCGTCGCCAGATAAGGCTCGAGCACCAGCGCCTTGCCGAGCGCCTCCATCACAATCATGGTCTCGACGCCACCGCCGCCGAAGCCGCCATCGGCCTCTGCGAACGGCAGGCCGAGCAGGCCCTGCTCGGCGAGCTTGCCCCAGACCGCTTTGCTCCAGCCGCCCTTCTCTTTCATGTACTTCTTGCGGCTCTCGAAATCGTAGGAATCGGTCAGCAGGCCGTCGATGCTGTCCTTGAGAAGCCGTTGCTCCTCGTTCAGATCAAAATCCATTTCTCTCTCCAAAAATCGACGCCGCGCTTCTCGCCGGCCGTCGCCTCATCTTCAGACGTCATCCCCGCGAAGGCGGGGATCCAGTAAACGCAGCCGTCCGTCGTACTTACGACCGCCGCGGCGTACTGGGTCCCCCGCCTTCGCGGGGGACGACACCGTCTTTGTTGCGTCAAAGCCCCAGCACCGCCTTGGCGATGATGTTGCGCTGGATCTCGTTGGAGCCGCCGTAGATCGAGACCTTGCGGTTGTTGAAATAGCTCGGCGCGATCTGGGCGGTCCAGTCCATGGCTTCGTTCGAGCCGTCGTCGCCATGCACGTCGTAAGGTGCGGCGAACGGGCCGATCACTTCCATCAGCAGCTCGGTGGTGGTCTGCTGAATCTCGGAGCCCTTGATCTTCAGCACGGAGGAGGCCGGATTGGGCTTGCCCTTGCCGTGCTTGCCTTCGTCGGCGACGACACGCAGCTGCGTCAGCTCGAGCGCCTTCAGCTCGATCTCGCAGGCCGCCAGCTTCTCGCGGAAGGCGGGGTCCTGGATGATCGGCTTGCCTGATGATTCGACCTTGCCGGCGAGATCGCGGATGCGGCGCAGCCGCTCCTTGGAGACGCCGACGCGGGCGATGCCGGTGCGCTCATTGCCGAGCAGGAATTTGGCGTAATCCCAGCCCTTGTTCTCTTCGCCGATCAGATTCTCGACCGGAACTTCCACGTCGTCGAAGAAGACTTCGTTGACCTCATGGCCGCCGTCGATGGTCTGGATCGGGCGCACGGTGACGCCCTTCGACTTCATCGAGAACACGATGAAGGAGATGCCCATCTGCTTCTTGGCGTTGTTGTCAGTGCGGCAAAGGCAGAAGATCATGTCGGCGTGCTGGGCCAGCGTGGTCCAGGTCTTCTGGCCGTTGATGATCCATTTGTCGCCACGGCGCTCGGCCTTGGTCTTGAGCGAGGCGAGGTCGGAGCCGGAGCCGGGCTCGGAGAAGCCCTGGCACCACCAATCGTCGACATTGGCGATGCGCGGCAGATACTGCTTCTTCTGCGCTTCGTTGCCGAAGGTGTAGATGACCGGGCCGACCATGCTGACGCCGAAGGCGAGCGGCTGCGGCGCCGGATAGGACTGCAGCTCCTCGTTGAAGATGTAGTGCTGCACGGAGGTCCACCCGGTGCCGCCATACTGCTTGGGCCAGTGGCTGACGCCCCAGCCCTTCTTGTTGAGGATGCGCCACCAGGTCACCATCTCGTCCTTCGAGAGGTGACGGCCCTCGACCATCTTGCGCCGCGTATCCGGCGGCACGTTGTCGCGGAAGAACTGCCGCACTTCCTCGCGAAACGCCTGCTCTTCTTTCGTGAATGCGAGATCCATCGGATCCTCCTGTAAATTACTGCAACACCTCAAAAAGTCCCGCCGCGCCCATGCCGCCGCCGACGCACATGGTGACGACCGCGTATTTCGCCTTGCGGCGGCGGCCTTCGATCAAGGCGTGGCCGGTGAGGCGCGCGCCGGACATGCCGTAGGGGTGGCCGACCGCGATCGCGCCGCCGTCGACGTTGATCTTGTCGGGGTCGATGCCGAGCTTGTCGCGGCAATAGAGCACCTGCACCGCGAAGGCCTCGTTCAGCTCCCACAGGCCGATGTCGTCGACGGTGAGGCCGTGGCGCTTCAAGAGGCGCGGCACGGCGAAGACCGGGCCGATGCCCATCTCGTCCGGCTCGCAGCCGGCGGAGACGAATCCGCGGAAGATGCCGAGCGGCGTGAGGCCGCGCTTGGACGCTTCCTTGTCGCTCATGATCACGCTCGCGCTGGCGCCGTCCGAGAGCTGGCTGGCATTGCCGGCGGTGATGGAGAAACCTTCGCCGCGGACGGCCTTGAGACCGGCGAGGCCTTCGAGCGTGGTTTCCGGGCGCGGACCCTCGTCCTGCGACAGCGTGATGTCCTTCATCGACACGGTGCCGGTCGCCTTGTCGGTGACCGCCATCTGCGTCGTGATCGGCGCGATCTCGTCCTTGAACTTACCGCCCTGCTGGGCAGACGCGGTGCGGCGCTGGCTCTCGAGCGAATACTCGTCCTGCTTCTCGCGCGAAATGCCATAGCGCTTGGCGACGATCTCGGCCGTGTCGATCATGGGCATGTAGACCTCGCCCTTGATCTTGAGCAGCGCCGGGTCCTGGGCGTGGAAGCCGTTCATCTTGTCGTTCTGCACGAGGCTGATCGACTCGCCGCCGCCGCCGACCGCGATCTCGACGCCGTCGAAGATCACCGAGCGCGCGGCCAGCGCAATGGCCTGCAGGCCGGAGGCGCATTGCCGGTCGATGGTGGTGCCGGCGACGGTCACGGGAAGGCCGGCGCGGAGCAGCGCCTTGCGCGCGATGTTGCCGCCGGTCGCGCCTTGCTGCAGGGCTGCGCCCATCACGACGTCCTCGATCTCCTTCGGATCGACTTTCGCGCGCGCGACGGCCTCGCGAATCGCGTGGCCGAGCAGCGTTGCGCCTTCGGTGGCGTTGAGTGCGCCGCGATAGGCCTTGCCGATCGGGGTGCGGGCGGTGGAAACGATGACTGCGTCGGTCAAGAGCGACCTCCTGGTTGCGTGGATTGTGACGGTTTCTGCTGCTGGCGCAATTCGTGGCGCGACAATTTTCCGACCGGCGTACGCGGCAAATCGTCGACGAACTCGACCTCGGCCGGCAATTCGTGCTTGCCGACCTTGCCGGCGAGCTGGTTGCGCAGCTCCTCGAGCGCGAACGGCGTGACGCCAGGCTTGAGCTTGATGAAGGCCTTCGCCGCCTCGCCCCGGTACTGGTCGGGGATGCCGAGCACGATCACCTCGTGCACGCCAGCAATGGTGTAGATCGCCTGCTCGATCATCTGCGGATAGACGTTGAAGCCGCCGGAGATGATCATGTCCTTCTTGCGGTCGACCAGGAAGAAATAACCGTCGGCGTCGACATAGCCGATGTCACCGGTGAGGAAGCGGCCATCGACGAAGGCATCGGCGGATCCCTCCGGCCTGTTCCAGTACCCCTTGGTGACGTTCGGGCCCTTGATGCGGATCTCGCCGACTTCACCCGGCGGCAGCACACATCTCGGATCGTCCAGCGCAACCACGTCGAGCTCGATGCCGGGCAACATCAGGCCGATCGAGCCGGGCTTCTCCGGGCCGGTGGGCGGATGGCCGGTGCCGGGCGAGCAGGTCTCGGTCATGCCCCAGCCGCTCTTCAGCTTCTTGCCGACCTTGCGCTCGAAGAAGTTCGCGATCTCCACGGGCAGCGGCGCGCCGCCGGAGCCGATGGTCGCCAGCGAGGAGAAGTCACGCTTGTCCAGATCAGGGAGCGCCGCGATCGCGATCCACATCGTCGGCACGCCCGGAAAATACGTCGCGCGCTTGACCTCGATGTCGCGCATCACGGCCTCGACGTCGAAGCGCTGATGCAGCGAGATCAGATTGCCGCGGCTGAGCGAGGACAGCAGCACGACGGTGAGCGCGTAGATGTGGAACAGCGGCAACACGCAGATCACGCGCTCGATCACGTCGCCGCGCGTGGCGCGGCCAGGCTTGCCCCAGACGTCGTAGATCGACACCGCGGAGGTGAGATTGCCGTGCGTGAGCATCGCGCCCTTGGGCAGCCCGGTGGTGCCGCCGGTGTATTGCAGCAGCGCGACGTCGTCGGCCGTGACCGACGGCCATTGTGCCGGTGCTGTCGCCCCCTCGACGAAGGTCCTGAAGGTGACGATGCGGTGATCATCCGGGATCGCCGCCTGCGGCGTGCCGACCTTGCCCCAATGATCGTCCTCGCAGACGACGAGGCGATCGATCAGCCCCTTTTCAAGGAACTTCAGCGCGGTCGGCAGCAGGGCCTGGAGGTTCGAGGTAACGAGCAGGCGCGAGCCGGAATCCGACACCTTGTGCGTCAGCGCGATCTCGCCGTCGAGCGGCGACAGATGCGCGACGCGGGCGCCCGCCTTCAGCGCGCCAAAGAAATTGACGGGGTGGTCCGGCGTATTGCCGAGGAACAGCGCGACCGAATTGCCCTTGCCGATGCCTGCGCGCAGGAATGCCGCTGCCGCGCGCTCGGCCTGAGCTGCGAGCTCGGTGTAGGTGATCGGGCGATCGCGGAATTCCAGCGCGGTACGCGGGCCGTAATCGGCGGCGGCCTTCGACAGCAGGTCGGGCAGCGAGCCCTGGACGATGGGATCGTCCCACCGCACGCCCTCGGGGTAAAACTGTTCGCCGGGATGGGTCATTTTCTGCATCACATTCAACCGTCATTCCGGGGCGATGCAAAGCATCGAACCCGGAATCCATCTGGCAGCACACTCGAAGGTGAAATGGAGTCCGGCCTGGCCCCGCGGGCCATCTCCGTTGCGCAATTGCGCAACGGAGAATGACGCCGAGAGTGCAAGCCCTCCTCACGCCGCCTTCGACGCCGCCAGCGAGGCGAACGTCTTGCCCTCGGCCGCGAGCTTCTTCAGCAGCGGCGCGGGCTCGAGGCTGGGGTCGTTGGTCTCCTTGGCGTAGAAGGCCAGGCGATCGGCGATGTGCTTGAGGCCGACGCTGTCGGCCCAGAACATCGGGCCGCCGCGGTAGATCGGCCAGCCGTAGCCGTAGAGCCAGACCACGTCGATGTCGGAGGGACGCGCGGCAATGCCCTCCTCCAGGATCTTGGCACCCTCGTTGATCATCGGGTACATCATGCGCTCGAGGATCTCGTCATCGCTGACGACGCGCTTCTTGCGGCCGAGACGGGCGAGCGTCTCGTCGATCAGCTTCTCGACCTCCGGATCGGGCAGCGCCGAACGGGAGCCGGCTTCGTACTTGTAGTAGCCCTTGCCGGTCTTCTGGCCGAAGCGGCCGGCTTCGCATAGCGCATCCGCGATCTCCGACTTGATGCCGCGGTCCTTGCGCGAGCGCCAGCCGATGTCGAGGCCGGCAAGATCGCCCATCGCGAACGGCCCCATCGGCATGCCGAACTTGGTCACCACGGCATCGACCTGCTGCGGCAACGCGCCTTCGAACAAGAGCTTTTCCGACTGCTTGCCGCGCTGGGCCAGCATGCGATTGCCGACGAAGCCGTCGCAGACGCCGACCACGGCCGGCACCTTCGCGATCTTGCGCGCAATGTTCACCGCAGTGACCAGCGCGTCCGGCGCGGTCTTGTCGGCGCGCACGATCTCGCACAGCTTCATGACGTTGGCCGGCGAGAAGAAGTGCATGCCGAGCACGTCCTGCGGACGCTTGGTCGACTTCGCGATCTCGTCGATGTTGAGATAAGAGGTGTTGGAGGCGAGCACGGCGCCGGGCTTGACGTACTGGTCGAGCTTGCCGAACACTTCCTTCTTGACCGCCATGGTCTCGAACACGGCTTCGATGACGAGGTCGGCATCGCCGACATTCTCGATGCCGACGACGCCGTTGATCAGCGCCATGCGCTTGGCGGGCGCGTCGGCCGGGATGCCGCCGCGCGCCGCGGTCGCTTCCCAGTTCTTCTGCATGATGCCCATGCCGCGCTTGAGCTGCTCTTCGCCGGTCTCGATCAGGGTGACGGGGATGCCGGCATTGGCAAAGGACATCGCGATGCCGCCGCCCATGGTGCCGGCGCCGAGGATGGCGACGCGATTGACGGGGCGCGGCTTGGTGCCTTCAGGGACGCCGGCGATCTTGGCGGCTTCGCGCTCGGCGAAGAAGGCGTAGCGCTGCGCCTTGGACTGGTCGCTAGCGACGAGCTTGAGGAAACCCTCGCGCTCTTTCTTCAGACCTTCGTCGAAGGGTAGGTCAATGGCGTAGCCCACGGCGTCGGCGGCGGCGAACGGCGCCTCCAGCCCGCGCGACTTCTTGGTCATGGCGGCGACCGCATTGGTGAAGATCGAGCGGTCGGCCTTGGCGGCGGCGATCTTGGAATCGTCGTCGCGCAGGCGCCGCAGCGGACGCTTCTCGGCCAGCAGCTTGCGCACGAAGGCTTCGCCGCCCGATGCCGGCCCCTCGATGATCTCCTCGATCAGGCCGTTCTTGAGCGCTTCCGCCGCACCGATCGGATCACCGCCGACGATCATCTTGACGGCGAGCTCGGGCCCGACCGCGCGCGGCAGGCGCTGGGTGCCGCCGGCGCCCGGCAGCAGTCCGAGCTTCACCTCGGGCAGACCGAGCTTTGCCTCTTTAACAGCCACGCGGAAATGACAGGCCAGCGCGACCTCGAGGCCGCCGCCGAGCGCCGTGCCGTGGATCGCTGCAACCACCGGCTTGGGCGAATTCTCGATCTCGGACAGCACGTCGTTGAGGGCGGGCGGCTTCGGCGGCTTGCCGAATTCGGTGATGTCTGCGCCGGCGATGAAGGTGCGGCCGGCACAGGTCAGCACGATGCCCTTGATGGCGGGATCGGCGATTGCGGCCTTGATGCACTCCAGGATGCCACCGCGGACCGCGGCACTCAGCGCATTGACCGGGGGGCTGTCGACCGTGACGATCCCGACCTCGTCATGACGCTCAAGCTTGACCACTTCGCTCACAGTGTTCCCTCCTTGGTGAGGATTTACTTTTGTTCGATTTCGCGGTGCGGAATTTAATTCCGCATCTTGACGGCAGGGTTATTTTGAAGCACGTGGCTTGTCAACGACTCCGCGCAAGAAGCAGATCAGGGATGAAGCGTACAGGAAAGAAGACCGCGACCGATCGGAATTTCGTCGTCGCGCTCTCCCGCGGACTGGACGTATTGCGCGCATTCCACCCCAATGACGGCCTTCTCGGCAACCAGGAGATTGCGGCTCGGACCAACCTGCCGAAGCCGACCGTGTCCCGGCTGACCTACACCTTGACCAAGCTCGGCTATCTTGCGCCGGTTCCCCGCTTCGAGAAGTACCAGCTCACACCCGCCGCGATGTCGCTCGGCTACGCTGCGCTCGCCAATCTCGGCGTTCGTCATTTGTCCGAGCCGTTCCGCGAGGATGTGATGCGCGCAACCGGCGGCGCCGTCGCCGTCGGCGGCCGCGACCGTCACAGCATGATCTATTTCGGGCAAAGCCGCGGCAGCGAGACCGTCGGGGTTCAACTCGACGTCGGCTCCCGCGTGCCGATTGCAACCAGTGCGATGGGCCGCGCCTATTTCTGGGCGCTCGACGATTCGGACCGCGCAGAGCTGTCGCGCCTGTTGCGCGAACATTACGGCAGCCGCTGGCCCAAGATGCGCGACGGACTGGAACGGTCCGGCGAGACCGTCGCGAAACACGGCTTTGCGATCTCCGTCGGCGACTGGCACGACGACATCGGCGCGGCCGGCGTCGCACTCAGGCTCAACGACGGAACCGGTCCCTACGCATTCAATTGCGGCGCGCCGGCATTCCGCTTCACGGAAGAGCGTTTGATCAACGACATTGGACCGCGTCTGCTAGCGATGGTAAGGAACATCGAAGCGGCACTCGGGGGTCTGATGCCGCATTCCAAAAAAGACGTCAGCAAAAAGCTGAAATCAGGAGGGAAACTTGCTCGTGTGGCCGAGGGGATCAGATAGCCTTTGTCATCATCGGGAGCGGTTCGCATCGCCCCTTCGCTCACTGAACGACGTGAGCGAGACGAGATGACGCAGGCACAGCTCGCGCAGGGGACGTCGCCCCTGCTCGCGGTTCGCGACGTCAGCGTCGTGTTCGGCGGCATCATTGCGCTCAACGGCGTGTCCTTCGACATGCACAAGGGCCAGATCCTCGGCTTGATCGGCCCCAACGGCGCCGGCAAGACCACGCTCTTCAACTGCCTGTCCCGGCTCTATCAGCCGTCGTCCGGCGACATCCTGATGGAGGGCGCGAGCATCCTGTCGCGGCCGCCGCACCGGATCGCCGAGATCGGCATCGGCCGCACCTTCCAGAACGTGGCGCTGTTCCCGAACCTCTCGGTGATGGACAACGTCCGGGTCGGCGCGCATTCGAAGTCCTCGAGCGACATCATCAGCGACTCGCTCCGCCTCGCCTGGGTTCGCCGCAGCGAAGCCAGCATCAACAAGAAGGTGCACGAGATCCTGGCCTATCTCGATCTCGAGGACGTCGCCCACACCGTCGTCTCCGGCCTGCCCTTCGGCACGCAGAAACGCGTCGAGCTGGCGCGGGCGCTGGCTGCCGATCCCAAGATCCTGCTGCTCGACGAGCCCGCCGGCGGCCTCAACCACGAGGAAGTCTACCTGCTTGGCGACCTCATTCGCCGCATCCGCACCGAACGCCACATGACGGTGCTGCTGGTCGAGCATCACATGGGCCTCGTGATGTCGATCGCCGACCACGTCGTCGCGCTGAATTTCGGCAAGAAGCTCGCGGAGGGCACCCCCAGCCAGGTGCAGGCGGACCCCGACGTCATCAAGGCCTATCTCGGGAGCAAGGACCAATGACGACATTGCTCAACGTCAAGGACCTGCGCGCCTATTACGGTCAGGTCCAGGCGCTCCATGGCCTGTCCTTCTCGCTCAACGAGGGCTCGCTCGTGACGCTGCTCGGAGCCAACGGCGCCGGCAAGACCACCACGCTGCGCGCGATCTGCAACATGGTGCGCTCCACCGGCGGCATCGAGTTCGACGGCAAGCCGCTGAACAACCGCTCCACCGAGAGCATCGTGCGGTTCGGCATCGCCCACGTGCCGCAGGGCCGCGGCACCTTCACCACCATGACCGTGGAGGAGAATCTCCAGCTCGGGGCCATCACCCGCAAGGACAGCGCCGGGATCGTCTCCGACATCGAGCGCATGTACGCGCATTTCCCGGTGCTGAAACAGCGCCACACCCAGCAGGCCGGCACGCTCTCCGGCGGCGAGCAGCAGATGCTCGCGGTCGCGCGTGCCCTGATGCTGCGGCCGCGCCTGATGCTGCTGGACGAGCCCTCCTTCGGCCTCGCGCCGCTGGTGGTACGCGACCTGTTCGGCATCCTCGGCAAGATCAACCGCGAGGACAAGGTGTCGATCCTGGTGGTCGAGCAGAACGCCCAGCTCGCGCTCGAGCTCGCCGACCAGGCCTATGTGATCGAGACCGGCCGCATCGTGATGTCGGGCAATGCCAAGGACATCGCGAACAACGAAGAAATCCGCAAATCCTATCTGGGTTACTGAGGGAGCCGGGACAAATGGAGCTTTTCACCAACCAGGTCCTGGCTGGAATCGCCACCGGCGCCATTTACGCCTGCATGGCGCTGGCCGTGGTGATGATCTACCAGGCCATCGACCATCTCAACTTCGCGCAAGGCGAGATGGCGATGTTTGCGACTTTCGTCTCATGGCAGCTGATGCAGTGGGGCGTGCCCTACTGGGGCGCTTTCGTGATCACGCTGGTCTTCGCCTTCGTCGGCGGCGTCGCGATCGAGCGCATCCTGTTCAAGCCGCTCGCCAAGGCGCCGGTGCTGACCAATGTCGCCGGCTTCATCGCGCTGTTCGCGATCATCAACTCCTCGGCGGGCCTGATCTGGGATTTCACCATCAAGCAATACCCGACCCCGTTCGGCTCCTCGCCGTTCCTGGGCAGCCAGCTGATCTCGACCCACCAGGCCGGCATGATCGGTGTCACGGTGCTGCTGCTGATCGGGCTCTACTTCTTCTTCCAGTACACGCGGATCGGCCTCGCCATGCGGGCCGCCGCCTCGGTGCCTGAATCCGCCCGCCTCGTCGGCATCAACACGAGCTGGATGATCGCGCTCGGCTGGGGCATGGCCTCGGCGATCGGCGCCATCGCCGGCATGCTGATCGCGCCGGTCGTGTTCCTGGAGCCCAACATGATGGGCGGCGTGCTGATCTACGGTTTTGCAGCCGCCGTGCTCGGCGGATTGACCAGCCCGTTCGGCGCCGTCGTCGGCGGCTTCCTCATGGGCATCTTCGAGAATCTCGCTGGCACGTACATCCCGGGCGTCGGCAACGAGCTGAAGCTCCCGATCGCGCTCGCGCTGATCATCTCCGTCCTGGTCGTCAAACCCGCTGGCCTGTTCGGCCGGCACATCGTCAAGCGAGTTTGATCATGAGCGCAGCAGAAGAAGTCGTTGCCGAAGGCCACGAGGCGGTCGAGGCCGTTCCGAAGCGGGCCATGACGCTGGGCACGGGCACCTCGCTGGTGGTGCTCGCGGCGCTGATCATCATGCCCGTCTTCGTCAAGAACTTCATCATCTTCCAGATGACGATGCTCCTGATCTACGGGCTCGCCGTGATGGCGCTGAACATCCTGACCGGCGGCTCGGGCCAGTTCTCGCTCGGCCAGAGCGCCTTCTACGCCGTCGGCGCCTATACGTCGGCGGTGCTGATGGAGTACTTCAACGTCAACTATGCGCTGACAATTCCGATTTCCGCCGCGGTCTGCTTCGGATTCGGTTACCTGTTCGGCAAGCCGGCACTGCGTCTGTCGGGCGTCTATCTCGCGCTCGCGACATTCGCGCTTGCCACCGCGATGCCACAGTTGCTGAAGCTGAACTTCCTCGAGCACTGGACCGGCGGCGTGCAGGGCCTCGTCGTCACCAAGCCGGACGCGCCGTTCGGGCTACCCATGTCGCAGGACATGTGGCTGTACTACTTCTCACTGGCCGTCGTGATCGCGATCTACATCTTCTCGGTGAACCTGCTGCGCTCCCGCTCGGGCCGCGCCTTCATGGCGATTCGTGACAACGAGATCGCGGCCTCCTCCATGGGTGTCAACGTCGCGCTGTACAAGACGCTGGCCTTCGGGGTCTCCGCCGGTATCACCGGCGTTGCCGGCTCGCTTGGCGCCATCGCCGTGCAGTTCGTCGCACCCGACAGCTACACCATCACGCTCGCGATCTCGCTGTTCCTCGGCATGGTCGTCGGCGGCGTCGGCTGGCTGCCCGGCTCGTTCGTCGGCGCCGCGTTCATCATCTTCGTGCCGAACATGGCGGAGAGCATTTCCAAAGGCCTCTCCGGCGCCGTGTTCGGCGTGCTGCTTTTCCTCGTCATCTACCTCGTGCCGCATGGCGCAAGGCAGATCGCGATCCTGGGCCAGCAATTGGTCGGCAAGCTCAGGAAGAACTGAAGACCGTTAGATTAGAGAAGGAGATCGATTTGTCGTTTGGAAGAACACTCCGAGCCGCCGCGCTGGTCACGGCAACGGCGGCCGTCACTCTCGCCTCCGGCGCAGCACTTGCCCAGAAGAAGTACGACACCGGCGCGTCCGACACCGAGATCAAGATCGGCAATATCATGCCGTACAGCGGTCCGGCCTCGGCCTATGGCGTCATCGGCAAGACCGAAGAAGCCTTCTTCAAGATGATCAACGACAAGGGCGGCATCAACGGCCGCAAGATCAACTTCGTCACCTATGACGACGGCTATTCGCCGCCGAAAGCCGTCGAGCAAGTCCGCAAGCTGGTCGAGAGCGACGAGGTTCTCGTCGTCTTCAATCCGCTCGGCACGCCCTCGAACAGCGCGATCCAGAAGTACCTCAACGCCAAGAAGATCCCGCAGCTGTTCGTCGCCACCGGCGCCACCAAGTGGAACGATCCGAAGAACTTCCCCTGGACCATCGGCTGGCAGCCCTCCTACCAGAGCGAAGCGCAGATCTATGCCAAATGGCTGATGAAGGAGAAGCCGGACGCCAAGATCGCGATCCTCTATCAGAACGACGATTTCGGCAAAGACTATCTCAAGGGCACCAAGGACGGCCTCGGCGCCAAGGCCTCGTCCATGATCATCATGGAAGAGAGCTATGAAGTGTCCGAGCCCTCGATCGACGGCCACATCGTCAAGATCAAGGCGGCCAACCCCGACGTGCTGCTGATCTACACCACGCCGAAGTTCGCGGCCCAGACCATCAAGAAGACCGCCGAGCTCAGCTGGAAGCCGCTCCAGATCCTCACCAACGTGTCGATCTCTGTCGGCAGCGTGATGAAGCCGGCCGGCTT
Source organism: Bradyrhizobium amphicarpaeae (assembly GCF_002266435.3). Classification (NCBI taxonomy): domain Bacteria; kingdom Pseudomonadati; phylum Pseudomonadota; class Alphaproteobacteria; order Hyphomicrobiales; family Nitrobacteraceae; genus Bradyrhizobium; species Bradyrhizobium amphicarpaeae. Next base: position 6,358,224 of record NZ_CP029426.2, read on the forward strand.
CGAGGCCGCGCAGGGCGTGCTGTCGGCGGCCTATGCCAAGGACTCCACCGATCCGCAATGGGCCAACGATCTCGGCATGAAGAAGTGGAACGAGTTCGTCGACAAGTACATGCCTGGTGCCGACAAGTCCGACACCAGCATGGTCTATGGCTACGGCGCGGCCTCGACCCTGGCCAAGGTGCTGGAGATGTGCGGCGACGATCTCACCCGCGCAAACATCATGAAGCAGGCCGCGAGCCTGAAGGACTTTGCGCCGGATACCCTGCTGCCGGGCGTCAAGATCAACACCAGTCAGACCGACTTCGCCCCGATCGCCCAGCTCCAGATGCAGCGCTTCAAGGGCGAGAAGTGGGAACTGTTCGGCGAGATCATCAGCGGCGACGTCACCTCCGAGTGACGCTGACGCCATAGTCCGGATCTGGTCCGAAACGACAGAGCCCCCGCGGGCAGCCCGCGGGGGCTTTTTGTTGACGTCAGGCGTCAATCTTGTTCAATGCGGCGCACCGATCCATTCCGGGGTGGGAGAAAGATGACTGCCGTTCGTTCTCAGGTTGCGGCCCTCTGGACCGCGCTCGCTTTGTGCACCGCAATGAGCAGCCCGGCACTGGCCCAGAAGAAGTACGACAGCGGCGCATCCGACACCGAGATCAAGATCGGCAACATCATGCCTTATAGCGGCCCGGCCTCGGCCTATGCCGCGATCGGCAAGGCCGAGGAAGCCTATTTCAACAAGGTCAATGCCGAGGGCGGCATCAACGGCCGCAAGATCAAGTTCATCTCCTATGACGACGCCTATTCGCCGCCGAAGACGGTGGAGCAGGCGCGCAAGCTGGTCGAGAGCGACGGGGTGCTGCTGATCTTCGGCTCGCTCGGAACCTCCACCAACAGCGCCATCCGCAAATACATGAACGAGAAGAAGGTGCCGCAATTATTCGTGGCGAGCGGCGCCTCGAAGTGGAACGATCCCAGGCAATATCCCTGGACCATGGGCTGGCAGCCGAGCTACGCGAGCGAGGCGCGCATCTACGCCAAATACATCATGAAGGAGAAGCCGGACGGAAAGATCGGCGTGCTCTACCAGAACGACGATTTCGGCAAGGACTATCTGAAGGGGCTGAAGGACGGCCTCGGGCCCAAGGCCTCGATGATCGTGCTGGAAGAGGCTTACGACACCTCCGAGCCCGCGATCGACGAGCACGTCGTGAAGCTGAAGGCCTCGGGCGCCGACGTCTTCATCAGCATCACCACGCCGAAATTCGCCGCGCAGGCGATCAAGAAGGCGGCGGAGATCAACTGGCATCCGGTCCACATCGTCTCCAACGTCTCCGCCTCCGTCGGCGGCGTGATCGAGCCGGCGGGCATCGAGATCTCGCAAGGCTTGCTGTCGGCGAGCTACACCAAGGACGGCTCCGATCCGCAGTGGAATGCCGACGACGGCATGAAGAAATTCTACAACTTCGTCGCCCAATACGACCCCAAGGCCAACAAGCTCGATGCCGGCGTCGTGTTCGGTTATGCCGCAGCTCAAACCATGGTAAAGGTGCTGCAGATGTGCGGCGACGACCTCACCCGCGAGAACGTCATGAAGCAGGCAGCTTCCTTGAAGGATTTCGAGCCCGACACGCTGCTGCCCGGCATCAGGATCAACACCGCAGCCGACAATTTCGCCCCGATCGAACAGCTGCAGATGATGCGCTTCAAGGGCCGGAAATGGGAGCTGTTCGGCGACATCATCTCCAGCGAAATGGGCCACTGAAGCAGCGCAACTCAAAATCGCTCGGGGATCCGTTAAGCAACTCAAGACAGCCGGATCTTCTCGCAGTCGCACAAGAGACCGGCCGCGCCCTTGACTACTAAAGAAGCAGCCCCTGCGACCCCGTCGCGGGGGCTTTCTGTTGAAGGCATCAGCCAAATCGTATTGAATTGCGGCAGCGTCGCCAAAAAAACCGAGACAAGAAACGGGGCGCACACACACCAAAGAAAATAGGGAGATAGGAATGCCCGCTGTCACCGGCAAACTTGCGGCCGCGTCACTGGCGCTTGCGCTCATTGCGGCCTCGGCCTCAACTGCATCGGCCCAGAAGAAATACGATACCGGCGCGACCGATACCGAGATCAAGATCGGCAACATCATGCCTTACAGCGGACCTGCCTCCGCCTACGGCATCATCGGGCGGACCGAAGCCGCCTATTTCAAGAAGATCAACGAGGAGGGCGGCATCAACGGCCGCAAGATCAACTTCATCTCCTACGACGACGGCTATTCGCCGCCGAAGACCGTGGAGCAGGCGCGCAAGCTGGTCGAGAGCGACGAGGTGCTGTTGATCTTCAATTCGCTCGGCACGCCGCCGAACTCGGCGATCCAGAAATACATGAACTCGAAGAAGGTGCCGCAATTGTTCGTCGCCACCGGCGCCACCAAGTGGAACGATCCGAAGGACTTCCCGTGGACCATGGGCTGGCAACCCAACTACCAGAGCGAAACGCAGATCTACGCGAAGTACATCCTGAAGGAGATGCCGAACGCCAAGATCGCCGTTCTGTTTCAGAACGACGACTACGGCAAGGACTATCTCAAGGGCCTGAAGGACGGGCTCGGCGCCAAAGCCGCGACCATGATCGTGGCCGAAGAAAGCTACGAGACGTCGGAGCCGACCATCGACAACCACATCGTCAAGCTGAAGTCGACGGGTGCCGACGTCTTCGTCAACATCACCACGCCGAAATTCGCAGCGCAGGCGATCAAGAAGAACGCCGAGATCGGCTGGAAACCGACTCATTTCCTCAACAACGTCTCGGCCTCGGTCGGCAGCGTGATCAAGCCGGCAGGGTTCGACAACGCGCAAGGCATCATCTCTGCGGCCTATCTGAAGGACACCACGGACACCCAATGGGCGAATGACGCCGGCATGAAGGGCTTCGTCGACTTCATGACGAAATACTTCCCCGAAGGCGACAAGACCGACAACGGCACCATCGTCGGCTACGGTGTCGCGCAGACACTGGTCCAGGTGCTCAAGAACTGCGGCGACGACCTCACGCGCGCGAACGTCATGAAGCAGGCCGCCAGCCTGAAGGACTTCCGCACCGAGGTGCTGCTGCCGGGCATCAAGATCAACACGTCGGCGACCGACTTCGCGCCGATCAGCTCGCTGCAGCTTCAGCGTTTCAAGGGCGAGCGCTGGGACCTGTTCGGCGACGTGATCAGCGCCGACGTCGGCGGCTAGCCGCCTGACGATTTGACCACGGAAAGCCCCCTGCGAGACCGTCGCAGGGGGCTTTTGCGTGGCCGCCGATCATGATCACGCGATTGCATAATCGAATGACGGCAAAGCCGGCTTACGCTTTGGCGCCCGATGCGGTAGGCAGGTGAACGGCGGCAAAGGCCGCCGGTCTCTTCCGTCTGCCGAAAGCCATCGTGATGACCGACCGCCGTCCCCTGCTCCGCGCGCTCTACGACGCCGCCGTTGCCGCCGCCCATCCCGATGTGGTGCTGGCGCCGCACTTGCGGCCCGCGCCCAAGGGACGCGTGATCTGCCTGGCCGCCGGCAAGGGCGCAGCCGCCATGGCGGCTGCGGCCGAGCGGCATTATCTCGACACGCTGCAGCTCGCACCGGAGCGCCTGGTCGGCGTCGCCACCACGCGCCACGGCTACGGCGTGCCGACGCGCCGCGTCCGCGTGGTCGAAGCGGGCCATCCCGTGCCCGACGAGGCCGGCTTGAAGGGCGCGGCCGACACGCTCGCGCTCGCGGGCGAAGCCGGGCCGGACGATCTGCTTCTGGTGCTGCTCACCGGCGGCGGCTCGGCGAACTGGATCGCCCCCAGCGAGGGCATCAGCTTCGCGCAGAAGCAGGCGGTCAACAAGGCACTGCTGCGCTCGGGCGCGCCGATCGGCGAGATGAACATCGTCAGGAAACATCTGTCGCGGATCAAAGGCGGACGTCTTGCGCGAGCGGGCAAAAATGCCGCCGAGATCGTGACGCTCGCGATCTCGGACGTGCCGCATGACGATCCTTCCGCGATCGCCTCCGGTCCCACGGTGCCCGATCCGACCACGCTGGCCGATGCGCGCGCCATCGTCGCGAGATACAAGCTCGACATCGACGATGCCGTGCGCCGCGCGCTCGACGATCCCGCCAACGAAAGCTGCAAACCCGGCGATGGCGCCTTCGCCCGCGCGCATTTCGAATTGATCGCGCGGCCCAAGCAGTCGCTCGACGCCGCGGTGAAGCTGGCGCGCTCCTCCGGTTACGAGACCGTCGACCTCGGCGCCGATCTCGAAGGCGAGGCGCGCGAGGTTGCCGCCGATCACGCCAGGCTGGCGCTGCAAGCGCGCGCGCAAGGCAAGCGCCTCGCGATCCTTTCCGGCGGCGAGCTCACGGTGACGGTGCGCGGCAATGGGCGCGGCGGGCCGAACCAGGAATACGCGCTGGCACTCGCCGCCCTGCTGCAGGACACGCCTGACGTTTCGGCGTTGGCCGGCGACACCGACGGTGCCGACGGCGGCGCCGGCAACCCCACCGACCCCGCCGGCGCGCTGATCGATGTGACAACGTTCGCGAAGATGAAGGCGCAGGGGCTTCAACCGCAGGCGTACCTGGACAACAACGACGCGACCAGCTTCTTCGAGGCGACGGGGGATTTGCTGCTGCCGGGACCGACGCTGACCAATGTGAATGACATCAGGGTGATCCTGGTGGATTGAGGCGTCTCAATCCCGGCACGTCATTGGCGAGCGCAGCGAAGCAATCCAGGATCCCTCCGCGGCGACACTCTGGATTGCTTCGCTGCGCTCGCAATGACGGGAGATGACAGTCCGCCTCAGAACTCGTTCGCGACCTTCGCGAGCATCGCGATGAGGGCTTCGCGGTTGGCCTGCCCGAGCAGCTCGTTCAGCCGGGCCTCGTGCTTGGTGGCGACGAGCTTCTTGGCGCGCGCCAGCACCGCCTTGCCCTTGTCGGTCAGCACCAGGATGTGCGAGCGGCGGTCGTTGGTGGAGCGGATCCGCGCGCAAAGGTCGCGACTCTCGAGATTGTCGAGCATGGCGACGAAGTTCGGCCTGAGGATGCCGAGGGTGGAGGCGATCTCGGTCTGGTTACGGCCCGGGTTCTTCTCGACCAGCAGCAGCACGGAGAACTGCGCCGGCGTGAGCTGGAGCGAGGCCATGCAGCGCAGGAAGTTCTCGAACACCTTGAGCTGCGCCCGCTTCAGCACGTAGCCGAGCTGTTCCGAGAGTTCGCCGAGCTGAAGCGCTTCGCCCGCCCCCTGACCTTGCAGCTCGGCCGCGTCCTTGCGGCCCTTGGCCGTGTCGGCCGGCTTTTCGGAGGACTTTTCGGCGGCTTTGGAAACGGTCATCGCCTCGTGCTCGTAATCCCGCTAAATTCGGGAGGGATCGTTCCCGCCCTTGATGTTATATTTGATAATTGTTATGGACCATATCAAATATCGTCAGCGTTTTTCAATGGCTGTGAGCAGACCATCCACCGCAATCCGGGGGACCGGTCCGTTATCTTAAGGGGGAGCGTCCGGTCTTGAATACCACCATCATGCTGTTCCTGGTGCAGGACGGCATCACCAATGGCGCGATCTATGCGCTGCTCGGCCTGGCGCTGGTGCTGGTGTTCGCCGTCACCCGAGTCATCCTCATTCCCCAGGGCGAATTCGTCACCTACGGCGCGCTGACCTATGCCTCGCTGGCCGCGGGCCAGATGCCGGGCACGGCCAAGCTCGCGCTGGCGCTGGGCATCGGCGCCTTCGCTTTCGACCTGTTCGTCGCACGCAAGGCGCTGCACGCTCGCCTGATCGTCCGCAGCGCCCTCACCAATATTGTGCTGCCGGCCATCGTGCTGGCGCTGACGGTCTACTTCGCCGCCCAGAAGCCGCCGGTCGCGGTCTCGATCGCGCTGTCGCTGGTGATCGTGGCGATGATCGGCCTCTATCTCTACCGCGTCGCATTCCAGCCGCTGGCACACACCTCCGTGCTGGTGCTGCTGATCGCATCCGTCGGCGTCCATCTGGCGCTGCAGGGCCTCGGCCTGCTGTTCTTCGGCGCCGAAGGCCAGCGCGGACCTGCGGTGCTGTCCGGCGCGTTCACCGCGGGCTCGCTGCGCTTCACCGGCCAGAGCCTTACCGTCTACGGCATCACCATCGCCTTCATCGTCGGCCTCTGGCTGTTCTTCGGCCTGACACTCTACGGCAAGGCGCTGCGCGCGACCGCCGTGAACCGGTTGGGGGCGCGGCTCGTCGGCATCCGCACCACGCTGTCGGGGCAGATTGCCTTTCTGCTGGCATCCGTCATCGGCGCCTTGTCGGGCATCATGATCGTGCCGATCACCACGCTCTACTATGACTCAGGCTTCCTGATCGGCCTGAAGGGCTTCGTCGCCGCGATCATCGGCGGCCTCGTCAGCTACCCCCTCACCGCCGTCGCGGCGCTGGTCGTCGGCCTCGTCGAGGCATTCTCGTCCTTCTACGCCTCCAACTACAAGGAGGTGATCGTCTTCATGCTGCTGATCCCCGTGCTGCTGCTGCGTTCGCTCGCCGCGCCCGCCGTCGAAGAAGAGAAGGACTGAGGCTTAAGATGCAGAGCCGCCTTCCCATCATCGTCTTCGCACTCGTCATGGCCGCGATTCCGTTCGTCCCGGGCATGCCGCCGTTCTGGATCGTGCTGCTCGACAATATCGGGCTTGCAGCCCTCGTCGCGATGGGCCTCGTGCTGCTGACCGGCGTCGGCGGCCTGACCTCGTTCGGACAGGCGGCCTTCGTCGGCTTCGGCGCCTACACCACCGCGGTGCTGTCGACGGCCTACGGCCTGTCGCCCTGGCTGACGCTGCCGCTGTCGCTTGTGGTCAGCGGATCGCTGGCGGTGCTGCTCGGGCTGATCACCGTCCGCCTCTCCGGCCATTATCTGCCGCTGGGCACACTCGCCTGGGGGCTCGGGCTGTTCTATCTCTTCAGCAAGCTGGAGTTTCTCGGCCGTAACGACGGCATCTCGGCGATCCCGCCGCTGTCGATCGGATCGTTCAAGATGCTCTCGCCCGGCTCGATCTATTACGCGATCTGGGTCGCGGTGATCGTCTCGGCCCTGCTGACCATGAACCTGCTGGATTCCCGCACCGGCCGCGCCATCCGTGCGCTTCGGCGCGGCCATGTCGCAGCCGAAGCCTTCGGCGTGCACACGCCGCGCGCCAAATTGCTGGTGTTCATCCATGCCGCGGTGCTCGCCGGCCTGTCGGGCTGGCTCTACGCGCATCTCCAGCGCGCGGTGAACCCGACGCCGTTCGGCGCGCAGGCCGGCATCGAATATCTCTTCATCGCGGTGGTCGGCGGCGCCGGCTATGTCTGGGGCGGCGTGCTCGGCGCGGCGATCGTCGTGGTACTGAAAGAGGTGTTGCAGAGCTATCTGCCGCTGATCCTGCCCGGCTCCGGGCAGGTCGAGACCATCGTATTCGGCATCATGCTGGTGGCACTGCTGCAGCTTGCACCCGGCGGCCTCTGGCCCTGGCTGATGTCGTTCCTCCCCGAGCGGACCGGCGGCAGGAAGCCGGACACCTCGCTGAAGCTGGAGCAGCGTCCCCGCGCGCCGGGCCAGTCCAACATCCTGCTCCAGGTCGACAAGGCGCGAAAGCAGTTCGGCGGCGTGGTCGCCGTCAACAACGTCTCCTTCGACGTCCAGGCCCGTGAGATCGTCGCATTGATCGGTCCGAACGGCGCCGGCAAGAGCACGACCTTCAACCTGATCACCGGCGTGCTGTCGGCCACGTCGGGCTCGGTCTCGGTGCTTGGCAAGAAGGTCGACAAGGCGCCGCCGCAGGAGATCGTCAAGCTCGGCATCAGCAGGACCTTCCAGCACGTGAAGCTGGTGCCCGACATGACCGTGCTGGAGAACGTCGCGATCGGCGCGCATCTGCGCGGCCATTCCGGGCCGATCGCCTCGATGCTGCGGCTCGACCGCGCCGACGAGGCCAGATTGCTTGCGGAAGCCGCGCGCCAGATCGAACGCGTCGGCCTCGCCGACCAGATGCATCAGCTCGCAGGCTCGCTCTCGCTGGGCCAGCAGCGCATCGTCGAGATCGCCCGGGCGCTCTGCGTCGATCCGATGCTGCTGCTGCTCGACGAACCTGCCGCCGGCCTGCGCCACATGGAGAAGCAGCAGCTCGCCAAGCTGCTGCGCGACTTGCGCGACGGCGGCATGAGCGTCCTCCTGGTCGAGCACGACATGGGCTTCGTGATGAACCTCGCCGACCGCATCGTGGTGCTCGATTTCGGCACCAAGATCGCCGAGGGCACGCCCGCCACGATCAAGACCAATCCCGAAGTGATCAAGGCCTATCTCGGAGTGGCGGCATGAGCGCGCTGTTGTCCGTCACCGACGCCCACGTCGCCTATGGCAAGGTCGAGGCGGTGCGCTCGGTCTCGCTCGAGGTCGGCCAGAACCAGATCGTCACCATCGTCGGCGCCAACGGCGCCGGCAAGACCACGCTGCTGTCGGCTATCATCGGCATCCTGCCGCTGAAAGGCCGCGTCACTTTTGCGGGGCAGGATCTCGCCCGGCTCGACATCGAGGATCGCGTCGCGATGGGGCTCGGGCTCGTGCCTGAGCACCGCGAGCTGTTCGTGACCATGAATGTCGAGGACAATCTCGAGCTCGGCGCCTTCCGCATCGAGCGAAGCAAGGCGAAGGCCTCGATAGAGCGGGTCTACACGCTGTTTCCGCGATTGAAAGAGCGGCGCAAGCAATTCGCCGGCACGCTCTCCGGCGGCGAGCAGCAGATGCTCGCGATGGGCCGCGCGCTGATGGGCGAGCCGAAACTGCTGATGCTGGACGAGCCGAGCCTCGGCCTCGCCCCGATCATCGTCGCCGACATCTTCCGCATCGTCACCGAGCTGCGCGCCAGCGGCGTCTCCGTGCTGCTGGTCGAGCAAAATGCGCAGGCCGCGCTGAAGATCGCGGACCAGGCTTACGTGATGGAGCTCGGCGAGTTCGTGCTCAGCGGCAAGGCCAGCGACATCGCGGCGAACGAGCGGGTCGCAGCGAGCTACCTCGGCTTCCAGCATGAAGGCGAGAGTGTGACCTGAGTTCGAGGCTCCGCTTCGATCTCAGCTGTCATCGTCCGCGAAGGCGGACGATCCAGCACTCCGCGGCGATCATGATTGAAGCGAGAGGCATCGGCCTACTAGATGCCCCGCCTTCGCGGGGCATGACAGCGAAGAACGCGGCGAGATCTGTGCCTAAGAGCCTGCCTTCTCCCCCTTCAACGCCGCCACCTCCGCCTCCAGCTCCGCGATCCTCGCATCCCGCGCCGCCAGCGCCGCGGCAACATCGCCCGCGTCGAATTTCTGCGGAATGTGCTGCGGGCAGTTGGTGTCCCAGGCTTCGATCTTGAACAGGATCACCTGCTCCGGCCGCGCGCGGTAGCCCTTCGGCATCAGCGACGTCGTCAGCGCCTCGTCGTCCTCGACCACGCGCGCCTCGCCCCAGAGCTTCACCCGGCGGCGATGGGCGTAGTCCATCACGAAGATATAGGCCTTGGGATTCTCCGAGAGATTGCCCTGGGTGATAAACTGCTGATTGCCGGCATAGTCGGCAAAGGCGAGCGTTTGCTTGTCCAGGATCTTGAGGAAACCCTTCGGGCCGCCACGGTGCTGGATATAAGGCTGGCCATCGGCCGATGCGGTGGCGAAGTAAAAGCTGTTCGCGTCCGCGAGAAAGGCCTCGAGGTTTTCATCGACCTCGGTGCGCCAGCCGCGCTGCTCGACGCGGCCATAGGCCTCGCGCGAACCCTTGCGCGCCTGGATCGCCTTCACCGCGGGGGTGAAGGCAACGTCGCTTGCATAAGTGTGGGCTGCCGTCGTCATCGGAACATCTCCTAAAATTCCGGCGCATTGCTGCGTCTTTCGCCCCCCAAGATGGACATTTCTCCGATCGAAACAATCGGCCTTCTTGACACTTCATCGTTGCAATATATGAAATAATGAGATGGACCGCCTTGAAGCTATGCACGTCTTCGTCACCGTCGCCGATCTCAGCGGCTTCGCGCCCGCAGCCCGAAAGCTGCGGCTGTCGCCCTCGGCCGTAACGCGGCTGATCGCGGCGCTGGAGGAGCATCTCGGCGCCCGGCTGCTGCAGCGGACCACCCGGCAGGTGAGATTGACCGACGTCGGCACGCGCTACCTGGAGCGCGCGCGGCGGATCCTCGCCGATGTCGAGGAGGCCGACGGCTCCGCGCGGGAGGAGCGCAACCGGCCGAGCGGACGGTTGGTGGTCTCGGCGCCGGTCGGCTTCGGCCGGCTGCATGTCGGGCCGGTCATGACGGCCTATCTCAAGCGTCATCCCGAGGTCGGCGCGGAACTGCGCCTGTCCGACCATCTCGTCAATCTCGTGGAGGACGCCGTCGATGTCGCGGTGCGGATCGGTCATCTCGCCGATTCCTCGCTGGTGGCGCGCCAGGTCGGCGAGATGCGGCGGATCGTGGTGGCGGCGCCGGGCTATCTCAAGCGCCACGGCGAGCCGAAGACACCGGACGCATTGCTCCAACACCAGACCATCCAGTTCGGCCCAACCGCCGGCTGGCACTTCGTGCAGGACAGCCGCGACGTCGAGGTCACCCCATCGCCCCGCTTCATCAGCAACAGCGCAGACGCCGCCCTGCAATACACTGAAGCCGGCGGCGGCGTGACCCGCGTGCTGGCCTATCAAGCCGCCGAAGGGCTGAAGCGCGGACGGCTGAAGATCGTGCTGGCGAAGTACGAGCAGCCGGCGCTGCCGATCCACATCATCTACCCGACCTCGCGCCTGCTCTCGGCCAAGGTGCGCGCGTTCGTCGATCTCGTGGTGGAAACCGCGGAGTGGAGGTTCGGGTGAGGCGCGTGTTGAGCGAGCCTACCCCTTCTTCGGAACCACGCGGAACGTGCCGCTCGCCCGCGCGATGGCGACGTCGTCGGCCTTGACCAGGCACTGCGCGAAGCAGATCGTCTTGCCGGTCTTGATCACGTCGCTCTCGATCGAGCACCACTGGCCGATCTCGGCGGAGCCGGCGAAATCGACCGTGAGCGAGACCGTTACGAACGACGTGGTCCAGCCCGTCGCCTGCGCGCAGCTATAACCCATGGCATTGTCGGCGAGCGCCGCGATGAGACCGCCATGGATCAGGCCGCGGCCATTGGTGTGCGGCTTGGCGAGCCGCAGGCCGATGATCACGGCCTTGTCGGTCTTCTTCGCGTAAAGCGGCTCCCAGGGCTCGGTGAGAGGACTCTTGCGGAACAGCGGCTCGAAGCCGTCGGGGATGTCGGTAGAGGTCATGACTGCCTCGCGTTGTCGTGTCGCCGGCATTGAACGCGATGTGGACGACAGTTTCACCGCCTACAAAGTTTTAAACGGGATTTGCGTGGGTGTTTGAAATGGGGTGCGCGCCGTTGCCACACCACAGCTGTCATCACCCGCGAAGGCGGGTGATCCAGTATCCAGTGACGGCCGTGATCGAATGGAGGGGCCGCGGCGTACTGGATGCCCCGCCTGCGCGGGGCATGACAGTCTTGGTCAAACCGGCAGCGCCTCCCTAAAACGGCAACCCCACGTAATTCTCCGACAATGACGTCATCGCGGCTTGCGACTGCGTGACGTAGTCGAGCTCGGCGAGCTGGATGCGCGCGCCGATGGTGCCGGTGTCCGGGAATTTGTGCAGCATCGAGGTCATCCACCAGGAGAAGCGCACCGCCTTCCAGACGCGCGCCAGGGCCGTGGCGGAATAGGCGTCGAGGCCCGTGCTGGATTTCTCGTCGTAGAATTCGCGCAAGGCGCTCGACAAATAATGCGCGTCGCTGGCGGCGAGGTTCAGGCCCTTGGCGCCGGTCGGCGGCACGATGTGGGCGGCATCGCCGCACAGGAACATCCGGCCGAAACGCATCGGCTCGGCGACGAAGCTGCGCAGGGGCGCGATGCTCTTCTCGATCGAGGGGCCCGTGACGAGGCTGTCGGCCGCCTCCTGGTCGAGCCTGCGCTTCAACTCGTCCCAGAAGCGGTCGTCCGGCCATTGGTCGACATGGTCGTCGAGCGAACACTGCACGTAATAGCGGCTGCGCTTCGTCGAGCGCATGGTGCAAAGCGCAAAGCCGCGGGCGTGGTTGGAGTAGATCAGCTCATGGCTGACCGGCGGCGTCTCCGAGAGGATGCCGAGCCAGCCGAACGGATAGATCCGCTCGAACTCCTCGATCGCGGATGCCGGGACGCTGGCACGGCTGACGCCATGGAAACCATCGCAGCCGGCGATGAAATCGCAATCCAGCGTGTGGGTGACGCCGTCTTTCACCCAGGTTACGCGCGGGTGACTGCCGTCGAAATCATGCGGCTGTACGTCCTTGGCCTCGTAGACCGAAGTAAGACCTGCAGCTTTCCGCGCATTCATCAAATCGAGCGTGACCTCGGTCTGGCCGTAGATCATGACCGTCTTGCCGGTCGCACCCTTCATGTCGATGCGGTGACGTCGGCCGGAGAAGGCGAGCTCGATGCCTTCATGCACCAGGCCCTCGGCATGCGCCCGCGCGCCGGCGCCGATCCGGTCGAGCAGCCCGACGGTTCCCTCTTCCAGAAGGCCGGCGCGGATCCGGCCGAGCACGTAATCCGGGCTCTGCCGCTCCAGGATGACATTGTCGATGCCGTAGGCCTGCAGCAGTTGCCCAAGCAACAATCCGGCCGGCCCGGCCCCGATGATTGCGACTTTTGTCCGCAATATCTGCTCCTCCCTGTCCCTTAGGCTTTCGTCGCAGCCCGCTTGTCGCGCTGCTCCGTGCAGGATAATTATATCATATAACAGTTGGGCAAAAGGGAGTGCTCGTCGCCGCGAACGGCGACAAATTCCTGCGACAGGGCTGACGGTTAAGGATACGACAGAGGTGCGCGCCAGTTCCGGCTTGAACACGTCCGGCATTTAGATAACATGTTAATTAATGAGACCGGGCCATCGAAGCCCGCCGTCGAAAACAGGGAGAGACGACCGATGAAGAAAGCCTGTCTGGCTTTGCTGCTCGCAGCAAGCGTGACGCCTGCGTTGGCGCAGGACAAGACCTTCGACCTGAAGGTCTCGCACTGGGTGCCGGCCTCGCATCCGCTGCAGAAATCACTGGAAGACTGGGTCGCCGCGGTGAACAAGGATTCCGGCGGCACCATCACGGGCAAGGTGTTTCCGGCCCAGCAACTCGGCAAGGCTTTCGACCATTACGACATGGCGCGCGACGGCATCGCCGACGTCACCTATGTCAATCCCGGCTACCAGCCCGGACGTTTCCCGATCATCGGAGCGGGCGAACTGCCGTTCCTGATCTCGGACGCCAAGGGCGGCTCGATGGGGCTGGACGCCTGGTATCGCAAATATGCCGAGAAGGAGATGAAGGACGTCAAATACTGCCTCGCCTTCGTCCACTCGCCCTCTTCGTTCCATTCCAAGACTAAGAAGATCGTGATGCCCGAAGACGTGAAGGGCATGAAAATCCGCCCGGCTCACGCCACCATGGCGAACTTCGTGACATCGCTCGGCGGCACCAACGTGCAGTCCTCGGCGCCTGAGGTCCGCGACATCATCGAGCGCGGCGTCGCCGACGGCGTCACCTTCCCCTGGGGCTCCCTGGTGCTGTTCGGCATCGACAAGGTAACCAAGTACGACATGGAGGCGCCGCTCTACACCACGACCTTCGTGTTCGTCATGAACAAGGACAAGTACAATGCGATGTCCGACAAGCAGAAGGCGGCGGTCGACAAGAACTGCTCGGTCGAGATGGCCGGCGTGGTCGGCGAGCACTGGGGCAAGTTCGAGGACGCCGGCATCGACAAGGTGAAGGCGGAATCCGGCCACGAGGTCTACAAGCTGACGCCCGAGCAGACCGCCGCCTGGAAGAAGGCCGCCGAGCCGCTGGTGAAGACCTGGTCCGAGGGCGCCAAGAAGGCCGGCGTCGATCCGGATGCTGCGATGACGGAGCTCAAGGCCTCGCTGAAGAAGTACAACGCGCTGGCGGAGTGACGGCGAACTGCGGCCACGCACTCGCTGCACCTCTCCCGCTTGCGGGAGAGGTCGCGCCGAAGGCGCGGGTGAGGGCTTTCTCCTCTTGGGGGTTCTCGATTGTGGAAGCACCCTCTCCCCAACCCTCCCCCGCAAGCGGGGGAGGGAGCGCACCTTCTTCGCGGCAACAGCTGAACCCAGCTTCGCTAATTCTATATAGGACTCATCGCCCATGAAGCGCTCCTGGATGGACCGCATCATCGATACGATCGAATGGATCGCAGCCGGCTTCGTCGGCATCGTCGCGCTCGACATTTTCCTGTCGGTGCTGCTGCGCAACACGCTGAACTACTCGATCCCCGACAGCTTCGACATCGGCCGCTTGCTGCTCGGCATTCTCATCTTCTGGGGGATCGCCGCGACCTCCTATCGCGGCACCCACATCACGGTCGACCTCGTGTGGGGCAACGTCGGGCCGCGCCAGCAGCGCTGGATCGACGTGTTCGCGACCCTGGTGCTGTTGTTCGTCGTTACCGTGCAGACCTGGACGCTGTTCGACAAGGTGCGCGGCACCTACAACGACAACGTCCAGACCTTCGACATGCACATGCCGACATGGCCGTTCTTTGCGGTCGCTTGGATCGGCGATGCCGCGGCCGTGCTGCTGATCGCGATCCGCACCTACCGCCTGATCTTTCATCCCGAAGACATGCACGATCCCAAATTGAAGGCGACGGAGTAATCATGAGCACCGATGCCGTCGCCTTAATCGGCTTCGTTTCCCTGTTCGTCCTGATGCTGCTGCGTGTGCCCGTCGGCATGGCCATGGGCCTCGTCGGCGTCTCCGGCTTCGCCTATCTCGTCAACGGCAATGCGGCGCTGAAGCTGGTCGGCCAGACCTCGATGCGCACGGTGACCGACTACACCTTCGGCGTCATCCCGATGTTCCTGCTGATGGGCTCGTTCGTGTCCAATTCCGGCATGAGCCGCGAGCTGTTTCGCGCCGCCAACGGCTTCGTCGGACATTTGCGCGGCGGGCTCGGCATCGCCACCGTCGGTGCCTGCGGCGGCTTTGCCGCGATCTGCGGCTCGTCGGTGGCGACCGCCGCAACCTTCTCCGCCGTCGCCTATCCCGAGATGCGCCGCTTCGGCTATCCGCAGTCGTTCGCCACCGGCGTGATCGCGGCGGGCGGCACGCTTGGCGCGATGCTGCCGCCCTCCACCGTGCTCGCGGTGTACGGCATCATCACCGAGCAGGACATCGGAAAGCTCTTCATCGCCGGCATCATCCCGGGCATCCTGGCGATGAGCATGTACATGGTCACGATCTTCCTGATCGGTTATTTCCGTCCCAATTTCCTCCCGAAGGGCAAGGTGACGCCGTGGCGCGAGCGCTTTGCGGGCCTGAAAGAAATCTGGGCGCCTGTGCTGTTGTTCGTATTCGTGATCGGCGGCCTCTACGGCCTGCCCTTCCTGCCGCGCTTCACCCCGACCGAAGCTGGCGGCGTCGGCGCCGCCGGCGCGTTCATCATCGGCGTTGTGACCGGCCGGCTCGACCGCGAGAAGATCCTGGCCTCGCTGCTGCAGGCGACGCGCACCGCGGCCGCCGTCTTCACCGTGCTGATCGGCGCGTTGATCTTCGGCTATTTCCTCACGGTGACGCAGACGCCGCAGAAGGTGACGGAATTCCTCACCGGCCTCGGTCTTGGCCCCTACGGCGTGCTGGCGCTGATCATGGTGATGTATCTCGTGCTCGGCTGCCTGATGGATGCCATGGCGATGATCATCCTGACCGTGCCGATCATCTTCCCCGTCATCACGCATCTCGGTTTCGACCCGATCTGGTTCGGCGTCATCATCGTCATGACCGTCGAGCTCGGCCTGATCCACCCGCCGGTCGGCATGAACGTCTTCGTCATCAAGAGCGTGGTGAAGGACGTCTCCTTCTCCACGATCTTCAAGGGCGTGATTCCGTTCGTGGTCACGGACCTGATCCGCCTGGTGATCCTGATCGCCTTCCCGCTGCTGGCGACCTGGCTGCCGACGCGGATGATGGCGAATTGAAGAGGTGAAGCGATGACCACACCGATGCTCGAGACCAAATATGTCTTCACCGTCACCGCGCGCATCGGCGACGTCGTCACCGCCGGGGAGACCGGGATCGGCGTCCGCCGCATCATCCCGATTATCGGCGGCGAAGTGACGGGCGCGATAACAGGCAAGGTCCTGCCGTTCGGCGCCGACTTCCAGACCATTCGCCCCAACGAACTGATTGATCTCGAAGCCAAGTACGCGTTCGAAACCAACGATGGCGCGATCGTCTATGTCGAGAACAAGGGCATGCGCTTCGGCCCCGTCGAATTGCTGCAGAAGCTCAAGCGCGGCGAACCGGTCGATCCCAGGCTGATCTACTTCCGCACCGTGCCGAAATTCGAGACCGGGCATGAGAAATATCGCTGGCTGATGGAGCGCATTTTCGTCGGCTCGGCCGCGCGCCATGCGGACCGCGTCGTGATCGACGTGCATCAGGTGATGTGACCACGTACTCCGCCGTCGTCCCTGCGAACGCAGGGACCCATACCTCATAATCTGTCGAGTGTGGGCGGGCGGAGTACAGAATGACGAGTCTCCGCCAAATTTCTTCCTAGGGTTATGGGTCCCTGCGTTCGCAGGGACGACAAGGTGTGCGGAGCAGCATTCTGCCCGGCCCTCCTTGACTCCCCGGGAATTCGTTATACAACATAACTATTCTAACAAGGACGCAAATGACACAGGGAAACGCCGAGACCGCTGACGCGGGCGCCTCCGGGCTACTCCGGATCGAGAGGGCGGACCGGGTTCTGACCGTGGGTCTGAACCGGCCGGCCAAGCGCAATGCGCTCAACGACGGCATCATCCTGGAAATCGGCAAGTGTTTTGCGTCCCTGCCCGAGGATATCGGCGCGGTCGTCATCCACGGCATCGGCGATCATTTCTCCTCAGGCCTCGACCTGTCCGAGCTGACCGAGCATGACGCGACCGGCGGCCTGCTGCATTCCCAGATGTGGCACCGGGTGTTCGACCGCATTCAGTACAGCCGCGTCCCCGTGATCGCAGCCCTCAGGGGTGCCGTGATCGGCGGCGGGCTGGAGCTCGCCTGCTCGGCGCATATCCGCGTCGCCGAGCCCTCGACCTATTTTGCGCTTCCGGAAGGACAGCGCGGCATCTTCGTCGGCGGCGGCGGCTCGGTGCGTCTGCCGCGCCTGATCGGCGTCGCCCGGATGATGGACATGATGCTGACCGGCCGCGTCTACAGCGCGACCGAAGGCGCGTCCTACGGCTTCGCGCAATATGTCACGGAGGCCGGCAACGGGCTCGGCAAGGCGATGGAGCTTGCAGCCAAAGTCGCTTCCAACGCGCCGCTGACGAACTTCGCCGTACTCCAGGCGCTGCCGATGATCGCGGAGGCCAATCCGCAGACCGGCCTGCTGATGGAATCGCTGATGGCGACCGTCGCGCAGAGCGACAAGGAGGCAAAGCGCAGGATCCGCGAATTCCTCGAGCACAAGACCGCAAAGGTGAAGCCAAAGTCATGAACGAGCAGCCGTCCTCTTCCAGCATGGAGCGCGGCGCGAGCACTTTCCCGCTGCGGCGCATCTCGTTCGGCGATCCCGCCGTCAACATCGAGCGGCGCGACGATGGGACAATTTACCTCAGGCCGAAGCAGCCGCTCGGCGACTACCCGGTGCGCCTCACCGACCGCCTGCATCATTGGGCCGCCACGACGCCGGACCGCGTCTTCATGGCCGAGCGCGAAGGCAGCCGCTTCTGGCGCAAGATCACCTATGCCGAGCTGCTCGTCGCCAGCCGTCACATTGCGTCGGGCCTGATCGCGCGCGGCCTGTCGGCGGACCGGCCGGTCGTCATCCTCTCGGGCAATTCGATCGATCACGCATTGCTCGCGTTCGGCGCGTTCTATGCCGGCATTCCGTTCTGCCCGGTGTCGCCGGCCTATTCGCTGGTGTCGAAGGACTACGGCAAGCTGTCCTATCTGATGAAGCTGCTGACGCCCGGCCTCGTCTTCGCCGAGGATGCCGACAAGTTCGCCGATGCGCTTGCCGCCAACGTCTCGCTCGGCACCGAGATCGCCGCGTCCTATGGCCACGTGCCGGGGCGCGACGTCACCCTGCTCGCCGACCTCATGGCGACGCCGATCCGCAGCGATCTCGACGATGTCCATGGCAGGATCGGCCCGGACACGATCGCGAAATTCCTGCTGACCTCCGGCTCGACCGGCAACCCCAAGGCCGTCATCAACACCCAGCGCATGATCTGCGCCAACCAGGTGATGCTGCGCGAGACGCTCGCCTTCCTCAAGGACGAACCGCCCGTCATCATCGACTGGCTGCCCTGGAATCACACCTTTGGCGGCAACCACAATATCGGGCTGACGCTCTACAACGGCGGCTCGATGTACCTGGACGCCGGCAAGCCGATGCCCGGCGGCATCGAGGAGACCGTGCGCAATCTCCAGGAGGTTTCGCCGACGGTCTATTTCAACGTGCCCAAGGGCTATGAATCGCTGCTGCCCTATTTGCGCGACGACCAGGGCCTGCGCGCAAAGTTCTTCGACCGCCTGCACGCGATGTTCTTCTCGGGCGCCGCGCTGTCGCCGTTCATCTGGGACAGCCTCGACGAACTCGCCGTGAAGGAAAAAGGCTATCGGGTGCCGATGCTGACCGGCCTGGGAGCGACCGAGACCGCGCCGTTCTTCATGTCGGTCAATCCACGCACCAGCCGCTCCGGCCATGTCGGATTGCCGGTATCCGGCAATGACGCCAAATTGGTGCCGAACAACGGCAAGCTGGAAGTGCGCGCCAAGGGGCCGAACGTGATGCCCGGCTACTGGCGCCAGCCCGACATCACCGCGAAATCCTTCGACGAGGAAGGATTTTACAAGATGGGCGACGCACTCAAGCCGTCCGATCCCCATGATTTCAACGCCGGGTTCGATTTCGACGGCCGTGTCGGCGAAGACTTCAAGCTTGCCAGCGGCACTTGGGTCAGCGTCGGCCCCTTACGCGCGCGTCTCACGGCGGCCTGCGCCCCGCTGGTGCGCGACGTCGTCATCGCCGGCATCAACCGTGATGAAGTCTCCGCGCTGGTGGTGCTCGACCTCGACGGCTGCCGGCTGATCAACCCGACGCTGCCGACCGACGATCTCGTCGTCGCGACGCGCGACCGGCTGGTCCGCGAAGCCTTTCGCGAGCGCCTGACCCGTTTCCTCGGCCAGGCCACGGGCTCCTCGACCCGGATCACGCGCGCGATCCTGATGGACGCGCCGCTCTCGATCGACAAGGGCGAAGTCACCGACAAGGGCTCGATCAACCAGCGCGCCGTGCTCGAGCACCGCACCGAATTGATCGAGGAGCTCTACGCTGCCAATCCATCCAGCCGTGTGATATCGGTCGGCTAAGAAATCACCATATCAGGAGAACGCCATGTTGTTGAAGGACCAGGCAGCCATCGTCACCGGCGGCGCATCGGGGCTGGGCGCTGCCACCGCGCGAAAACTGGCGGCGCAGGGCGCCAAGGTCGCGGTGTTCGACCTCAACGCCAAGCTCGCTGAGACGGTTGCGGCCGAGATCAAGGGCGTCGCCGTGACCTGCGACGTCTCCGATGCCGCCTCGGCCGAAGCCGCGGTCGCACAGGCCGCGAAGGCTCACGGCCCGGCGCGCGTGCTGGTCAATTGCGCCGGCATCGGCGTTGCCAAGCGCGTCGTCGGCCGCGACGGCCCGATGGCGCTCGCCGATTTCGACAAGGTGATCAAGGTCAATCTGATCGGCACCTTCAACATGCTGCGCCTCGCCGCCACCGAGATGTCCAAGCTGGAGCCGCAGGCAACTGGCGAGCGCGGTGTCATCATCAACACGGCCTCCGTTGCCGCCTATGACGGCCAGATCGGACAATCGGCTTATTCCGCGTCCAAGGGCGGCATCGTCGGCATGACGCTGCCGATCGCGCGCGAACTGGCGCAATTCGGCGTCCGCGTGCTGACCATTGCGCCCGGCCTGTTCCTGACGCCGCTGCTGGCGAACCTGCCGCAGGAAGCCCAGGACTCGCTCGCCGCCGCGATCCCCTTCCCGCGCCGGCTCGGCCACGCCGACGAATTCGCCGCGCTCGCTTTGCACATGGTCGAGAATTCGTACCTGAACGGCGAAGTGGTGCGCCTGGACGGCTCGCTGCGTATGGCACCGAAATAGGACGCGGCGCATGTTCGTGAACCGGCGCGAGGTCCAGATTCAGTGGGGCGATTGCGACCCCGCCAATATCGTCTACTACCCGCGCTATTTCGCGATGTTCGACGATTCGACCTCGACCCTGTTCGAGGTCGCCGGATTCTCCAAGCAGGACCTGGTCCGCAAATACGGCCTCGTGGGCATCCCCATGGTCGACACGCGGTCCAAGTTCTACATCCCCTCGACCTATGGCGACTGGATCACCATCGAAACGAAGATCGAGAGCATCAAGCGCTCGAGCTTCGAGGTGAAGCACAACGTCTACAAGGGCGAGGCGCTGGCGATCGAGGGTTTCGAGACCCGCGTTCTGGTCGGCCGCGATCCCGTTAACCCCGACAAGCTGAAATCGGCACCGTTCCCGGCGGAAATGGTAGCCAAGTTCACAGGGAGCCAAGTCCGGAGCTAAATCGCCGCATCGCCAAAAGAGGGGGCTGAATTACCCCCCGATTTCTGCTTTCAAAGAAACACGTAAAGGGAGGAATAAATGAAACGCTTTTACCTGACCGCCGCCATCGCCGCGGCAACGCTTGCCCTGCCGGCGCTGCCTGCACTGGCCCAGACCAGCGAAATCACCATCGGCATCACCACCACCACGACCGGCCCCGGCGCAGCCCTCGGCATTCCCGAGCGTAACGCGCTGGAATTCGTGCCGAAGGAAATCGGCGGCGTGCCGCTGAAGGTGATCGTGCTCGATGACGGCGGCGATCCCACCACCGCGACCACCAACGCCCGCCGCTTCGTGACCGAATCCAAGGCCGACATCATCATGGGCTCGGCGCTGACGCCGCCGACCATCGCGGTCTCCAACGTCGCCAACGAAGCCGGCATTCCGCATTTCGGCCTGGCGCCGTTCCCGATCACGCCGGAGCGCATGAAGTGGTCGGTGGCAATGCCGCAGCCGATCCCGATCGTGGGCAAGGTGCTGTACGAGCACATGAAGAGCAAGGGCGTGAAGACGCTCGGCTATATCGGCTATTCCGACTCCTATGGCGACCTCTGGTTCAACGATTTGAAGGCACAGGCCGTGCCGATGGGCATGACCATCGCCGACGAGGAACGCTTTGCCCGTCCCGATACATCGGTGACCGGCCAGGTGCTGAAACTCGTCGCCGCCAATCCCGATGCGATCCTGGTCGGCGCGTCCGGTACCGCGGCCGCGCTGCCGCAGACCGAACTGCGCGAGCGCGGTTACAAGGGTCTGATCTACCAGACCCACGGCGCCGCCAGCATGGATTTCATTCGCATCGCCGGCAAGGCGGCGGAGGGCGTGCTGATGGCCTCCGGTCCCGTCATGGATCCCGAAGACCAGCCGGATAGCGCGCTCACCAAGAAGCCGGGCCTGGCGCTGAACTCGGCCTACGAAGCCAAATACGGCCCGAACAGCCGCAGCCAGTTCGCCGGCCATTCCTACGATGCGTTCGAGATCCTCAAGCGCATCATTCCCACGGCGTTGAAAACCGCAAAGCCCGGCACGCCGGAATTCCGCGAAGCGATCCGCCAGGCGCTGCTGTCGGAGAAGGAGCTGGCGGCGAGCCAGGGCGTCTACAACTTCACCGAAAAGGACCGCTACGGCCTCGACGACCGTTCGCGCATCCTGCTGACGGTGAAGGACGGCAAATACTCGCTGGTGAAGTAAACGCAGCAGCAGTTCTGAGACGCAGCAGTTCTTAGACTACGAGAGCCGGCCCGATGGGCCGGCTCTTTTTTGTTCACCGAGCCCGCGGATACACTGCGTGCCTCAAGCCGCCTGCCGCAGCGGGGTCCAGGCGAACTCGGGATAATAATTGTCCATCATGCGGTCGACGTAGGCCGTGAGGTTCGGAAAGCCTTCGGCGCGCTCGCGCAGGGCCGATTCGAAGAACGGCGAGAGGATGCCGGCGAGCATACCGAAGGCGGTGGCGTCGACGCCGCAGGGCTTGCTGCCCATCAGATACGACTTGTCGCCGAGCTGCACCGAGAGCGCGAACAGCGAGCGCACGGCGAGCGCGACGTCGTCATCGGGCCCGTGGCGGCCGAGCCCCGAGAGCAGATAGTTCTCGGCGACGCGGAATTGCGCATCCTCGCGCAGCTTCTCACGATTGTGTTCCGGCGCGCCGTCGAAGAAATGCGCAGGCCCCTTGGCGAAATTGACCGGATCGACCCAGCGCGCGCCGACCAGCCCCCAATAGACGTGGTGCTCGATCATCCGCTCGAACGCCCAAGCCTGCGCGCGTTCGGCCAGCGACAGGCCCGCATCGAAATCGAAGCCGTAGCGGCGTTCGATATGGGCGCGGATGAAGGTGGAATCGGCCACCGCCTCACCGCCGTCGTCGATGAACGGCAACTGCCCCTTGGGCGAGGCCGGCGGCATCGCCCGTTCCTTCCGGTAGGGCAATCCCGCCATCTTGAGCTGCACTTCCGTCTTGATGACGAAGGGGCTGATTTCCGGCAGGCCGAAGCCGGTGCCAAATCCGTAGAGCGTGATCATGAAGCTTCTCCTGAACCACCGAAAAAGTTTGACGGAACCTAATGACCGGCTGCTGCCACCATGGTGGCAGCAGCCGTGATATCTTCTGCGAAACGGGCCCCCCGCCAGGCACGGCTCATCACATGTCGGGCCAGCGCGTCCGCAGCCTGGATCAGCGAGCGTGCCACCACGCTTGCGAGGGCAAACCGGAGGTCGACGGCCATGAAATCGAGTGAAACGAGGCGGCCGAACGCCGATGCGGACCACGCCTGTGCCCGCAACACCGGAATCGCCGGGCCGAAATGGGTCGGAATGATCATGGACAAATCCCCTTCAGTCGATGTGTTGTCCCGGTATAGAACCCCCCTGCTGCCAACATCCTGTCAGCAGCCGCGCGCCGTTTCCTGAAAGACCCCCAACGAGAGACCCGTCATGAGACGCGCCGACCGGCTGTTTCAGATCATCCAGGTGCTGAGGCGCACGCGTAAGCCGCTGACGGCGGATGCCATCGCGGCCGAGCTCGAGACTTCGAAGCGCACGATCTATCGCGACATCGCGACGCTGATCGGCCAGCGCGTGCCGATCCGCGGCGAAGCCGGCATGGGCTACATCCTGGAGAAGGGTTTCGACCTGCCGCCCTTGATGCTGACGCCCGACGAGATCGAGGCGGCGGTGCTGGGCGCACAATGGGTCGCCGGCCATGCCGATTCGGCACTGGCCCGCGCGGCCGAGGATCTGATGGCCAAGATCGCCGAC
Organism: Bradyrhizobium amphicarpaeae; assembly: GCF_002266435.3. Classification (NCBI taxonomy): domain Bacteria; kingdom Pseudomonadati; phylum Pseudomonadota; class Alphaproteobacteria; order Hyphomicrobiales; family Nitrobacteraceae; genus Bradyrhizobium; species Bradyrhizobium amphicarpaeae. The sequence continues at coordinate 6,381,695 of NZ_CP029426.2, forward strand.
ACCGTGCCCGAGCGCCTGCGCCCCTTCGTGCTGGAGCCGGCGAGCCGGGCACGGCCGAGCTGGAACAGGGAGCCGGACCGCCTGGACATGGTGCGCACGCGCACCCAGATCCACGAAGGCAAGAAGATCATGCTGCGCTATCGCGACGAGCAGGGCCGCGCCAGCGAGCGCATGATCTGGCCGATCTCGGTCGGCTATCTCGAGGCCGTGCGCCTGCTGGCGGCCTGGTGCGAGCTACGCGGCGACTTCCGCAGCTTCCGCACCGACCGCGTGGTCGATGCCAACTATCTCGACGAGAGATATCCGGAGCGGCGCGACGTGTTGCGCGCGAAGTGGCGGCAGAGCCTGGTCTGGGGCCCGCCCAAGGACACCTGAGGGATACGTGACGAGATGGAAGAGAGCTCCCCCATCGATCTGTCGAGCTGTTGCCAGAGTTGCGGCGCTTGCTGCGGCTATTCGGCCAACTGGCCGCGCTTCTCGATCGAGAGCGACGAAGAGCTCGCCGCGATTCCGGAAGCGCTGGTCAACGACCGCCAATCCGGGATGCGTTGCGAGGGCGATCGCTGCTCGGCCCTGCAGGGGGACATTGGAAAAGCGACCGCATGCGGCATCTATGCGGTACGGCCGGAGGTGTGCCGCACCTGCATGCCGGGCGACGCCGAATGCGCGATGGCGCGGCGGAAGTTCAGGCTTCCGGCGCTTGAAGCAAGTTAGGCCGGAACGGCTTCGCTGATGTCGTCGTCGATCTCGTCGTCCAGCGGTGCGAGCACCGAGAGCGGCTTGGTCGACAGCGTGATCGGCTTGCGTCCGCCCGACAGCGACGGCGAGGATTTCGCCGTGCCTTCGCGCGCCAGCGCGTAGAGCGTCGAGCCGACGCGGCCGCCGTTCTCGATCAGGTCGCGCTCGTTGCAGCTGCTTGCGATCGCGACCGCCAGCGAATGCAGATGGCTGCGGCGATAGCAGAACAGCGCCAGCTTCGCGCGTGCATCTGGGGAAACACTCTCAACCAACCTCGGCAGGCCACTCTCGCTGGCGCGATACATCTCGCCAAGGAGTTCGTCCTGAACCGGGCAGAAATCGCTTTCAAAGGCGTCGCGGCTTGAAAACATTGCAGTTCTCCCTCGACGCCGAAGATGCAGTGCAATTCTATAATGAAAGGTTAACCACCCTGCCCGGTAGTCACCCGGTGTGCTTGCGCGCGCGCCGCGAATCAGAGGGGGCTTCAGACCAAATCTCTTGAGGGGGGCTGAATAGCCCGGATGGAGCGCAGCGCAATCCGGGAAGGGCGCAATACGTTGCACGGCCCCGGATTACGCTGCGCTCCATCCGGGCTACGAACTAGCCGCCGCCTTACGTGCGAGGCCTGCCGTCAGTTCGCCGCCATGAAAATGGAGAGGCCGAAGCCGGTGAGGTGGTGCAGCGCCTGGTCAACGCCGATCAGGGTCCAGAACCAGGGATGCGCAAGATCGACCCCGAAATTAGCCGAGACCAGCCCCTTGGCGCGGTCGATCGTGATGTGGATCACGAAGTCGATGAAGGCAACGAACCAGAATTTCGGCGCCACGATCAGGATCAGCGGCAGCGCAACCGCAAGGTGAATCAGGCAATGCACCAGCAGCGGCAGGGCCCAGCCGTGCTTCTGGTCCTTGCCGTGCGCCATCCAGGCGGTCTGAAGAACGAAATCGGCGATGATGTGCTTGAAGGTGAGCAGCAGCATCCAGCCAATGAGCGCTTCGACCGGAACCGCCGATGACATGGGTGGAAACGACAAAGCCGACGCCCTCATTGAGGTGACAAGAAAAATTGGAGCGTTCAGCGCAACTTCTTCTTGGGCCGGTCAAATCGCCGGGACCTCCGATTTATGACATCTCCCGCGGCGGAATGCAGCCGGGGGGAACCGGAAAATCGCCAAGTGTGGCTAACCGGTGATAGGATGCTCTTTCGTCGAGGCCGGATCGAGTAAGGTTACCCTCGGCTCGAAATTTGCATTCCGGACCTGGCGCGCTATCATTGCCGGCACAGAATATCGTTCTTTTTTCAGACGTTTAGGAATTGCAGGGCACTCGCCGCGATCACGTATGCGAGCCGCCCGTCACCCGAGAATAAGGCCAGAGTGCTGCCATGAGTACTGAACATGAGTACTGAAGGCCCCACCGCATCTCCGATCGAGCCGCCGCCGCGGCGCCCCAAGGTAATCAAGACCAATCAGCAACAGGTCTTCCTCTACGTCGTGCTGACCCTGCTGCTGTCGCTCGCCACCGTCTGGGGCGGCCGCGCCTTGCTGCATAATTCGGAGACGCTGACTTTTGCCGTCGGCGCCCCCAACAGCGACGAGGCGCTGTTCGCGGCCAAGCTCGCTGCCGTGCTGAAGTCCAACGCCTCGCGCTTCCGGATCAAGATCGTCAACAACGCCGACAGCGCCAAGGCGCTCACGCAGTTCGACCGCAAGCAGGCCGATCTCGCCGTGCTGCGCACGGACGCCAAGGTGCCGCTGCGGGCGCGCACGCTCGCGATCCTCGAGCACGATCTCGTGCTCCTGCTCGGTCCCGGCAACAAGAAGATCAAGTCGATCGCGGAGCTGAAGAAAAAGAAGATCGCCGTTCTCGCCGAGAGCGAAGCCTCGCTCGCCTTCGTCCGCAGCATCCTCGACATCCCCGACGGTCCGGACGCCGCGAAGATCCAGATGGCGCCGCAAGGCACGACGCTCGACAAGCTATTCGCACCGTCAAATGGCTTTGGCGCGGTGATTGCCATCGTCCATGCCTCCAGGGCGGTGCGCGACAAGGCTTATGAGCAGGTCGCCAAGCGCGGCGGCTTCACGCTCAACGCGATCGACGAGGCCAAGGCGCTGGAGCGCAGGCTTCCCGGCATTTCCAGCGAAACGCTGACGGCAGGCACGCTGTCGACCTCGCCGCAGATTCCTGACGACGACCTCGACACGGTCGGGCTCGAATGGCTGCTGGTCGCGCAATCCAGGATGGCGGCCTCCACGGCGGGCGAGCTGGCGCGTACCATCTACGAGAACAAATCCGCACTCGGGCTCGACAACGGCTTTGCCAGCAGAATTGAGCCGGCCTCGACCGAGAAGGACGCCTTCGTGATGGCGCACCAGGGGGCGGCCGACTACATCAACGACGACACCAAGTCGTTCATGGATAAATACAGCGACCTGATGTATCTGGGCGCCGCCGCGCTCAGCGTCATCGGCTCGATCTTCGCGGCGATCTACGCCAAGATCACCCGCATCGCGCCAGAGAAGGCCAGCGAGCTCTCCACCGCCATCCTCGACATCGGCGAGCGCATCGAGCACGCCCACTCTCTGGACCAGCTCGAATGTCTGCAGGACGAGCTGGAGGGCATTTTGCGCGGCGCCGTCATCGGCCTCAGGGACGGCACGATCAGCACCGACGGGCTCGACACCTTCAAGCTCGGCTATGAATTCGTCCGCGACGAGATCGGCATGCGCCGCGACTATCTGAAGCGCCATGCCGGCGAAACCGAAAAGACGGTGCGCGATGCCGGCCCTGCCCAGCACGACGACAGCAATGTCGTGGTGGTGAAGACCGCCCAGAGCGCCTGAAGTGCGGGGCCGGTCGGCCGCCCGTTACTCTGTTGTCCCGGTCCAGCAGCACGGCCCAAAGGCGTTGCGGCGCAGATAAAGCCTGCCACCTCGTTGACGGCCTCCGCACAGGCAGGCACTTTGGCGCGCCGCCGTCCCAGCCGGGACCTCGCAAAACCAGTCCCGATACCGAGCCGCCTTCTAGCATGTCCAAGCCGTTGACTACCGCTCTGGCCCAGTTCACGGCCGCCACGGCCGGCCGCAACATGACCAAGGCGGCCTATGTCGCGGTGACCGCCGGCGTGCTCAGCATGGTGCTGCTGACGGACAAGCGGGCCAACGAGGCGCACAATTGGGTCAGCGGCCTGCTCTGGACCTGCCTCGTCTATTTCGTGTTCGAATGGCTGGTCCGGCTGCGCCATATGGCGCGACAAGGACGGCTGTCGCTCTATGTGTCCTCCTCGGCCGGGCTGGTCGATGCGATCGGGGCGCTGGCCGTGCCGTTTGCGCTTCTCCTTGGCGCCGAGCCCAGGACAGCCTGGCTGCTCAGCGTGCTGTGGGTGCTGAAGGTGGTGCCGGGCATTCCGGGCCTGCGGCAGCTTCGCCGCGTGCTGGTGCTGGAATCGGGCCCGCTGCTCAGCGTGCTCGTGATCTTCCTGATGGTAGTCTTCCTCGCCTCCGTCGCCGAATACTTTTTGGAGCGGGACGTACAGCCGCAGACTTTTGGTAGCGTGCCGGCTGCGCTGTGGTGGGCCGTGGTGACCCTGACAACGACGGGCTACGGCGATGCCGTGCCGGTCACACCGGTCGGGCGCCTGGTGGCGGCCGCGGTGATGATCTCCGGCCTTGGTGTGTTCGGCCTCTGGACCGGTATCCTGGCGACCGGATTTGCCGCCGAGACGCGGCGCGACAATTTCCTCAAGACCTGGGAGTCCGTCAGCAAGGTGCCGTTCTTCGCGGCCCTCGGGCCCTCCGCGATTGCCGACGTCACCCACATGCTGCGGACCATGGAGCTGCCGGCGCGCACTTTGGTCATCCGCAAGGGGGCGCAGGGCGATTGCATGTATTTCATCGCCGCCGGCGAGGTCGAGGTCGACCTGCCCGGCAAGAAGGTGCAGCTCGGCGAAGGCGCCTTCTTCGGCGAGATGGCGCTGCTCGGCAACAATTTGCGCGGCGCCAACGTCTCGACCACGAAAGTGTCGCGGCTTCTGGTGCTCGACCTCGTCGACTTCCGCGTGCTGATGGCACGGCATCCCGATCTCGCCGAGACCATCGACGCCGAAGCGAAACGGCGCACACTCGAGAATAAGTAAAGGGAGACAAGAATGTCGGACATCACCGACGCAGCCACCGGCCCCGTGCTCGAACGCGACGGCGCACGCGCCACCATCCGCCTCAACCGGCCCAAGCATCTCAACCGGCTTCAGGCCGAGGACCTCGGCGAGCTCGTCAGACTGTTCGACCAAGTCGAGGCGGATCCTGAGATCCGCGTGCTGGTTCTGACCGGTACCGGCCGCGCCTTCTCCGCGGGCTACGACCTCAATTCGGTCGCCGAGCGCGCGGTCAGCGCCAACGCGCAGCCGAGCGCCGGCTCCGCCTTCGAGGTGGTCGTCAACCGCCTGGAGGATTTGGGCGTGCCGACGATCTGCCGGCTCAACGGCAGCGTCTATGGCGGCTCGACCGATCTTGCGCTCGCCTGCGATTTCCGCATCGGTATCGACACCGCCGAGATGTTCATGCCGGCGGCCCGCCTCGGGCTGCACTATTACCGGAGCGGCATCAAACGCTACGTCACCCGGCTCGGCGTCGACAATGCGAAGAAGCTGTTCCTGACGGCGCAGAAGATCAGCGCGCCGGAGATGCTGCGCATCGGCTATCTCACCGCGATGGTGCCGGAGGAGACGCTCGACGAGGAGGTCGATAAGCTCGCCAATATCCTCGCCGGCAATGCGCCGCAGGCGATGCGCGGCATGAAGCGCGCGATCAACGAATTCGCTCGCGGCGAGTTCGATGAGGCCGCCGCCGACCAGCGTCACCGCGACAGCATGCGCGGCGACGAGATCAAGGAAGGCATCAAGGCGTTCGCGGAGAAGCGAGCGCCGAAGTTTTGAGCGCGCCCCTTATCCTCCAACAGCTGCCGCGTGCTGAGCCGCCATCTCCTCGTCCGCCGCATTGATGCGCTGGAATGCCGGTCGCGCGGTCATGCGCTCGGCATAGCGGACGAACACGTCCTTCTTCGGCACGATGCCGAACATCATGGTCCAGTTGAACGCTACGCCCCACAGCACATCCGCGGCCGTCATCCGCTCGCCGAGCAGATACGGCCCCTTCGACAGCTGCGCTTCCAGCGCGCCGAGCATGGTGTCGTAGTCGGCATAGGGTGACTGCGTGATCGGCGCCGGCTCGCGCTGCATGAACTTGTCGATCAGCGCCGGCTCGAAGGATGAGCCGTAATAGGCGATCCAGCGCAGATAGGGCCCGCGCAACGGATCGTTCAGCGCGGGCGTCAGACCTGGCTGCGGGAAGAGATCGGCGAGATAGATGGTGATCGCGACCTGCTCGGTCACAAGGGCACCGTTGTGGCTGATCGCCGGGACCTTGCCGAGCGGATTGACGGCGAGATAAGCGGGCCGGCGCTGCTCGCCGGCCTTCATGTTGAGCACATGCAGATCGTAGGGCGCGCCCAGTTCCTCCAGCAGCACCCGCGTGCCGGTGGCGCGGCTTTGCGGCGAGTAATGCAGCGTGATGCGGTTCGGATCGGTCATGGCGGGTCTCCATCTGGCCTGCTGGCGATGACGCACCTTGTACGCAACCATACCTGACATCCTGTGTCAGGTATGATTTAAGCAATCATGCGCGCGAGCCGGATGTTGTCGATCCTTACTACCCTCCAGGCCAGGGGGCAGGTCACCGCGCCTGAGCTTGCGCACGCCTGCGAGGTCTCGGTCCGCACGATCTATCGCGACATCGACGCGCTCGCCGCCTCCGGCGTTCCCGTTTATGCCGACCGCGGCGCGGAGGGCGGCTATCGGCTGCTCGACGGCTATCGCGTGCGGCTGAACGGCCTGTCGCAGAGCGAGGCCGAGACGCTGTTCCTGGCGGGCTTGCCGGGCCCGGCGGCGGCGCTCGGGCTGGATGCGGCAATGATCGCTGCGCAGAACAAGCTGATGGCGGCGCTGCCCGTCCACCTGCGCCAGGATGCCAGGGGGATGCAGGAGCGCTTTCATCTGGACGCGCCCGGCTGGTTCGGCGAGGCCGAAGAGCCGAAGCATCTGCGCACGATTGCGGGCGCCGTGCTGCGCGGGACGCGGATCAAGATCCGCTATCAGAGCTGGCGCGCGGAGAAGCAGCGGCGCCTCGCGCCGCTCGGCCTCGTGCTGAAGGGCGGCAGCTGGTATCTGGCCGGACAAGTCGACACCAGCATACGCACGTACCGCATCGCGCGCGTGCTCGACTGCACCGCGCTCGACGACCGCTTCGATCGTCCCGCCGATTTCGATCTCGCCGGCTATTGGCAGGCCGCGACGCTGCGCCTTGAAGCGGAGATGCATCCCAATATCGCGATCGTCAGGCTGTCGCCGTTCGGCGTCAAATTGCTGGGCGCGCTGAGCCAGCCTTACGTCAAGGCGCGCACGCAGTTCGAGGAGACACCCGATGCAGAGGGCTGGCGCATTGCGCGCGTGCCTGTCGGCAAGACGTCCTGGCACGCCGCGTCCGAATTGCTGCGGCTTGGCTCCGAGGTCGAGGTGCTGGAGCCCGTCGATCTCCGCGACAAGATGGCTGAGATGACGCAAGCGATGGCTGCGCGATATCGCGCGGCGCGAAAAGCATGACGCCGGCATATTTCGCCGACACCCACGAAACAGTCCTGAAACACGATTCTCCCCCGACGGTGTGAACGCATTCGCGTTTCGGCCCGACCGAGATGCAGGGACACAACAACGGCCTTAGCGCCACACTGGAGAATGAAGATGTTTCGCAAGCTTGCTCTTGGTCTGATCGCTGCCGGTTCGCTCGGCGTCGCCGCTCTCGCGCCCACCGCGGCGTCGGCCGGCGGCTTCTATCCTCATCATCATTGGGGTCACGGCTGGGGCTACGGCGGCGGCATCTACCTCAACACCGGCGTCAGCAACTGCTACCAGGAGCGCGTCGTCCGGACCCGCCACGGCCTGCGCGTGCGCGTCGTGAATGTCTGCGCCTACGGGATCTACTGAGCCCGCCTGCATCGGTTGACGCAACCCCGGTCGTTCCGCGACCGGGGCTCGCGTTTCAGCTGGCCAAAGCTGTCAGCGTCGCCTGTTCGTCCGCGAAGGCATTGCGCTCCGATATCCATCGTTCGGCGCGCGAGCGCCGCAGCGAGGGCGCAAACAGGAAGCCCTGTGCAACGTCGCAGCCGATCCGACGGATGATCTCGAGCGCCTCCGGGCTCTCGACGCCTTCGGCCACCACCTTCATGTTGAACGCCTTCGCCAGCGCCACGGATGCCTCGACAATCTTCATCATGTCGTCGTCGGATTCGCAGCCCTTGATGAAGGACTGGTCGATCTTCAGCTCGCTGAACGGCAGCCGCACCAGGGCCGCAAGCGACGAATAGCCGGTGCCGAAATCGTCGATTGCCGTGCCGATCTTCTTGATGCGCAGCCTCACCAGAATGTCGTTGGCGCGGTCGACGTCGGCCATCGCCGAGGTCTCGGTGATCTCTACCATCAGCGACGATGGAGAGATGCTTTCGCGGCGCAGGATCTCCTCGATCCGGTCGGGCAGCGCCAGGTCCGACATCAGCGAGCCCGAGATGTTGACGGCAATGGTGAAGCCGGGGTTGCGCTCGATCAGCTTGCGGCCCTGCGACATCGCCGACGACAGGATGCAATCGGTCAACTCGCGCATGAGGCCGGCCGCCTCGGCGATCGGAATGAAGACCATCGGCGAGACCGACCCGAATTCGGCCGTGCGCCAGCGCGCAAGTGCCTCGGCGCCGACGACCCTGCCGGTCTGAAGCGCGACCTTCGGCTGAAACTCGACAAAGAATTCGCCGTCGGCGAGGCCTCGCGAGATCCTCTCCGGCGTGATCCCGAGCTGCGGCGAGGCGGACGTCGCGGCCGGCGGCGCGCGTTGCGGCAACTCCAACGCGCTGCGCAGGCGGTTGAGATCGAGCGGCTTGGTGAGGCATCCGCCGACCGACAGCTTCAGCCCGTTCGCGACCCGTCGCGTGGCCTTCATGACGCGATCGTCGCAGCCGCTGATGATCACGATCGACATCGTGCGGAGGCCGGCTTCCGCGACGAAGCGCAACAGCTCCACCCCGTCCCGTTCCCCGAGCGACAGGTCGAGCGCCATGACTTCGAAGGCGTCGCGGGCCAGAAGTTCGGTTGCCGCCTCGTAGGAGGAAGCAACCACCGTCTCATAACCGAGCTTCGCTCCGATCTTGCCGATCAGAACTCGCTGCACCAAGTCGTCGTCGACCACCAGAAGACGGCCTCTCGTCGCACTCATCACCAATCTCTCCAGACGTCGGCGGGGCTGATGTCGTCGACACTAGAGCAGCGGCCTCGCCTGGTGATGAATACAAGACGGATAAAACTTTCCCGATCCGGAAGGATTGGTTAGGCACGTTTTCTCGGCCTCCAAGTAGTTGACTCGCATGGGGTTTATGCGAGGCTCGGCGCAACGGTAGCGGAGTGTTCCGCGCCAAGCGCAACTGCAATGAACACGTCGTAAAGCTCGCTATCGGAAGCTGGCAAACGCGCGCGCGGCTAACCTGCCTGCCGCTGCCGGCGAAACCAGGTCCAGGTCTCGCGCGTCGTTCTGATGTAGCCGCGGCCGCGATGGACGATCTCGTCATCGACGATCTCGTTCAGCTTCGGCAGGGCGTGAAACGGGATCGAGGGATAGGCGTGATGCTCGACATGATAGGGCATGTTCCACGCAAACCATTTGACCATCGCGCCGGTGTAGGTGGTGCGGGTATTCTGGAAAGCGCTGCGCGTTCGCTCGCAACCGGTATGCTCGGCATAGAGATAGGGCCGCAGGAAGAACTGCCCGATGACGAGCGGAACGATCCAGACCCAGAGCAGCAGGGCCGAGGCGCACCACAGCGACAGCGCGAGCAGCAGCGCATAGAGCGCGACATAGACACGCGCCTCTCTCACGATGACGGCGCGCTTGTTTTCTGGGATCCAGGGGACGGTGACCTCTCCGGTGATCGCATGGCCGAGCATCAGCCGGAGGCGGCCCGCGACCTGGAGCACGCCGCTATAGGCGATCGCGAGCTGCGTGTCGGATGTCGGCTTCACCCCGACGATCAGCTCGGGATCCTTGTCCGGATCCTGGGTGTAGCGGTGATGGTCCCAGTGAAACAGGCAGTAATATTCGTAAGGCAATCCGATGAGGAAGGCCGAGAGATAGCCGACGACGAGGTTGAGGCCGCGGCTCCTGAACGCGGTCTTGTGGGCGGTCTCGTGCACCGCCATGAACAGGAAGGCGACGACATAACCCTGCACCGCCATCAGCGGCAGCGCCCAGAGCACGCCCCATGTCGATGAAATCTTCCAGATCAGCGTTCCCATCAGCACGATCACGCCATAATGGCCGAGGCTCTGCGCCGCGCCCCTGAGATCGGAGCGGACTGACAGCTCGCGCAGCATCGCCGGCGTCAGCGGCTTCAGGCGGTGGCCGGACTCTGAAACGGTCGCGTCGGTCATGATCGATGCCTGCCTTACTTGCCGAGAAGCGCCGCGACCTCGGCCCTGAGAAAGGCCTGGTCGCGCGGATTGCCAATGGGATTGCCGGCGCGATGGCCATGCAGCGACGGGATCGGATGCAGCACCGCCGATTTCGCGCCAGTCAGCCGGCCGAGCTCGTCTTCGTTGTCGCGGACGTCGAAATAGCGGTCGGTCGCACCCGGCATCAGCAGCATATGCGCCTTGATCGCCGCCAGCGCGCGATCGAAGTCGCCGGCGAAGGTCGCACAGCGGCTGATGTCGCCCTTCTGCCAGATCCCGATCTGCGCCAGCAGATCATTGGGGTCGCGGCGGGCGAAGGCCGCGTCCCAGACGCGGACGAGGTAATCCTCCAGCGAGGTGAACCCGGCCTCGCGCCAGAGCTCGTCGCGATAGAAGCCGTGCGACATCGCCCAGCCGGCATAGACCCGCCCCATGGCGCGATAGCCGGCAACGGGCTTCTCCACGAAGCGGCCGTCGCGGAAGGCGGGATCGGCGGTGAGCGCGGCCTTCACGCTCTCGAGGAAGACGTAATTGTAGGGCGCGCAACGCGCGCTGCCGCAGACCACGGCTGCACGTTCGACCATGTCAGGGTGCAGCGCCGCCCAGTGATAGGCCTGCACGCCGCCCATCGACCAGCCATAGACCAAGGCAAGCTTCGAAATGCCGAAGCGCTCGGTCAGGAGCCGGTGCTGGACCGCGATGGCATCGTGATAACCACCTCGGGGAACGGCACTGCTGTATTCGACGGCGAAGACGACAGGCCGTTGCCGAACAGGTTCGGGATGACGATGAAGTAGCGCGTCGGATCGAGCACGCCATCCGGACCGATCAGCCATTCGGTGTCGGTGTGCTGCGCACTGAACGAGGTCGGATAGAGGATGACGTTGTCTTTTGCCGGGCTCAGCGTGCCGTAGGTCTTGTAGGCGAGCTTCATCGAGGGGAAGACGGTCCCGGACTGCAGGGTGACGTCGCCAGCCTCGAAGATCTCGTAATGCGCCGTCATGAACCGAACTCCGCCTGCGCGGCTCCATGGCGCCGCGGCTTTCACGATGCATCGATCATGCCGGGCTCGCAGCTGCCTCATTGCAGCAGATTATAACTGTACCTATAGTACAGTTATTCGGGGCCGGCAAGATAAATCCGATCCGCTAGCGGCTCAGGCGATAGCCGCGATGTATCGCTCCACCGACGCCGCAAAGGCCGCCTTGGCGCCGCCAGCGATATTGCGGCCCCACCAGGCGCCATAGATGCGGTCGAAGGCGAGGGGCTCGACAGCGGCCGCGATCCGCCGCACCGCGGCTGCATTGAGCGGCATGTAGTTGGGATAGGAATACATGAAGCTGACGAAGCGGCGGTCCATCGTCACCTGTGCGATGTCGCCGGTGAGCAGCGCACCCCTGCCGTCCGCACTGCGCGCCGAATGCAGCATGGTGGCGCCAGCGAAATGACCGCCGGTCCGCAGCAGCAGCACATCGTCGGAGATGCGGTGGCTTTCTCCGGTCCAGTGGACGATGGAAGGATGCGGCCGCGTGACGAAAGCGCGATCGTCGGCATGCAGATAAACCGGCACGCCGCCAAAGGCGTCGCTCCAGTCGGCGACCGCGCCGTAGTAGTGCGGATGCGAGATCGCGATCGCCTTCAATCCGCCGGGCGCTGCGACGTATGGAATGGCGTCGTCGGTTGCGAGCGGAATGCAATCCCACATCACGCAGCCGTCGCCTTGAGGCACCAGCAGCGCGCGCTGCCCGATGGCGAAGCTCGGCTCCAAGCCGATTCCGGTGAGGCCGAGATCGTCGCGTCGCACCAGTCGGTGTCCCCGCGCCAGCTCCTCGCGCGTGAGAAAGGTTTGTCCCTTCCAGTTCACGAACTGCCGCTCGTCCTCGCAGATCAGGCAGGAGGCCGGCGGATTTCCGCCGTTCGGGAATTGCGCGCCGCAGGTTTCGCAGGTCCAGAGAGGCATGAGCAAAGCTCCGTCGGAAGATCGCAGGATGACATCGCGAACGAGCTTCGCGCCACCGACATCGGTTGCCGTTCAGGGAAACTCCACCACGATCTTGCCGAAATGACCGCCCTGCTGCATCAGCCGCAGCGCATCCGGCACGGCATCGAAACTGCACACGCGGTCGATCACCGGCTTCATGCCGTTGCGTTCGATTGCGGCCGTCATGCCCTCGAACATGCGGCGACTCCCGACCGAGAGGCCGATGACGTGCAGGTTCTTGGCGAACAGGCTCGGGATCGCGATCTGCTGCGAGAAGCCCGTGAGCACGCCGATCACCAGGATCGTGCCACCGACACGCGTGGCCTCGAGCGATTGCGCGAAGGTGTCCTTGCCGCCGACTTCGACGACGTGATCGACCCCTCCGCCGGTCCACTCCGCTGCGGCCTTGCCCCATTCCGGCATTGAACGATAGTTGATGGTATGGTCAGCACCGAGCGCCCTGGCGCGTTCGAGCTTCTCGTCGCTCGACGACGTCACGATCACGCTGGCGCCGGCGAGCTTTGCAAACTGCAACGCGAAAATCGAGACGCCGCCGGTGCCCTGCACCAGCACGGTATCGCCGGGCTTCACATGCGCTTCTTCGAACAACGCACGCCAGGCGGTGAGCCCGGCGCAGGGCAGCGTCGCGGCCTCCCGAAACGACAGATGCGAAGGCACGCGGCTGACACCCTCGGCGCCGAGCACCATCACCTGCTGCAGCACGCCGGGGCGCGTGCCGCCGAGCGCGTAGCGGCGGCTGGCAGCCGAAACCTGTCCGTCGATCCAGGACTGGAAGAACATCGGACAGACGCGATCGCCGATCGCAACACGGGTGACGCCTTCGCCGATTGCGACCACCTCGCCCGCACCGTCCGAGAACGGGATCAGCGGCAATCGGGTGACGCCGCCCTTGCCGTGGATCGTGAGCAGATCGCGATAGTTGAGCGATGCCGCCTTCATCCGCACCGCGACCTGGCCGGGCCCGGGCGCAGGCTCCGGCAGATCGGCCAGCTCCATCCCCTCGATCGACCAGTCGCGCGCGACCTGCCAGGCCTTCATGGGAAACGCTCCGTCTCAGGTGCCAAAACTCTTCTGCACGGCCTTGTCGAGCGTCTCGCCGCCGACGAAGCGCTGGCGCAGCTCGCGCTTGAGCAGCTTGCCGCTCGGGTTCTTCGGCAACGCATCCACGAAGATGACGCGCTTGGGCACCTTGAAATGCGCCATCTGGCCGGCGCAATGCTTGATGACGGATTCTTCGTCGAGCTTTTCACCATTCTTGACCACGATGATGGCGGTGACCGCCTCGATCCAGCGCGGATCGGGCAGGCCGACCACGGCGACCTCGGAAACCGCGGGGATGCGATAGACCATCTCCTCGACCTCGCGGCTCGCGACATTCTCGCCGCCGGTCTTGATCATGTCCTTGACGCGATCGACCACGGTGATGTGTCCCTCCTCGTCGACCGTGGCGAGATCGCCCGAATGAAACCAGCCGCCGCTAAACGCCGCGGCGGTCTTCACCGGGTCATTGTAATAGCCGGAGAGCAGATGCGGCGAGCGATGCACGATTTCGCCGACCTCGCCGGCTTTCACGTCTTCCATCGACGTATTGACCACGCGCGTCTCGACATTGAGCACAGGCTTGCCCGCGGACCCCGCCTTGCGCAGCTGATCCTCCGGCCGCAGCACGGTCGCGAGCGGCGCGATTTCGGTCTGGCCGTAGAAGTTCCAGAACTTGACGGCGGGCAGGCGGCGCTGCAATTCGAGCAGCACCTCCACCGGCATGATCGAAGCGCCGTAATAGCCCTTCTGCAGGGTCGACAGGTCGATCTTGTCGAAATTCGGCGAGCGCAGCATCGCGATCCAGATCGTCGGCGGCGCAAAGAACGACGTGATCTTGTGCGCCTGGATCAGCGCCAGAATGTTGTCGGCCGTCGGCTTGCCCGTGATCACGCCGGAGGCACCGAGATAGATCTGCGGCCCCAGGAACACATCCAGCTGGGCGCAATGATAGAGCGGCAGTGCGTGGAGGAATTTGTCGTCGGCGCTCATACCGCCGTCGATGATGCAGCTGACATACTGCCACATCACGGCTTCATGGGTCAGCATCGCGCCCTTGGGCAGGGATTCTGTGCCGCTGGTGTAGACGATCTGGGCGAGATCGCGGCTGTCGACCGAGGCTTCGAGGGACGAACCGTCGGCATCAAGCAGATCGTCGAAGGTGATGAGATCAGCCGGCGCCGACGCGGGATCCTCGCCCGGCAGCCAGAACATCTTCTCGACCGCGCAGTCCTTGCCGCTGGCTACGCGCGCCGGCTCGACGAAATCGGGACCGGTCGCGAGCAATTTTGCCCCGGAGCTCTTCAGGATGAAACTGATCTCGTCCGGATTGAGCATGAAGTTGATCGGTACCAGCACACAGCCAATGCGCGCCACCGCAAACCGCAGCGCGGCAAAGGCGTGCGAATTGCGCGAGAGCACCGCGATGCGGTCACCCTTCTTCGCGCCGAGACCAAGCAGGCCGCGGCCGAGCCGGTTGCAGATCGCGTCCATCTCGGCAAAGGTCCAGCTGACACGACCGCAGCTCACCGCCAGCTTGTCCGGTTCGCGGCCCGCCGAGCGGCGCAGGAGATCGCCGATCGAATGCTCGCGCGCCTTCGCGATGGTGGCTGCGGTGTCGCTCGACATTTTCGTTCCCCTGGAATTTTGTTGTCGACGCAAATGCCGGCTTGGACAGCCTCGGCATGTGCGCCCTTTTGGATCTGCGCGAAGCGTAATGGCCGCGACAGGCCGCGTCAAATCGGCCCCGCTCCGGCGCCATCACGCAAGATTTGGCGCGTCAGCGGCGCGAATCTGGGTTTATGCGTCATAAATAATTTCACGGGGGAAATGTTCATGTGCCGGAATGCGGGTGTTGCCGTTGCGATTGGATTGCTGTTGACGTCCTTTGTCGGTTCGGCTTCGGCCCAGCAGGCGCCGCTCAAGATCGGCGTGCTCTCCGACTTTTCCTCGGTCTATTCCGATATCGGCGGCATGGGAAATGTCGAAGCCACCAAGATGGCGATCGAGGATTTCGGCGGCCAGATGTTCGGCAAGCCGATCGACATGGTCTCGGCCGACGTGCTCAACAAGCCCGACGTCGCCTCCACCATCGCCCGCAAGTGGTGGGAGACCGAGGGCGTCGACATGATCATCGACCTGCCGACCTCGGCCACCGCGCTTGCGGTGATGGAGCTGTCGAAGCAGTACGAGAAGATCATGATCGTGACGGATGCGGCGAGCTCCGACATCACTGGAAAATCCTGCTCGCCCTACACCGCGCACTGGACCTACGACACCTACGCCAACGCGCATACCGTCGGCAGCGCGATCGTCAAGAACGGCGGCGACACCTGGTTCTTCCTGACCGCCGACTACGTGTTCGGCCATTCGGTCGAGCGCGATACCGGCGATGTCGTGAAGGCCGCGGGCGGCAAGGTGCTCGGCAGCGTCAAGCATCCGCTCAACACCGCCGACTTCTCCTCGTTCCTGCTGCAGGCCCAGGCTTCCAAGGCCAAGATCATCGGCCTTGCCAACGGCGGCGGCGACACCATCAACGCGATCAAGCAGGCCGGCGAGTTCGGTATCGTCGCCGGCGGCCAGAACCTGGCCGCGATCGTGATGTTCATCTCCGACGTGCACAGCCTGGGCTTGAAGCTCGCGCAAGGCCTGATCATCACCGAGGCCTATTACTGGGATCTCAACGACAAGACCCGCGCCTTCGGCAAGCGCTTCCTGGAACGCGTCAAGCGGATGCCGACGATGAACCAGGGCGCCACCTACAGCGCGACGCTGCACTACCTCAAGGCTGTACAGGCCGCGGGCACCAGGGACACCAAGACGGTGATGGCGAAGATGCGCGAGCTGCCGGTGAAGGACGCCTTCACCGACAACGGCATGCTGCGCGAGGACGGCCGCATGGTGCACAGCATGTACCTGTTCCAGGTGAAGAAGCCGGAGGAATCGAAGGGGCCGTGGGATTATTACAAGCTGCTCGCCGAGGTGCCCGCCGACCAGGCGTTTCGCCCGTTGAAGGATGGCGGCTGCCCGCTGGTGAAGTAAGGTGCCCGCCCCGGATCGCGCCGATAATGATCCGTTCAACAAGCCTCGCTCATTCGCCTGACCCATTCGGCAGGCGAGCGGCAACGGCGACGCGCAGCTCGAATTAGCGGCAAGAATGCTTCGCGCCAGCGTCTGATCTGCATCAAGTTGCGGTGCAAAATTTGGCTGCAATGTTGAGGCCGCCCTTCCGCGAAATCAGCGGGCGGGCGCTCGTGTCTCAACAGTGGGCGCCGCTTCACGGCGTTTTGAACAGATGAACTTCACTCCGGGTCGCGTCATCGCCGCGATCGCTGTCCTCGTTGCAGGCGGCGGCTATTACTATTGGCAGCACCGCGATACCAACACGCTGCCGACGGGCTTCGCCCGCGGCAACGGCCGCATCGAGGCGGTCGAGATCGACATCGCGACCAAGACGCCGGGCCGGATTCGCGAGATCCTGGTCAACGAAGGCGACTTCGTGCGTGTGGGCCAGGCTTTGGCGCGCATGGACACCGAGCAATTGCAGGCCCAGCGCCGTCAGGCCGAGGCGCAGCTCCAGCGCGCGTCCATCAATGTCGAGACCGCGAAGAGCCTGGTGAACCAGCGCGAAGCCGAACGCATGGCCGCCGAGGCCGTGGTCGACCAGCGGGTTGCCCAGCTCGACAGCACGAGCCGCAAGCTCGATCGCTCCGAACAATTGATCAAGACGAGTGCGGTGTCGCAGCAGGTGCTGGACGACGACCGCTCCGCCAACGCCACGGCGAAGGCGGCGCTTGCCGCGTCCCACGCCCAGGTCGCCGCATCGGAAGCCGCGATCAGCTCCTCTCGCGCCATGGTGGTCGATGCCGGCGCTTCGGTCGATGCCGCCAAGGCCGCGATCGAAAGCATCAACGCCGACCTCAACGACAGCGTGCTGAAGGCGCCGCGCGACGGCCGAGTACAATATCGCGTGTCGCAGCCCGGCGAGGTGCTCGCCGCCGGCGGCCGCGTCCTCAACATGGTCGATCTCGGCGACGTCTATATGACGTTCTTCCTGCCGACGGCCGATGCCGGCCGCGTCGCGATCGGCGCCGAGGTCCGCCTCGTGCTCGACGCCATCCCGCAATATGTGATCCCCGCCAAGGCCACCTTCGTCGCCGACGTCGCGCAATTCACGCCCAAGACCGTCGAGACCGAGGAGGAGCGCCAGAAGCTGATGTTCCGGATCAAGGCGCATATCGCACCCGAGCTGCTGCGGCAGCACATCGAGCATGTGAAGACCGGCCTGCCCGGCATGGCCTATGTGCAGCTCGATCCGGCCGCGCAATGGCCCGACAATCTCAAGATCAAGCTGAACCGATGAACGCGACTGCCACAGCCGATGAATCGGCTGCCGCCGGCAGCGTCGTGCATCTGGAAGGCGTAGGCCTGAGCTACGGCAAGGCCCGGGCGCTCGATGCCGTCACGCTCGACCTTCCGTCAGGCTGCATGGTCGGACTGATCGGCCCCGACGGCGTCGGCAAATCCAGCCTGCTCTCGCTGATCGCCGGGGCCCGCGCGATCCAGCAGGGGCACGTCAATGTCCTCGGCGGCGATATGGCGAGTTCGCGCCATCGCCGCAACGTGTGCCCCGACATCGCCTACATGCCGCAGGGCCTCGGCAAGAATCTGTATCCGACCCTGTCGGTGTTCGAGAACATCGACTTCTTCGGCCGCCTGTTCGGACACGGCAAGGCCGAGCGGACCAGGCGGATCGCCGGCCTGCTGCGAGACACCGGGTTGACGCCCTTCGCCGACCGGCCGGCGGCAAATCTATCCGGCGGCATGAAGCAGAAGGTCGGCCTGTGCTGCGCGCTGATCCACGATCCCGAACTCTTGATCCTGGACGAGCCGACCACCGGCGTCGATCCGCTGTCGCGCCGCCAGTTCTGGGAATTGATCGCCTCGATCCGGCAAGGGCGGCCCGGCATGAGCGTGATCGTCTCGACCGCCTATATGGAAGAGGCGGCGCAGTTTGATTTTCTGATCGCGATGAACGCGGGCCGCGTGCTGGCGACCGGAACGCCGACCGCGCTCAAGCAGCAGACCGGGGCCGATACGCTCGACGACGCCTTCATCCGCCTCTTGCCCGAAGCCGATCGCGACGACCATACCAAAGTGGTGATCCCGCCGCGGAGCGACGACCATGAGGAGATCGCGATCGAGGCCGATCACCTGACCCGGCGGTTCAACGGCTTCGTGGCCGTCGACGACGTCAGCTTCCGCATCAGGAAGGGCGAGATCTTCGGCTTCCTCGGCTCGAACGGATGCGGCAAGACCACGACCATGAAGATGCTCACCGGCCTCCTGCCGGTGAGCGAAGGCACCGCACGGCTGTTCGGCAACACCATCGATGCCGGCGACATGTCGGTGCGGCGGCGCATCGGCTACATGTCGCAGGGCTTCTCGCTCTATTCGGAGCTCACGGTCGCACAAAATCTCGATCTCCATGCGCGCCTGTTCGAATTGCCGGCGGAGACCATCGCCCCGCGCATCAGCGAGATGATCACCCGGTTCGATCTTGCCGACGTCACCGATGCCCTGCCCGATACGCTACCGCTCGGGCTGCGGCAGCGATTGTCGTTGGCGGTCGCGATGATTCACGCCCCCGACATCCTCATCCTCGACGAGCCGACCTCCGGCGTCGATCCGGTCGCCCGCGACCGCTTCTGGCAGATCCTCGCCGAGCTTTCCCGCAAGGACAACGTCACCATCTTCGTCTCGACCCACTTCATGAACGAGGCCGAACGCTGCGACCGGGTCTCGCTGATGCATGCGGGCAAGGTTTTGACGTCGGACACGCCCGCGGCGATCGTGGCCGCGCGCGGCAACACGACGCTGGAAGAGGCCTTCATCGCCTGCCTGGAAGAGGCTATCGCGGACACGCCGGAGCCGGCCGGCCGACCTTCGATCGCTTCGCCCCTGCCGGCCGCGACGGCGGAGCCCGCACGCAAGTTCAACCCGACCCGCATGCTCGCCTATTCCCGGCGCGAGGCGCTCGAGCTGCGGCGCGATCCGATCCGCGCCACGCTCGCGATCCTCGGCAGCGTGCTGCTGCTGTTCGTGCTCGGCTACGGCATCAGCATGGACGTCGAGAACCTGACCTTCGCCGTGCTCGACCGCGACGACAGCGCGATCAGCCGCGACTACAGCCTGCAGATCGCGGGGTCGCGCTATTTCACCGAGAAGTCGCCGATCATCGACTACGCCGATCTCGACCGCCGCATGCGTGCCGGCGAGATCGGCCTCGCCATCGAGCTGCCGCCGGGCTTTGGCCGCGACGTCAGCCGCGGCCGCCACGTCGAGATCGGCGCCTGGGTCGACGGCGCAAATCCGACCCGCGCCGAAACGCTGCGCTCCTATGCCCAGGCGATCCACGCGACCTGGCTCGCGCAAAAGGGCCGCGAGCTCTACGGCGAGGCGGCAATCGCGGGCTCCTACCAGCTCCAGCTGCGCTACCGCTACAATCCGGACGTCCGGAGCGTCGTCGCGATGGCGCCCGGCATCATCCCGTTGCTCCTGATCATGATCCCTGCAGTGCTCGCCGCGCTCGCGGTCGTGCGCGAGAAGGAACTCGGCTCGATCGTCAATTTCTACGTGACACCTGTGACGCGGCTGGAGTTCCTGCTCGGCACCCAGCTGCCCTACGTGGTGCTGGCCTTTGCCAACTTCCTGCTGCTGGTCGGCTTTGCGCTCACCGTCTTCCGCGTGCCCTTCACCGGCAGCTTCCCGACCTACGCGGTTGCCGCGCTGCTCTACGTCACGGCGACCACCGGCATCGGCCTCGTGATCTCGGCCTTCATGAAGAGCCAGATCGCCGCGCTGTTCGGCACCGTGCTGATCACGCTGATTCCCGCGATCCAGTATTCCGGCTTGATCGATCCGGTCTCCTCGCTGCAAGGGGCCGGCAAGATGATCGGTCTTGTCTATCCGACCAGCTATTTCGTGACCATCTCGCGCGGCACCTTCTCGAAGGGGTTGGGATTCGGCACGCTTCACAACGAGCTCCTGGCGCTCGCTGTCATGATCCCGGTGCTGGTCACCGCAGCTGCGCTGCTCCTGAAGAAACAGGCCCGCTGACCATGCGCCTTGGCAACCTGCTCCAGCTCGGAATCAAGGAATTGCGCGGACTGGCGCGCGACCCGGTGATGCTCGTGCTGATCGCCTATTCCTTCACGTTCGCGATCTATGAGGGCGCCAACACGCTGCCGGAGACGTTGAACCGTGCCGCGATCGCCATCGTCGACGAGGACCAATCGCCGATCTCGACGCGCATCACGACGGCATTCACCGCTCCCTACTTCTCTACGCCTCGGATGATCTCGCAATATGAGATGGACCGACGGATGGATGCCGGTCTCGACACCTTTGCCCTCGACATTCCGCCGGACTTCCAGCGCGACCTGCTGGCGCGCAAGGCGCCGGCCATTCAGCTCAACGTCGACGCGACACGCATCTCGCAAGCCTTCAATGGCGGCGGCTATGTCGAGCAGATCATCGGCGCCGAGATCGCCGAGTTCCTGGCGCGCAACCGCGAAGCTCAGATGCCGCAGATCGACCTGGCTCTGCGCGCCCGTTTCAATCCGGAGCTGAAGAGGTCCTGGTTTGGCGCGATCGACCACCTCATCATGTCGATCACCATGCTCTCGATCATCCTGACGGGCGCGGCGCTGATCCGCGAGCGCGAGCACGGCACCATCGAACATTTGCTGGTCATGCCGGTCACGCCGCTGGAGATCATGGTCAGCAAGGTGTGGTCGATGGGTGCAGTGGTGCTGGTGGCCTCCGCGCTGTCGATCGCCTTCGTGATCAAGGGATGGCTGGCGGTCACGATCGACGGCTCGGTCGCGCTGTTCCTGCTGGGCGCGGCGCTGCAGCTGTTCGCCACCACCAGCATGGGCATCTTCCTCGCCACCGTCACCGGTTCCATGCCACAGTTCGGGTTGCTTCTGATGATGACCTTGCTGCCGCTTCAAACCCTGTCGGGCAGCATGACGCCGCGCGAGAGCATGCCGCAATTCGTCCAGGACATCATGCTGGCGGCGCCCAACACGCATTTCGTGATGCTCGCGCAGGCGATCCTGTTCCGCGGCGCGGGCCTGGAGGCGGTGTGGCCCCAACTGGTCGCGCTCGCCGTGATCGGCGGCGTCTTCTTCGTGATCGCGCTGCGGCGCTTCCGCGCGTTCCTGGCTTAGGCCCCGGCTAGAGCTTGTGCCCCTTCCGGCGCAGCGCCTCGATCAGGCGCTGCTTCAGTTCGTCGGCGGCCTTCTGGCTGACGTCCTGGCCGATCTGCGCACTCGCCTGCGCCAGCGCGTCCGACTTCTCCAAAAACTTCTTTCCGGCCGGCTGGGCGTAGAAGCCGTCGATCTGGCGCAGCTCGTCCACCGTGAAACTCTGGGCATAGACCACCGCGATCTGCTCGACCATGGACGCAACGAACGGAGCATAGATATTGGAGCCGGGTGCCGTCACCGCATCGTAGTCGCGCTCGATCTCCGGCCTGTCCTGCGCAACCACGGGCCGAAGCTTGAGCAGGAGCTGCGGCAGCAAGGCGCGGTACTGATCGGCGACCTTCAAGGTGACGACGAGCTTGCGCGCCGCGCTCATCGCCTCCGGCGACGGCGCCTGTGCCGATGCACCGCAGACGAGAAGCAGGAGAGTGCCGGCGATCGTCAACAAACGTTTGGACATGAGGCTCTCCAGGACATGCGGACGATGCTTCAGCGGTTCGCGGGAGCCGCACCGGGGGGCGCGGCCTGCGCGCTCTCCACGATCTCCGGCTCCTCGACCTCGGTCACCTTCACGAACAGCTCCGGCACGCGCTTGGCGCGGTCGAGCAGCCAGGCCGCGCCGATCATGATGGCGATGCCGACGATGGAGACGGCGAGCTGCTCCCAGACCCCCTTGGTGTATTGCGTCAGGATCCAATGCGCCGAGAACGACAGGAACACGCCGAGGCAGAAGATCGGCAGCGAATGCTGGCCGCACAGGATGACGGGCCGCAGCCAGGCCCCGTGCAGCACCCGCCATTTGCGCGAGATGAAATGGGTCACCCAGATCGCCAGCGCCAGGAAATGGGTGAAGCGCAGCATGTCGAGGTCGGTCTTGTCGATCGGGTAGATCGCCTTGATCATCCATTTCGGGATCAGCGCCTCGAGCGCGGGGACGTGCCAGGTCATCACGATCAGCAGCGCGAACACCAGCCAGGCCGCGGCCAGCCCCATCGCCGCCCTCGACCACACCCATCCGGCGATCTTGTCGATCTGGCCGACGCCGCACCAGGCCGCGAACACGAACATCAGCTGCCAGCAGAACGGGTTGAAGTACCAGGTCGTGCCGGGCGGATAGGAAGCGATGTTCCAGTTGAGCCAGCGAGACAGCACGTAGAGCACGACGGAGGCGGCGAGCGTCAGGTTCGGCCGGCGCACCAGGCACCAGATGATGAAGGGCGAGGCGAGCACCAGCGTGATGTAGAGCGGCAGCACGTCGAGATTGACCGGCTTGTATTTCAGCAGGATCGCCTGCCCGATCAGTTCGTCCGGATGCGACAGGAAGTTGAATACGTTGAACTCGTGCTGGTACATCGGATTGTCGAAGCGGCGCGCGGTGCGGGCGATCTGCGCGGTGAACAGCAGAAACAGCATGATGTGCGCGACATACAACTCGGCCGCACGCCGCCACAGCCGCTTCATCGCGGCGAGAAACCAGCCGCCGGCGACGATCGGTCCGTAGATCCAGCCGACCAGATAGCCGGAGATGAAGACGAAGAATTCGGCGGCATCGCTGAAGCCGTAATTGCGCAGCGTCAGCCACGCCACGACGTCGTGCGGGATGTGATCGAGGAAGATCATCCACAACCCGATGCCGCGGAAGAGATCGAGCCTGAGGTCGCGCTCGACCGGCGCCAACAGAGCTGACTGGTCCCGTGTGATCATGGCCCCGCCTCGTCCGATGGGCGTCGCGCCATGGCGGCGCCGGCAAGATGCGATGCTAAAAAATGTTAATCAAAAGTCCATGGCCCTGCGGCTGGTACCGACGGTAGCCGACCTTGGCTTCGGTGCAAGGGCATCGTCGCTGCGGTGTGCGAGGCTGCATCTCGCAGCCGCCTGGCGACGGGCCCGATCAAAAATCGCGAAAACAACCCCATGCACAGTAGCTAACCCTTTGTTGCAATTATAAGATTTACTCGGCATTTTTGGCCCGACGGGTCGGTCCGCGGCGGCGCAATGCAGACCCGATCGGACACGGCGTCAGATTAGCTCGCTGCCCTGTCCGAGCACCTCGCTCAGCATCGCCTCGGCCTTGCGCTGGAGCGGCCGCGCGCCGCTCTCGGAGGCGATCGCGATGGCGGCGCGCAAGGACGCGAGGATGGCTGCCCTGCTCTCCGCACTGGAGGCCGGCGTCACGATGGCCTCGCCGAACAGGGCCTCGGCCTCGAGGCCCGAAAATCCCTGTTGTCGCGCGGTGTTGCGGGCCTCGCGCAGCATGTTCTGCGCGGCCCTGACATCGCCGAGGCGGCAGGTCGCGAGCGCAAGATAGATCGAGCTGCGCAGCACCGCCGAGGTATAGCCGACCGCCTTGGCCTCCTCGCGCGCCTCGGTCAGCATGCTCCGCGCGCGGTCGAACAGCCCCTGCTCCAGATAGGCCATGCCGAGGTGGCAGGCCAGCACCGGCACGAACAGCCGGATGCCGTGCTTCTGCGCCAGGACAAAACCGTCCTCGAGAATGGCGGCGGCAGCCGCCGGGTCGCCCCGGCCGAGCATCAGCCAGCCGCCGCTATAGGCGGCTCCCGCAAGATCATACGGGCGATTGGTTTCTGCCGCGATCGCGGCGGCCTCGCGCTGGAGCTGCTCGGCGGCGTCGAACTCGCCCATGACCGTGTGGGTAAAGCTCTTCATCATGCAGCAGAGCAGAAGCAAATACCTTGGAGTCGTCCCGATCGGCGCGCTGGCGTCCGGTCCCGCTAATTGAGCGTGCGCCAATGCCACCGTCCGCTCTGCCTCGTGGTAACGGCCGGCAAGGAAATAGGCTTGCCCGAGACCATATCTTGCCAGATTGAGCCACCCCAGATTGCCCCACCCTTGCGCGAGGCGGACCACCTCTTCATTGACCACGACCGCTTCGACCGGCGCGCCATAGAAGTTCTGCGCGCCGGCCCTGACCGTCATCGCGGCGACCTTGCGTCCGATGTCGTCGATCGCGTCGGCCCGCCGCTCCGCCTCCTTTCCCAGGTCCAACCACTCGGCGACCTGACCGGACGCGATGAACGCCGAGCGCGCCTCCATCCGCAGATCGATCGCGTCGGCCTCCCGCGCCCCCCTCGGCGGAGTCTTGTCGAGCGAGCCCATCGCGCTCTCGAAATAGTTGGCCGCGTCCGCAAAAGCCGACCGGCTCAAACATTTTCGTCCGGCACTTCTGCCGTGGACAAAGGCCTTGTGCCAATCCTTGGCGCGCACCGCGTGATAGCACAGCGTATCGGGCTCATCCGCGCAGGTTTCGTCGCTCTCCAACGTCCCGAGAATGCGTGCATGAATCTCCTCGCGCACCTTTTCGACCATCGAGTCGTATGTGACCTGGCGAACCATCTCGTGGCGAAATTCGAGTTCATCGCCCAATTCGCTGTCGATCCTGACCAGCAGCTCGGCGCGATCGAGCGCGGCAAGGCAATCCTGAACGCTACCCTCGGGAAACTCGACGAGCCTGCGCAGCATGGCGACGCTCGATCGCGGCCCAAGCGCTGCCGCGATCTGCAGGATGGAACGTTCCTGCCGCGACACGCGATCGAGGCGTGCTGCGATCACGCCCTGGATGCTCGAGGGGATGCCGAGTTCGTCGATGGGACGCACGAGCGCGAGATCGCCCCATTGGCCACGAAGCGTTCCGCTATCCCTCAGCCCGCGGCAGACCTCCTCGATGAACAGAGGGACATTGGCCGTGTGCGAGATGATCCGGTTCTTGAGATCGTCGTTCGCGATGGAGGGACCGAGCATGTCTGCCAGCATGGCCAGCCCCGAATCGTCATCGAGGGGCCGCATCGCCACGATTTCGGCGTGGCAGCGCGCGATCCACACCGGCATTCCGTTCGGCCTGGAGGTGAGGAGTACGAGAAGACCGGGCGCCTGCAACGAAGCAATCGCAGCCACGACCGTATCGCTGGCCCGGTCGATCCAATGCAGGTCCTCGAGCAAAACGACCGCTCGCTGGCGGCGAGCAAGCCCCTCGACGACGGCGCAGCTCGCATCGGTAATCGCGCGCCCCCGTGCATGAGGCTCCAGCTGATTCCACTCGGGCTCCGAGATCGGCAGGTCCAGCACGGCGTCGAGGGCGCTTTGATGGATCGGTGGCAGATCGCTTCGCGGGTCGCCGGAGCCATCCGGATCCTTCCCGGCCGCCTCCAGCAACGAAAGCAAGAGGCGCTTCAGCGTACTGAACGGAGCGCCCTGGAGGTTCGGGCTGCATTCGGCATCGACCAGGCGCCAGCCATCGGCCTTGCGTTCCTGGGCGAACTCGTGCGCCAGCCGTGACTTGCCGATGCCCGCATCACCCAGCAGCAGGACCGTCTGACGGCTGGCACCCACGCCGCCCGCGGCGCGGCCGAGCAGCGCCCGCTCTGTGACACGATCGACGAACCGTGAAACACTGCGCGCGCGCCGCACCCGCCAACTCGAAAGATCGCTGGCGCCGACGATTCGATAGACCGGCAGAGGCTGGTTGAAGCCACGCAGGGTCCTGCCGCCCAGGAACTCAAACCGGACATGCCCATCCGCGAGCTTCTGGCAGGCTTCCGACACATAAATCTGATTCGCTTCCGCCGCCGATTCCAGCCGCGCTGCCAGATGCTGGGCGGCACCGCCGATCTCGTAGACCTTGGAAAACTCGCTGGCGACCATGTAGGCGACGACATGTCCGGAATGGAGGCCAACCCGCACCTGCAGGCCGGGATCGCCGAGGCTTCCGACGCGCCGGACGAGTTCGAGCGCCGCATGGCAGGCCAGCGGGGCATGGTTGTCATCCGCGATGGGAGCGCCGAACACCGCGGCGATCCCGTCACCGAGCTCCTTGCTGACAATGCCGCCGAACTGACGCACCGCCGCTCTCATCGCGGCCAGGGCCGGCTCAAGGCGCGAGATCGCCTCCTCCGGCTCCAGCTCTGCCACCAGCCCGGTCGAATCTACGACGTCGGCACGGAGAATGGTGACGAACCGGCGTTCGCTATCGGGATCGGAACGTCGCACGGCCAGCCCGCATTTCGCGCACCAGCTATCGCTCGGGTCGATCGTCGCCTGACACGCGACACAATGCATTCCTGAGCCTTCAAAAGTCCTATGCCGACCGGTGCTCGCGGCGGAGCTTGGCGTAGAATACCCATCGGGACATGCATGGCAATCGAACTTGCAGCAAAACATAGCTGTGTCGTCCGAGGTGGCTCTCTGGACGAAATGCATTTTCGGGTGGTAGCTTCGTCGTCGCGCGAAAATGGGGCCGCGCGTCGGTGGGGCGCCGAGGCTTTCATAACGGCTGACGAGCTTTTGCTGGGCTGCACGATTCCCTTATCAATTTGATCGTATCGAAGGACCAGACGATGGGCGGAAGGACATATAGCGGCAAGGCTTTCAGGGATTTGATGAACGCCAATTACTATCCCCTCGCGAACATGAAGAAGAGCGTCGCCAAGCTCAAGGCATCCGACGACATCGACCTGCCGACCCTGGAATACGGCCAGTACCATTTGATCCTGAACCCGCCATCGAGATGGCCACAGGGCAGCGCCAAGTACTGGCACAAGGAAAAAGGCCGGGCTCGTCTCGACCTCAGCACCCAGCCGAACACGGTCCCGTTGTCCCGTGACGAACCCGGAGTGATTCCCCTGACGCGCTGCGACCTGCTCGATGCCTGCGTCCGGAAGTGCTTCAACTCCGAGCCGCCGATCCCGATGAAGACAAACATCATCGTCCACGCGCCGAGCGACGCCTATGCCCACCGGCACGAGATCCGGCTGGAGTGGGACTACAAGAAGGGCTCGGACAAGCCGACGCTGCTCCATCTGACGATGGTCTGTCCGTACAGGTCCTGATCGCCAACCCGCGCTCCTGTGCGGATGCCTCCATCAAGGCATCCGCACGTTGCTCTCGCTGACTCCATCGGTGCATCATCGATGCCGGGCACGCGGGCCGGCAGACCGGTCGGGCTGTTATCGCGAAAACAGTACAACCGGCGAAGCGCGAAGTTTCCGGCAACGGATGCGTCAAGCAGCCTGCGTGAACGCCAGCTTACCGATCGCATCTCTCAATACGCTGACGTCTGCCCCCGGCCGGGTCCCTTGCTCGGCAAGATGTCGGCGGAACGATCGCGCGCCAGGGACCGCGTGGAATGCACCGACGAAATGCCGCGTGATCGCGTGCAGCCGCGTGCCGCGTGAAAGCTGCCGCTCGACATAGGGTATCATCGCCTCGAGCGCATCCTGCATGGTCTCGTGAGGCGGCACCTCGCCGAAGATGTCGGCATCCACCGAGAGCAATCGCCACGGCTCCTGATATGCCGCGCGACCGAGCATCACGCCGTCGACATGCGCAAGATGCCCTCTCGCCTCGTCGATGCTCAAGATGCCGCCATTGATGATGATGGGCACATCCGGCATTGCGCACTTGAGACGATAGACGCGATCATAGTCGAGCGGCGGGATGTCACGGTTCTCTTTCGGTGACAGGCCGTTGAGCCAGGCTTTCCGTGCATGCACGATCAGCGTATCGCAACCAGCGGCGACCACTGACCGGGCCAGCGTATCGAGCGCGACTTCAGGATCCTGGTCGTCGATGCCGATGCGGCATTTCACCGTCACGGGAATGGCGACCGCCCGCTTCATCGCGGCGATGCCCTCGGCCACCAATTGCGGCTCCGCCATCAGGCAGGCACCGAAACGACCGTCCTTCACCCGATCGGACGGACAGCCGACATTGAGATTGATCTCGTCGTAGCCGAAGCCCCCGCCGATCCGCGCGGCCTCCGCAAGGTCGCTCGCGTTCGAGCCGCCAAGCTGCAACGCGACCGGGTGCTCGACCTGGTCGAACCCAAGCAGCCGCTCCCGATCGCCGTGAATGACGGCGCCGGTCGTGAGCATTTCCGTATAGAGCAACGCCGACCGGGACAGCTGACGGTGGAACACCCGACAATGGCGGTCGGTCCAATCCATCATGGGGGCCACGGAAAAGCGACTTGGCGAAATCTGCAAACTTGCTGCCTTCTTGGAGGAACGTGCTTTCCATACAGGAAATAACGCGAGGGGTCACACAACACTGCCCGCGACATTCCCCCCGACGCAAAAATGGCCCCGCGCGATGCGGGCCATTTTCGTATCGGATCCGGTCAAATCCAAATTTGGTTGCGGGGATAGGATTCGAACCTATGACCTTCAGGTCATGAGACAGATGGGCAAACGTTCAAACTATTGATTTCACTGTATTTAAATCTTCAGAAAATATTCTTGTGCTAGTGTTTGTGCTGAAACACGAAGAATTCAGCCTCTTCGACAAGGGAAAGCGGCAACGCGACTGCATCGCGTTCTTATTGTAGGTATTCGCAGCTTATAGACCTTGAGTGTCGCCAGCCGCTATCCACGGCATCGAGCCAGCGTTCCAGATGCGGGAACGGATCAACGTCCACGCAATCCAGCATCAACCTTCTGGCGTCGCCTTTCCAGGCCGCGACAGGAGCACCAAGTCGGTCGCTTCCTCGGCATCCCTGAGGAGCGTCTTGCGTGGCGTACCTATCAGCGCACGCATCGTAAGGCCACGAGCAAAATCCGTGACTTGGATCGCGCGTTCGGCCACAGGAAAGTCGGACGGGATTTCGCCTGCGGTGATCGCGTCCCGGAACCGACCTTCCACCAGCGCGGCGCCTCCGGCGGTCGCGTTTTGCAAGAACCTCCGTACCTCAGGGTCATCCACAAGCGGCGCGACGCAAATCAGAAGGCATCCCCGGGCGGACCCTTTCTCGGTCGCACTTTCGACGGCGAACCTCAGGAAGGCCGAGATCGAGGCGCGAAGACCCTGTGGCGAGAGGAGCACCTTCGCCGCGCGATCGCCCTTCGCCTCAGCATACGCCTTAAGGACGCGCAAGAATATCGCCCGCTTGTCGCCAAAGACGGCATACAGGCTCGGCCTTCCCACGCCCATCCCCGCGACGAGATCGTCAATCGTGACGCCGTCAAAGCCTTTCGACCAGAACACCTGGGTGGCCCTTTCCAGCGCCCCCGTTTCGTCGAAGCTGCGAGGCCGTCCACGCGGCTTAGCAGTATTCTGAACCATCCAGTTAAAAAATCCTTGCAACGCATCTTTGATTGCGACAATATATAACTGAACAGTTCGAAATTAGCAAGCTGGCCTGGGCCTCGCAGGGCTTTCCGACTCGAACTTCACCCTCAACATCGGAGATGCCCATGGAAAACTCGATCGCTCTCGTCACCGGCACCACTTCCGGGCTTGGTTATGCCGCAGCCCGCTTGCTCGCCATCAAAGGCTACAGCCAGGTCATCGTCACCGGCCGCAGCCTGGCCGGGGTTCAAGAAACGGCCGCACAACTCGCGGCTGAGACCACACGAAAGGTCTTCACGCCGTTCGAGCTGGACCTGGACAAGCCGCTCAGCGTTCAGTCTGCGCTCGCCGCGCTGGTCAAGCGAGGTCGGCCGATCGATTTCCTGCTGCTCAATGCAGGGATGGTTCCTGGCAAGGCGCGCGTGATCACTGCGGAGGGCATCGAGGCTTCTCAGGCGCCGCTGATCGGCCATCATCAACTGACCGTCGGCTTGCTTCGTGCCAACCTGCTGAGCCCCAACGCGAGGATCGTTATCGCCAGCGCGGAGCCCGCCCGAGGGGGCGTGCCCATGTTCAAATATACCAACGTGCCCGCCTTCGCGGCCAAATACTTCCGGGACGACCAAACCGCCGCTGTTGAAGCCCTGATTCGCAACGGGCCGAACGTGACGTACGCGCCCAACAATGCGTATGCCGATGCGAAGCTCATTGTCGCTTGGTGGGTCGCGGCGCTGGCGCGCCGGCTACCCTCCGGCATGGCCGTGTACGCTGTCTCGCCCGGCGCGTCGAACGCCACCAACGTGGCGCGAAACGCTGGCCCGTTGTTGAAGTATCTGATGATTCCAATCGTCAACCTCATTCCCGGCATGAATCAGACGCCGGAGACCGCGGCTGGTCGGTACCTCCAGGCGTCGGAATTCGGAACCGACGTCTCAGGGGAATTCTTCGCCTCGGCCAAAGGGAAGTTCTCAGGCCCGATGGAAGTCCAGCGCCAGCCACACCTCCACAATCGCGCCAGCCAGGAATCTGCCTGGCAAGCCGTGGTCAAGGTCTCCGGCATCGACTTGTCTAATCCATCATCCCTGAGCGCGGTGTCCTGAAGGCGCACCGAAAGGAAACAAGATGTCTCTATTAAAAAACAAGATCGCCGTCGTCACAGGAGGCAGCAGCGGTATCGGCCTCGCGACTGCCAGGAGATTCGTTGAAGAGGGGGCCTACGTGTTCATCGCCGGTCGCCGCCAAGCCGAACTCGACAATGCCGTCGCAGAGATCGGTACGAACGTCACCGCCGTAAAGACCGACATCTCCAAGCTCGATGACCTCGACCGTCTCTACGAGATCGTCGCGAAGAAGGGCAG
Organism: Bradyrhizobium amphicarpaeae; assembly: GCF_002266435.3. NCBI lineage: Bacteria > Pseudomonadati > Pseudomonadota > Alphaproteobacteria > Hyphomicrobiales > Nitrobacteraceae > Bradyrhizobium > Bradyrhizobium amphicarpaeae. The sequence continues at coordinate 6,412,723 of NZ_CP029426.2, forward strand.
AATCGACGTGATTTTTGCGAGTGCGGCCTTCGTCGAAAAGACGATGACCCCCGCTGCGACGCCCGAGCATTTCGACAAGACCTTCAACACCAACGCCCGCGGCACTTATTTCACCGTTCAAAAGGCGCTGCCCCACTTGAATGATGGAGCCTCCATCATCCTCGTGGCGTCTGCCGGCAAGAACAAAGGCATTCCGGGCCGCAGCACCTACAGCGCCACCAAAGCAGCGCTCCGGTCGTTCGCCCGGACGTGGACCAGCGAACTCAAGGATCGGAAGATCAGGACCAACGTGCTCAGCCCTGGCGCGGTGGACACGCCGATGTTCGACGAACAGTTCCCGTCCAAAGAAGGGGCCGCCGAAGCCAGAAACCAAATCACTGCGATGACGCCTCTGGCACGCTTGGCGCGCCCCGAGGAAATCGCCTCCGCTGCTTTATTCCTCGCCTCCGATCAGAGCAGCTACGTCGCCGGCATCGATCTGCCGGTCGATGGCGGCCTGACGGCTCTGTAGCCCGAACCTCGCGACCACCTTCGGAGGAGCCTCTGATGACACACACACAGCGAACCACTCAGAATACGGTGACAAGATTACAGTGACAGTGCACGAAATTGAGGACTGCTAGAGGTAGCAATTGCCGCGACGTCTCGTTCAAGCGCCTGAATCGACGCAGTTCGCTGATGCTCCGCCGACCACGTCGGAAGGCATACCGACCGAGGGACTCGTCATATCCCGAGACGTCCGGTGATCATGGCCAAAACAAAAATGGCCCGCATCAAGCGGGCCATTTTCGTATCGGAACCGGTCATTCCAAATTTGGTTGCGGGGATAGGATTTGAACCTATGACCTTCAGGTTATGAGCCTGACGAGCTACCGGGCTGCTCCACCCCGCGTTAAACACTTGCTTTGCCTTCAGCTGGATCCCGGGGACGGTCGGTTGAGGCCGGCGCTGTTCGCGTGGCTTTTCTCGTCCGTCCCAAAGGCTTCCTTGGAAGGCAACCCCGGGCAAAGCCCGTCGGGTGCTGGGCGTATGTATCAAGGCGAGGTGCCTTTGGAAAGGGCTGCGGGAACGTTTTTTTTCTACTTTATGACAGGGAATCGACCAAATTCCGCTGCGTTCCCTGCGCACTTGCCAGAAGTTCCACAAAGGGCCAGCTTGCGGCAACAAGATGAGGGCCGAAACGCGCCCTCGAGGGAGGAACGCCGTGGACAAATCCCTGACGAGCGCCCCGCTGGGAGCGCTGGAGGAGGCCTTCCACGCCATGGTCGCGCGGTCCCGGGACGAGCCGCCGGCCGGCCATGACGAGCGGCTCGACCGGCTGGCGCGGCTGCGGGCCGTGGTCGCCGACAATGAGGAGCGTTTCCGGCAGGCGATCTCGGCCGATTTCGGCCACCGCTCGGCGGTCGAGACCACCATCGCCGAGACGATGCTGGTGTTTTCCGAGATCCGGCACGCCACCAAGCACCTGAAGAGCTGGATGGCGCCGCAGCGGGTCGCCACCGCGCTGCAATTCCTGCCCGCGCGCAATCGGCTGATGCCGCAGCCGCTCGGCGTCGTCGGAATCATCGCGCCCTGGAATTATCCGCTGCAGCTCACGCTCGCGCCGGCGATCGGCGCGCTCGCCGCCGGCAATCGCGTCCTGATCAAGCCGAGCGAGCTCACGCCGCATTTCGCAGACCTGCTGAAGGAGACGGTCGCCGCGCGCTTCGATGCGACCGAGCTGCTCGTCACCGACATCGAAAACGAGATCGCCGAGGCGTTTGCACGCCTGCCGTTCGATCACCTCGTGTTCACCGGCTCGACCCGGGTCGGGCGGATCGTGGCGGAGGCCGCCGGGCGTAACCTCACGCCCGTCACCCTCGAACTCGGCGGCAAGTCGCCTGCGATCATCGACGCCTCGGCCGATCTCGACGAGGCGGCCGAGCGCATCGCCTACGGCAAGCTGCTCAATGCCGGGCAGACCTGCATCGCGCCGGACTATGTGCTGGTGCCGGAGCCGGCGTTGCAGGCCTTCGCCGAGAAGGTCCGCGCGCAGATGCGGCGGATGTTCGGCACCGATCCCGCCAACAAGGACTACAGCTCGATCATCTCGGACCGGCATTACGCCCGGCTCGAAGGCCTCGTCGCGGACGCGGCGCAGCGCGGCGCAAAGATCCTGCAGCCGGCGAAGGCGGATGATCCGAACTGGAAGGCGCATCGCAAATTCCCGCCGACGCTGATCGTCGGTGCGACCGAAGCGATGGCGGCGATGCAGGAGGAGATTTTTGGACCGGTGCTGCCGCTGCTCGGCTACCGCGATCGCACCGAGGCCATCGCCTTCATCAACCATCGCGACCGGCCGCTGGCGCTGTACTGGTTCGGCAAGGACGGCGCTGCGCGCGACGAGGTGCTGGCACGCACCATCTCCGGCGGCGTCACCATCAACGACTGCCTGTTTCACTTCACTCAGATCAACCAGCCGATGGGCGGCGTCGGCGCATCCGGCACCGGCGCCTATCACGGCGAGTGGGGCTTCCGCACGTTCAGCAAGCTGAAGCCGGTGTTCTATCGCTCCAGGTTCAACCGCCTCGCCGATCTCTATCCGCCCTACGGCGGCAAGATCGCGCGGCTGGAGAAATTGATGCGGTTCATGTCCTAGGGGCGGCGCAAGCGGTGTCATTCCGGGGCGCCTCGAAGAGGCGAGCCCGGAATCCATCTCACCACCGTCAAGGCGGATCAATGGATTCCGGGCTCGCGCTTCGCGCGCCCCGGAATGACAAAGAAAATGCGGGGGAAACATCAGTGACTGACACATTCGATTTCGTCGTCGTGGGCGCGGGCTCCGGCGGCTGCGCGGTGGCTGGGCGGCTGTCGGAAGATGCGGCGACGTCCGTGGCGCTGCTCGATGCCGGCGGCAGGAACGAAAGCTGGCGGATCACCACGCCGTTCGGACTCGCCCTGCCCTACAAGGCGGCCAACTGGGCCTTCGACACGGTGCCGCAGAAGGGATTGAACGGCCGCATCGGCTATCAGCCGCGCGGCAAGGGCCTCGGTGGCTCCTCGGCGATCAACGCCATGGTCTATATTCGCGGCCATCGCGCCGACTACGACCATTGGGCCTCGCTCGGCAATGCCGGCTGGTCGTATGCCGATGTGCTGCCCTACTTCAAGCGCTCGGAGAACAATTCCGATTTCGACGGCGCGTATCATGGCAAGGGCGGCCCGCTGCACGTCAACAGGCTGCGCTCGGACAATCCAATCCATGACGTCTTCCATCAGGCCGCACGCGAGGCGCAGTTTCGCATCCGCGACGACTTCAATGGTGAGGACCATGAAGGGCTCGGCAGCTACCAGGCGACGCAGCACAATGGCGAGCGCTGGAGCGCGGCGCGGGCCTATGTTCAGCCTCACATGGACAAGCGGGCGAATCTGCGCGTCGAGACGGGCGCGCACGCCACGAAGATCCTGTTCGAAGGAGGGCGCGCGGTCGGGATCGAATATCGGCAGGGCAGGCAGACGAAGCAGTTGCGGGCGCGCCGCGAGGTGATCCTCGCCGGCGGCGCCTTCCAGTCACCGCAATTACTGATGCTGTCGGGCATCGGCGACGGCGATGCACTTCGAACGCACGGCATTGGCGCCCTCCATCATCTGCCGGGCGTCGGGCGCAATCTGCAAGACCACCCGGATTTCGTGTTCGTCTACGCCTCCGACTATCCGCATTTCGTTCACGCCTCGCTCGGCCGGCTGCCATCCCTGCTCCGCGCCATCCAGCAATATCGCCGCGAACGGCGCGGCCTGATGACCACCAATTTCGCCGAGTGCGGCGGCTTTTTGAAAACCCGGCCTGACCTCGACGTACCCGACATCCAGCTCCACTTCGTCATCGCGATGCTCGACGACCACGGCCGTAAAAAGCACAAGGAGGCGGGCTTCTCGTGCCATGTCTGCCTGCTGCGGCCGAAGAGCCGCGGCAGCGTCTGGCTGAAGAGCGCCGACCCGCTCGCGGCGCCGATGATCGATCCGAATTTCCTCGGCGAGGAAGAAGACGTCGAGAGCATGGTCGCAGCCTTCAAGACCACGCGCCGCCTGATGGAGACGCCAGCGCTGCGCGCGCTGCAGAAGAAGGACATGTTCACGTCCGGGGTGCGAACCGACGACGACATCCGCAACATTCTGCGCGAGCGCGTCGACACCGTCTATCACCCCGTCGGCACCTGCAAGATGGGGACGGATGCGATGGCCGTGGTGGATCCGGCCCTGAAGGTGCACGGCGTCGAGGGATTGCGCATCGTCGACGCCTCGATCATGCCGACGCTGATCGGCGGCAACACCAACGCGCCGACCATCATGATCGGGGAGAAGGCGGCGGACATGATCAGGGCGGAGATGCGGTAGCTCCTTCCCTATCGTCATTGCGAGCGCCGCGAAGCAATCCAGAACTGCTCCGGCAGCAGAATTGCAACAGTGACGAGGACGGTTTCTTTACCGACATCGAATAGCTCCGACATCGGCAATCACCTTTACGCTCTTGGAGGCGGCGATACAGACGATTTTAGCGATCTGAAACCGGAATGATCGGTCCGGCGTTCATTCGTTCCATAGAGGCGATTTTTCCGATGAACAGTTTCGATCTCGCGGTCTATGTGGCGCTCGCCATTGCGGTCGTCTTCGGCTTCAGGACAGGTCTGCTCCGCAGCGCCATGACCATCCTCGCCTATCTCCTCGCCGCGCCGATCGCGGTGGCGCTGATGCCGTTGATCGTGCCGCAGATCGCCGGCAACCCGCATGCGCCGTGGCTGCAGAACTGGACCTGGCTGTTCGGCATCTTCGTGGTGGTCGGCATGCTGTTCGGCTATATCGGGCGCCTGGCGCTGACCGACACGATCCGCGACGCCGGCATCGGCGACCGGCTCGGCGGCGCTGCGCTCGGCGCCGCCAGGGTCGGTCTCGTCGCCACCACGCTGGTGCTGGTGTTCGACCAGATCGTGCCGGCCGACAAACAGCCGCCGTTTCTCGCCGGCTCGCATCTGCGGCCGCTGTTCTCGACGGCGGGTCAGATGGGCTTCAAGTCGCTGCCACCGGAAGCGGCCTCCGCGATCGACCGCCTCAAGCAGGAGCGGCGCATCTAGAGCTCAGCCGCATTTGCATCGCTGGCGGCGAGGTGCATGCATTTTGACGCGGGCCCATGCCTTATCAGCGGCGCCGATGTTGGCTAGAGTGCCACCATCCAAAACCTGCCTGACATTTACGGGAGTGAAACAGTGGATCTTGGGATCAAAGGTCGCCGCGCCATCGTCTGCGCATCCAGCAAGGGCCTCGGGCGTGCCTGCGCCATCTCGCTGGCGGAGGCCGGCGTCGACGTCACGCTGACCGCGCGCGGCGCCGAAGCGCTGAAGAAGACCGCGGACGAGATCCGCAAAGCCTATCCCGGCGTCAAGGTCACCGAGATCGTCGGCGACATCACGACGCCGGCAGGCCGCGAGGCGGTGCTGAAGGCGTGCCCCGAGCCCGACATCCTGATCAACAATGCCGGCGGCCCGCCGCCCGGCGATTTCCGCAACTGGACCCGCGACGACTGGATCAAGGCGATCGACGCCAACATGCTGACGCCGATCGAGCTGATCAAGGCGACCGTGGACGGCATGATGGCGCGCAAATTCGGCCGCATCGTCAACATCACCTCGGCCGCTGTGAAGGCGCCGATCGACATCCTCGGCCTCTCCAACGGCGCACGCGCCGGCCTCACCGGCTTCATCGCCGGCCTGTCGCGCAAGACCGTGATCAACAACGTCACCATCAACGGCCTGTTGCCCGGTCCGTTCGAGACGGATCGCCTGACCAGCACCGCGAAGGGTGAAGCCGACAAGCGCGGCACGACGCCCGAGCAGATCCTGGCCGAGCGCGCCAAGCTGAACCCGGCCGGCCGCTTCGGCCAGCCCGACGAGTTCGGCTATGCCTGCGCCTTCCTGTGCGGTGCCAAGGCCGGCTTCATCACCGGCCAGAACATCCTGCTGGACGGCGGCGCTTTCCCGGGGACGTTGTAATGCGTCGCGCCTGAAACGGCACGATCCACACTAGGCCGTCATGCCCGGGCTTGTCCCGGGCATCCACGTTCTTTCCACCACGCAGGAAGACGTGGATGGCCGGGTCAAGCCCGGCCATGACGATGTGGAAGTATCGGGGGCTCAATCGTTTCCCGGATCACTGCGAAGCCCGATCACCGCTGCTTTGTCGGCTCGTCCTCGTCCTGCTGACTTGGCGCGGAGGAATCGGCTGTCGTGCGCTCGTCGGTCCAGTCGATGCCGAATTCGTCCAGCCCGTTGGCGAGCAGATCGCCCAGCATGGGGTCGCCGAGCAGATAGCGCACGGTTTCGCGGCGCGGGCTGCTGTACTCAGCTCGCGCCTCCACCGCGCGGGCGCGCAACTCATCCCAATCGTCAATCGTGCCCTCGCCGCGGCCGAGCCAGGTCAGCGTGACGAGATCAAGCTGCTCGTCCTCGTTCAAGGCGATGATGAAGCCGCCGAGCTCCTGGACGACGGGATCGGAGCCGTCGTCCTCCAGGACATCGAGCGCACCGTCATCGCCGGGGTTGGAGCCGGAATCCGGATCGGAATTCCCTTCCTTGACGTCGAACT